>CAZDDV010000040.1:0-2850 GCA_964504275.1 uncultured Candidatus Saccharibacteria bacterium | reverse complement strand
ATGCACAGGTACTGACGATCGCAATAAGCACAGCAAGACGTTTTTTGCTGGAAGTACTCTTGAGTGTATACATATAAATGAGTGCCAGAGTAAAAAATATGTATAAAATTTGCGGGCTAGCAATTCGCCCGACTTGCAAAAACCAGCTAGAGCTTACAAATAACGCACTCGTTATGACCGCCATACGCCGGGTGTGCCACTGTTTGATCAACAGATACAACAGTACGGCGCTCGCAAGCGCAAAACCCGTAGACACCAACCGAGCTGTCCAAGGCGTAGCAAGATCGACCGCATGCAAAAACAGTAGCGGTAATTTTTGTGGCAAAAATAATGGATCGCTCATAATGGACTGGATCGTAGAGGCGCTATTAACAAACTGAACTTCTTGAGCGCTCATGCCAACCGTTAAGCTGCTGAGTTTATAGCCAAGCAACCCAACCGCCAGAGTAATCACAACCATAATAGCCGCGACAGAACGCCAATTTGGCGCATATGCTTGTAGTTTTTTCGGAAGAAACCTCATAGATTAAGCACCAGTATAATTTATCTACTCTTTAGTATCAAATGCAGACGAGTGTCGAGTGTCGAGCGAGCGGAATCGCTGTTTCTCTTTTTCGAAGTACAACTCGACATTTCCAGTTGGGCCGTTACGGTGTTTTTTGATCAAAATATCGGTGATGTTTTTTCGCTCAGTGTCGGGCTTGTAATATTCTTCGCGGTAAATAAACGCCACAACGTCAGCATCTTGCTCGATTGACCCAGACTCGCGAAGGTCAGATAGCTGCGGGATTTGTGGATTGCGGCTTTCGACAGATCGACTCAGCTGACTGAGTGCAAGAACTGGCACATTTAATTCTCTGGCGATTCCTTTAAGGCCGCGTGAAATTTCAGAAATTTCCTGAACGCGGTTGCTCTCACCGCCAAATCGACTACCACCACTCATCAGCTGCAAATAATCCACGATGACCAATCCAAGTTCGTGTTGGTGCGCTTCGCGGCGAGCCTTGGTGCGCAAGTCGCTGACTGTAATACCGGGAGAGTCATCAATATAAATTTGTGCCTCCGATAATGTTCCCATAGCCTGTCCGATTTTTTCGAAGTCGCTGTCGCTGAGGTTTCCGGTTCGAAGTGCCCACGCGTCGACGCCGGATTCGGCTGCCAGCATACGGTCGACCAACTGCTCTTTGCTCATTTCTAGACTAAACATCAGCACTGGTACGCCAGCTTTCGTGGCGACATTGTGGGCAAGGTTGAGTGCCAGCGCAGTTTTACCCATCGAAGGCCGCGCCGCAAGAATAAAAAGGTCAGATCGCTGCAAACCAGCCAGAATGTTGTCTAAATCCTTGAACCCGGTTGGCACACCGCGAATTTTGCCTTTATCTTTGTGAAGTTCGTCCAGCCTGTCAAAACTGTCAGAGAGGATTGTCTCCAGGCTCACGACGTCCTGGCTGACGTGCACTTGGCTGATCTCGAATAAGTTTGCCTCAGCCTCTTCAATCAGTTCTTGCAGGTTTTTAGACTCGTCAAAGCCCAGCCCGACAGTATTTTGGCTCGCTTTGATAAGCCGCCGGCGTAACGCTTTTTGAGCTACAATTTCAGCATATTGCTCGACGTGCGCCGCAGTTGGAACGTAATTCGTTAGTTCTGTTAAGTATGATGCGCCGCCGACCATATCGATTAGTCCAGCGGCTTTTAGGTGGTCGGTCAATGTCAGTACGTCAATCGGGCTGTGGCGTTCGTATAGTTGTTTGGTAGCTTCAAAAATTCGTTGATGCTTTTCGTCATAAAAATCGTTCGCGTTGATCGAGTCGGCGATTTTGACAATCGCGTCGCTGTCGATAAGAATTGCGCCGAGCAAGCTGGCTTCGGCTTCGGTGTTTTGTGGGGGAATTTTTGATGCGTCTGGGTTCATTGTTAGTCCAACAGTTCCCCACCACCAAATACCTCTGTTATTGATTCTAGTGTAGCAGACTTTGGCGCCGCGTGTTCGGTTTGTGTTTTAGCGACAGGCTTTTGTTGTTTTGGTTTTGGCGTATTCGTATCTAGTTCGCAGGTAACTTGCAAATTTTTGCCCGATATTTGCTTAATAATCCCAGAGATAATTGTACGATTTCGATCTTCGTTACAGCGACGCTGATGAAACCCAAACCCAAATGTCAACGTGAGCGTGTCGTTATCGAGTGTCGCGTTCGCCATTCTTGCGACGCCGTAAAGCGTATTATGATTTCCCTTGAGCTGTTCTAAGACTTGCGGCCAGATTCCTGCTGGCGTGGTCTCCGTCGGCTTCTTCACTGGTTTTTGTTCGGTTGGTTCTTCAGGTACGACGGTAACAATGTCGGCGATTGGTTCTTCGCGCTCTGCTGCTTGTTCGTCAGCTGTTTGTGTTGGTGGCTGCTCGATGATCTCTTCGACAATTTTGGGTTTTACTGTTTGTTTTGGTGTTCGTGGGGCTACCGGACCGTTTACGCTCATTGCTGCTTCGAGTACGCTTAACTCCAAGTAGGTTGTTGGCTCGTGCGAGGTCGGTACGTTGATGAGTTTGTGCAGCAACGCTAGTTCAGCTTCTGTCGATTTCCCGTTTACCGCATCACTTCGAAGTAACGCAGAAAGTTGGTTAGCGATTGGCCCCGCTTGATACCCTTGCTCGCGTAGCTGGCTCAGTTCTTGCATCAGCGCTGGCACGTCGCCGTTTTTGATATGTTCGGCCACATTTATGAGCGCCGATTTTGGCGGAATCCCGAGCGTTTGACGAATCGTCTCGGCCGTTATGGTGTCAGCCGTGTGTCCAACTTGATCAAGCAAACTAATGCTATCGCGAAAACTGCCGCTGCCGTGCTCGGCGATCAGTTC
>CAZDDV010000039.1:0-3333 GCA_964504275.1 uncultured Candidatus Saccharibacteria bacterium | reverse complement strand
TTGGTGAGTTGCGCGGAGTTTGGCGACACTTTTGTGCAAACTATTAAGCGATTCTTCGAACGCTGGGTTTACTACGAAATCTTCAGTTTTGAGCGTGTCAGGATTTTGAATTTTACCGCAAATAGAAATAACTGCCGCTACTTTTTCTGGCTGTGCGGCTGCTGCATGAAAAATCGCGCTAGCGCCAGCGCTGCTGCCCATAAGTACAATTGGCCCGCCATTTTGCTCGTGCAGTTCGCTGACGTGATCATTGAGTCGGGCTAACTTTGGCACCCACGGTTCTTTATCGCCCCAATTGACGGGGTGGTAGGCAAAATCAATGCTGTACTTGGCAAAATCGCGCACCGCTGCATCTTGACCCATCGCGCGTTCATCGCCCAATCCCGGCACATAAATTCCATTCATATTTTTCATTACTAACACTATATCAGGCATGGTTTGTTATAATAAGCACAAGCATGAATAAACAAAAACAAGCACAAAAAATAGTTATTGTTGGTGGTGGTTTTGGTGGCTGCAAAGCGGCGCTGGAACTTGCTAACAAAAAAGGCTTTGAAGTAACGCTCATTAGCAGCACAAATAATTTTGAATATCACGGCGCATTGTATCGTTCGGCAACCGGGCGTTCGCCCATGGAAGTCGTGATTCCAATTAAAGAAATACTAAAACGAGCCCACAATGTGGAGTTTGTATTGGACACGATTGCGCGGATTGATCCGGCAAAAAATCGCCTGATTAGCGTTGACGGCAACGAATATCATTATGATTCGGTGATTTTGGCGCTTGGAAACGTTGTTAATTATTTTGGTATTGAGGGTATGGAGCAGCACTCGTTTGCGCTGACTACAATTACCCAAACCATTGCGCTTAGGAATACTTTGACTAAATTGTTCCGCGACCCAGGCAGCAAACCAGGAATCGCCGTGGTTGGCGGCGGCGCATCCGGCGTTGAACTTGCTGGCGAACTGCAACATTATGCGCACATGGTGGCGCAAAAATACGGCAATAAGGCAGCCGAGCCAAAAGTTATGTTGATTGAAGGCGCCGACCGAGTACTGCCAAATCTTGATCCAATTTTATCGGCTCGGGCATACAAACGCCTGCACGAACTTGGCGTAGAACTGCGGCTAAATACCAAGGTTAATTCGTGCGAGCAAGGCAAAGTTTGCTTGAGCGGCGAGGACATTATGGCCGACGTCATTGTCTGGACAGCCGGCAGCCGCGGCGTGGATTTTTACTCGCAACACCCAAAAGTATTCACGATGGAAAAAGGCCGGGTAAAAGTAGACGAATACATGCGAGCTACCGCTTACGGCAATGTTTACGTCATTGGTGATAATGCATTCACGCCGTATACCGGCATGGCGCAAACCGCATTGCATGATGCAAACTTTGTGGCTGGCAATTTAATTCGGGCTAGCAAAAACAAAAAGCCAGCAAGCTATCGACCACGAAAACCAACCTACGTGATTCCGGTTGGGCCAAACTGGGCGGTGCTACAAACTGACAAGTATCAATGGAGCGGCACGCGCGCTTGGTTGGCTCGCCGCCAAGCAGACAAATGGATATTCAAAAACTTTTTGCCGTACAAAGCCGCAATCAAACAATGGCGCCGCGGAAACCGTCTCGCCGATTTTTAAGTATTTTTTGTTATCTTAAACTACCAATTTATACCTTCGACCAAAAAACACACTACATCAATTAAACCCATTTTTGGGTTTGGTCGTGGGAAATTATTATATTGTTCTTTCTGGCTAGACGATTGATTTATACAAATCTAAAATGCGCTGTCCGACTACGGCTGTATCGTACTTCTGGACGAGTTTTTGCTGCTGTTCAAAAATATTCGCACGCAGCATTGGATCTAGCGCCGCCGCCATAGTTTTGGCAAATTTTCCAGAATTTCTAGGATCGACAAGTACAATGTCGCTTGCATCAATTTCACCCAGCACGCTACGGTAACCAGGATTATCGCCACCAATTACCACACGGGCTCCCGCCGCCATGGCTTCGAGCAGCACGATTCCTTGAGATTCTCCATACATGGCCGGAAGTGCGGCAATATCGCTACTGGCGAATAATCGGGCTTTGGCTTCGTTGGATATCTCGCCCAAAAAGTACGCAATGTCGGCAACACCAAGTTCTCGGGCAAGTTTTTTATATTCGTCTAGCTCGGGGCCATTTCCGCCAATTACTAATTGAATATGGGGTTGTTTTTTGCGCAAACTGGCGGTGGCTTGCAGCAGCTCGCCCAAGCCTTTGCGGGGATCAGGGCGTCCGACAAACGAAATTATAAAGTTGTTACCAGGATCGTATCCTTTGAACAGCACGTCGGTTTCGAACGGTTTTGCATTGGCAAATGCGGGCACATCAATGCTATTTGGAATCTGGTGCACAGGGCCATCGTACTTATATGTTTTGCGCATATGGTCTTCGGCTGGTTGTGATACGGCAATCATGGCAGCAAGATTTTTTATAACACCATGATTAATGACGCGGCTGGCATGTAGGGCGGCGTTAACTTTTCGTTCCTCGGAATGAATATGCCATGTTGCAATTGCCGGAACGTCAGCTCTGCGTGCAGCACCGAGTACAAGGCCGCCGATGTGAGGCATCCACGGTGCCTGAATATGAACAAGATCGGGGCCAACTTCGCTAAAAGCTTGTTTTATAAATCCTGGCATTACAACATCACCGAGAGGATTTTGGCTGCCATTTTCGCTGGTGTAGTGGTTTCCGCCGCCGAGCACTGACCTTTGGTGCTCGGCAAAATTAGAAAAGTTTACGGCAACCTGGTCGGGGTCATCGGCAGTGCCAATAAAAACATCAATGTCGTGACCGGCATTTTTCATGTAGCCGCCCATAGTGTTAACGGCATCTTGAACACCACCACGCATATCGCCGGCACCACAAAATTGGTACAGGACGCTTAACTGTTCAGGATTCACACTCATTGCAATATCATACAATATCTTTAGTAATTATTCAATAGCAGGTGTCGTTCACAATGTCTTGTATCATACATGCATGGGTAAAAAACAAACAGAATTTGTGCATGGATTGCAGTACCACGTCGTACAACTTATTGCGACGCCAGGATTGGTTTTGCTTTTGTTTGCTTGGTTGATAATTGCGTTGAGTATTCTTCTTTTGGTGGCGTCGCTTTTTAGTAGTGGCGGCGGCAGTTCGCTTGCTTCGCCCGCTACAACGACGGCGATGGCGTCACCTACAATGAGCGAGCTAGTATTGACGGCTGGTATCGCGTTTGTGATTTGGTATGCAATGGGGTGGGCTACTCATGCGGGTTTGGCAAAGATCGCTAACTATTTTGAG
>CAZDDV010000038.1:0-3618 GCA_964504275.1 uncultured Candidatus Saccharibacteria bacterium | reverse complement strand
CAGTACCTGTGCATTATATGTTCCGGGAATGGTCCTGCTGGTCGCAACACTTGCGCTCATTCGGCGAAAGTTAGTTTTGCAACTTATCAAAACGCTGCCGGCAATATGGCAGATTCTTCTCTTGATAGCGCTTTCAGTTCTTATCGCTCCTCTTTTGTATGCTGTTGCGATGGAGCCATTACTTGGAATACGTGTGCTGGGGATCACCGCGGAATTTGTACCGATTGAATGGCTCAAGCGCGTGGTGCTCATCCCGGTATTTCTATCAACCCAGGGGCCCTACTTGCCAAACATGAACCTGGGAAGACTGCCATTACTCGATGTGTTCAGCCTTGTCATGGTTGTCCTCGGTGGATATTGGTACTATTTCCGACTCAAGATGACTCGTACGCTTGTTTTACTTTGTTCACTTGGCGTCACAGCGTTTCTGATGACGTTTGGCGGGTTAGAGTTTATCGTTATATTGCTACCACTAACATATATTGTTATGGCGGCTGGATTAAGCTTGCTACTACAACAATGGTCTACGGTGTTCCCAAAAAATCCACTGGCACGAATTGCTGGCACGGTCATGATTGCACTAGCGATTGTGGTTGTGGGTAACTATCACATTCAACGCTACTTTGTGGCTTGGAGCGGCAGCCAGGCAACGAATCGAACATTCATACACCAACTGCGATAACATCACCGCGACAATCTGTTATAATCAATGTACCCGCATAAAATGGAGAAATAATTATGAGTAGATTTGACCAAGCAAAAATGTTGTTAAAAGCCAAGAAATTGCAAAAAGAATTACAAAAAGAAATTATCGTCGTTGAAGCAGGTGACGGAGCAGTTCGCGTAGAAATCACTGGCGAGCAAAAAATCAAAAAAATTCACATCGATCCAGAATCCGTCGATCTTGATGACATTGGCGAACTAGAACGTTGGGTAGAAGATGCAATCAAAGACGCAATCGCACAAAGCCAAAAATTGGCCGCAGAAAAAATGCAACCGCTGATGGGTGCACTCGGAAACCTCGGACTCTAGTAAAATAATGCAAATTCTGCCGCCAGCACTACAAAATCTTATTGAAGCGCTGGGAACACTCCCTGGTGTCGGACCGCGTAGTGCAGAACGATATGCATACTTTTTGTTACGAGCTGATTCTACGCGTAGCAAGAAATTGGCCGACTCACTCAATAATCTGCACCAAAACGTCGACTATTGCCCTAAGACTTTTGCACTCATACAAAAAGGTGCAGGAGTGTCCGAGTTGTACAGCGACCCAGTGCGAGATAAAAAAGTCGTAGCTGTTGTTGCCGAGCCACTTGACATCGTAGCGATCGAGAAAACAGGGCAATACAAAGGCACGTATCATGTATTGGGCGGACTGATTTCGCCAATTGATGGAGTCAACCCAGAGCAATTACATATCCAGCCATTGCTTAAACGCATCGATGACGACGAAGTAACTGAGGTTATTTTAGCAATTAATGCTAGCGTGGAGGGCGAATCGACTGCATTGTATATCCAAAAAGAACTTGAGAATCACAAAATTACGCTGACAAGACTTGCGCGCGGATTGCCAATCGGGCTTGACTTAGAATACGCAGACCAGATAACATTAGGCCGAGCATTGGAAGGAAGAACAAATTTATGAAGTTAAATTTTTGTGCATTGTGCGGTAGTACGCTCAGAAAAGACTCCAACACTCGTTATGTCTGCGAGCAGAATCACGAGATTTACAATAGCCCCCGTGCAGCCGCGAGCGCTGTTTTTATAAAAAACGGTAAAGTGCTACTCGGCATTCGCGGCCAAGAACCAGCAAAAGGCAAACTTTCTTTGCCTGGCGGATTCTTGGACTACGGAGAACAACCAGTTGATGCGATAAAGCGTGAAATGCACGAAGAGCTCGGAATCACGTTAACAGACCACGAAGTTATCGCCGCATATACAAACCAGTACGGTCCAAACACGTCAACAACGGTTACTGTATTTTTGATACATGGCTGGGATGGTGATATGAAACCAGATGACGATCTGGAAGATATCGTCTGGAAAACACCTGATGTTTTTACATCAAACGAGCTTGCCTGGCCGCACCCTTCGGTGCTTGATGCAATAAAGCCCTACATCTCGGCTCAAGCCTAGGTTATACTAAAAACAAATGAGTACGAAAGATTTACTAGAGATTTTGGATAATGCCAAGCGCATTGTTATTATTCAGGCAGACAATCCTGACGGCGATAGTTTGGCCAGCAGTTTGGCACTTGAGCAAATTTTACACGACATGGGTAAAGAACCGCACATGTACTGTGGCATCGACATGCCGACCTATTTGCGCTATCTAACTGGCTGGGACCGTGTCGTCAAAGACATTCCGCCGCAGTTCGACGCCAGTATTATTGTAGATTGCAGCTCTAAATCGCTTCTCGAAACTGCCGACAAATCCGGACAATTAGCATGGATTGCAGCAAAACCATGCGTCATCATCGATCATCACGACGTCGAAAATTCGATTGATTTTGCAAACGTTGTGATCAACGACAAAAAAGCCGTTTCAACCGGCGAGACAATTTACGAAATTGCAGTCGAAAACGACTGGAAATTAGACATCAACGCTTGCAACATGATCGCCACATCAATTTTGGCTGACAGTTTAGGATTAATGAGCGAAGGTACCAGCGCGCGCAGTATCGAAATCATATCTGAACTCGTCAAGCGCGGCGTAAAACTGGCCGAAATCGACAACGCCCGCCGCGAACTCATGCGAAAAAGCGTCGAACTCGTGCGCTACAAAGGCGAACTACTACAACGAGTCGAATACCACGACAAAAGCCGCGTTGCGACCATTACCATTCCGTGGAAAGAAATCGAACAATACAGCCAAGCCTACAATCCATCTATGCTCGTGATTGATGACATGCGTTTAACCGAGGGAACTGACGTCGTCATTGCATTTAAAGAGTACAAAGACGGCAAACTAACCGCAAAAATTCGCTGCAACTATGGCCGAGCAATTGCAAACAAATTGGCCGAACATTTTGGTGGCGGCGGACACGCCTACGCAGCAGGTTTCAAAATTCAGGACGGCCGACCGCTCGCACAAGTAAAATCTGAATGTATTAAGCTTGCAAGCGAACTGCTCGATAAACTCAAACAGGACTAATCATGAAACTCTACAACACAATGACTCGGCAACTTGAAGAGGTTAAGCCGCTAACAGATAAAAAAATCAAACTCTACACCTGTGGCCTAACTGTTTATTCGCAACCACACATCGGTAACTGGGTCGCCTACATATACTGGGATATTTTGGTTCGAACGCTAGTAGCTGGCAAACTTGACGTTGAACGCGTTCAAAATATTACAGACGTCGGACATCTAACTTCTGACGAAGACGCTGGCGAAGACAAAATACTAAAAAGTGCGCTCCGCGAAGGAACGACAGCCTGGGATGTCGCAAACAAGTACATAAAAATTGCCGACCACGAAGCGTATGACTTGCTAGGGCTTACGAAACCAGATCATCTCCCAAGAGCCACGGATTATATTCCGCAGCAAATTGCATTTGTCGAGGAATTGTATGGCAAAGGGTATGTTTACGAAATTGCTGACGGAATATATTTTGAC
>CAZDDV010000037.1:0-3772 GCA_964504275.1 uncultured Candidatus Saccharibacteria bacterium | reverse complement strand
CTGTCGCCTAGCATCGTCCTCAATCCTGAAACGCTACATGCCTAGGGTGTTACCATTGGCTACCTCTGTGAAATTGTGGTATAATTTACATATATGTTTGTTGATAATGCAGAGGTAAAGATTAAGGCGGGCGACGGCGGAAACGGCGTGGTGAGTTTTCGTACTGAAAAATATATTGATCATGGCGGTCCAGACGGCGGAAACGGCGGAAACGGCGGCGATATTATAGCAATCGCCTCTAACAACCAAGACACGCTGGCGACGTATCGGCATCAAAAGCAGCTTAAGGCCGAACCTGGTCAAAACGGTAACGAGCGCAAAAAAAATGGCCGCAATGGCCAAGATTTAGAGCTAGCCGTACCGCTCGGAACTGTCATCGCAACAGGCGACGGTTTAGTTTTAGCCGACCTGACGATTATTGGGCAGCGAGCAATTATTGCCAAAGGTGGCGACGGTGGTTTTGGTAACGCGCACTTTATTTCTTCGACTCGCCAAGCACCGCGTGTGGCCGAAAAGGGCGAGCCGGGCCAAGAGTTCACGGTAAAGTTTGAGCTTAAACTTATTGCAGATATTGGGCTCGTCGGAATGCCGAACGCCGGCAAATCTACGCTGTTAGCAAGTAGCAGCAATGCCCGGCCAGAAATCGCGAACTATCCGTTTACGACGCTTAAACCAAATTTGGGCATGGTGACAATCGCCAAAGACAAAGATTTATTAGTTGCCGATATTCCAGGGCTTATCGAGGGCGCAAGCCAGGGCAAAGGCTTGGGCGACGAATTTTTGCGTCACGTCGAACGAACGAGCGTTTTGATTCATTTAGTTGATGCTTACAATGATGACGTCGCCGACGCCTACACTGTTATCCAGAAAGAACTACAAGATTACGAAATCGACTTGGCTCACAAACCGCAACTGATTGCGCTTAATAAAATCGAGGGCTTAGATGACGAAATGGTCCAGGCAAAAATTGCCGAGCTCAAAAAAGTTGCGCCAAAAAACACTCAGATTTTTGCAATCTCGGCCCAGGCAAAACAAGGAGTAACCGAACTCATGCGCGCGGCAGAAAAAGTCGTGCAAAAAGAACGCGCCAAGCAAGCCAAGGATAAAAAAGACGAAGTGCCAGTTTTGACGTTCGAAGCGCCAGAGCATTCATTCGAAATCCAAAAAGTAAAAGATCATTTTGTGGTGACCGGCAAAAAAATCGAGAAATTTGCGCGCCGCACAGACGTTGCAGATTTTCATGGTCAGCAACGACTGCGGGATATTATGCGCAAAATGGGCATTATGCGGGAACTTAAAAAACGCGGTATTGAGCCCGAACAAAAAATTATTATTGGTGCTGATAACACAGCCGAACTCGAATACTAACGGGCGCCGAAAAAATCTAAAAAGTGGTGTACACTATGCTTCATGCACACGACATTCTTTTTTTATGACCTAGAAACCAGCGGATTTAGCGCTAGAGCCGACCGCATTATGCAGTTTGGCGGCCAGCGCATCGACATGGATTTAAATCCAGTTGGCGAGCCGGTCAACATTTTGATAAAACTTAGCGAGGACATTCTACCCGGGCCGGACGCCATTTTGGTTACTGGTATTACACCGCAACAAACAATCGCTGATGGCATAACCGAGCGCGAATTTACCAAGATTTTTAACGACGAAGTTGCAACTCCTGGCACAATTTTTGTTGGTTTTAACAGCATTCGTTTCGATGATGAGTTTATGCGATTCTTGCAGTACCGAAATTTCTACGACGCGTATGAGTGGCAGTGGAAAGATGGTCGCGGCAAATGGGATTTGCTGGATGTAGTTCGAATGACGCGCGCGCTCAGGCCCGAAGGCATAAAATGGCCGGTAGATTCTGCCGGAAAATCTGCCAATCGTTTAGAGATGCTAGCGTCGATAAATAATCTTGATCACACTAACGCTCACGATGCGCTCAGCGATGTTATGGCGACGATTGATCTGGCAAGACTTATCAAAACCAAGCAACCAAAACTATTCGACTTTTTGCTATCGATGCGTGACAAATCTAAAATCACCGGGCTTATAAATAAACCGGAAGCATTTGTATACAGCAGTGGAAAATACCCAGCGGAGTTTGAAAAAACAACTGTCGTGGTCAAAATTGCCGATCATCCAAAGCGCGGCGGCGCGCTGGTCTATGATTTGCGCCATGACCCCGAACCGTTTATGAAGATGACACCCGAACAATTAGTCGATGCCTGGCGCTACAAAAAAGTTACCGACAAAAATGCTGATGATCCGCGTTTACCAGTAAAAACCTTGCAGTTTAATCACTGTCCAGCAATTGCGCCGCTCGCAGTTTTAGACGACGCAAGCAAAAAGCGTTTACAGCTAGATATTCAAACGCTCAATAATAACTTGGCTAAACTCCGCAGCAATCAGCAGTTTGTAGTAAATGTGCTAAAGGCGCTTGAAATCATGGACAAAAAACAGCAAGCTTCGTTTTTGCAAGACGAAAAATCAGTTGACGCACAATTGTACGATGGATTTTTTGGCGATACCGACAAAACTGCCATGATTGCTGTTCGCGCCGCTGGTGCTGATGAACTTTCTGATTTGGTTGAATCATGCAAAGATTCTAGGCTCAAAGCATTATTGCCTCTGTACAAAGCGCGAAACTTTCCAAAAAGTTTGAACGATGATGAACGCGCTGCGTGGGAAAAGTTTGTCCAATCCAAATTATTTGAAGGTAACGAACCCGCAATCAAAAAATACTTCGCCAGATTAGAAGAGCTCACGCAGCAAACAACACTCACCAAAAACCAACAGTATTTATTAGAAGAATTAAAACTCTATGGCGAAAGCCTGATGCAGTAACAAGTGCAGTAGCACACAACCGAGCTATTGACTTCAATACGCTTATGCTACAATAAGACTAAATACTAAAATAAAAAGTTTCAAAAAAATACGGCACGCACTACAGCAAAACCAAATCGCGCAAAAATTGGCGGTACCAGCAAACTTAAATCAAACAGCAACAACAAACTAATCATCGTAATTCTTATTCTAGTTGTAGCCCTCATCGGCGGCTTCTTCGTCTACCGCAGCTTCGCATCGGCTGGCCGTAGGGTATTTACCGGTGCGGATAAAGAACTTACTATCCATCAGCGGGATACTTCAAACTATGGCAAACAGGTAAAAGACGGTGCGGCAACAGTTATTGAGCTTAAAACTATAGGAGAACTTTCTCCAAGTGCAAAAATTCGCTCACAAGTTTTTGATATACAGATCACCGACCCGTTAACGGGCAAGCGCGTAAGTCAAAAAGTAGAGGCAAGTACAAATTTCAACAGCCTAGCTGATATACGCGGTCCGGAAGAAACTGGTTCAGTAGGAAAATCTGGAGTTACTAATAATGCCGTTTGTGCCTACATCGCAGTGCTTGATAAAAATGGTCAATCTGCAACGGCCGAGCAAATTGCGCGAGATCACCCGGGCACAGAAACTCGATTAGTTTTCAACTTTTGGTCTACGGGTAGTGAGCTTGCAAGACTAGCCAAGGACGAATCTTCTAGAAGTTCTTTTTCACCACAAGCAATTCCAAAAGCTGGCATGAGCCAATCACTGAGCTGGAAGAGAAAAACAGACGGCAAGCAACTAGGAATGCAAACACATATTCTTGGTGGCAAAGATAGTTACAACGGAGTCGGACCTTATAGAAAATATTGTTGGACCGTCGGTCAAGACAGTACGTACTATTCAGACTGTGGGGGAGGTCTGGACATTGTTAATGACTCTGACT
>CAZDDV010000036.1:0-4197 GCA_964504275.1 uncultured Candidatus Saccharibacteria bacterium | reverse complement strand
TTGTGGGACGGCCGCGTGCCAGTCGCCGATACTAAAGTGGGATATGGCGAGGAAATCACTATTCCGATGATCGGCCACGTTGCCAGCATCGCTACCGGGCTAATTTTTTACAAAAAACAAATCTCGTTTTTTGCGTTCAACGCATAGCACTTACTTAGTCGTCAGTTACGGGGCGGTCAATGAGGTCGTTATTCAGCACGGTTTCGCCGCCGCCGATTTTTACGATGTCTTTGTCGATTTTGCCGAGTTCGCGACTAGCATTATTGTAGTGCCCCACCGTTGCGCCCAAACTGTTGCCAACTTTTTTGTAATGCGTATCGTACGCTAGCAAATGCTTTTGCAGCTGTTCGATGTTCTTGCGGATGACTTCGGTATCTTTTTGAATTTCCAAGCTTTTTAATCCCTGAACAATAACTTGCAACATGGCTGAGAGCGTACTTGGTCCAACAATTGTTACACGCTTATCAACAGCCGCGTATTGCATGAGGTTTCGACCGCTCACACCGGCGGCGCCAACTTTGTTTGCCAGCAAATCGTAGTAAATTGCCTCTGATGGAATAAACATCAGCGCTTGGTCGAGCGTGCCGTTTTTGGGCAAAATATACTTGCTGGTTTCGTCGATTCGTTTTTTGAGGTCGTCTTTAAACGCCTTTTCGAGCGGAGCGCGCTCAGGACCTTTTGCTTCTACCAGCCGATTGTAATTTTCTAAACTAAACTTGCTATCAATTGGCAGCACGCGGCCGTCCAAATGCACCACTGCATCAACGATAAAACCGTCTTTTAGTTTGTACTGTAAATCGAACGAACCAGCAGGCAGTAAATTTTCTAGGATTTGCTCCAAATAAAATTCGCCCAGCACCCCGCGTTGTTTTGGGTTTTGCAATACGTTTTGCAAGCTTTTTAATTCGTCTGCTACGTCAACCACACGCTTGTTGGTTTCATCCAGTTTTGTAAGTCGCTGCGTTACGTCGCCGATAATTTTGGCGCTTTGGGCAAACTGCTTTTGCATGTTGGCAGTCATTTCGGATTGTGAGTCATTCAACTTTTTGTTGATGTTTTCGTTCAAGCTTTCTTTGAGCTCGCCGACACCTTTGTTCAAATTATCCAAATCGGTTTTTAAAAAGTTGTTGGCCTGATCGTTTTTAAGCGCGCCAAGTTTTTGATTCAACACAAAAATCATCGCCCCAAAACCCAGAACTATCGCAATGACAATAACTATTACTGTAGTATCCATGTCCTAATTATTATACCGATTCAAACGAACTTATGCTATTCGTGGTGCTCGTCTTGGTGTTCATCTTTGTGTTCGTGATGAATATCGTTGTGGTGTTCGAAGTTTTTGGATTCGTCTTCGCAATCACGCGCCAGAATTTCGTGACCGTCCTTATCGTAATAATCGATGCAACCGTGCGGTTGAAAATACGTTTCTTGTCCGTGGTTATGTCCAACATCAATGTATTGGTGAGCGACGCGGTTTGCGAGCCCAACGGTTGCAACACCCAATACAAGCAGCAAAGCTTGTAGCAAAAATGCGGATTTTTTGTGGCCAGACTTGTGATGAATCGTCGGTATTACATCACTGAGCGCAATGTACAGCAAGAACCCGGCGCTTACGGCTAGCATGATCCCAATTGGTAATTTGTCTTCGCTACCTAACCAATATGTGGCCACGGCAGCCAAAGTTGTGGCCAGTGCGCTTAGTGCGTTTACTAGCAAAACTTTTTTGCGGGCCATGCCTTTGCTCAGCAGCAATCCAAAATCGCCGATTTCTTGCGGAATTTCGTGCGCAGCTACGGCAATTGTCGTGACAATTCCCACCGGAATACTCACCATAAACGATGCCGCAATTGCTACGCCGTCCAGCGCGTTGTGCATAGTGTCGCCAAAAATAATCAGCGAAATTTTAGAGTCGTGCTTGGTTTTTTGTTCGTCGTCGTGTTCGTGATGATGATGAAACCACTGCAAAAAACCTTCGGCCAAAAAGAAGGCAATGATTCCGAGCAAAACCGCTAAGAAAACCATTGGCTCGTTGCCAACTGCTGAAACCGCCAAGGATTCCGGGATCAAATCCAAAAAAACTGCCGCCAGCAATGCACCGCCAGCGAACGGAGTGGCAAAACGCGCCAGATTTTGTGCGCCTGTTTTGCTTCTCAGCAACAATGCACCGCCGAACAGCGAAACGACACCCCCAAGTAATGAAAAAACTAAGATATATGTAAATGTATTCATGACTCGTATCATAGTGCGCTACTGCAATATTTGCAAAAGTGTCGCAATTTGTGGTATTTTTGCAGCAATGACTTCAACAATTGATACTGCTCTAAAAACTAAAGGCTACAGCTCGACTCGTGTTCGGCGGCGCGTTTTTGAGGCGCTCGACAACAACGAACCACAAACTATGCGAGAAATAATCTCGCAAGTACATGGCGTTGATCGCGCCAGCGTTTACCGCACGATCTTGTTATTTGAAAAACTCGGTATCGTACACCGCATTCAACAAGGTTGGAAGTATAAATTAGAACTAACCGACCAGTTTCATCCGCACCATCATCACCTTTCTTGCACCAATTGCGGCAAAAGTATCGACATAAAGGAAAACCCCGATCTAGAAAAGTTACTACTAAAACTCGCCGCCGCCGAAAACTTCAAACCATCCGCTCACCAACTCGAAATCCAAGGCCTGTGCCAAAGCTGCCGAACAGTTCATAACTAGACAGCCTTAGCTGTTGCAAAAAATCAAGGACCCCGGGAAAGTCCCAGGGTCAATGGAAGCCTCACACTTCCTACCTATATATTACGCTTATGCTTTGTACTTTTCAATTTTTTTGTAAGGTTTTTCGAGATACAACCACAGGGCCGCGAACTGCTAATTTACCTCCGTAGAAGTCGAGCCGGTTTGCGGCGTATTTTCTGCCTCAAAAGTAATATTTAGGCTAGTTTTGTCGACCGGCACACTGACATTTTTAAACTCACAGACACCGTCCTCTGCGACTGCCGAAAACTGCGTGTCGTTGATGACAATGGCGCAGTGGCCTTTTTGCAATGTGCTCAGTGATGCGCGAATTGTTACCGTGCCATCGTCATTTTCGGTAATTGCCGGATTAATGCTGACTGCTGATTCGTCGGAGCCGCTTGTTGCGACGCCGTCTTCGGCAGGCACCACTTGTGGTTGCTGCTCAGCTTGTCGTTCCTCTGTTTCTTGCTCTACTGTTTGCTCTGGCTCCCCTAGAATAGCAGCAGGTTGTTCAGCAGCTTGAGACTGAGCCGCTTGTTTTGTCTCTTTAGCGTCATGTTGATTCGCATTTTTTTGATTGTTATTAATAATTGCGCCGCCGCCAAATGCCAACGTTCCCATGACAACAACAACTGGAACCATTAGTTTTGTGTTTCGTGATAGTGTAACTAGAAAATTCATGTGTGAGGCTCTCTTTCAAATTTATAGAACAAAATACGTGATGAGCATAATAATCGCCATCGCGGCCATCAGGCCTTCTTCGAGTAGCGAAATTGTACTCAACGGTAATTTAATAACGTTTCCAAGACAAACACAAGCTATCGTGTCCGGCTTGGCCAGCGCCCTACTAATACTGTAGACGCCAATTGTCATAATAACAAGGGTGAAGCTGTTGCGAAAAACTGGCGAAAGATCGGCGGCAAAGAAAAATCCCAAAAACAGTTCGATAAATGGATATGTGTAATTATAAGGTTTAAAACGTCGCGCCAAAACATTGTACTGCGGGAAAGAAGCGATAAAGTTTTCGTAACCAATGAGCTTAAAACTACCAAAAATAACAAAAAATCCGGCCATAAACCAGCGCATCCACTCCTGCCAATCAAAGCCAAGTACAAAACTCATAATTGTGGCGCACAATGCGACGAGACCAAAAACCGCAGCGAGTTTTTTGTACTCACGGCTTAGGTCAGCGGGCATAATGACGTGAGCACCAGGGTGCGTTTCGGCATGCGAAACGGGATGATGATCAACATGATTTGTGCTTACCGGTGTGGCTGGCTGAATTTTTTGATCGTCGTTTTTTTGTTTTACGTAATTATCACTGTATTGAAATGACATTAGCAGTAATTATAGCACTAAAGGTTTCCAGGGCGCTACCAGCCGCCACCACCACCGCCACCACCTCCGCCACCGGATGAGCCGCCGCCGCCCGAAAATCCGCTCGAACCAGAACTACTTGGCGG
>CAZDDV010000035.1:0-4366 GCA_964504275.1 uncultured Candidatus Saccharibacteria bacterium | reverse complement strand
TTTTTTGTTGATGTCATGCGCCAAAATTCGCGCAATGCTGGTTTTGCCAACACCACGCGGGCCGGTTAATAAATAAGCGTGGCTAATTCGACCATTTTTGATGGCATTTTTAAGCGTACTGACGATATGCGGTTGCCCAACAATTTCGTCCAGCGACTTCGAACGGTACTTTCGATATAAAACTTCCCCCATGGACTATTTAGTATAGGAGTTTACGATTATATTTTCGAGTGTAGTATTTACAAGAGATATTACAATGCGGCTTCGAGCGCGGCCCATTCGGCGTCTTCGTCTTCGGCTGGGACATCAATGCTGACTTGGTCACCAGGTTTTGCTTTAAAGTACGTAACACTTGCAAGCAGCACGCGGTAGCGTTTTTCGCCAACTTCTACAAAGTACTGGCCGTTTTCCATAATAAGTGCGCCAACTTTTTGGTTGCGGGCCACAGGGCCGATTTGTTTGTACAAAAATGCTCCGTCATCGGCGATTGTCAGTTTTAAGATATCGCCCTGTACGAGTTTAGACTTGCTGGCGTAGTTTGCGGGCACCGGGTAGGTTTTGCCGTCCGATCCGACCATATTTTGGCCGTCGAATACACCTTCGATAATTTTTCCAGCGATGTCTTCAACCTGCATTACTGGCGCTTCTTCGTCACCAAGAAGACTCACGAGCAACTCTTTTGCTGCTGCAAGGCTCGTTTCTGCCTCAGTTATGAGGATTTTTAGCCGTTTGATCTGCTTGTCGGGAACATCTGCCATGTAAAACTCACTGTGTATTTTAGTAACTATCTGGCCTCAAATTACCACGTGAGCGCACAATTGTCAAAATTGCAATACACTAATCACGGGTGGACCTGTGGACAAATAAAAAACCGCCCACAATGTGAGCGGCTATTACTAGCAAAACTTATTAGCTAAGTTCTACTGTTGCGCCAGCAGCTTCTAGGGCTGTTTTAGCGGCTTCTGCGTCTTCTTTTTTGGCTTTTTCAAGCACAGGTTTTGGCGCACCATCAACGACAGCTTTTGCTTCACCAAGACCAAGACCAGTAATGTCTTTTACGGCTTTGATAACTGCAACTTTTTGCGCACCTGCGTCTTTGAGGATAACGTCAAATTCAGTTTTTTCCTCTGCAGCTGGACCGGCTTCTGCAGCTGGACCGGCAACTGCTACTGCAGCGGCTGCTGGTTCGATGTTGTATTCATCCTTTAGGATGTCACTTAGTTCTTTTACTTCTAGAACGCTCAATCCAACGAGCTGTTCTGCGAATTTCTTTAAATCTGTAGCCATAATTATGGTTCCTTTCAAATTTTACTAACTATTATTTAATTAGCTTGCTTTAGCTGCAACAGCGTCTAATAGACCGTGCAGGTTTCCACTCAAGCCGCTCATAACGTTGTTAACAGGCGAGTTGAGGGTGTTAATGATTCCAGCGATAAGCTGAGTTTTGCTTGGCAGTGTCGCAAGTGCTGTGACTTCGTCGGCATCCATGAACTGGCCTTCGGCGGTAATCGCGCCGACAAACACAATGCTTGGGGCGTTTTTAGCGAACGTGGCGAGTACTTTGGCTGGCGCAACTTCGTCTTCAGCGTTAAACGCGTACAATAATTGGCCGGTGAGCGCGCTGGTGTCAGCGGCTTTGAGCGTGTCGTTGCTTTCGACAGCTTTTCGTACTAAGCGGTTTTTAACTACTTTGACGATAGTGTTGTTTTCGCGAGCATTACGACGTAGTTCTTGTAGTTGTTTGACGGTTGTGCCTTCGTAGGCAGCGGCAACCGTTAGCTTTGAACTGGCAAGCAAGGTGTTGAGTTCGTCAACGACGAGTTGTTTTTCTGCTTTTGTTAAAGGCATAAAACTCCTATCTTGCTTAGTTTTACATGTTCGACCTAGTTGTAAACGTGCTTGTTATTTCGGCTGGTTCTTATAAAAAAGAAAACCTTTGGATGTTTGACCAAAGGTTTACGGATTTCAAGCTTGTAGTTTGTAACTAAAGTTGGCTTCTCGTACCTCGGTAGCATATTAAGTTATTGTTTTGATAACAGCTACTGTCTTTGGTAAATAACTCTGTAATCTTAACAAAACGATTTACTTCTGTCAATCTGTAAACTCGAGTTCTGGCGCAGGAATTACTTGTGCCGGCAACTGCAGGCGGCTACGTAATGCGTAGTCTGGATGCTTTTCGGGGCGATTTTGATATAGCATTTCAAGTGAAGCAGCCATTTCTGGCGTTCTCCATTCGTCATTCGGAGTACTCTGTAAATCTGTTGGCCTATCCATTTCGGGCACCCTCCAAGACTGCGTTTAGTAGCGGCGACTCGGTTACGACGCACGTTTGGGTCGGTGTTTCTAGGGTTGTTGCAGAATGTACTTTCTCGTGAACTTCGTATGAAAATGGTGCGACGCAGTCCAACTGGTAGCTTGCCCCGAGTTTTGCGAACTCTACTTGTTGCACTTCGATGCTTTGGCCAGGCTCAAGCCGTGGTACACCTGTATGTGTTTCTGGCGTCGTAAAGAAAACATGAGCACCATCAAGAGTTCTAAATGCCGTTGGCCTAACGAGTCGCGGTTTCGTGGCTCGCCAACAAATCTTTGTGGCCAGTGCTGCGGACTGGTTAGCTTAGACACTAACGTGTCTGGTTTGCTCTCGTAGTTTTGTAGTATTTCCATATTTCCTCCTTAGAATAGTAATTAAAAAGCCCCGCTTTTTTGCGGGGCTTCATTTTCGATTAAAGTAACTAGAAACTAGTCCCGCAAGTGAGGGGTGATAATAATCGCCACTTTCGCTGATATTAGTTTCATACTTTTTCGATTGTACGCCTAGGCGTCATTTTGTCAAGCCGGCAGATCACGTCGCATTTGTGCATAATCCATAGCCGCTGATTGCCCCGCATCTGGCTCTAGCCCTGAAATGTCTGGGGTATTCACAATAACCACTTCTAGGTGAACTGCCGAACGTGCAATGTCGGCACCTGCAGCTTGGGCAGCTCTTATGGCTTCATTGTGACGCTTCTCGGATGGCGCATCGTCACCCCACCAATTTATGTATGCTGACCAGTCTCCGTCCGGCCCCGCAACCATAATTGCTGCTTTTATTCCTTGTTCTGTTTCTGGGAATCTCATGTACTTCTCCTCGTCTTTTTTATGCAAACTAAATAATCAGGCGGTGAAGCCTGATTTTGTGTAACTTGAGGGCTGTGCGAAGGCGCTAATATGCGCTCAGGCTTCAACTATTTGAAGCACAGCCCGGGAAGGCTGAGCAGGAGTTGGAACCGTTCGACATAGTTATGCATTGCTTTTCATTATCCTACGATGCAATGTTTTGTCAATATTTGCTCGGTCTGATAACGGGTTACGCTTGCAAAAGTTCCAAAATCGCGTAACATATTACTTCGGTAAATGTATGAGTAGACTTGTAACAAATTTTGGAGAATATCTTAACGCGCCTATTAATGGCGCTGAAATATCCGCGACGCAGAAGCTGTACGCGGGCATTGCGATAGGTAGCTTGCGCGGAATAGTTTCTGGCGCAATAGCCGGAAACAGTCCTGATGACGCACAGAGAATTTACTTCCCGAATAATACCGAGCATGTAAACATTATTAAGGAGCTGGATAACGCAATTAGTTGCGATTCGTCACTCTTGAGTGCCAACGGAGTTGCTGTTGTTCGTGATGTAAAGCAACTTGGTCAATCTGAACTTACTGCTGTAATTTTCAAAGCGTACGTGTTGCCCCAGGAAATGCCTGTTAGCTCATCTGTTGCAGTTTGAACTGCGTGTATTTTTCGGCTGCTAAGCGAGTGAGCTCGTCGTCTTCGCCCTGGTTTACAAATTTCATAGATTCGCCCATTAACGGGTGAACTTCTTTTAAGGCCTCAAACATTTGTTTGGCCAGTTTGCGATATCCTGGGTGACCTTGCGGTGCGGTGCGCAGTTCAATGAAGTGAAACGCTTCGCGAGCATTCATAGTAACTTTCCAACGCATTTTGTGGCCAAGTAGGGTGGCGTACTGTGCTTCTAGCTGGAATCCGGCAGATTGCAAAATACTGTAAAGTTCTAGACTGATGTCAAAGCATTGCTCAAACGTGTCGCTCAGTCCCGCGTCTTCGACAAGTTTTGGTACGTCATAGCCAAAACGCGGCGTTAACTGTTGCCATTCCAGATCATCAACCATGCGGTGGCGTTGTAAATCGCGGAAAATTCCGTAGTCGCACATTAAATCAAAACTGTAGTGAGCTTTTTCGATGGCGCGGCCTGGGCGGTGTCGACGATTTAAACGTTCGCCCATGTACGTTTTGAAGGTTTTTTCGCGCTGCTCGTACGGCCAGTTTATTGTTTCGTTTTGTATTTCGCTCAGCGGTACACTGGTGT
>CAZDDV010000034.1:4584-4881 GCA_964504275.1 uncultured Candidatus Saccharibacteria bacterium | reverse complement strand
TTCCCAAACCGCTCGGCGCTGAGAATCGGTCAAATCAAAACCCAAATGACTAACAAATTTTTGTGCTGATTTTTTATCAAACTGGGCGGGCAGTGCTTGTAGTTTTAGGGTTTCGTCTTTGAGCAATAAATTAGCTAAAATCAGTTCAAATATCTCTTCGAACCCTAGGCGCAACTTGGCGGCCTCTAAATCTTTTAAGCTATCCGGAAAATGAATTTGGCGCAAGGCTTCAAATTTGCCAAGAAGTTTTTGCTTGGTTTCTACTTTTTTGGGTAGTGTTGTTGGCACGGCAATTTT
>CAZDDV010000034.1:0-4574 GCA_964504275.1 uncultured Candidatus Saccharibacteria bacterium | reverse complement strand
AGTAAAAACCTCGCGAAGACACTTGCGAATCTCGGTCGATTTTATGTCTTTGTGCTGACGATAAACCGGCACAATCCGAGCTGTGTTTACCGGAAAACTACTAACCAGTTCGGTCGAAGGATTGGTAATTGCAAACCGGCCTCGTTTTAGTTCTAACACACCAGAAACAAAGTACGGTTCATCATTTCTCATCGATGGTTCACGGTAGGGCTGATTAAACCAAACCACGCGAACACTAGACGATTCATCACTTAAAACGCCTTCGGTTACGTGCATTCTAGCCCGAATATACCGGCCTTTGACTTGTTTAAAATATCCTTTGAGCGTCACCTCACCCGGGCGAGTTTTGTTAATCGTAGTTAAATTAGAAAAATCGTTATAAGCACGCGGATAATAGTTCAACAAATCCTGAATAGTTTTAATGCCGAGCCGCGCGAACTTTTCGCCCAAAGCCGGACCAACACCTTTTATATACTCGACCGAATCCGTGGCTTTCACTCGTTACAGTATAAGCTACCTACTACTTTTTGTTGCAGAGTTGCTAAACCACCCATTCAACTTGCACGTCACTCTCTATCAATAATCCTTCGGTAAAAACACACGCTAGGCTAGGAGTAAACCCCACATCAAAACGTTTGTCTAGTGAGTCACATAGCCGGGCCGTCACATCATCCACACAACCATAGGCAAAACTTATTTCTTCTCTGGATGGGTCGTTAAAATCAAAAGTTTCACTAAGAGTATAGTCAACAACCCCCTCTCCTTTGGATGCAGCATCAAACATTTTTGTCGCAAACAAAATGGCGTGCACGTCGTAAGACTCATCGAGAGCATTCGATAGTTCTTCTAGCTGCATAGCAGCCACTTTGGCATTACTATCTATAGCAGCGTTTGTTAAAGTAACGATATCTTCGTAAGTTGGCAACAATTCCACATCGCGCAGGACTCGATCCGTAGGGTTATTTCGTGTTTGCTTTTTAGTCATAAAATATTTCCTTGTTTCTTGATTATCACAATTATTTGTACGCTTAAAACACCGTACTTGCAAGCATAGGCGTGTTGGTTTGTTAGAAACCTTACAGCGCGTTTGTTAACTGCACGTTATGATTAATACGTAAATAAGGAGGAAAAGCATGTTGTGGACAGTAATAGCAGTTTTAGTAGTTTTATGGCTCGTTGGATTGATCGGAGACATTGGCGGAAATATTATTCATATTTTACTGGTTGTCGCACTGATTGTACTCATCTACAACCTAGTCACCGGCCGCCGCGCCGCCTAGTTAGTATTTAGTCTCTGGGAAGACGCTGATGGAGCCAACTGTTGAATCAAAGCCGTTGTCTTTGCGACTGCTCACGGTGATGCTCAATTGCTGGTCATCTTTCTTGTACGTCATTGTCATCACTGAATCGTATGAGCCTTGGCTTGAACTTTTCCAGCCTTTTTGAGCCAGTTCGCTTTTATAAAAACTAGCGACTTGTTCTGAAGTATCATCAGTTTTAAACGATGCCAAGTAACGTTTGTCTTCACTGTTAGTTGCATGAATCAATGTAGATGGCTGATACACCGCAACATCGCTTGGCCAGCCATCCGGCAACTTAGCACCTTCACCAATACTTGTTTGGCTTTTTCCGTCGTCGGATTGAATCGTAATATTCCCTTTTTCGCCGTCACTGTTAATTTTGACATTCTTTGTGGCAGACTTAAACAATGTTGCCGCTAGAATAGTAACTGCGATCGCTCCAATGACTCCGAGTCCAACCATAACACCAAGCACGATTAGTACAATTTTGAGAGTGTTATCTTTCTTTGTTTTTGCTGCACCGGTACTTTTAGTGCTCTCTGTTGATTTTACTTCTGGTTGGTCTGATTCATTTACTTTTGTCATGATCGTTTCCTTGTTTATATCTAACATTATTACGCAGTAGCCCGAAATAGCAAAACGGTATTATTTAACCAAAAATTATTTGGCCTTTTTTACCAAAAAGAACACGCTCGGCCCAAAATATGTTTTAGCGAGGGCCGGCTGTAAAAAACGCTCCAAAGAAAGCATGGCGCTGGCGGGCATGACTTTTTTGAGGGTTGGAGAGCGCAAGTTTGACACACTCAGGACTTTTTCTACTTTTAATCCGGCGTGAGCAAGTTGTTTAACAATCGTTTTAGGGTTATGGTTCACGAATGCGATTTCGCTGTCCTTGCGGTTTTTTGCGCTTCGGATATCAACTGGATCGAGTGGAATTTTCTGCATTTTGAGTGCGTACTTGAGGCGGTTTCTGCCATGAGCGTTGTTGGCAAGTTCTAGTACAAATATTCCGTTGTCGGATAAAACTCGGGCGATTTCGCTGAACTCTTTTGCGGGTTCGGGCAAGTGATGCATAACGCGAATCATGGTAATCAAATCCATGCTTCCGTCTTTGAAAGTGAGCGCATCTGCTTGCTCAAGGCGACGATCTACCTTTGGGTGGTCCTCTAAAAATGCTTCGGCGATGTCGAGTTGTTGCTGACTTGGTTCCGCCAAGGTTACTTTATCGGCAAATTCTTCTAGCAATAAACAAAGTCGTCCGTAGCCGCCGCCAATGTCCACGGCTGTTTTAAAATGCTTGTTTTTGAGCAAACGACGAATCGCGATTTCCTCGCTTGCATGTTCGTAGTCGCGGCCTTGCCAGTAATCCAAATAATTATGATTAGGATCGTTGTACTGGTCAGCTATTTTGCGCTTCGCTTTTTGTGGTTGTGGTTTGTTTTCTGGCATATCGATTAGGTAGTATACACTATTTTATTTTTAGTAAAACTTGGTTGTTTTTGCCCCGGCGAAGAGTCGCAAAACCATGAATGAAATCACTCTTTTCTAGTGCAAGTTTTCCCACTGGACTTTGCGCGCCATTAATATAAACCGCGCCGCCATTTAAAAATCTGCGTGCTTCGGTGTTAGAGCTCGCCAAACTACCAGCTACGAGCAAACCAATCAAATTGGAGGTTTCGGCAACTTCATGCAAAGGCATTAAGTCGGCTAGTTTTTTAAAATCGTCGGCAGTAAATTTTTTGTATTCGTCGGCCTTGAATAGTACTTGCGTGCTTTGAGCTTTGGCCTCACGTTCACCATGAACCAGTTTTGTTGCTTCGTAGGCAAGTGTTTTTTGCGCTAAACGACTGGATTTGTCTTGTTTGAACTTTTGCATAATGTCGTCAATTTGATCTTTGCCCAGTTCGGTGTAAATCTTCAAATAATCTTCTACACCTGTGTCGTCAACATTCAGCCAGAACTGGTAAAACTGGTACGGACTGGTTTGATCTGGGTCAAGCCACACCGCGCCGTCTTCGGTTTTTCCAAACTTTTTGCCGGTTGCTTTATTAATAATCAGCGGAGCTGTCCACACGTGGGCTTCTTTGCCTGTTTTGCGGCGAATTAAATCCACGCCTGCGATGGAATTTCCCCATTGGTCGGCACCGCTCAATTGCAACGTCACGCCGTGTTTTTCAAACAAATGCAAAAAGTCATAACCTTGAATTAACGAATAGCTAAACTCAGCATAACTAATGCCAGCGCCACCCTCGCCCAAACGCGCTTGCACAAAATCACGGCCAACCATTTGCCGCAGCGGAACATGTTTGCCAACTTCGCGCAAAAAATCCAGGTAGTTCATGTTTTTGAACCAGTCGTAGTTATCAACAACCTTAAAGTCTTGGCCCTTAAATATAGTTTTGTACTGATCAACGATTGCCGCTTTGTTTTTAGCGACGAGCTCTGGTGTTTTAAGATCTCGCTCCTGGGCTTTTCCGTCTGGATCACCAATTAAACCAGTAGCGCCGCCAACCAGTAAAATTGGCGTGTGTCCGTGCTTTATAAATACGCGAACCATCATCGCTGCAGCGAGGTTGCCAACTTGCATCGAATTCGCGCTTGGATCAACACCCCAGTAAAACGTGCGCTTTGTTGCATCCAAGTCTTTATTGCTGGCGAGTGTCGTCTGGTTAGCAAATCCGCGCCAGACTAGTTCCTCTGATACTGTCATTTTTTTACTACTCATTGGCCTCTAGTATAACGCATTACATATCTGGGCAAACAAAAAAGCTTACGCATGGAGCGCGGTATTTGCTATAATAAATTGACTAACGGAGAGTAACAAATTCATGAGCATTTTAGGCAAACGCCGTAAAAAAAATCAGTTCACGACGCATACTGGCAATACCTTTCGGGTAAATCGCAGTCTGTCCGATAAAATTAAAATTCGCAAAGATCAAAAAACTCGCAAGCGAGCAGAACGACTTGGCAAAATGCCAAAATCACGTTTTAAACGATTTTTTTACCGCATGAGCCCTGCTAACCTCAAACGCTACTGGCTTTCACGCGAAGGCGGCGTTATGGCGCTCAAAGTTATGGGTATCAGTTTTATTGGTGGCTTCTTACTATTAGTTGGTTTATTTGCATATTTCCGTAAAGATTTACCAAAGCTTGATACATCTGGCGATAAAATTGGCGGCAGCATTCGTTACTATGATCGCAGCGGCAAAACTCTACTGTGGGAAGACTATGATGCCGTAAAACGCTATCCGACCAAGAGTTACGATGACATTT
>CAZDDV010000033.1:0-5207 GCA_964504275.1 uncultured Candidatus Saccharibacteria bacterium | reverse complement strand
AAAGAAATAGAACCGCGAATTGTTAACCCGACGCATTACGAAGACAGCAAGCTAAACTTTGAAGTTCCCGCAAGCAGCTTAGAAGATGCGCTCAAAAACATGAGCATGGAAGCCAAAGAAACAGTCGCCAAGCTAAAAATAAAAGAAATTCCAGAGAATATGGAGCTAATCGTGCTCGAACACCAATAGGCAAATCGGTCTCAATTAAAAAGTGCGAACATTATTGCTCGCACTTTTTGATTATTTAGATTCGTTTTTATTTAGCAGGAGCGCCGATTACAGCTGGTTTGCCAGATGTAATAAGGCCTTTTTTCTTGAGAGTGCGTATTGCTTGGGTGCTTAATTTCATACGCACTTTTTTACCTTCAATAATGAGGGTTTTTGTTTGCAAATTTGGCTTCCAGACTTTTTTGGTCTTGTGCTGAGAAAACGGAACGTTCTCGCCGAATTGCTTGCCTTTACCGGTTAATTCACATACTTGCATAGTCAAGGGGTAATTTTACGCAGTTTCTCTGTTAAAGTCAAGACAAAAGAGATGCTATACTAAGCGAATGATTGGCAGCCTGACTTTTCTAGACATTGGGATTTTTATCGGTTGTTTGTTGGTTGCTATGAGTTTTCATGAGGCGATGCACGGTTTTGTGGCACATTGGCTGGGTGACGACACCGCACATCTTGCTGGCAGACTGACGCTCAACCCACTCAAGCATATCGATGTAATGCTGACGATTTTATTGCCGCTCGGCATGTTACTCTTGGGTGCGCAACCGATTTTGGCGGCAAAACCAGTGCCGTTTAACCCTGGGCGATTAAAGTACGACGAATTTGGCGCTGCACTAGTCGGCTTAGCCGGACCAGCTTCTAATTTGTTGCTCGCGATTGCTGCCGCTGCAGTTATGCATTTGAGCGGAGTTGCAGTCGGGACATTGCCATACACGGTTTTTATAACGTTTATAAGTTTAAACATCGCACTCTTTACGTTTAACTTACTCCCAATCCCGCCGCTGGATGGATCGCGCGTTTTGTTTGCATTTGCGCCCGAGCCGCTGCAGAAAATTATGCTGCAAATCGAGCAAGCCGGCTTTGCGGTGATACTTGTGATATTAATCCTACTCATCCCTGTAATAGGCCCTATTTTGAGTAATATAAATGAGTTTTTGGTTTTGCTGCTCGTATAAAATGCTACAATAAAAGCACTAGGTAATTCGCCAACAATGATTATCTAACACCATCTGCCAAGGGCATCCAATATCAGATTCAACCGTGGTTGATGAATGAGGAAACCCACTTGGATCTACAGATTAATCATACGGCGAGCGGCCTAGTTTTTATTTGGCTAGAATTTTATGTTTTCTTTTGAAAAACAATTTCGAACGGCACGTCTTCGAAAGTGGAACTATCGCGAGTATCTTCAGGGGGAAATACCTCTCTTTGCAGATGTCCTACTACCTGGAATCCGAGCAGGCTGGCTACTTCAATTTCGTCAGGCTGCATGCTCGCCAGAATTAGTAATCCATTGGGCTCCAGTGTTCTTTGCGCCTCCATCAAGAAGCCTATTCGAACGGAACTATCTGCAATCTCAGTTATTTTTTCTTGAGCATCTCGTATCTTGAGTGGATCCGATTCGGTGCCGTGTGCAGATTTCCAAATTTCCGCAAAGCGCGGCATGATCGTATCGATTATTGTCTGACGTGTTGCGTTTACTTCCACTATTTGTTCAGTGGTGGCGTTTTCAGGATAGTCGCCACAACCAAGAAGCACCGGGAGTGCAGAAGCAAATAATATGCCCACTGACTGGTCTTTGAACGGTAGCATCCGTCCATCGGCAAGTGTATCAAGTACGAGTTTATCAAGTGAGGTCACGCTATGCGCTCCAGCCTCTTCATTATGTGTGCCAGCAATATTTGTGATCAACGGACGATTTGGCAGTGAAACGCCATCAAGAAATTTAAATCCGGTTGCCGTTGGGCCGCCTATCTCAATCGCTGGCCCACGCAGTGAATTAACAAGTTTTTGCGGGTCTATAGATGTATCAAAAAAATACGTTCCAGTTTCGCCCCAATTCTGCTCTTCTATATGTGGCCCGAGTGGGGTTTGGTTTTCTGGGTCTCGCATCCATAGAGTAGGCTCAGTATATCTGAAAGGGTATTTGAACGCGTCTGAATTGTCGCCCTGAACCACAAAATCCTGAAGAGTTAGATCAGGCATAGTTGGGTTTATCGGAGACGTTTGTTCTGGAAATGAGTCGGAAAGCATATGTAAACATTAGCATAATATTGCAAATTAAGCAATAGCATGACAGGGAATGTTACTATGTGATAAGCATAGAGTCGCCGTAGCTGAGGAAGGCGTATTTTTCGGCGGCGGCGGTGTCGTAGGTGTGTTTGAGGTGCGGCCATGATGCAAAGGTGGCGGTGAGCATTAGAACGGTAGTGCGCGGGGCGTGGAAGTTCGTGACCAAGTGATCAATTATTTTGAATTCGTAGCCAGGGTAGATGAAAATGTCCGCTTCGCCCGACAAATCTTGTGGTTTTTGGCTGAGGATCTGTGGTGCGCAGTATTCTAAGGTGCGAGTAACGGTGGTGCCGATGGCCAGAACTTTGTTACCAGATTTTTTGGCTGATTGAATAGCCTGAACAGTTTCTTTTGGAATTTCAAAATATTCGCTGTGCATTTTGTGTTTGGTAACGTCATCGACGCGAATGGGTAAAAACGTCCCCAGTCCAACATGGAGAGTGAGATATGCAATTTTCACACCTTTGGTTTTTAGTTTCTGCTCTAGATCTTTCGTAAAATTGAGCGAGGCGGTTGGGGCGGCGACCGATCCGGGATCTTTGGCAAACACAGTTTGGTAGCGTTCGGTGTCTTCTTTGGAGGCGTCGCGTTTCATGTATGGCGGCAGCGGCACGGAACCGTATTTTTCGCTGAGTTTGAGCAAATCTACTTCGCCCGAAATAATTGCCAGGCCGCCAACCATAACTTCACTCACGATTAATTCAAAACCATCGATTCGCAAGATTTCGCCTGCGTGAATTTTGCCACGATAGAGTACTTTGTGCTTATGAATGCCAAAGTCATGGCCATGCTTTTCGATCAAAAACAGTTCGCGTGTTTTGCCCATAACATTTTGTGCCGCCAAGCGGGCTTTTATAACTTTTGTATTGTTTAGCACCACCACGTCGCCTGACTGTAAGTAATCTGCGATATCGCCGTAACTTCGGTGAGTAATCTCGCCCGACGAACGATCAAGCACCAACAAGCGGCTCGTACCACGTATTTTGGGCGGGTGTTGCGCAATCAGCTCCTCGGGCAATGTATAATCGAAATCTTCTATATTAATTGATGCGGACATGAAGCATATGATATCAAATACTGTTAAAATAAGCTGATATGACATTAAAAACACTCAAATTCAACCACATCGAAGCCGAAAATATAAAACAGGGCGTTCAAACCGCGACGCTGCGAATGAAAGACGAAAAGCATATTTCGGTGAACGACGAAGTGCAAATTATCGATAAAATTCATGAAAGCGATCCAAAATCATGGCGCGTAATCGGTACGGCAATTGTTGACCAAGTGCGAGTTTTGCGCGCGGGCGAGCTAAAACTAGACGGCGCAGACTTTGAGCAATTTGGGTCGCTCGCCGAATTATACAAACAACTAGAAGTTTTTTACGGCGACCCAATTGAGGACAGCGCACCAATAAAAGTGATCAGCTTTACGTTTAAGGAATTTACCAAAGAACAGCCCTTGGAGAGTGTTGATGATGAAAATACAACACAAGTAACAGAGGTAAAACTGTATGGTGATGGCGGTTCGCGTGGAAACCCCGGACCATCTGCCAGCGGCTTTGTACTACTGGATATGAACGATACGATACTAGAAACAAATGGTGAATACTTAAATATCACGACAAATAATCAGGCCGAGTATCACTCACTCAAACTTGGTTTAGAGCGCGCGCTGCAAATGGGCGTAAAAATCATTCACGTGTACATGGATAGTATGTTGGTAGTGATGCAAATGCGTGGATTGTGGAAGGTCCGCAACGAAGAACTAAAAGTTGTCTATCAAAACGTCAAACATTTGGCTGATAAGTTCGAGCAAATTGATTTTAATCACGTACCAAGAGAGAAAAATAAACTAGCCGACGCCGAAGTAAACCGAATTCTCGACAGCGTTGCAGAATAATCAATACGATTATGGTATAATAGCCCCTGTTAGGTTATCGGCTAGTCGCCTGCATGCAAGTGTGGGAGGAAAGTCCGGGCAGCACAGGGAAATGGTAGTTGCTAACGGCAACCGGAGGCAACTCTAGGGAAAGTGCCACAGAAACGATACTTCCTCTGCAAAGAGGTAAAGGTGAAAAGAGTGGAGTAAAAGCCCACAGTTCCTAGTGGTGACACTAGGAAGCGGTAAACCCTACCTGCTGCAAGGAGATGGTCTCGATCCGGCTAAACCGGAGAGCGTCCCGCTCGTAGTCTCATCATAAGAACCGCTCGATCTGCCGAGCAATCGGCAGACTAGATAGATGGCTAGCCCCAGTTTACTGGGACAAAACCCGGCTTATAGATAACCTGACACCAAAAAAGACCCCTAAAAGACCCCTAGTACAGAGGTCTTTTTTGATTGAAGAACGCGAAATAACTATTTAGCGGCTTTTACGACTTCGGCGAACGCTTGCGGTTCGTTTGTCGCGAGCTCTGATAGAATCTTACGATCAAGTGCGATGTTAGCTTTTTTAAGACCAGCGATCAGCTTGCTGTAGGTGGTGCCGTTTTGGCGTGCACCAGCGTTGATACGGATATTCCACAAGCTACGGAATGTTCGTTTGCGATTCTTGCGGTCGCGGGTTGCAAATTGTAGTGAGCGAACCACAGCTTGACGGCCACGTCGAACACTTGCACGGTGGGCGTGAGTCATGCCTTTGGTGGCTTTACGGATCTTGTGGTGTTTTCGGTGGGAGGTAACGCCTCGTTTTACTCGCATTTTATACTCCTAATTGTCTCTTAATTGTTTTGGTATGAGTCTTGTCCAAGGTGTCTAGTCCTGCAAACCCACGCTTACGTGCAGCGCTTTTCTTTTGGAAAAAGTGGCTAGCAGTCGCATGACGGCGCAAAAGCTTACCGTTTTTGGTAATTCGGATTCGGGCTTTGGTGCCTTTATGGGTTTTTAGCTTTGGCATTCTCGGTGCTCCTTATGAC
>CAZDDV010000032.1:0-5216 GCA_964504275.1 uncultured Candidatus Saccharibacteria bacterium | reverse complement strand
CGTGCAGCTGATCAAGAACGGCAAGAAGATCACAAAGCCCATCTGGAACGCGGTTTTAAGTTCGCTGGTCATAAACGCCGGGACCAGGGTGGTAAACGACACGTCGGCAGCGGTTTTGATGTTTTCGGCTTTGAGCCGCGGCGTTAATCGCCAGCCAATTCCCCACACGTCTTGGACCGCAACTTTTTGCAAGTATTCTAACCTCCCAGTTTGATTAAGCGAATACAAATCCAGTACGCCGCCAAGTTCTGGTTGTTTTTTGCCACGTTCGGCCGCCAGCTTGGCTAACGTTTTGCTCGGCGCGATGCCAATAGAAACCGGCAATCCTGTCCACTGCAATACTTTTGCTCGGACTGTTTTTGCCCACGCGGTGTAGTCCGTAATTTGTAATTCTGATAAGTCGAGGAATGATTCGTCGACCGAATAGATTTCGATATGCGGCGTAATACTGGTTAAAATGCTAGTGATCCGCCGGGACATGTCGCCGTACAATTCAAAGTTGCCCGAAAACGCCACGACACCGTGCTGCCTAAAAAACGCGCGCCATTTAAACGCCGGTGCGCCCATTGGAATACCAAGCGCCTTAGCCTCGTTGCTGCGCGCTACAACGCAGCCGTCGTTACTGGACAGCGCCACGCACGGTATGCCTTCTAACTCTGGGTTAAATACTCGCACGCAACTGACAAAAAAGTTATTACAATCAATCAGTGCAAAAATAGGTTGTTTCATGGTCGTGAGCCTACGATCGCAATTTGTGCACAATGTTTGTAACGACGCCCCAAATTGTAGTACCGCGCGGCACGTGTGGCAGTTTTTTCATTATAAAACTATCGGCTTGCCAACAAATTATGGTGTCGGTTTTTCGCGGCTCAAGCGCACGATCAATAATTGCGATGTCGCCTGCAAAAATTCCCATTTGCTCCCAGTTGTTTCCGGCAATTTCCATAAAAAACGTGCTGGCCGGATGCTTGACTAGTTCGTTAGTAATATCCAGCGAAACCATGTACGAATCGGTGGCCGGGTTTGGAAACCCGGTGTGCTCAGTAACGCCTTGACTGGCGTCGTAAAAATTATCCATAAGAAAAGCTCCCATTATATTAGATGAGTGTGGTGATTGGTGTCGCTCAGGTTTTTCCTTTGGCAAGGGCCTTCAGCACGACAGAGGTAGAAAATATAATGAAAGCTTGTAAGTGGAAACGGCGCACGCGCACGAGTACTCACATTGCTCACGTATAAGTATAGCAGGATTAGTTTTGTTCGGGAGCCGGAGCCGGAGCGAATTCTCTTATATCGACTTTTTCGAATGAATCCACGAACGTAGAAAATTTGGAATCTTTGAACACTTTTACATCCTCATTTTTTGCTCCGCCGTAGCCCGCGTAGTGTACTGGCTGCTGAAAGGAAATTCTCGTATTGCCGATATCGAAGTAGTACCAATAGTTTAGGTGGGCGCTTGAATCGCTGGCTATATTGTGGCCGTACACTTTTATGCCTTTTGGTGTCGTAATAATTTCTTCACAGGGCTGCAAAGGCCCGGTGGGTAGAGGCAGCGGCACGCCACAACCAGAACTTTGATCGACAATTTTTTGCTTGTTGTATTCTTTTAGCGTTAAGTATCCACGTGACGCAGGCATGGTGTATTGGAGCGTTGTGATGCCCGCAAATTCTTGCGGACTGGATGTGAGTGTAATAATATTGTCTTTTGATCCTTCGTCGTACTTTTGGTAGCCCTTTGGCAGATAAACATCGTAGTCAACTAGCTTGAGTCCCTTTTCAAAATAATCCATTCGCTTATTATTTAGGTCAGAAATTCGGGATTTTTCCTTGAAGGCTACAAAGCCGAAAATGAGCAAAATGCCGCCCATACCGATAATTGCCAGAATGCGATACTTTGGGTTTTTGGCTATAACGCCCACACCGAGCATGACGACTAGCGCCAATATTGGCCACAATACCAGCCACCAAATAATATTTTCTGGCGCCGTGAAGCCTGAGTAAATAATCGTGCCGACAGTAAAAATAAAAAACAAACCGGCGATGCCTCGAAATATGCGCATTGGTAGTTCACTTTTGGAAGGTTTTTTATCAATTTGTGGTTGATTGTAGGATAGATCTTGTAACTCTGGTGGCACAGGAGCTGTGCGCGGCGAAGTGTCTCGATTCTGGTCGGGTGTTTGGGGGTTCATGATCTGTGCGATTAACTGGGGTTCTCTAGTGTTTGCAAAAAGTCTACAAGTTGTTTTGGTGTAACTTCAGCTTTGATGATGTAGCCGTCGGCTTGCTTTTCGATCTCGGCTTTGGTCTCGTCTTTTTGCTCTAGATTGGTCGTAATAATAAATCGGGCTTTTAGTTTAGCGCGGTCACCAGAATCGTGGAGCGCTTTTAGGATTTCTATGCCGGTCATACTCGGCAGCATAATATCCAGCAAAATAATGTCGAAGTTGTTGGTTCTAGCCTGCTCCAAACCCTTTTTGCCATCGACTTCTACTGTGACGCTGTAGCCCGCCTTCTCTAGTGCGCGGGCATAGAGTTCGCTAATAAATCGTTCGTCTTCGATGCACAAAATGTTTTTGAATCGTAATTCTTTTGGTACGATTGGTTGGCTTGGAATCTGTATATCACTATTGGGATTGCTTGTTGGTGCTGACTGGTCCATCATGTTCCTTTTGAAATTTAGCGTTTATAGAATGAGTGGTTTTTGATCCAACCGTGCGCCACGCGTTTGATATCTTTATTATCGGTGTTTTTTTGTTCGCTCGCAAGTTTGGCATATGGCAAAAGACTAAACCCGAATACGCTGCCTTCGCCTTCTTTGGATTTGACCCAAATCTGTCCGCCGTGAGCATCGACAATTGTTTTGCTCAGGAATAATCCCAATCCGGTGCCGCCTACCGATGATCGGCTGCGGTGGTTGCGATAAAATTTTTCGAATAGATTGCCAATAATGCTGGTCGGAATACCGATGCCAAAATCCTGTACGGTTGTTTCGATCAAGCCGTCGTCGCGCAAATAACTGCGTACAATGATGCGATTACTTTTGCCGCTGTATTTTATGGCGTTATCGATTAAGTTGCTAATAACCTCGTACATTCCGACAGTATCAACTGCTGCGGCTGGAAGATTGGGCTGAATGCTAAGCTGGATTTTTTTGTCGCGGACGTGAGCCCGGAGCGCCATGTCTTTGACGATGCTTGTGAGCATTGCCTCCCATTTTTCTTCGTGTAGTTGCAAATATAACTGGTCTGCCTCGACGCGGGCGACGTGTAAAATATTGCTAACAAAACTAGAAAGCTGTTGAGCTGATGCCTGCATTTTGCGCAAAAAATCTGCCATCTCTGGGTCAAGTGTGCCAGATACTTCGTCCTGAAACACCTCGATGTAGCCGCGCAATATTGTCAGCGGCGTGCGCAGTTCGTGCACGGCAATTGCCACAAAACTCATACCATCATCGTTCTTGGCGTACTCGGCTGTTTTATCAAATAGCGCAATTATTGTCTCGGCGTTATCGGTGCTATCTTTGTTGTAGTATGCGGCCATATCCAATTGCTTGTCACCGTTTTGCTCGCCGTTAGACAGGCGCACATGGCTCCAGAGTTTTTCGGATGTAACTTTGCTGGTACGGCTTTTTGTAAGCCACTGATCAAATGTCTCGCCTTCGCTGAACGCAAGATCAAGCACAGAGTACAAATTAATACCGATGATTTCCTGCAGAGTCTTTCCGATGTAGGCCGCCGCTGCCGGATTCGCGAACACAATGATGCGATCTTTGTTCATGACAAAAATTGGCAGCGGGAACGTTTGCAATATGTTGGCATGGTCAATCATTGTTTTTGAGGTAGTTTGCTCTGAGGCTTTGGTCTCGGACGGCGTACTACTTGCCAGTTGATACACTTGAAGGGCCAAACTCGTTACGAGTTCTCGCCCGATTCGGATCTTTTCTAAATCTGGCGGGCTTACTTCGTGTTGCCCTGGCGAAACGTGCAAAATTGCTTTCCACAAAACGCGAAGCGGTTCTAGGATGTATTCCGCCACCACTCTGCTCGCAAAAAACGCGCTAATTAAACCAACGGCCAGTGCACCAATAATGACGAGTGCAGCCGGAAGTGTTGGAAACAAATACAAACAAAACCATGTTATAACCGCAGTAATAACGCTACTGATCACCATCGCACCAAAAACATAGAGCGCGATTTGTTTCGCTAGCTTGTCAAAATAATCCACCCCAAATATTCCTTAAGGCTTGTATTCTACGTCGCCACGAGCACCAACGACAGTTACCCACACTTTTCCGGGATTTAGCAGTAATGGTTGGCCGTTTGCATCGGTAAACTCAAACTGGGTGTTGATGCTTGGTTTTTTCCATTTACCTTTTATTGCTGTTCCGTCTTGGAACGCAATAAGTGCACCGCTGCCCGTAGTTTTGTAGACACTGTATTTGCCGTCACTGCTTTTGTTCATGACGAGTGCTAGCACAACATCTGATTGAATTTGCTTGCCGGATTTGTCGTCTAGATGTTTTTTCCCAGCTTGGCTGCGACCGTATGAGTTACTTGATTTTATGTAATCAAAACGAGTGTTGTATAGAACGCTCGAAATAGAAAAGTTTATTTGCCCGGCATTCGTAGTTGCGGTAGCAGCTGGGTCGGCCTGTTCTTTGCGCGTAAAACCTTTAAAGCTATCAGGCGCAAACTTCTTTTCTTTGGCGACACGACGTAGTTTATCAATACCGGTGTAGGCATTGTGCGGAGCGTAGCGAGAACTGATTCGCTCATACGCGTCGGAATTATGGAATTGATCAAGGTCTCGAATCTCGTAATTTTTTATGAGCTGTAGCGCAAGTGGGCTGCCACCAACGTGGGCCAGGCCCGCTCTAAATGGTTTTGCCCAGTGCAAATAGTATGGTCGAGCGCTGCGCACCGGTCCAACATATTTTGGTTCTTCGTCGTGGAACAGTGCTAAGAACCGCGTGATGCCACCTTCGGCCGTAGCCTCGAACACGATATCTGCGTCTTTGAGTCCGGCTTGCGGTCGAGCTTCTGGGCTGTTTTCTATCATGACGCCAATTACATTTCGTTTGTTGATTTGGTCGTTAGCGGGCATTCCTGTCATTCGTGAACGAATTGTTGGATCAACTGGCAGAATAATTTCGGCGGCTGGTTCTGGCGCAACACTTGGTTTTGGTTTAAGTACGAACCACCATACCGCAAAGGCAGCGG
>CAZDDV010000031.1:0-5450 GCA_964504275.1 uncultured Candidatus Saccharibacteria bacterium | reverse complement strand
GAAACAAAACCACTCGCCAAAGAGGAAGCCAGCGCTGCTGAAAAACCCGCACTGCCAGATTCGACCGAAGAATTCATCGCATCAAATCCAACACTTTCTGGCTCTGCGACTGAAACCAAAACTCCATCTGACGACAATCCAACAAATACACCGGGCGAACCTAGTCCGGTTGATAAAGTCGCAAGTGCTGTCGACGGCCTCATGAAAGAAACCGAATCGACACCAGGGCCTGAGACAAATGATTCAAACTATGTTTCGACCAAAACCGAAGATAACAGTGCTTCAATGAGTCACACCAAACGCATCGAACCCATCAGTGATCCGTCAATCACTCAAGCGCCTGATCTAAACGAACTACTTGCTCGCGAAGCCGAACACACACCAGTCCAGCCACCTGTAAATTCCGTTATAAGCCCTGGTGCCGGCGGCTCTGTCAACGAAAGCACCGTCAATAACACACCACAAGTAAATGTTGAGGCCGAAAAAAACGTTCCGCCGCCAGATCCAAACCCAAATCACGATATTACGCTGTAATCTGTTAGCATGCTAAGCTAACAATATGCGTTTAAATCAATTCATTGCTGTTTCAACTGGTGCCTCGCGGCGCGGCGCTGACGATTTAATTGCCGGCGGAAAAGTAACCGTAAACGACGCGCCCGCAACACTCGGCCAAAAAATCACCGATACGGACATTGTAAAGATCGACGGCAACGTTTTAGCGCGCGACACCAAAAAGATCACCATTATGCTCAATAAACCCATCGGCTACGTTTGCTCGCGCGATGGCCAAGGCAAGCAAACCATTTACGAATTGCTGCCGCCAGAACTGCACGTACTAAAACCCGTTGGGCGACTAGACAAAGACTCGTCCGGACTATTATTGCTGACCAACGACGGGGAACTAGCCAACAAACTAACGCATCCGAGTTTCGAAAAACAAAAAGTCTACGAAATAAAACTCGATAAGCCCTTAACCGAAGCTGATTTTGAAACCATCACCAAGGCCGGCTTACCGCTCAAAGACGGCACCAGCAAGTTAGGGCTCGACAGCGTGAATGACCAAGATTTCGAATGGAAAATCACCATGAGCGAGGGCCGCAACCGCCAAATCCGGCGCACCTTCGGCGCACTCGGCTACACCGTCCTCACCATCCACCGCACCACATTCGGCGACTACGAACTCACTGATTTGTCACTTTCAAAATACAAAACACTGTAACAAATTTATATAGTTGTCAAGAGCAATCACCTCTGTTATACTTGAGGGAATGAAAAAGCTTCCGATTATTGCTATTGTTGGCCGCGCGAATGTTGGTAAATCCAGCCTTTTTAATAGCGTGCTTCGGCGCCGCGAGGCAATTGTAGCTAACGAAGCGGGCACAACGCGTGATTCAATTTATGCCAAAGCAGAGTACGACGACCACCAGTTTTGGATTGTCGATACAGCTGGAATGAAAGACCCAGAAGATGATTTTGAGTTCACTATTCAAGAGCAAATTTTGCAAGCAACAGATAGCGCCGACATTATTTGGGTAGTGATTGAAGCCGATGCGGGCATAAGCGAAGAAGACCGCCGCGTTGCCAAACTGGCGCTCAAAAGCAAAAAACCAGTAATGCTTCTGGTAAACAAAGCCGACAAAGCAACCAAGGCAAAAGCCGAGGATTACCAACGGCTTGGCGTGAAACAAATCTTTATGACCACTGCAACGCAAAATCGTGGCATCAATGATGTGCTCGAAGCCGTGGTTGAGATTATTCCGCATGCTAGCGAGCAGACTGATGATAATCGCCTGCGAATTGCGCTACTTGGTCGTCCAAATGTTGGTAAATCATACTTATTTAACACGTTGGCAAAAAAACAACAGGCAATTGTAGCTGATGTAGCTGGCACAACACGCGACATTAACAGGGCTGTCGTAAAATACAAGTCGCAAGAAGTCGAAATTATGGACACTGCCGGAATTCGCCGCCCAGGAAAAATTGGCAAAGGCGTCGAGCACTTTAGCGTCATTAGATCACTCGCAGCCATCGAGCAATCAGACGTTTGTTTGGTACTCATGGATGCAAATGAGCTCGGGACAGCGTTAGATCAAAAAATTGCTGGCATGGTAAAAGAAGCAGGCAAGGGCTTGGTGTTAGTGGTGAGCAAATGGGATAGTTTAGATAAAGACGCCTACACCCGCGACGCGCTGGCGCCACAAATTAAACGTGATTTTATATTTATTCCGTGGGCGCCACTTATTTTTACTAGCTCTGTTACTGGCCAAAACGTTACAAAACTATTTGATCTGGCGCAAGAAATTACAACTGAACGCAAAAAACGTATCAAAACTCCAGAGATAAACCGTTGGATGAAAACCGTCATTGCCGAACATCCGCCAGCCGGCCTCAAAAACACCCAGCCAAAGCTAAAATACATCGTCCAAGAAGACGACAACCCCAACCCAGCGTTCAAAGTGTTCGGACGCGACGTAAAGTTTTTGCACTGGAGCTACAAACGCTTCATGGAACGCCGCCTGCGCGAAATCTACGGCTACTCTGGCACGCCAGTAAGATTCTGGTTCATCGAGGAAGACTCCAAGAAACAAGCCGCCAAAAGAGAAGCCCGCCAAACCTCTAAACCAGCCGCCAAAAAAGATAAGTAGCACGAACCGAAGCAGTACTGCTAGACTAACTACATGAGTTTGTTTACAAGAAAAACCGAGACTGGCTTGCAAGGATCTTTGTATGATGTTGGTGGGCAAAAAACGCTGTTGATTGTTGGGCTTGGCAATGTTGGCAAAGAATACACTGACACGCGCCACAACGTTGGATTTGCTTGCATAGACAGCTTTTCGGCCAGCCAGAACTTTCCGGCATGGATAGAAAAGAAAGACCTGCATTGTATATTCACAAAGGGAAGCATCGGCTCAACAACAGTCATTTTAATAAAACCAACCACGTATATGAACGAATCGGGCAGGGCAGTGCAAGCGGTGCAGCATTTTTATAAAATCACCAATTCACAAATGGTGGTCGTGCATGACGAACTAGATATTCCGTTTGGCCAAATCCGTACTCGAGTTGGCGGATCGCATGCCGGGAACAACGGCATCAAATCGATGATTCAATATTGCGGGGAAGATTTTGCGCGAATCAGAATTGGCGTCAAAAACGACCTAGCTGAAAAAATGGATGGCGCCGATTTTGTACTCGCCAAATTTGTTGGCAGCGAGAAAAAACTATTGCCGCAACTAGAGCGCGAAGTCTCCGCAATCCTCAGCGAATACACCGCCACAACGACGCTCCCGCACGACACCCGCACCATCAGCAATCCTAACTAAAAACCACTCAAATACTGCTCAAAATCATCGGCGATCGTTGTTTCGACCATTGGTGTAACTTGATTGATAATATTACCCGCGAGTTGCGCCCGTTGCGCTTGCGCCGCAACCATTTCAAACTTACGGGTGCCGTGCGGCAGACTGCTTGGATCAAAAGCATGCGCCGCCGCCAAACTGGCTTCAGCAGCGCTAAGCAACACTTCGGCATCATCAAAACTTATGGGGTTTGGAATATCTTCAGACAGTTTTAATGCAGTCACTTCTTCGGGGAGTAATCTAAAAACTCGCGCTTCATTATCAATATCCATATAATTATTGTCTCATATACGATTAAAAGTCCGTAGGATCTAAAGAGCCTCAAGAGGGGGTGGGCACCACTTGAGACTCATTACACCCTTCAACCCACCCCAGCGAAACATCGGAAAACTCCACTAAAAGTTCCGTGTCTGCAACAAGTTGCAATCATTTAGACTCGCTTTGAAAACGGGGCTCTTTTGATCGACACTTGCGAGCAAGGAATCAAAAAAGTTGCTAGTTAAAGGGACTAATTAGTTTTAGAGCGTTGTCTGATTAAACGGACTATCCATTGGAGTGGAGGGTAACAACTCGTGGTGGCGCGCTCTAAAACATTTCTTCTAACACTGGACCAATGGTCCGAGAATGTTAGAATGGGGGTATAAGGTACGTAAAATCCATTAAAGGACTTACGGTTTGCCATTTTAGCAAAATTATTACCTTGTGTCAATACTAAAGAATAGACTTTCAATAAATACAATAAAGTTATGAAGAAGCATAAGCCTTATAGACTGAGCGGGGAACAAATCCCCAAATCACTCCAAACAATTCCTTCCTCGCCGAAGGAATTGTTTATTATTAGCGGCGCCGAAAATCCCGAAATACCCCTAGCGGAAATGCTGGCAAAACCAAGAGTAGCAATTGTAGGCAGCCGCAAAGTTACCTCGTATGGCCAAACTGTCACCGAACAATTAGCAGCCGAGCTAGCGCGGGCTGGTGTGGTGATTATTAGTGGGCTCGCACTTGGGGTGGATGGGATTGCGCATCGTGGCGCGCTCAGTGTAAACGGCGATACGATCGCTGTTTTGCCATGCGGTATTGATGAAATCTATCCGCGGACGCATTTTCAGCTTGGTAAAGATATTTTGACCCGCGGTGGCATTTTACTCAGCGAATACAGTGGAGGGGCATTGCCACGGCGCGATCAGTTTATTGCGCGTAATCGTTTGGTCGCTGGGCTCGCCGATGCAGTATTAATTACTGAAGCCGCGGAAAAAAGCGGCACACTGCACACCGCCAACTTTGCACTCGAACAAGGCAAGCCCGTATTTGCCGTTCCCGGAAACATCACTAGCCCCAACTCTCGCGGCTGCAATCAACTCATCAAAACTGGCGCAACACCCGTAACTGAAGTCCGCGACATCTTAGAGCCGCTCGGAATTAATATGCAACAACAAACCGAACTTATCACTGCAAACTCTAAAGAAGAACAAACAGTAATCAACCTACTGCAAGAGGGAATCACCGACGCGCACGAACTGCTCGCAAACAGTAAACTAGAAGCCAGCCTTTTCAACCAAACCCTCACCATGCTGGAAATCTCTGGCGCAATAAAACCCCTCAGCAACAACCACTGGACCCTAAAATAGTTTTTCTTGGCCAAAGGCCAGTTCCCACATTACTTTTGCTTACGGGCAAAAGTAACCAAAAACCATTCCTAGACGGTTGCTCAATCTTGAGGAAACTGTTGTCTAAAACAGGCTTGCTCCGGAACTCACTAATTTTCAGCCACAGGCTAAAAATTAGCTCAAACAGTCCTCGCACTCAAAGGCGCCTCTTTTACACAACAGTTTCCTCAGGATCTCACAAAGCCCAGACTTAGACGCCTCCGACGAAGTCGGAGTAGTAATAATCTGCCTCAGCAGATGCTGCTAAGGTGAGGCTCTGAAGACCGTTGATTGGCGAGTGTCAAACTCACAATGAGTGGCGAGGGCGTGTTTGAAGATCGAACTTGTTCGATCGAGTTGTCCGAGGCATTGTGAGTTTTGACAACGAGACAGTCACAGGTTGGAAGCCGCCTCGAAGTTTTAGCATACCTTTTTGAAAAAGTAT
>CAZDDV010000030.1:0-6261 GCA_964504275.1 uncultured Candidatus Saccharibacteria bacterium | reverse complement strand
GAGTAGTACCCAAAACGGTGTGCCATTTGGTCGAGTTCCGGTGATTGCGCGACAATCGGTGCCAGGATTACAGTGGTAGCCCCAACGCTCGTTAGCGAGAGGCCGCATATAGAAGCGACCAACGCCACCAATTTGAATGGCGCGCTCTCCGTTAATACCGTAGGCGTTGCGGCCCATCGAGTACATGTTTCCACCTTCGTCAGAGTAGTCGATATTCTTGAACGTACCGGCGTACAGGTGCGTACAAGAAATATCAAAGTGCGCCAAAATTGTCTTAAATTGATTAACGTTATTATTACAAGCATTTACGGCGTCAGCCTGGCTTGCAAAACCGCCACGAAACACGTCGTTGTTATCGTTCGCGCTGGCAGGTCGGGCAGGATACATTGCTGCCAATCCTTGTACAGCAATCGATAGCGCCAAAAACGCGAATCCTATGCGCCGAATCGAACTTTCTTTTTGTAAGCGCTTTGCATAGAACGCCACTTTTCCAACAAGACTTGGATTAAATGGTAGGTTTGAGAGGAGTTTTTTGAACATATTTTTGTTTACATGTTTCTTTTGTTAATACTGCTAATGCTATTGAACCATATAACCATGTGTTCAAACAAGCCTTTCTAGTTGTTTCGTTGGACTTTTTTGTTTATAATCGTGGAGACCAGGAGTTAAAACATACATTTTCAGTTAGATAGAGGGTAAAACGCGCGTGAGCAATGCAAAAGACAACGCAAAAGGCTATGATGCTAGTCAAATTCAGGTCCTTGAAGGGCTTGATCCGGTTCGTAAGCGACCAGGAATGTACATCGGTAGTACCGGTGTCGAAGGTTTACACCACTTGGTATGGGAGATTATCGATAACGGTATCGATGAGGCCCTTGCTGGCCATGCCACTCGCGTATCTGTAAAGCTGCTCGCCGACGGGGGCGTCATGGTTACTGATAATGGTCGCGGTATCCCCGTTGATGTGCACCCGAAAACCGGCAAAAGTACCGTAGAAACGGTGCTGACTGTACTGCACGCTGGTGGTAAATTCGGCGGCGGCGGCTATAAAGTCTCCGGCGGTCTACATGGTGTTGGCTCGAGTGTCGTAAACGCGCTCTCTACAAAACTGATTGTTCGAGTTTTCCTGAATGGCAAAATCCATGAACAGCACTACGAACGGGGTATCCCAAAGGCCGATCTTAAAGTAGTCGGCAAGACTGATAAACAGGGAACCGAGATTACTTTTTATCCAGACGAGACTATATTCGAGACAGTCGAGATCAACTATGGCACGGTACTAGACCGCTTGCGACACGCGGCATACTTAACCAAAGGTATTCATACAGAGATAGAAGATGAGCGCACGGGCAAAAAATACGCGTTCTATTTCGAAGGCGGCATCCAATCATATGTCCGTCACTTGAACCTCGGTAAAGATGTGGTTGACGAAGATGTTTTTTACGTCGAAAAAGAAGTTGAAGATTCGGTTGTCGAAATCGCATTTCAATACACCGATGTTTACAGCGAAACGATTAAGCAGTTTGCGAACAATGTATTTAACCCCGATGGCGGAACGCATTTAACTGGTTTTAGGGCGGCGCTTACTCGAGTTGTTAATGATTACGCCCGCAAGAATGGACTGCTCAAAGAAAAAGAAGAAAACCTATCTGGCGAAGACACCCGCGAAGGCCTCACCGCTGTTATTTTGGTAAAACTACCAGATCCTCAGTTTGAGGGCCAGACGAAAAGCAAACTCGGAAACCCAGAGGTTCGTGGCTACGTCGAGCAAGTTCTAGGCGAGTACTTGTCGTATTACTTAGAAGAACACCCAAATATCGCCCGCAAAATCATTGGCAAGGCATTATTGGCAGCCCGCGCCCGCAAAGCTGCTCGTGCTGCTCGCGAAAACATTTTGCGCAAAGGTGTGCTCGATGGCGCCAGCATGCCAGGTAAACTGTCTGATTGCTCCAGCAAAGATCCTGCCAGTTCAGAACTGTACTTGGTAGAGGGAGACTCGGCTGGTGGTTCAGCAAAATCGGGCCGCGATAGCAAAACTCAGGCAATCTTGCCACTCCGCGGTAAAGTGCTTAATGTTGAGCGCGCCCGTTTGGACAAAATGCTGGCGAACAACGAAATCCTTAGTTTGATCAAAGCGATGGGCGTCGGTATCGAGGATTCGTTCGACCTGAGCGGGCTACGATATCACCGCATTATTATCATGACCGACGCCGACGTTGACGGTAGTCACATTAGTACGCTTCTGATGACATTCTTCTTCCGCTACATGAAACCTGTAGTTGATGGCGGACATCTTTACTTAGCAAAACCACCACTGTTTGAGCTGGTAAAACCTGGCCGTAAATCGAGCATATTTATCTATGACGAAAATGAACTCGACAAAATACTAGAAGAAAAAATCGCTGCGCGAAAAGCCGAGGGTGCCAGTATCGAACCCAACGATCCACCACATAAACAAGCCGGTTTTATCGAGCAAAAGCGCTATAAGGGTTTGGGCGAAATGGATGCCGAGCAGTTGTTCGCAACGACCATGGACCCAGAAAGACGCGTACTTGTGCAGGTAAAAGTGCACGACGCCGAAAAGGCGGACGCGATTTTTAATAAGTTGATGGGTACAGAGGTAGAATTGCGCAAAAACTTTATTCAGGCAAACGCAAAATTTGTGAAGGATTTGGATATTTAATATGGACGACGATCAAACAACAAACGAAAACACCGAAGACATGGAAAACACCGAAAATGCTATTCCAGAGAAGCAACCGCTGGATGAGCGCACGATGGACGAAAAACGCGCCGGCATAGCAAACGCACCAGATATTATGGACAGTGGTCACTCGCGGTCTGTTGAGCAGCGAACAGTCGAAAACGTCATGGAAGACAGCTATTTGCGCTACTCCATGAGCGTGATTATCGATCGAGCTTTGCCAGATGTGCGCGATGGTCTTAAACCAGTTCACCGTAGAATTTTGTACACCATGAACCGCGATGGCCTCCGTAGCGGCGCTAAGCACCGTAAGAGCGCGACCGTTGTTGGTGCTGTTATGGGTGATTACCACCCGCACGGCGATAGCTCGATTTATGATTCGATGGTTCGTATGGCACAGCCGTGGGCAATGCGCTACCAACTCGTTAATGGTCAGGGTAACTTCGGTTCGATGGACGGAGATCCGCCAGCTGCGATGCGTTATACCGAAGCGAAAATGATGCGTTTGGCCGACGAAATTCTCGAGGACATCGACAAAGAAACAGTAGATTTCCGCGAAAACTACGACGGTCGTTTGCAAGAACCATCGGTGTTGCCAGCAAAATTGCCAAACTTACTATTAAATGGCCAGCTTGGTATTGCTGTTGGTATGGCGACAAATATTCCGCCGCATAACCTCGGTGAATTGATCGACGCTGAAGTCTGCATGATTGATAATCCACAAGCAAGCCTGGATGATTTGCTGGAGCACATTAAGGGTCCGGATTTCCCAACCGGCGGTGTTATTTACGGCAAAGAATCAATCAAGGCTGCTTATACAGCCGGTCGCGGCGGCATTGTTACTCGGGGTATTGCCGAGATTGTCGAGAACAAAAAAGGCGCTAACCAAATTATTATCACCGAAATTCCATATGGCCTGAACAAAGAAAACTTGGTGTTAAAAATCGCCGACCTGGTAAATGATAAGAAAATTACAGGGGTGCGGGACTTGCGCGACGAAACCGCCCGCGGCGAAGTGCGCATTGTTATTGACCTTAAAAAAGACGCGTATCCAAAGAAACTACTCAACCAACTTTACAAATTAACGCCGCTACAAACCGCTTTCCACTTTAATATGATGGCGCTGATTGATGGCATCCAGCCACGCGTGCTGGGGTTGGTTGATATTATCTCCGAGCACATTAAGCACCGACAGGTTGTGGTTCGTCGCCGTACAGAGTACGAACTGCGCAAAGCAAAAGATCGCGCTCACATCTTGGAAGGACTCAAGATTGCGCTTGATCACATCGACGAAGTTATTAAGGTTATTCGTGCCAGCAAAACAAGCGACGAAGCCCAGACCAACTTGATTAAGAACTTTAAGCTATCAGAGATTCAAGCCAAGGCAATTTTGGCGATGCAACTTCGTGCATTAACAGGGCTGGAACGCCAAAAGATCGAGGACGAACTTGCCGAACTTATGAAGTTAATCGCCAAACTAGAAAGCATCTTGGCGGACGAAAAGAAAATCCTTAAAATTATTCGCGACGAATTACTGGCTGTCAAAGAACAATACGGCGACGAGCGCCGCACCAAGATCATTCCAAACGAACTTGGCAAAATGAGCGACGAAGACTTGGTTCCGGACGAGCAAGTCGCTGTAACTTTGACATCAGCAAACTACATTAAACGATCCTCAGTGCTTGAATATAAAAAGCAAGGTCGTGGCGGCAAGGGCCGGCGTGGCATGGCCACCAGAGAAGAAGACGTGATCGAGCACGTAGTAAACGCCAGCACTCACGATTACTTGTTGTTCTTTACTAACAAGGGTCGCGTGTTCCGAATTAAAACGTATGAAGTGCCAGCAGTTGGTTTGAACGCCAAAGGTGTGGCCATCGTGAACCTATTGCAATTACAGCCAGAAGAAAAAGTCAGCTCGGTAATTAACATCAGTAAAACCGAGAAAGAAAAAAGCGGCCATTTGTTCATGTGTACCGTTAAAGGTGTTGTTAAGAAAACTCCGTTTGAGCAATATCAAAATGTTCGCGCCAGTGGTTTGATTACTATTAATCTCGATAGTGACGACGAACTTCGATGGGTTGGTATGACCAATGGAGACAACGAGATTTTGATTTCGACCAGCCAGGGACAAGCAATTCGATTCCATGAAAAAGGCGTTCGACCAATGGGCCGTGTGGCCAGGGGCGTGCGCGGAATCCGCTTGCGCGCTGGCGACCAGGTTATTGGCATGGACATCGTAGAAGAAGGCAGCAGTATATTCGTAATCAGCGACCAAGGGTACGGAAAACGCACCAAGATTGCTCAGTTTACGGCGCATACTCGCGGTGGCGTAGGAATTCGCTCGGCTGTCGTAAACACTAAAACCGGCAAATTAATTGGCGTTAAAACACTAAACGGTGACGACACCCAAGAGGTGATTATCATTAGTAAGAACGGCCAAACCATTCGCTTAGGCATGAAAGATATCCCAGGATTAGGACGCGCAACCCAAGGTGTTCGCATCATGCGTCTCAACAACGACGACAAAGTCGTTTCGCTCGCCCTAGTCGACAAAGTCGAAGAAACCGAAGACGAAGAACCCGAAGAAACCCCAACCGAAAAACCCACAGCTAACACCTCAAAATAGCCATAAGCGTTGTAAAAAAGTTTATATTAGAATTATATTGCAAAAATGCTTGACACTAGGGGTGTGAACGGATAAGATAGTCGGAGTCTGTTCGGAGGTCTTTGTTAAAGTGTCTCAAGTGAATATGACGATCTTTAAAAATTGAATAGTGCAAATCAACGTCAGCCCCGATGAGAATCGGGGGTCCAAGCAATTTATTGCGAGGATTTCATTGAATATGTTTTGAACACGAACTTGGCAAGAATTTATTCTTGAGCAAGTTCACACATGTCAGTAATTTTTGGTTTTAACAAATCATAAGTTCGACTAAGTCTAGAATCACATTCTTTGGTAGCTTTATCGAGTTACTTTTTGAAGTGTTTGATCCTGCTCAGTATGAACCCCTGGTGAAATGTCGGCTTACGCCGCCACGATCGAGGAGTTCTAGAGCAAGAAACGGCCTTCATTTTTTTGGAGAGTTTGATCCTGGCTCAGGATGAACGCTGGCGGCGTGCCTAATACATGCAAGTCGAGCGGTAACACTTCGGGTGACGAGCGGCGGACGGCTGAGTAACGCGTAGGAATGTACCCCAGAGTGAGGGATAAGCACCAGAAATGGTGTCTAATACCGCATAATCTCTTCGGAGCAAAGCTTTGGCGCTTTGGGAACAGCCTGCGTATGATTAGCTTGTTGGTGAGGTAAAAGCTCACCAAGGCGACGATCATTAGCTGGTCTGAGAGGATGATCAGCCAGACTGGGACTGAGACACGGCCCAGACTCCTACGGGAGGCAGCAGTAGGGAATTTTCCACAATGGGCGAAAGCCTGATGGAGCAACGCCGCGTGCAGGATGAAGGCCTTAGGGTTGTAAACTGCTTTTATTTGTGACGATTATGACGGTAGCAGATGAATAAGGATCGGCTAACTCCGTGCCAGCAGCCGCGGTCATACG
>CAZDDV010000029.1:0-6327 GCA_964504275.1 uncultured Candidatus Saccharibacteria bacterium | reverse complement strand
ATTTTGGCGAGTTCGGCTCGTCCTGCATTTGGCGCGCCGTAAAACCAATCACCTGCCCTCGCGCGTCCATCAGCGGAATCATAATGCGGCCGCGGAACATGTCGTTCATTTTTTGATAGCGTTCCGTCGACAACCCGGCTTGCCGAATTTCATCGTCAGTAAATTTTTTGCTTTTCAAAAAATCCACCAACGCGTGTCCGGTGTTTGGCGAATAACCAATCTGGAATTCCAACGCCGTTTCTTTGCTGAACTTACGCTTTTTTAAGATGTAATCGAGCGCTTCGCGGTTTTGACTAAATTGTACTTGGTAAAACCGCGCAGCTACCGCGACGGCCTCAAGTAATCGCGCCTTTTGTTTGCCGCGCTCACTACTGCCACTGCTGCGATACTTGTCCAAATCCACACCAGCTTTGCGAGCCAATATTTCTAAGCTCGCTTTAAAATCGACGCTTTCCATTTCCATGACAAAACTAAACATGTCGCCGCCCTTGCCGCTGCTAAAATCATGCCAAATTTGCTTTTCGGGGCTAATCATAAGGCTGGGAGTTTTTTCGCTACTAAACGGCGAAAGCGCCTTAAAGTTTCGGCCGGCGCGTTTTAACTCGACGTATTCGCTGGCAACGTCTTCTATACTCAGCCGACTTTTAATATCCTCTACCGCATCCATACGCATAAGTATAGATGGTTTGGTCTAACAGTTATAGTTATGCTTAAATAGTAGGCATGGAACAACATCAAGGACCAGCGGCTCCACAGCCTTTTGACCCAAATCAGTACGATTTTATTACCAACCCCGAAACTCCGCCCAAGAAAAAACTTATTCCAAAAATAAGTGGTAGTGGTGGCGACAAGTCTAGTTTACTGGTCAAAATTGTCGCAGGGCTGGCAATTGTGACAATCCTGATTCTTGTTGGAAGCATTATTTTTGGCGGAAAAGGTGCGAATCGTGATCAATTATTAAGCGTTGCAAGAACGCAAAGTTCCATTTTGGCGCTAACCAAAATTGGCACCACCAAAGCCGGCAGTACTGATACCAAAAGCCTAGCTAACAGCGTAGCGATTACGCTACAATCTGACCAAAACGCAATTATCGAACAGTTGGGCAAGAGTGGAAAAGTAAAAGCCCAAGAGTACGCAGGCGTCGCCAGCGCCACAACGGCTCAAACGTTAACAGTAGCCGAACAAAATGGCACATTCGACGTTGCGTTCGAAAGTACAATCAAAGAAGAGCTCGCAAGCTATCAAGCAAAACTACAAAGTGCGCATGATTCTACCGACGCAAAAGCATTGAAGGCTGTACTCGCGCAAGCCTTCGACAACACCAGCCTGCTGATCAAAGATGCAGAAAATAATAAATAGCAATTCGCGCCACAAAATGAAATTTTCAAAAATACGCACCATAAACTGGATTTTAGCTGCATGCATCATCGCCATTAATTGCTACATCATTTTGGTGCCGTTTTGGCCAACGCTACAGTTTTGGATCGACCAAAACAACACACACGAGGATCTAACCGAAGCAGTAGAAGCCGTCAAACCGACTAAAATCTACAAAGACAACACCATTGTTATTCCGCGTATGCGACTCAGCGAGAAAATCCACGAAGGGACGGATATCGCCGTTGTTAACAAAGGCGTATGGCGTCGCCCCGGCTCAAGCGATCCAACAAAAGATAGCAATACTGTTTTAGCAGGACATCGTTTTACATACAAAGATCCGAAAGGAGTTTTTTATCATTTGGACAAGCTGAAAACTGGCGACAAACTCAGTATTTTTTGGGACAAACAACGATACACGTACCAAGTTGAATCAATCAAAACAGTCGCGGCCAGCGCCTCAGAAGTCGAAGCCGAAAGCCCGGAGCCACTCCTGACGCTGTATACGTGCACGCCACTTTGGAACGCCAAAGACCGCTTAGTCGTCACCGCAAAACTAATCGAGGAGCCAACGGAATGAGCGAACAAAAAAAGTTTTGGATTTTACTTGGCTTATTGCTCGCAAGTGTTGCCCTATTTTGCATACTTTTTATATCGAGCAATAACACTGCGCTCCATATTCTGAGCGGAAAATAAAAATTACCTAAAAAACGTCGAAGGCTTTTTGCCGAGCGTGCAATTGTGAACCCATATTTGCGGCGCTCGCCATAGCTGGCATGAACCGTTGACGCGGCTGATGCACCTCACGGATAGCTGCCTGCGGCATTGGCTGGAATCGTGGAGCAATTGCTGGAGCTCGCTGCGCGATCGTTGGAGCTGGCTGTAACTGGAGCTGTCGAGTAGTAGCGACGGTTGGCCGCAGCGTAGCGTTCTTGGCATGGAATGCTTTCGATGCCGCCTCAGCCTTCCGCTCAAGTCGACGACGCCTGGTAGAGTTTTTGTAGTTTATGCTCAGCACCATAACAATCGCTACTTGATACAACAAAATTGCCGGAGCTGCCATAAGCAACTGATTAAACGGGTCGGGCGTTGGCGTGAGTATCGCTGCGGCAACAAAACTAAAAATCACCACGTACCGTTGTGTCTTCATCATACTCCCTGGTTTAAGCGGCTTAATTCGATTTATAAATAATACCAGCAGTGGCAGCTGGAACATCAGCGCAAAACCTACTAAATAGGTGATGGCAAAATTAAAATATTCATCTGCTGTAATCAACGATTGAATATTTGGCCCACCAAAACTGGTCAAAAAGTTCAGCGCCGCCGGCAAACTAATAAAATATGCAAATGTTACTCCGGCTGCCGCGAGTATGAGCGACCAGAATACCACTCCGACGAATAATCGTCTTGTGGCCGATGTCACAACAGGCCCCAAAAATCGGCAAATATGATAAATAATCACCGGTAGCGCAACTAAAACACCGAAGAAAAAGCAGGCCTTGAACACAAAACTGAACCCACCAGTTGGCGAGGTAAAATACAAAGTTTGGCCGAGCGGTCGCTGCAACACAAACAACAGCTGCTCGTGAAACGAATAGCCAACTGCTCCGGCAGCGCCAATAATAGCGACACTCCAAAACAGCCGCTTGCGAAGCTCGCGTACGTGCTCAAACATTGGCTGGCGTTTTGGCGCACCAATGCGACTGATTTGATTTGCTCGGGTCACCCTCTGCCCCCTGTTTCCCTCATAGCTTCGCTAGCTTTTTTTCGTTGAACTATTCTTGTCGTCAGCTTTTGGCGCGTTATCACTGAGGCCTTTTCGTAGCTCTCCAGCAGATTCGCCAATGCTCCTTGCTAGTTTTGGCAGCTTAGTGCTTCCAAACAGTAGCAACAACACAACAAGGATAATAATAAGTTCTGGTAAACCTAGATTTGGCATGTTCTTATTCTCCCTTTCGTGGTCTTATTATATCGGTAACGGGGCCGTTTTGTACAGGTAGTTCTGGGCTTAGAGACTTCGGTACGCTTTGGGTTGGTTGAATTGCAGCTGCAGCCGCGGGCATTTGTTGGGATTTTTTGGATTTTCGCCGCAGCACCATCACCAGTATCGTTATAAAAATCAGCAGTGCAGCAACCGCTACTGCGAGCATAATTGCAAAACCAGTATCTACCAAACCGCCCGATCCCGTGCTGCAATCACCATCACCAAAGTCGCCCGCACCGTACGCGCCGCAGTTGTATACTTGCGCAAAATAATAATAGAACGTCTCACTCATTGATACCGATTATACAGAATAACTTGACAAAGCAGTAGCGTTTTTGAGTAAATAGGCGCATACGTAATTGAAAGCTAGGCAAATAGACAATGAAACAACTCGAACAAATCATGCAAAAAGAAGTATCACGCAAAGAATTCTTGGCGCTTGTTGGCGCAGGACTCGTTTCGATATTTGGATTTTCACAGGTGTTAAAAGCACTACTTGGCAATAAGGAGCGTTCGCAGAATACTGGGTATGGCACTAGTACTTATGGCGGGCAGAAACGCTAGCCCTACTTTTTCTTTGTAAGAGAGAAACACCATATTACTTTTGCCTACGGACAAAAGTAACCAAAAACCATTCCTGGACGGTTGCTCAATCGTGAGGTACTGATTGTCATAAACAGGCTGGCTGCGGAACTCGGAACTAAAGTGCCCCATCGGCACTTTAGTTCCTCAAACAGTCCTCGCCACCAAGTGCGCCTGTTTCTCACAACAGTCACCTCAGGATTTCACAAAGCCCAGACTTAGGGGTATCTGCTTTTAAGCAGATAAATAATAACGAGCGACAAGTCGCTCGTTTGCATCTAAAGTGAGGCTCTGGCGACCGTTGATTGGCGAGTGTCAAACTCACAATAAGTGGTGAGGAGATGTTTGAGCTCATTGCAAAAAAGAAAGAAAATAAACAATGAGCGAGTCCTCCGAGACATTGTGAGCTTTGACAACGAGACAGTCACAGGGAGTCAGCCGCCTCAGAGTTTTTGAATACTTTTTTAAAAAGGTATGGAGCTCTTGCTGCTCGAAAGCAAAAAGCTACTTTATAGTTCCAGAGGCTAAGTTGTAAGACAATCGAATCAAATCCTGCACTTCTTCCCACGGCATCTGCCCGGTCAAAATAATCGTATTCCAATGTTTTTTGTTCAAATGATAACCCGGCACCACAGTTTCGTATTTTTCGCGTAGTGTAATTGCTAGCAGCGGATCACACTTGAGGCTGATGCGTAGCGGCTCCTTGCCCTCCGGAATCAACGCAAACATTTTGGCGGTGTCGTCTGCACCAACTTTATACACCGCAACATCTTTGCCAAACGGATAATCCAACCGCGCGTTTGGCATACTCAAAACGTATTCTTCGACTTCTTTGTGCGTCATATAACTATTGTACTTTATTTGCCAGCTCCGTAGCACTCTGTTGCCAGTGCCCATGCAGAAGCCGCCAAGCCCGCGCTTGCGATTCTTCGGTCAAGGTGTTCAAACGCGTCGTGTGTTGGCAATGACGGCGCCGTGTCGATGCGCTCGCGTACCACAACCAAATCATCGGGGCCAGCTACCATAATTTCTTCAATCATTTGATCGTAGAATGTGCCACCAACAGTCAGTACGCCTAATGCCAAAGGAGCGGGCCAAAAAACAGCGTATTCTTTTTCGAGTGTTTCTGTTGCGTTTAAAATAATTCCGTTCTGCCGATGGATCGGTGCAGAAGGAATGCCCGGACGCCCAAAAAATTCTGCTCCCTCTGCGGTTCTGAGCATAAATCGTGTTCGATCCCACTTACCTGTTTGCACAGAATTCACATCAACTGCTTGACCGGGCTTATCATACAAATGCCCGATAGTTACAATGTGCCCCTGGTTTGGAGCTTGTGGTGCCAGTCGTACCTCGCCAACAATGTAATCTTTCGGTGTATGTATTTCGGTTTTAGCCATGTTGCATCAATACTATGCAAACAACAAATGATACGCAAGCATAGGCGTTACTGTTTTTTGAACCAGTCGAGGTAATACTGTAGCTCGGCAATGGAACCTTGGATGTCGTCGAAGGCGCGGTGTTGTTCGGGCTTGCGGAATTCTAGATCGTGTTTGGCGTGCATAAATACTTTCCAGGCGCTGACGTCCAACATGCGATAATGCAATTTTAAATCGAGCGCCGGCATCCACTGTTTTATAAACAATCGGTCGTTATAAATCGAATTGCCGGCCAGTATCGCCGGAACGCCGTCAAAATGCTTTTCGACAAGTGCGATTAAATCTTGCTCGACTTTTTTAAGTGTTTGGCCGCGCTCTAGGCCTTCGATAAATTGGTCGCGGTTAGCCGGAAATTCCTTCCACCAAATGTTTTTTTGCATGCGTTCGACCACTGTTTTGTGCGGTTGCTTTACGCGCGCCTCATACGTATCGAGTGTTTTTAAATCTGTGTCAGTAATTTCGGCGCCAACTTCTAAAATCACGTCTTTCTGCGGATCTAACCCAGTCATTTCTAAATCTACCCACAAAAACTTCTCTGGCCGTTTGTTTTTATTCTTCATTGCTGGCTATTATACAGACTTCTTTTGATTTGGCTCAAAATTGAGGCGCGAAAAATCTTACAGAGATTTTTTAAAATTCAGACTAACCGAGTTTATACAGTAGTGCTTGTTGTTGGGTGAAGTTTCGTCTGGGAATAAATGGCCGAGGTGACCGCCGCAGGTTTTGCAGGTAACTTCGATGCGTTTCATTCCAAGTTCGTTGTCGTCGTGCAGTTCGATGGCACTGTTACTTTTGGCATCACTAAAACTAGGCCAGCCAATCAAACCTGGCATAGTTGATTCGTACTTGGCATCGCTTTTGAATAGTTCCGCACCACAAGCTGCACAGGTGTACATACCTTTTTCATCATGGTTCAAAAACTTGCCTGTCCCTGGGGTTTCGGTCCCT
>CAZDDV010000028.1:0-7936 GCA_964504275.1 uncultured Candidatus Saccharibacteria bacterium | reverse complement strand
AAGTTGTAAGTTGCGTCCCACCCCCCAATGCCGATAAACTGCACGTTTGCAAACTAGACGACGGCGGCAAAGTCCCCGGGGCTACTCGCGATAAAGACGGATTTGTACAAGTCGTTTGCGGTGCGCCAAATGTCCGGACCGGCTTACTGGTTGCGTGGTTGCCACCGGGCGCAATTGTACCAAGTACTTTTGATGGCGAAAAGTTCAAACTCGATGCTCGCGCCCTGCGCGGCGAAATCAGCAACGGCATGATTGGTTCGGGCAAAGAACTCGGCATTAACGACGATCACGACGGAATTCTAGAAATCGACAAACACGCCGAACCCGGCACATTATTTGCCGACGTTTACGAACTCAACGATCACATTATCGAAATCGAAAACAAAATGTTTACGCATCGCCCCGACTTGTTTGCACAACTAGGCGTGGCGCGCGAAATTGCCGGAATCCAGCACCACAAATTTACCAGCCCGGATTGGTATCAAAAGCCGCTGGATGTTTTTGATGTAAAAGGCGAAAAACTCAAACTAGAAGTAAAAAACGAAATCCCAGAACTTGCGCCACGGTTTATGGCCATTGCCATGAGCGGCGTGAACATCAAACCGTCTCCAATTGGCTTCCAAAGCTTTTTGTACCGCGTTGGTATCAAACCTATTAACAACGTGGTGGACGTCACTAACTTTGTAATGATGCTCACCGCCCAACCGCTGCACGCCTACGACTATGACAAAGTTGCCGGAATTGACGGCGCCAGCCACGCTACACTTACTGTGCGCAAGCCCAAAAAAGGCGAACAAATAGCGCTGTTAAATGGCAAAACAATCGAACCTCGAGCAGAGGCGGCGATGATTGCATCCAACTCTAAACTCATTGGCTTGGCTGGCGTCATGGGCGGTTCCGATACCGAAGTCGATGCCACAACCAAAAACATCATCATCGAATGCGCTAACTTTAATATGTACTCGATCCGCAAAACTTCCATGGAACACGGTTTATTTACCGATGCCGTAACACGGTTCAACAAAGGCCAAAGTGCGCTGCAAAACGAGCAGGTTTTGGCCTACGCCGTTGCCTGGATGAACAAACTCTCCGGCGGTTTGGTCGCCAGCGAACCGCACGACAACAAGGCACATCTAAAATCGCCCAAAACGGTCGAGGTAACTGCCGCATTTATAAACGAACGGCTCGGTTTAAAACTTTCGGCCAGCGAAATTGCAAAACTGCTACAAAATGTTGAGTTCGAAGTCGAGCATACGGCCGACAAACTAAAAATTACCGCACCATTTTGGCGCACCGACATTGAAATCCCCGAAGACATCGTAGAAGAAGTCGGCCGCTTGTTCGGCTACGATCATCTGCCGCTAGAACTGCCAAGCAAACCAATCAACCCAGCCGCCAAAAACGAAATGCTAGAAATCAAAACCAAGATTCGTGGCATTTTGGCCAGCGCCGGCGCCAACGAACTTTTGACGTACAGTTTTGTGCACGGCGATTTGCTCGACAAAGTTGGCCAAGACAAAAACAACGCTTTCCAGCTAACCAACGCGCTCAGCCCAGAGCTGCAATATTATCGCCAAAGTTTGCTGCCAAGTTTGCTCGACAAAGTGCACGCCAACATTCGCGCCGGCCATAATAAATTTGCGCTTTTTGAGCTCAACCAAACCCACGGCAAAGACTACATCGACGCAGAATCAAAACTTCCGATAGAGGAGCACCGGCTTGGTTTTATTTTTGCAGCCGACCAAAAAGCAGCCGAATGCTTTAGTGGCGCGCCGTTTTACCAAGCAAAACGATATTTGGTCGAATTGCTGTCAGACTTAGGAATTCATGATGTTACCTTTGAGCCAGCCACAAAATACGCTCCAAAAATGCCTATCAGCAAAGCGGCAATTGCACCGTTCCAGCTAGAGCGCACCGCAATTGTAAAAACAAAAGACGGTGAATTTATTGCCGAGCTTGGCGAATTCAGAAGTGCGGTCAAGAAAAACCTCAAACTGCCAGAATTTATTGCCGGGTTTGAAGCCGACGCGCAGCAACTGCTTAAGCTGCAAACTAACACCAACTACCAACCACTTAATAAGTTCCCAAAAACCGACCAAGATATTAGCCTCAAACTTGCCAGCGATGTTGATTTTGCCGATGTGCACGAAGTCGTAGCCGAAACAATTGCTATCGCTAGCGCCGAGCACGGATACCAAATTGCAATCACGCCAATCGATATCTATCAAGATGCAAAAGACGCCGCACGCAAACACATAACACTTAGAATCACGCTGTGGCACCCCGACCGAACACTCAAAACCGAAGAAGCAAACAAGTTGCTCGACCACATTGCCGACGCCACGCACAAAAAACTAAACGCCAGCAGGTTATAACCATGGAAGGTGGAAAGAAAATCATGATTATCATCGCACTAATCATTGCAAGTATTATCGTTCTGTTACTCATTACGGTATCGATTTGGTCGTGGCGCGCCGAATCGTCACAGCCCAACAAGGTTTTTAACGCCGGAAGTGTGCCCAAGCCCGATTTGAACGGTCCGTTCCAAGGTATCTTTAGTCGCAAAGTCAGCTGGCAGGGCAAAGAGTTTGATGCAAAAAACAAAGCCGGAATAAACAACTTCGAAGACGGCCAACGCTACGTGTTCAAAACAAGCGAAGCAAAAAGTTTAAAAAGCGACACAAAAGTTATAAAAATTGACTACGATCAACCAGAAAACCCATGGTGGTTGAAATTTGTTGTCGACGAAGTTGTGCAAATAAAACCAGACGAATACCAGGGCAAAGTGTACTTAAAAATCGGGCCAGCCACATTTACGGCCGGGTACTTCCAATTGCGCACGCCAAAAAATTAGACCCACCAAGCGCTAGACTATTAGACGCCGCTTATGGTTAAATATACTTCAAGTTATGGCCAGCAATACAAACAAGTTTAGCAACAGCATTGTCCGCGTATGCCGGGTTTTGTTTGGGTTTGTGGCGGTGTACGTGGCCGCAATTATTGCGTCAGACGCCTGGAACTTTATTACGGCAGATGTTGTGTTGCGGCGCTGGGTGTTGGCAGCGATTATGCTGTTTGCCACGGGCGCTGTTTGGTATTTAGCGCGCCAAGGTTCTAAAAGCCAGGCATTTTACAAACTTTTGGTTTGGAGTTTGATTTTTGTATACAGCGGTGTGGCGAGCTACAGCGTGTACCATTCGCGCGGCGTCTCTAGTCGCTCAGTTATGTTATTCGCGATTCCAATTTTGCTTGCCGGAGTTTTAGCCAGCCGCGTTGCGACATTTACCGCCGCAATACTTACCACGACAGCCTATATGCTCACTGTTGTGTTGTACTCTACTACCAACCCTGGCGAAGGCTACAAAGCCGAACTTTACACAGAAGCCGGCTTTTACGTCGCCTTATTCTTCGTCATCGCCGCGCTCATTATCGTCGTACAAAACAAAAACTGACCCACAAAATTACTATCATGAAGTTGCTATTTTGGCAAAAAGTGCAATAATATAGTAATTATGCACCCTTACGTTCCTGATTTCGAACAAATGTTCACACCAAAAGGCGCCGAGATTTTACGTATCGACCAAGGGCGAAAAGGTTTATCCATCCCAAATTATTTAAAGTCACTGGTGCCCGGACTTGCCGGAGACCCATCCGCTCGTGTTTACGGTCAAGTCGCATCATGTGTTGATCCGGATGATAGTGCGCTTGGCATCAATCAGCAGCGCCCACTCGGGCTTGCGTTTAGTGTTGGGCATCATCCAGCGCGGTTGTTGGTTGCGCGGTTTACTTCAAAGGAGTTTCAATCAACAATTCACAGATCAAAACTTGCTCCATTGTCACAAGAGGTTGAATCGATGCGAATGCTAAAAGACGAAGATGCAAAAAGGCAACAACGCGCCGCAATTGCAGACTATGTTATCGAAGTAGCAGACCGCGGCTGGGCGCGTGCAAATGGTGCATACGACGAAGTTTTTGATTCATGGTCAGAAGCAGTGTTCCCGCAAGATTTTAGCCAACGCTTGTTCATGCGCCGCGGTTTTGGTTTTGTACTGGGCTGTGCTGATATTGCTCACAAAAACATGCTCGATGACGACATATGGGAGATTGATGAGAAGCATGCTCGTCAGCAGTTTGGTACTCTTGCAGATTGGGACGCAGAACTAGTATCGCTCACAGCCGACGAAGTGCAACGTAACACTGCGCCCGAAACACCACCCGAACAATAAACAAAACGCGCTATAATAAAATTATTCAACAACAAAAGGGGGAAGCATGGCAACAAGCAAAGTCAAAGTAACCAACGAAGGCCCAATGGGCTGGATCATGTTCACGGCGTGGGTTGGGGCAATCGTTTATTTTGTGCAACAGTCCGAAGGTTTCGGCGGATTCTTGCTAGCAATCCTTAAAGCCTGCGTTTGGCCAGCTTACGTCCTCTGGCATGTCCTCACCTCCATCGGCGCTTAAATTTCTATGCTAGAGATCGACGTAACATCATGCACGTTCGATGCCGAAACGTGTCCGGTTGTGGCCTACATGTTCGAGCTAGATGAGTTCGAGAGTACGGTTCAGTCCATTGATCCGACGGCGATCCAGCGGCGCGCAGTCTTCGGCTGCTTCGTTGCTGCTTGTGTTCGCGGTGTGTGCCCGCCACGGAACCCCGCCTTGATGCAAGAAACCCTGAACAGAATACAGGCAAAGCCTGAGTAGGCGTAGTTACTCAGCAAAATTCGCACGATACCGCAGCAATCTCATGATGTATATTTGACTTTGCTCATAAAGCATGTACAGGCATATAATTACATCAACATGTTTTTGTATCACATTAGTGTTTGTTTGGCTATTTCGTGACCTCGTATCATCGCATACCGCGTTCAGAACATTTGCCGCCAAAGCACGTCGGGACTCTTAGGCACAAAGAGCGCATTCCCACACCCGTGCGATCAAATGGATTAGTCGACATACCGCAGCTCATTTGCGATGTTCGACAAACGGTTGACCCCGAATTTGTTTGGCCCAAAAAGTATGTTAACGCGCATCATTTGTATTGGCCCGAAAACGACTTTTTAAACCATCGTCGCAAAGGCAAGCGGCCAGAGTCAGACCGCCGAAAGTTCCGCGAGCTTCACATCAACCAAGCCAATTTGCCGCTGATGTTTCATAATTGGCTGCACCAAGTTACAGAGCCGCCCAGGCCACCGTCAGCAGATGCGATGGTTTATACTATCGATTCCTATCAGGTTGCAGTGAGTTTATTCCAGAATATTCATATGAGCCGACAGTGCGTTCGTACGGCTCGGCAGCAACAGCAAACTGCCGAAGCGATTGCAGCGGGCGAGCCAGCGCCATACGATTTTAGAATGATGGACCCATGCGTTTTTGCGAGGATCGTTGATGATAGCCACGAGCAAATTGACCTCAGTCGCGAACAAATGCGCCACATTCCGCCAGAGTTCCAGCTGGTAGATCCAGATTTGCCCATTGACCGGCTGGCCCGTCAAGTTGGCCGACTCGTCGCGCCCGACGGCCTAATCTACACCCGCGCCGTCACCCTCCAAATGTAGCCCGCGCAAGTTTCGATGGCTGGGGCACTTCCTCGTTCCGACTACTTTCCATTTTTGCGATTATGCTACTAAACCCCAAAACACAAACACAAGCACAACCAAATCTTTCCAACCAAACGCAAAAACATCCTAAAAAGGTAAAACAAGCGTACAATATAAACCATAATCAAGGAGTTGTGATGGCAGAAGAATTTCTAAAAACATTTTTGTGGGGAATAACGGGTGCAGTAACAATGTCGGTGGCTTTGCCACTATTGTTGTGGGTTTTTGATAAATTTACTCCAGTGGATGAGTGGGCAGAAGTAAAAAAAGGAAATATCGCGGTTGCGATTATACTCGGTGCGGTTATTTTAGGTTTTGCAATTGTTATGGGGCTATCAGTTGTTCCTTCGCTTTAAGAAAACCAGTATTTTAGTAATTGTGATTCTCCTTTTGGTTGGAGTATCAACGCCAGTTTTGGCCGCCAGTAAGTCTAAATCAAGCACATCTAGTAAGACCAGTTCTAAGTCAAAAGGTAAGTCGATTGCTAAGTGTGATACTAATTATTCAAAGTGCGTACCAGTTGCGAGTGACGTTGACTGTAAACCAGGTAGTGGCAACGGTCCAAAATTTGTGACTGGCCCAAAGCGCGTGCTCAAAAAAGACGTATACAAGCTCGACGTCGACAAAGATCGCATAGCCTGCGAAAGAAATTAAAAATTACATCTAATTCAAATAGTGTCAGAGTACGCACGACTTATTAATAGTGACCGAAGTCCCGATGTGCCAAGTGGCGACGGGCTTCTTTTGCACTCACCAAACAGCGCCCGAATTGCAGAGTGGAGTGCTGCGTCTATCCCGGTAGATGGCGCTTTATTTACCGATCAGTTGGACCTCTTGATGTTTACCGAGCACTGGAACACAAAATACCCGCACAAAGTATTATTTGCTCTGAATGTAACAATTGTCACCGAAGAATTCGGCGAATAATCAAGTTACTTGCGGATGACGGTGAGGGTGGCAAAGACTAAAAAGCCCAGGCCCAGGCCGATCATGGTGCCGGCTGGAACGTTGCCGGTCAAAAAGCCAACGCCGATTCCGGTGAGGATTCCGGCTGGAATAAATAGCGCGCCGTTTTTGTCTTCTTGCTCGTCTTTTGCTTGTTTGCTCGATTTTGTATCATTTTTTGCCATTGTTTATTCTCCTTATGATTTAATTATACGAATAAATCTGGTTTTACAAAATGCAAAATTATACTATAATACACAGATTGTCAAAATAGTGACTACAAATGTGATTGTTGTCAGCACCGAAAGCTAGAATAAACCTATGACTAACCCAAACTTTTCGGGGGAAACCCCAACGCCAGCACCCAAATACTGCCTAGACGGTATGTATCTTATGCTTGAACGTTTCAAAGAAGACGATTTTGCGCTTATGCAGGAAATGGCAAACTACCAACCGGGAAACCCCGCCGCAGCGTACATGAGTGAGGTTAGTGATCAGCTGTTCCGAGCAATTCCAGGCGAACAAGACAATCATATGTATGTTCGCGCTGAACTTCCGGTAGCTTCGAACGTGATTCTGGAGAGTTTCAGGAAATCGAATATGAGCCTGGCTATGCGTTACAACACGCTTGAATACTTTGACAAGTTTGACATGCCGGAGGGTTTTTATGAAGCTGACGAAGGCACTCGCCTAGACTTATTGACGTATTTGGGCAGTACCGGCTGCGAAAATCACCCAGAAGTGACAGTTCTGCTAGAAAGAGTAACTTGCTACTATGATCATCGAGGTTTTGGCTCAGAAGATCTAGCGTTATTAGTAGCCGGCATGGGCTTTACGTTATTGCGGTTAGATTGTGCCTGGACAAAGGCCCGAGAAGAATTTGTGTCACCGAATGAATCTGACGCGCAAGATGAGGCCGACAATTTTGACGAAGAGTCAGAGCAAGACGAAGAATACGAGTATGACGAGGACGACGAAGAGCATTCTGGCGAACCACTTCGACGTGCAGCTGCCCGCTGTGCAATGCATGCAATAAATCGGCCGCAATCAGGGGCGCTCGATAATATCAAGCACTGGCGTGGCTACTAGTTTTCGTCGTTAGGCGAGTTCTGTTGCGGCGTGGCTTCGATGACAAGCCGGCCGTCGTAACTGCCACCAAGCGTACAGGTGTACAGGGTTAGTTTTGTCTCTTGTGTTGGTGCTTCGACTTCGATTTGATCGGGTTTTACTTCGTGCTTTTTAGTGACTTTGTACAAAAATGGTTTTTTGTCCCAATAGACGGTGATTTCATCGCCAACAACTAGTTTATTTAGGTTATACAGCACAGATTTTTCCTGGACGCGTTTTGGCGTGTAATCCATCATGAAGCGATGTCCCGTCAGCACAAA
>CAZDDV010000027.1:0-7968 GCA_964504275.1 uncultured Candidatus Saccharibacteria bacterium | reverse complement strand
CATACCTTTTTCATCATGGTTCAAAAACTTGCCTGTCCCTGGGGTTTCGGTCCCTTTTTTGCGCAAAACCCGATATTGTTCTGGTGTCAGTTTTTTCTTCCATTCGTCTTCAGAAAGTTTCAAAATCTAATCTTTCTTTTTATCGAGTTTATCGAGGTGAGAACCGTGTACAAAAATGTATACAACCAACGCAGTTGCCAGCAGAACAATTATCGAATTTACGACTGCGCCCCAGCCAATAATCAGCTGATTACCGTTGTTATACCAGCCGGTATGCCAGCTAATGCTCATTAAATTTACGCCGCCCAAAATAAAGCCTACGACTGGGCTAATAAATCCATCGACGATTGCTTTTACTGAAGCGCCGGCTGCTGTTCCGATTGCTAAACCAACAGCCAAGCCCACCACTCCCTGTTGTCTCACAAAGGTCATAAAGTTTCCGGTGGCACTTCGAGCTCGCTGCCGGGCGCGCGACGCAGCACTAGCCTTTTTTTGAGCCTCGCTTTGCTTTCCGATCGATTCTGTCATTTGAGGTTCCTCCTTATTTCAAAAATCTGAACTCACCCCAAACATAGAAATGAGTTACTTTAAAATAATGCTAGCAACCCACCTGCTACAGCAAATGCTACCACATCGCCTACCGCATTAATAAGAAACAGGTTCGCTTTGCGCTTTTCTAGCAACTGATGCACGCCGCTGCTTGTGATTAAAAGTCCGCCGGCAACCATTGCACCAAGCACTGCCCCATCGACAAATCCGCGGATTTCAAGCACGTCTACTAAAATCGCCAGTGCCGTCGTGCTAATTGCAGTTGCGATGAGCGCCGTCAGGATTGCGACGTTTGCGCTACCAGGTGCAACTTTTGTTTTTATGCTCGATCCGACGGCTTTTCGCCAAGCTTTACCGAGCGCCATGTCCGAATACCAAACCATGCTAATTGTTAAACTTGCCAGCGCCGCGATAAATACCGCAATCCAATCTAAATGTTCGATGTAATCCACGAGTACTTCCATAGTGCCCACTCCTTCGTATATTAGTTATGCTTAAAAGTATACCAGATGTTGTATTTTGTCAGGGGTTACATTTTTTCGGGGGCGTGGATGTTGAGGATACTCAAACCATTTTTGAGCGTTTCGGCGTAGTTCTTAACAAGTGTCAGGCGCTCGGCCTCGCGCGGATCGCCGACTACCCGGTTTTGCTCGTAAAATCGATTGAACGTTTGGGCCAGTTCGTACAGATAGGTGCAAATGTGATGCGGCATCAGCTCAGCAACGGATCGATCGACGACTTCGGAGTATTCGCCGAGCTTACGAACCAAACTTCGCTCGCCCGGTTGCAAGTCATTCAACTTGGCTGGCGTTTTTTGAGATTTCTCTAATATGCTGTGCGCTCTGGCATGCGCATATTGTAAATACGGCCCGCTGTTGCCCTCTGTGCTTACTGATTCTTCTGGGTCGTAAATAATATCCCCACCAGTGCGCTGTTTCAAAAATGAGTATTTTACTGCGCCAAGCACCACATTCCAATCATTTTTGTCAGAGATTTTTTTGCTGGCTTCTTCTGCCGCGTCAAGCACATCAACTGCGCGCAAAATATTGCCTTTGCGCGAGCTCATTTTTACTCCGCCAGCAAGTTTTACGTTTCCGTGCGTTATGTGTTGTGTTGCGGCAACAAGTTTTGGCTCAAACATTTCGATGCTTTTTTGGACAACTTTCATGTATTCGATAATGTCGTTCCCGGTAATAATCACCGACTTGTCGTATTTGTAGTCGGCCCATTTTGCCAACATAACCCCTACCTCTTTGGCTTCGTACGTTGGAATACCCTCGCTGTTAATAAACACTCGGGTGTGTAGTCCGTGCGGTTCGCCGCGGAACACGATTGCGCCGTCGGATTCTTCGTAGACTCCTTTGGCGACATGCTTTTTAACAGTTGTAAGCCCAAGCTCAGCGACTTCACTCTCGGGATAATACTTCTCGAACTTGGTGCCGATTTTTTCGTAAAATTCGTCAAAATAATCGTAACTCCACTGACGCGTCGTCCAGTAAATGTGCGTGAAGGCAGACGTTTTGTCTTTGGCGGCATGCAGTTGGTATACTTTTTTGTTCAGTGCGATGATTTCTTGCTTAGCTTTTGGGTCGTCTTCGTACGCGTTTGTTCCAGCAACGTAACATTTTGCCATCCACTCGGAACGCTCACTTTTAGCAATTTCATCTAACTTATTCGGATGTTCGCCGCCCAAATCTTGCAGCATTGCCCACATAGTTTTGCCAACGTGCAGGCCAACGTCGCCGCCGTAATTAACACGGTGGACTTTGCCGCCCGCTGTTTCAAGTAAGCTCGCAATTGCATCACCAACAACAGAGGTGTACAAGTGCCCAGCGTGCAAAATCTTAAACGGGTTTGGGTCGGAATACTCGGCAATAACAACTTTGTCTTTGAGGCTTTTTGCTGGTTTTTTTGCGGCGAGTTTTAACAATGATTCGTCGCTGAGTGTAATGTTTATAAATCCTGGGCCGGCAATGTCGGCTGATATGTCTTTTGGCAGATTTTTTACAATTGATTCGGCAACTTCGCGTGGATTCTTGCCGAGTTTTTTGGCTAGTTGCAAAGCGATATTCGTGGCAAAATCGCCAAATTTTTCTTCGGGGCGCGTCAACACAACTTCAACCTTTTCGTTGAATGCTGTTTTTATGGCACGTTCAAATACTTCGCTAATCTCTGTCATAACTGCGCTCAAGTATATCAGAGACAACGAGCCTAGTCTTTTTTGGCAGCAGACAGTGCTTTGATAAGTTCATAGATAACAGCGTACGTTGTACCGATCAGTAATGCGTACACAAAAGTTACCCAATAAGTTTGAGCATGCGCCAACGGATTCAAAAACCGCTCCGACAAATCAAACAGTAAACCAGCCGGATTAAACAAAATATCCCACGTGTTCCAGCGCAAATATCGCCCCAAGTAAATCGCAAAACCGCAGGCCAAAAAAACCAAACTTAAAATCCCAGCAGTTTGCAGTTTGCTCAGACGCTTTAATAACTGTACATGCACAATATAGGTGCTGATGTAGCCCAAAATCATACCGTTACACACAAACGACAAAATCATCGCCGCGTCATACAACACAAATGATTCGGGCGAACTATGGATATGCATCAAATCACTCATAAGATAAAAGCTATTGGGCAAAAAACTCAACCAAAAAATGCTCAGCACGATATTTTGCCACGACAGCCACTTTTGTTTTTTGGCGTTTAGTTGCAAACCGAGCGCAAATAATAGCGGCAGCCATGCTAAAAATAAATTCCAAATCAAAAAACTAAACCAGGTGTTTTCTGCGACAGCCATGCGCAAACCGAGTAGCAATAAACTCAGTAGTGACGATACACACAATACTCCCAAAATTCTCAACATTCTCGGCTCTGTTTTTACGATCATGCTTTGTAGTATACCTTGCTTGGCATTGGTCTGATGCGGCAAGCGACGCGATCTTGTATAATACTCTTATGGATAGACTTCTTGACAGCATTAAAACACAGGTGCGACGGATTTTTCGAGTGATTGCGCGAGGTTTAAACGCTGTAACGTTTGGCAAATTGCATCCAAATGTCATCACAATTTTTGGCCTTGCGATGCATCTACCGATTGCCTATTTCATTGCCGTAGATCGCCTAATGTTGGCAGCGATTTTACTGGTTGTTTTTGGGTCGTTCGATACGTTAGACGGCGAACTAGCGCGGCTACAAAAACGTGCCAGCCACAGCGGCATGCTGCTGGATTCGATTACGGACCGAATGAAAGAAGTGCTTTTGTACGGCGGCGTAGTGTTTTATTTGCTCCAAAACGGCTATGACGGTTACGTAGTGTGGGCAGTTTTTGCGATCGGCGGCTCGATTTTGACCAGCTACGTCAATGCCATGGGCGATGTTGCTATGCACAAAAGTGGTGCACGTGATCACAAAACCAACGAAGGATTCCGTGGCGGCCTGCTTCGGTTTGAGGTTCGCATGTTCTTGATGGTTGTCGCACTACTCACTGGCCGACTAGAAATTCTGGTGGTTATTGTTGCGATTTTGGCTTGGTTTACGGCCTTCCAGCGTCTACGAAACGTCATAAGAAGGTTGGGTTAAGATGTTTCGTGTTGATTTGCACACGCACTCGAGTGCATCACCTGACGGCGGTATTTCGATAGAGCAATACACGCAAATTTTGTCTGATACCATCGTGGACTACATTGCAGTAACAGATCACAACTCGATCGAAATGGCCGTACGTCTGCACAAATTATTAGGCGATAAAATAATCATTGGCGAAGAAATCATGAGTAAAAACGGCGAGATCATCGGCCTATTTTTGACCAAAAAAGTCGAACCCGGCCAAACCGCCAGCGATACAATCCAGGCGATTCGCGCCCAAAAAGGCATCGTCTATATTCCCCACCCGCTCGAAACGTTCCGCAAGGGACTCAGCGAAAAAACCATGAACGACAACCTCAAATTTATAGACGTGATCGAGGCTTACAATGGCCGGGCTGTCGCTCAAAATCGCGGACCCGGGGCTACCGTTTGGGCACGCTTAAACCAGAAACCAACCGCAGCCGCTAGCGATGCTCATGGCGCAAAAGGCGTTGGTACAGCCTACACAATGCTCGGCGACAAACCAACCCGCCAAAACCTGGTGCAATTATTACAAAAAGGTCGGCTCACCATGCGCCGCCCACCGCTTCATACCCTGTTATATCCAAAATTAAATCGTCTCACGAGAGCATTGAAAGGTGGTGCGTAAACATGCAAGAACTATTATTTGCGCTGTGGTTTTTTCTTCCGGCTGGGATTGCCAACGGCGCGCCCGTCATTGCAAATAAAATCCCGATTCTAAACAAACTGACGACGCCAATGGATTTTGGCAAACATTACAAAGATCGGCGAATTTTTGGCGACAACAAAACCTGGCGCGGATTGTTATTTGGAATTTTCTCGGCTGTTTTTATCGTTATGCTGCAACGTTTTGCTTACCAGAACTGGGGTTGGGCGCAAGAAATAAGCCAGGGTATTAATTATGGCGCTGGAAACATTTGGCTACTTGGAATGCTCCTGGGGCTTGGCGCATTACTTGGCGACGCGGTAGAGAGTTTTATCAAACGCCAAATGCATATTCCATCTGGCGAAAGTTGGTTTCCGCTCGATCAGTTCGACTACGTTATTGGCGGCCTGCTGGCATCAGCATTTTTTGTCGTACTCAGTCTTGAGCAATACGTCGTAATTTTTATTCTGTGGTTCAGCATGCACATTTTTTGGGCGTACTTTTTCTACCTTATCGGCTTCAAAGACAAACCTATTTAGCAAAATTTATGACAGACACATTATCTCCGCCGCAAGAAAACGAATCGCCACGCGAACAAGTCAACGACATAAAAGCGTTCATTGAAGCGCAGGTTGCAGACGTCGAAGGCTACACTCAGGGCGAAGACGAATTAGGCCCGGGCAACGAAACCTATAATCGAGAGTCACCCATGCAACGCGCTGCCAATGGCTCGGCAGTTTTCTTCGCTCGACAAGATGTCATAAAAGATGGCGAGGGCGAACGCGTTAGCAATTGCAATATTCACATCATGCCAAACGATAAAAGCATGCCTGGCTGGAGCATATATTTTTACGACAATGGCCTACTCGACATTAGCTACGATTCGACAGACCCCGAAAAAGACGGCACTGATTACGCAGATATAACCTTAGAGGAAGCGCTGCAAGATCCAAAACACAAAAAAGCATTCGAAGACACCAACAAATTCCTACACGAAACATTGGCGGAGCCCAAAAAAGAATACAAACATTGCGCCAAACCAACGGGCATCAGTATCGAGCAGCTTGATGAAGCCGATGCGCAAAAAGCTATCGCAAGTGTAGAGGCGAACATTGGCAAAGAAATGTTTGAATATTTTTTGCCGACGCATTCTTTCACGACTGACGCTGGCGACAGTTGGCTTTCAAGCACCCCAACGACTATCAATGGTCGGCTGTACTGTGCCTTTTACCGACAAGATGGCGATCAAGTTCAGCCCTTTGTCGTATACACCAGCAAGTCACAGGCGGCATGGCGAGTATTACCCCGGCTCGGTAACGGGGATTCAAATCCGCTGTGGCACGACAAAGGACTTTCCGGCGAAGACGGCCTTAACCTACCTCTTGCCCTCCAACAAAGCCTATGGGAATTTTCACAAACTACTAGCGTCAAAGATCCCGAAATCGAAAAGGTTGGTGGTGGAAATTATTTATTATCAACCGATCTAGTAGCATTGACTGAGTCCTCTTACGATGCCGGCCTTGCTGGCGACGCACAGGAAAGAATCGCCATTGATCCCAAAAGTCACGATTGGCAACCTGATAAGTCTACTGTAATCGCACAGTATAGTTTTAAAAACTCCCAGCACGGCGACATTACTGCGCGCGTTCTCGCATCAAACAATCATAAAATCCACTATTTAGTGCTACAAAAAGAAGGCGATTATTTGCCCTGGATCGCCAGCGCCGAACTGGTTGATAGTAATATGTTAGATTCGTTCATTCTCGACAAGCAACCACAAGCAAGTCTTTCAATTTGCGCGCCGCGTGTTGAGTATGGTCACCGTGCGAACGGCGGCCCCAGAAGAGGTTATGAAGACAACGAGCAGCAGCTACTTCGCAATCCCTTAATTAGGAGTTTACTCGAATAAACGCTTCGTATTGGAAAATGTAGCGGTAATAATTTGGCCCAAGTTGTTTGATGAATTTTTCGGTTTGGCTTGGCATTGCTTGGAGTGCGGCTAATTTTTTTTGCCACAAACTTTCATCAAGTTTCATGTATAAATCGCAGTTTGTGGGCTTGCCAAGTTTTGGCCGGTCGATGTTAAAAAACATATCATCGACTAATCCACCGTGTTCGGCTGCTTCCTCACAAGCATCCTGATACAAAATGTAAGCTTCTTCTGGCATCACAAAATGATACACCGGAATGTTTTTTGCTTTGCCCGCTTCGGTCGCCCACTTTGATACGGCTTTGTGATCATCGTGCCCCGTAAGGCCATCTTGCCCAAACGTAATAATCGTATCTGGTTTGTAGGCTAAAATTGCTGCGTATATCATGTCCAAACCATCGACGGCATTTTTACAATCGCCATCGCCAATATCCAAACATTCAAACTGGTCAACACCCAAAATCTTGTAAGCGGCTTGCAGTTCTTGTGTGCGAATTTCGGCCAATTGTTCGGCTGGCCATTTTTTGCGGTCTTGAATGCCTAATTCACCTTTGGTCGCGGTGATGCAAATAACTTGCTGACCGTCCTGGGTTGCCTGAGAAATCAAACCGCCGGCGCAATATGTTTCGTCGTCCGGATGCGCCCAAATACCCATAATCGTCCCTAGTTTTTTAATCTCATCGATTGGAGTCATCATTTTTTACTGCTATTTAGCGAGTTCGGCTTTTAGTTTTTCGATGAGCTCTACAGGGGTTGGGTTAAGACCATTGAGCAGCGCCACGTACAAACTCACGAAGTCGCCCAGGATAATCGTCCAGAGCATTTGCTGCAGCATGTCGTCGCCTTCGGCCTGCACTACCAGCGGACTGGGGCGTTTGCCGGATAATAATTTGTCGGTAATTTCAAAGCGTTTTTGGGTGCGCGGATGTTCTTGGTTACTGCGCAGATCGATTACGGCGAATGGCTTGTCGATTGGGTGACTGACCCAACCCAAAATTTCATTGTGATTGTATTCTGGCAGTGTATTGCACCAGGCCAAGTTTTTGGCGTTTTCGTTAAAACTAATCTTCCATTTATAGGCGGCGGGCGCCAGTAAATTTCCGGCGTAAATAATTGCTGTTTTGCCGACGATGTCGAGTGCTAACTGCTTGGCGTGGTTTTGCTTGGTCGCAACATCTGGCCGCCAGTTTGCGGTTGCGGTTCGTACAAAATCGGCTTGTTTTTCGAGCGTC
>CAZDDV010000026.1:0-8341 GCA_964504275.1 uncultured Candidatus Saccharibacteria bacterium | reverse complement strand
AGTTATTAATTATTGGTGGCAACGCACACGAGTTTGCTGCGCCCGGCCAGGCGTACGACGAGGCCGTAAAAGCCGGCATTGGTTCGGCAAAAGTTTTATTGCCAAATGTGCTACAAAAAACCATCGGCCAGTTTTTAGAAAACGCCGAGTTTGCGCCCAGCAACAAAAGCGGCGGGTTTGCACGAGCAGCACTGGCGGAGTGGATAGCATTTAGCGACCCCGCCGACGCCGTACTGATTGCGGGCGATTTAGGCCGCAATAGCGAGACAGCAATTGTACTGGAATCTTTTTTAGAAAAATATACAGGGCAAACTGTAATTACTAAAGACGCAATTGATTATTTTTATCATCAGCCCAAAAAAATACTGAACCGCAAGAATACCACGCTCGTTTGTTCGTTCGCGCAACTACAAAAACTCATTGCCAAAACGGGCACAGCACTCAAATTTAGCATGACGATTACTCAATTAGCGGATGCGTTGCATAACACCGGCAAAATATTCCCAGCGAATATTATCGTCGAGCACAACGACATTATTTTTGCGAGTTGCAGCGGAAAAGTCAGCTCGACCAAACTTGACCAACCCATGGAAGCTTGGCGAGTAAGCACCGCAGCCCACGCCAGCGTCTGGCTTCTCCAAAACCCCAAAAAAACCTTCGAAGCACTGACAACAGCATGCACAGAATAGTCATTAGTATTGCTTTATATCGGTAATTAGTTTATGATCACAGTTTATGTCCTCAGGAAATTACGGCTCGCAAAGACGTGTCCGTCCAAGAGAAAATACATCGGTCGGCCGACAGCCGATTCACTTGACGTGCAACGGCTTATCCGTGAAGAAAGAGAAAACCGAAGAGTCGAGCCAATTCTTATGCGATTCGCAGATAGTGAAACAATGGGTTCAAAAAGAGATATTGTTAAGCGGCTTAGCTCAATAGGTTCATCTGATGCACTATTTTATGCAGGGGAATGTATGGTACAAATGGCCGCTTATTCCGTAGAATATGACGTCGCCGCAGAACGACTTGCAAAGGCCACTGAATATTGGGAATGCGCTAAAAATACTGAAACTCATCAAGGTGTGAGTAATGGCTCACTTGCCGCTGCATCAAGACTCGTAATCTCACCAGTGTATTTTGATTTTGCGGTAGAAAAAACAGCACCAACACAAGAAACTGCCCAGACAGCCTACGAGAATCTGGTTAATGTTGCAAACAGCGACGGCATCAAATATATTCGCGGGTCTACAGACGACGCAAGCGACAGGGTAGGGTTCCGCTCGGAACTTGCGACGCAACTTTTAGCGTATCGTTTTGCAGCAATACACGGCGATGGAGAATGGGCAATCGTTCCGAGCTTCATAAAAGACGATCGTCAACCCGTCCACCCCGAAACTGGCCTCTTTAGCTCGTGGGACCTAAGCATCCACAACACCGACCCGGCAACCGAAAAGCTTGCGCTACTGCATAAAGTTCAAGTCAAGACATCTGTAGATGCAAGTCAATCATATACTCCAGACATCTCTCTCGTGCACTTAAACCATGATTTAAAAATTGATTCTCGAGACAATCCAGCTCCAAATATAATCAATGAGTGTATTGCAGAGATAAGTGGCATTAATAGTGATCAGGCCACACGGAACCTTGATCTACGCACCGAGAAGTTCCTAGACTTGCTGGTTGATTTGTAGCGACTCTTTGTTTCTGCTATTGGTCCACGTACATAACTCACAAAACCTTGCAAAGCACCTCTTGAGCTGTCGATTTTTTTATATCTGGTACCGCGGGCCGGACTTGAACCGGCACGTCCCGAAAGACACAAGATTTTGAGTCTGGCGCGTCTACCAATTCCGCCACCGCGGCACAAGACATAAAAAAATATTAGGCTGTAAATGTTCGACTTCGTACAAAAAACGCACTGAGCGCGTCTACAATTATAATCTATGGCTGCCACCGACGAGGCAAGACATAAAAAAATATATTCGTACGTTGTAAATGTTCAGGTTTTGCACAAAAGCGCCACTCACGTAGAGGTAGGAGAACAGGGAAAATTGTACTATAATTTATCTGTTAGCGCCACCATAAGCACAATGTCGTGCGCTTTACATTATTTTGAAAATTATGAGCAGTACTACCGCAAACCAGCCACAATCCTCGCATCAATCCGATCCTGAAGATCCGGCAGTAAACATTATTCGCGGCAAAATAGACGCGTTGTACCAAAAAGAACCGAGCGCCAAAGCAGAATTACAAGAAGTCGAAGACGCAGACGGCCGCTTGTCAAAACACCAAAAATACATGCAGAGCCTCAGCACATCGGGAAAATCATTAGCCGAAATTCAAACCGCCTGGCACGACTACTACACGCAACTGCCTGACGACGAAAAACACAAAGTCTGGCAAGAATTCTATGCCGCGCATGGACAAGGAAGCCCTAAACCCGCGGATCCAACACAGCACATAATCCCGACCGAGGAAGTACACGAAACCGGACCAAACCACAATAACCACCCGCAACATCACAAAAAGCAATCGGTCGCCGACGCCAAAAAACAAATCCAACAACGCATTGCAAAACGCACAAAATTACCTCAGAATCACCACGTTCGCTCATTGTTGTTTGGGTTTAGCATGGGCGCGCTGGTATTGCTATTTTTGCTGTTCGGATTTTTCAACGAGCGTTTTATTACGCCGTTTATCACGCCAAGCCGATCTGTTAGTTCAACGCCAATTATCATTGATCCGGCCAACAGCAGCGTCAGCAAAGAGTCAAAAATTATTATTCCAAAAATAAACGTCGAAATCCCCGTCGTTTATAACACCGAGCACGAAGCTGGCGACCACAAAGGCAATGAAGCAAGAATCCAGAAAAATCTAGAAGACGGCGTCGTCCATTATCCAACAACTCCGAAACCTGGCGAGCTCGGCAACGCGGCGATTGTTGGTCACTCCAGCAACAACATTTTTAACAGCGGTAAGTACAAGTTTGCGTTCGTGCTGCTGAGCAAACTGAATGAAGGCGACACGTTCTACATTAACCGCGATGGCGTTCGCTATGTGTACAAAATTTATAGTAAAACAATTGTTGATCCGTCGGATGTTTCAGTACTGAGCAACACGTCCAAAGCTGCCAGCGTTACGCTCATTACTTGTGATCCACCAGGAACATCACTGCGCCGCCTCATAATCGTTGGCGAACAAATTACCCCAAGCCCCACCAAAAACAGCAAGAGCACAGCAGTGGCCGCACCAGAAGCCGTCGACAACATTATTCCTGGCAACGCGCCAAGCCTCTGGAGCCGCCTCACCGGCTGGCTCAGCGACTAGTTACTCACTTCTCTCGCCATTCAAGTGAGGCTTACTCGACACGGAGTTTTGTTTGGGTCAGGGCAAAGGGAGCTTTTTTGTCAGCGTTTGTGCCAAGCGTAAACATTTGTTGATAATTGCCGTTGAATAACACTCGCGAGCCGGGCAAAGCTGGGCTTAACGTTTGGTAATTTGTGCCATCAAAATCAAACACAACCACGGTACCGCCACTTATATTGGTCAACCGATAGCCGTCCATCCACGTCGCAAATTTGTTGTCGTCAAACGGCGAATCAATCTTGTAGACAAATTGTCGCGATTGAAAATTATCATATACCACAAAATTTCCAGCACTTTGGGCGGCAATAAACTGAGCATTTTCAGAAAACGAAACATGCTGCGGCTGATTGATTCGCATCGATCGCACAATCATGACTCGGTTTGCGTCACCGGATGTCAGTGTTTCGACTGGATCTTGATACATATACACATGATCATCATTCGAAGACCCCATGACTACATTCCAATGATTTTCGTATCGAGCGATGTCCAACAAATATTTTTTTGCAACTGGGAGTTCGCGAATTTTATAAGACTGATCACCGCGATGCACAAACACGCTGACTTTGTCTGTCGAGGATCGATTCGTCGCCGCCGCATACAAAACCTGCTCATTACCGTACGATTTGAACGCCAAGACTTCGTCTGCAACGATTTCAAGATTTCTCGGCTGAGTGTTTGCGCGAACCAAACTATCATCAGGCAAGCGCATATAAAAACTGCTGGCGCGCTGATCGAACAACGAAACCTCCACAGGGCGCACATCAAACCGCTGGTTGACGTTAAACGAACGCGATATATCCTGAATATCAAGAACGATAAATTCACTGCGTTTGCCCAATTGATTTTTTACAAGTACCTGACGATTATTGGCCGACCATTCCACAATCTGAAGCGCATTATTGCCGAGAGTCAGCAGCGAATTCGGCAATTCTAGAATTTCAGGTGCCTTTTCTGAACTTTCTGGGCTATTTGTATCATAAACCTCAATTGTCGCCTCCTTGCTGTTTGGCTGCACAATCAATATTTGGCGATTTGGCGATGTGCTCGTCATTCTGGGCGCCAAACGATATGACGCAATCGTACTTGTTACAAGATTTTCTGGAAATAATAACGGGTATACCAAACGCTCAATGCTGGCACCACGGACATCAGCAGTGTGCTGCCAGGGGCGATAGCCTTGCTTCAAGAACTCAAAACTATATTGTCCGGCGGGCAAGACTAAACGCTCGGCCGTGACTGTTTTTTGCTCTTTGTTTGTTTGTGTATTCTTAATTCTAACTTCGGCCTGACCAGGATCAGAGGCCACAAACACGATACCGTTTTGATAGACGTTACCCTTGCTGTCAATCCAATTTCCCTGGGCGGTGGCAAGAAGCAGGTATGCGCCAAAAGCCAATAAAATCGCCATAAGGCCGTAACCAATGTATAACTTTATGTGGTGAGCGCGTGTTTTTTTTGGGTCAAGAAAATCCATACCAAGAGTAGTTTATATCAAACTAGGCACAAGCGCGAAATCTAGCTTGTAGCCATAACCGTATCTAGGGTAAAATAGATTCAAGATCTGACATCTAATTAAATGAGTAAGAGGGTAGATAGCACGTGGGTAATCATCGAAACGTTATAGAACTTAACGGCAAAACGTACGATGTTTTAAGTGGTAAAATCGTCGATCCGCAAGTACGCGGCGCTTCAAAGAAACCAGCCCGCGCTGCAAAATCGGTGGATGGATTTACACGAGTATCTGGCGGATTAGCTTCGCGTCCAGCGCCTGCAGCTATTGCGCCGAAAGCTCCAAAACCAGCAAGGACCGCCAATATTTCGGCCTCTGCGAAGCGAAAACCAATCGCCTCAAAAACCTTGATGCGTAGCGCAGTCGCAAAACCAACAATCAAGCCAACCCAGGTACATACATCAGCCAATAAGGTGCAGGAACGAATGACTAATGATGTACGTCTGAAACGGGCGCAAGCTGTTGCCAAAAGTGGTGCGATTTCACGATTTGGGGCAACCAGCCGAACAGCTATCACCAAAAAGGTTCAGCCACTGAAAGTTTCGGCCGCACCAGCGCACAATCAACATCACAAGGCAAATCCCAATCCTCAGCCCCGAGTACATAGTTCAAGCGCCGAGCAACATTTTAATCGCGCGCTTGCAAATGCCAACTCGCACGAAAAATTAGCGCCACACCACCATAAAAAACGACAATCAAAGCTACACAAAACAACTCGCTGGGCATCAGTAGCACTTGCCGTGATTCTACTGGCTGGGTTTTTTGGTTATCAAAATGTTCCAAAAATCAGTATGCGCATTGCCGCCAATAAAGCAGGTTTCTCGGCGAATTTACCAGATCATGTTCCTGGTGGTTTTGGTTTGAGCGGCCCCGTCAAGTACGGCCCCGGATATATTTCGGTTAATTTTGCATCTCGAAACGATGACGAACACTTTGTGCTCTCGCAACAAGTATCAGAGTGGAACAGCGAAGCATTGGTTGATAACTTTTTGGTCAAAAATGACAAAGAATACCAAACCTTCGAAGACAAAGGCCGAACGATTTATGTATATGAAGGCTCCAACGCAACCTGGGTTAACGGCGGTGTGTGGTATCAAATCGAGGGCAATAACAGTCTCAAGAACGACGAACTCGTGCAAGTCGCCAGTTCAATGTAGAGTATTTTGGTTTAGTAAACTCAAACCCCAATACTTTTTTCCGCAAAAAGTACTCAAAAACTCAGAGGCGGATGAAGCCACACCGAGCAGAAATACTGCCATTTGGTCGCGCCAAAAGGACTCCCTGCGGTCGGCCCTCGCCATTTTCTAATGGCTTGCTCGGACTTGGCTTTTGGCTTAATTCGCCCAAATGGCAGTATTTCTGCTCGGTGTTTCAGAGCCTCACTTGTTTGGTGGTGTTCTGGACTTTCCAGAACATCTTTTGTTACTCCGACTTTGTCGGAGGCAGTTAAGTCTGGGCTTTGTGAAATCCTGAGGAAACTGTTGTGTAAAAGAGGCGCCTTTGAGTGCGAGGACTGTTTGAGCTACTTTTTAGCCTGTGGCTAAAAAGTAGTGAGTTCCACAGCAAGCCTGTTTTAGACAATTGTTTCTTCAAGATTGAGCAACCGCCCAGTGATGGTTTTTGGTTACTTTTGTTCGAAAACAAAAGTAACACTGGGTTGGTTCTTGCAAAGAAAAGCTGATGGTTCTTCGTTGATTGCGAGATATCAGATATACTGTCGGGGTAATGAGTAAAGCTATTCGAACAAGATTTGCCCCAAGCCCGACGGGATATTTGCATGTTGGTGGTATTCGCACGGCGCTGTTTGCGTGGCTGCTGGCTCGACAAAACGATGGACAGTTCATCTTGAGATTAGAAGACACCGATCAAAAACGCGAAGTCGCTGGCGCGGACGAACATATATATAAAAGCTTGAAAGCACTTGGGATTGATTATGACGAAGGCCCGGACAAGCCCGGTGATTTTGGTCCATATCGCCAAAGCGAACGACTCGACATATACAAAAAATGGGCGCAAAAACTAATCGATGCGGGACGGGCTTACGCCGACCCATATTCGGCCGAGGAAGTACAAAAATTCCGCGAAGAAGCCCAAAAGAATAAACAGCCATTTTTATATAGAAATCACCGTCCAGAAAATCCACCAGCCTGGAACGGCACGCAGCCGCTGCGGTTTAAATCTGACCCAAAAAATTACACGCGCAAAGACGCTGTGATGGGCGAACTCTCTACTGGGCCAGAAACAATCGACGATTTTATTTTAATCAAATCCGACGGATTCCCGACCTATAATTTTGCGCACATTGTTGATGACGCCGAAATGCAAATTACGCACATTATTCGTGGCCAAGAATTTTTAGCCAGCATCCCAAATTACTTAAATCTTTATGAAGCTTTGGAGCTAGAACCGCCAGTTATAGCGACAGTCCCGCACATATTAGGCGAGGGAACCAAAAAACTCAGCAAACGCGACGGTACCAAAGACGTGCTCGATTATATTCGCGACGGCTATTTGCCCGAGGCTTTGGTAAGTTTTATTGCGACACTTGGCTGGAACGACGGCACCACTCAAGAAGTATTTACCCGCGATGAACTCATCACAAAATTTAGTTTGGACCGCGTGCAAAAAAGTGGCGCACATTTCGACGAACGGCGACTACTGTGGGCAAACGGACATTTTATTCGCGAACTCAGCCTGGATGATTTATACAAAAAGGTCACTGACTTTTGGCCAACCGAAGCCAAGGACGCTGACGAGTCATACAAAAAACAAGTACTAGGGCTTGTCCAGGAACGACTTAAATTTTATGCAGAAATTCCAGAGTTAACTCGATTCTTTTTTACCGATTTGCCCGTTAACATGGACTTAATTTCGTCGCACAAACAACTCAAAAAAATCGAGCTACCAGAACTCGCGGGTTTGCTCAAAACCACCCGCGAAGAACTTGCAAGCAGCGATTTCACCGCCGAAGATATTCAGCAAAAACTTGATACGCTACTTGAAAAAACCAACCAAAAACCTGCCGTGCTATTTAGCTTAATCCGAATCGCCACGACCTGGAGCCCGGCCAGCCCAAGTTTGGCCGAAAGCCTGCAAGTGCTGGGCAAAGAAAAGTCACTGGCCCGCATTGACCAAAGTTATGCTACACTAGTACAGAATTAATCATTAGCGTTTTTGGACGTTCTTACGTCACCAAAAACATAACAACAAAAAAGAATATGCAGACAGACATTCAACCAAACCAAACGCCAATTGAACCCGAACAACAACCAGACGAAATCGACATGACCCAAAGTGATTTTCAGCGCAGCAAAACCGACTTGCACCAACCGACCGAAATCCCCGAAAGCATGCAAGACAAATCATCAAAAAAACGCTTTTCGCTAAAAAACCTCAGCAAAAAACAAAAAATAATCCTAGCTATTTCGCTCTTGTTGCTTATTAGTGCCGCTGCCTTTGCGG
>CAZDDV010000025.1:0-8790 GCA_964504275.1 uncultured Candidatus Saccharibacteria bacterium | reverse complement strand
CTATTGTATCACCAAATCGTTCGATGATACGGGCGGCTAGTGCGAAGCCGATGTCCTTGTGAGCGAGTTCTCGACCGCGGAAGAAGACAGTTATCTTTGCCTTGTGTACGTCGTCGAGAAATCCCTGGACTTTTCGAAGTTTTACATCCAAGTCGTGATCGCCGATTTTTAAGCCCAAACGCATTTGTTTTATATCCTGAACCCGCGTGTTTCGCTTGTTCTTGGCAGCTAGTTTAGTGCGCTGGTAGTTAAATTTACCCCAGTCCACGATCTTTGCAACCGGCGGATTTGTGTTTGGTGATATTTCGACAAGATCCAAATCTTGTTGTGCGGCAAGCTGCAGTGCTTCTGAGCGTGAGATAACGCCGAGTTGGCGACCTTCGTGGTCAATGACTCGCAGTTCTGATGCCCGAATCGCACCATTCAGGCGAACATTTTTACTGATATCTCATCTCCTTTAAGCTCTATAACAAAGCTTTATACATTGCTTGCTTGTGACGATTCTATCAGATTGAGGAACAGAGGTCAATAAGTTTTCGCTTAAATCATATAATTTATAGTTCCGTGCGGATCATCGGACGATACTGAACCGCTTCGGCAATATGTTTGGTCAAAATGTGTTCAGATTTGTCTAAATCAGCGATAGTGCGCGCAACTTTTAAGGTGCGAATGTAGGCCCGCGGCGATAATTCTAGCTTTTCGCCTGCAGCATCGAGGAGTTGTTTGGCGTTGGTTGACAGGCCAATTCCAGCTTGGATATCTCTGTTGGTGAGGGCGGAATTAGTGCGTTGTTTGCTACGTTTTGCTTGTTGCTCACGTGCGGACATGACTCTTTTGCGAATAGTTTGGCTTGTTTCTGCTTGCGCGTCATGTTCGAGCAGGCGTTTGTGTTCTACGTGCTCAACATTTGTGTATAGATCAATTCTATCCATAATTGGGCCCGAAAGTTTACGGCGGTAACGGAGGATATCAGCAGGCATACACGTACAGTTTCGGTGTGTATCGAAATAGCCGCAAGGACAGGGGTTAGCGGTTGCAATCAAAATAAACCGAGCCGGAAAATCGAGTGTTTCTTTGGCCCTAGATACCGTAATTGACCCGTCTTCAAGTGGTTGGCGTAGCGCTTCGATGGCTGTGCGGCGAAATTCGGGGAATTCGTCAAAAAATAAAATCCCGTTGTGGGCGAGGCTGATTTCTCCTGGTCGAGGATTTTGCCCACCACCGATAATCGCGGTGTCGCTGGCACTGTGGTGCGGGGATCGCAATGGGCGAGTGGTAATAAGTGAGTCGTAATCCTTGCTGCATAAGCTGTGCAAATGTGTGGCCTCGAGCATTTCCTCACGAGTCATAGGTGGCAGGATTGATGGTAATGCTTTGGCCAACATGCTTTTGCCAGTTCCAGGAGGACCGTTGAGTAGAAGGTTGTGATTGCCCGCTGCGGCGATTTCCAGTGCACGCTTTGCGGTATTTTGCCCAACAATCTCGGCAAAATCTGGTGCGTTGGTACAAGCCGCACTTATTGGGGTGTCAGAATGTAGCTCCTGCAATGGCTTGGCGCCAGTAAGACTAAGGTACAAATCGTATAAATTTTTTACAGGATAGATGGTTAGCTCGTTCACGAGTTTTGCTTGAGCGGCATTCCTGGCAGGAACAAATACGGTCGTGATACCTCGTTTTCTGGCCGTTAGCAGTTTCCCGATTAGGCCACGAATTGGCCGCACCGAACCATCCAGACTTAGCTCGCCCAAAAATGCGGTTTGAGGTTCGTTCGCAACCGTTACTTGTTTTGCTGCACTTAGTATGGACACTGCGATGGCAAGGTCGAATGATGTGGCATTCTTAGGAACGTCAGCAGGTGCGAGGTTGACGGTAATGCGTTTTTTTGGAAATGGTAGCGAGCTGGATGCGAACGCGCTACGGAGACGCTCCTTGGCTTCGTCGACAGCTTTGTTAGCAAAGCCAACAATGATAATCGAGGGCAGACCGTTTGATAATTGGCATTCGATTTCGGCAACTGTGCCGTCAAAGCCACTTTCTATAATGCTCAAAATCTTCATGTATACGACTTTCGTTTTCTGTCCTGGTGAGGGTAAAAATTTGAACTGCCGCATAAGTTGCGGCAGTTCATTTACGGAGTTTTTGTGTTGTTTTGGTTTGTTTTTGTGAGTTGTTCTTTGTGGAACAACGGCTTGCGAGAAGCCGTTGTTTCTGAGTCGTTTTTGTTTTTGAGCACTTTTTTTATTCAAGTGCTGGATACATCTTATAAATTGCTTAAAACACTGTCAACACGATTATGATTATTTAGTTCACAAAGCTGTGTATAACTCGGCGCCCATGCTGCTCTTTTGGCTATATTTTGGGCACATTTCCATAACAATTATACTGTTAGGCGCGGCCGAGACGATAAAAACAACAAATTAGACTGGCAGAAGGTCCTGTTATCGGCATACTCATAAAAAAACCTTACATACATCAAAATTTTGAGTACATTTTTGGATTTTGGGCCATCCAGAGCATGTTTTATGGCTTCAAAAGGCACCTGAGGATAATGGGGGGGAGCACTTAATGGAAATGCAACTAGCCAGATAATGCTAGATACCCCTGTTAAGCTCGTTGGTATTACTATAATTTTCGTATTCGCTTGTTAGTACCTTCGTTTTCTGTGGTTTTTGCTTGATTGCGTGAATGATGCCCGCCAGTGCGAAAAAACGTGTGGATTATTCAAGGCGGGAAAGGTATGATTTGGTTTTGGAATAATAAAATCCATACTCAGCGTTTCGCTTTATAAAAAAGGGAAGGGCAATCCACGTCATATATGCGATACGTCTCGCACAAGCAAGTATGTGTCAGATAATTTTTGGCCAATACCAAATATAAAATGTGAGCGTTTTTCTAGCACCTTTTTTTGGAAAAATTGCAGTATTGCTGTGACATAATTTTACGGTACGGCAGCTAGTCGAATGGACTGTAGTTGGAGCCCAAAACAGGCATTTTTTATACAAAATGGGGCACTTAAAGGTTATATTGATGAGATAATAACAACGATTTTTTTACACGTGTATCTCGCTTTAAACTACCGTCAAAGATGTAACGTTGCTATAATTGCTACATAAAATGATTGACTCTGAACACATTTTGTAGTAGATTAAGAATCGTAAGTTACAAAAATCAAAAACTTACTTCTTGCCCAAAAAAACAATTCAAATACGTCGCTCTCGTTTGCTCTAAAGGCAGGCAGAGCGGTCAGTCAAGCTAGGACGGTAAGCGCTAAATAATTACACATTTAAGGGCGCATTTACCGTCCAGCTCTTTATTTATAACTTGTTTATGTTTATGATTTTTAGGTCATGATGAATAAAAAAACAGTGAAAACAATTGCATTCGGAGTAGCGCTCTATGCTGTGGGTATTATTTTTTTTCTGACGTCGTCACCGAATAACTTACCACTTCCAGTTCTGGTTGCGCCGTTTCTGTATATCTTTATTTGTGGGTATCTAACGCTAGCATTTATTTTTGCGAAATTGATGCATAATTCTAGCAAGTCAAAGGTGTTGGCGGCGATTATTGCAGCAGGATTAACTCTGCTGCTACTCCTAAGTTCGTTGCACCAATTGACCGCGCGGGATATCCTCATAGCCCTTGGTATCGCTGTTATCCTAGTTTGGTATATGCATAAAAAATAACTACCTATTTTTACCTGTTATCAGCATAAGTAATTTGATATACTTCTGATCAGCTATGAGTGTGCCACCAACTGATAATAACGAGTCTCTGCTAGATCTACCGCCTGTTGCTATGCCTCAAGGTGCAGAAAGTAACATTGACGCACAAGAACCTGTTAAGCAACAGGGTACTGAGGTGAACCCAGAATTTTTGCCGGCGCAGCCTGCTGCCCAAAATGATCCTACTGTAGCCCTGCAACCAGTTGTTGCTCCTGTAACGAATGCGGCGCATGACGATCTCACTGCTCAAATAAAGACCGACCAGTCTGGTGCAGCTGCTTCACAGATTGCTGACGATGTTGATCTTATAGAGAAAGAGTGGGTTGACCGGGCCAAGGATATCGTGAATAAAACAAAACACGATCCAAAGCTGCAAAGTCAGGAACTGAACAAAGTAAAAGCAGACTACATCAAGCAACGTTTTAATAAAGATCTGCGTACGTAGGCAAGGGCGAATCCATATATGGCATCAGTACTCATTTTTATACTTCTAGCATTCTTGGTTTGCGGGGCAGTCGCTGGACCAATCATATATTTGCATTCAAGACGTCTTTTGCGTGAACAAAAAAACTACGAGCGTGGCCTTAAAATGGTGCCATTGCTTATCCATTTGCCGCCAAGCAGTGAAGACAAAGAAGTTGGAGCCAGAGACGAACGAGAAATTAATGACGAGAATATTTCTAAGGCCCAAGTGCTCTATACGATCATCGCCAGTACGCTTCAAAAAGGCCTAAGAAGTAAATTTTATGGCCAGCGACACTTTGCATTCGAAATTATTGCAACGTATGGTTTTGTGCGATTTTACGCTGCAGTGCCGGTAACAATGGTTGATGTCGTTACCCAGGCGGTTATTAGTGCGTATCCAAGCGCTCGCCTCGAGGAAGTTGCTGAGCACAATGTGTTTAGTCCGGTTGGTAAGGCCAATGGAACGGTTGGTGGCGAATTAAGCCTAAAAGAGCATTTTGCATATCCGATTGCGACGTACCAAGATTTAAAGCGTGATCCTATCCAGTCGTTATTGAACTCGCTTTCAACGCTCGACAAAGAAGACGGGCTCGGTATCCAGATTTTGATGCGTCCAGCAGATTCGGGCTGGCGTAAAAAAGCTTCTGCAGTTGCCGGAAAAAAACGAAAAGGCAAAGAGAAAAAGGGTGGCGCCCAGATGATGGAGTTTGCGCAGGCATTCTGGAAGCCACCAGAGGGTAAAGATAGCGGCGGTGGCGAGAAACACGATCTTTCTAATCTTGACCAATCTGTTTTAGACGCCATTGATGATAAAACACGCCACGCAGGGTACGAAACCTCGATCAGGATCGTAGCGTCATCAAACGTCTCGCAGCGGGCTCAAGCGGTGCTGAATAATGTCGTAGCCGCGTTTGCGGTATTTAATGCCCAGGGCAAAAATGGCTTTAAATTTACCGCCGCAAAAGATATCGAACAGTTTGTCACCGCATTTATCCTGCGATTTTTCCCGCAAGAAAACAATCAGAACGTTTTGAACGCCGTGGAGCTAGCTAGTATTTTCCACTTTCCTGATCAAAAAAATATTCCAACGTCGCAGTTGGAGCGCCAAGCCTCGAAGCAAGTTGACGCGCCGCGCAACATTCCAAATGAAGGTTTGTTCATGGGCTACAACGTATTTAGAGGTGTTAAAAAGGCAATTCGTTTAGCACTTATAGATCGTCAGCGTCACATGTACGTCGTTGGGCAAACAGGTACCGGTAAGTCGACATTCCTAGAAAACTTGGCATTTCAGGACATGGTGAGCGGGGATGGTTTTGCATTTATAGATCCGCACGGCGACACAGCTGAGCGATTGTTGGCAATGGTGCCAAAAGAGCGCACCGAAGATGTGGTGTATTTTTGCCCGGCCGAAATGGATTATCCAATGGGTCTCAATATGTTCGAGTTCCATACCAGCGAGCAAAAGGATTTCTTGATCCAGGAAGCCATTAACATGCTGTATAAACTGTACGACCCACAGCGCCAGGGTATTATCGGGCCGCGCTACGAACACTGGTTCCGTAACGCCGCACTCACCGTTATGGCTAACCCTGACGGCGGAACGTTCATTGATATTCCAAAGGTTTTTACCGACAAAGAGTTCGAAAAGCGCCTCAAAGGGTACGTAAAAGATCAAACTGTACTGGATTTCTGGAACAAAGAAATGGCCTCGACCAGCGATTACCACAAGAGTGAAGTACTGGGCTGGTTTGTTAGTAAGTTCGGTGCGTTTTTGTCGAACGAAATGATGCGAAATATCATCGGTCAGACCAAGAGTGCTTTTAATCTGCGCGACATTATGGATAACAAAAAAATCTTGATCGTGAACCTCAGTAAGGGGCGAACGGGCGAGCTCAACTCTAAATTGCTCGGTATGATTTTTGTGATGAAATTCCAGGCTGCTGCGATGAGTCGCGCCAACATACCAGAAGAAGAGCGCACGGATTTTTGTCTGTACGTGGATGAGTTCCAGAACTTCTCGACAGATTCGTTCGCCACGATTATGTCCGAGGCCCGAAAGTATCACCTTAACTTGGTTGTCGCTAACCAGTTTACGACCCAGCTAACAGATGAAGTTCGCGATGCTGTCTTTGGTAACATGGGTACAATTGTATCGTTCCGTGTTGGTCAAAACGATGTTGATATGTTGAGTAAATATTTTCAGCCGCTATTTGAGCCTGAGGATTTACTGCGTGTGCCAAACCACAATGCGATTGTTCGAACACTGGTGGGCGGAGTGCCAACCAACTCGTTTAGTATGTCGACGGTTCCGCCACTCGGAAATCCAAATTATAAGTTGGGCGATGCGCTTAAGCAATTGTCGGCTGCAAAGTTTGGCCTGCCCAAAGCAAAAGTAGAAGCCTCAATTTTTGGTCGCTTAGCTACCGTTGATCCCCCAAAGCCTGCCTTTGGTGCTGCACCAGCGCGTGCCGGTGCGCCATCAGCAGCTGGTGCACAGAGACCAGCTCCGCCGCGCCGACCTGGGGCACCAGCTCCGTCATTTTTGGATGATTGGCTGGCAAAGCGTCGCTTGGCACCGCCACAACCAATCCAACCCGCTCAGCCAGGAGCCACACAAAACCCATACGCGCCGTCTGTGCCACCGCAACCAGTAAATACGCCTAATGTTGCAGGTCCAGTCATTCAACCACCCCAGCAGCCATTAGGTGCGGCAGTAGCGCCGCCAGCTCAGCCACAGTTTGTGCCGCCCTCACCAATATCGCCAACACCGGCGCCGCAATCACCGATTGATCTTTCCGCCACAACGCCAGGAAATATTCAGTATGGAGCGACCTCACCTCAGAAACTGGCACCAACACAGTTTGATAACGAAGAAGTCGCAAAGATAGCGCAGCAACTCCAGAAAAAGCCGGGGGACTCTGGGGAGATATCACTTCGTGGACAGACAGCTAGCGGTGCAGAAGACACTATTACGATTGACCAAGAAGGGATGCTACAACAAAAAAATAGTGCTCAGAACTAATTCTGAGCACTATTTTTATGTGGCTACAATCTTAAGATCTATGCTTTACGGAGTTTCTTGTATGTGCGCCAAGCCCACTCCACAAGCAGGCCAATTGCAAATCCAACAACAATGAACGCAATAAATACAAAGAAATTATATCGGAATCCGTAGTGCCGGCTCATCCACAGTAATGCAGTACTCCCGAGCAGTGCACATAAGCCGCCACCGAATAACCCAGAAGGGCGAGCAACTGTTTTTGCACCGGTCTCGCTGAAGGCTTCGACAACAGGTTTATGGATAAACTTACTGAATGATCGCTGTGCTTTGGGCAGGCGCCGTTGTACGTGTTGCAATACTTTTTTGTAGGACTCTTGTTTTACGATACGGTCGATAATCGGCACTGATTGGCTTTTGGCATCTTTGCCGTGATCACCGGCGCTGGTTTCTTTGCCGCTGACGGCCTGATCTTCGATATTGTCGCGAATGTTTTCAATCGATTTTTCGTACTCATGCGTTGATTTCTCGGCAGAGTCCAGTAGCTTTTCTAGTTTTTCCTTCTGGTCTTTTGCTGCTTCTGCTGAAGGTGCTTTTTCGCCCTTTTCTTGAGAGCCTCGTAGATGTTCGCTCATTTATGCGGTTCCTCCTGATGCGTAGTCGTCACGCACAATTTCAAGTTCTTTTACCATTAGTCGTGATCGAGCAAAGAAGTAGCCGGCGGCCATTGTAATCACAAATCCAACTAGCAGTGTTTCGCCTGGACCAGTGTTCGGCAGAGAAGTGGTCGTGGTCTCAACTTGTTTGCGAGCCGATTTTTTGAGCTTGATGTTCACGGTGTCGCCGAATACGTTTGTCATGATCATGTCATATGAACCCGGGTTTGTTCCGGCAGACGATGTCTGAGGGATTTTGGCTTTTACTTTGACTGTTATGTCTTTTGAGACACTTTGGTTTGGTGCGATATCAACTGCGGGCCAGCGAACGATGTTTTTATCGTCTTTGGTGCCGCCGTGCAAATCGGTAATGTCGGCGTATTGGAGTACGTCAGACATGTTCTCTTCGAACACATAGCCATTGATGGGGGTGTTTCCACTGGTATTTTTGACGGTTAATGTGTAGACCACAATATCGTTCGGTTTTGCTACTGTACCGTTGGCGTTTTCGAGCCCGCGAGTTTCGTTACGAGATGTTTTGTGAAGTTCAAGGCAGACTTCGAGTTCTTCTTTGGTTTTAGCTTCTTGGCATGGCAGTTCTAGTTCAACAGTAACTCGTTTAATGCAGTTGCCTGCATTATTGCCGCGAGCACTCTTTGTTGAGCTATCGTACTTAGCAGCTAGTCTAAATATGTACGTGCCAGGATCGTTAAGGGTGAAGTCTCGTGGCGTTTCATCGCTCGCGACGTTGTTTGCATCAAATGGAGCACCGCGTGCTTCTTGCCGGCTGATTACGTTGCCGTTCGAGGCATCGACAAATTCGTAATAGAAGTCTACGAGTTCGTCTTCGGGTAAGTTTCCGCCAACTGCTTGGCCACGGATACTGATCACGCTGCCAGCATCAACTTTAGCGTTGTTAGCGACACTCATAAATAAGTTACTACAAACA
>CAZDDV010000024.1:0-9493 GCA_964504275.1 uncultured Candidatus Saccharibacteria bacterium | reverse complement strand
GCTCGGGGTTAATGATTGTCGCATTACTGCCGGGCACAATTTTTGGTGCAACCAAAACCAAATACAGCAAATACGCGCCACACAGCATTAAGGCAATTGCCAAGCCGATAATTACCTTGCGGGGGACTTGTCGTTTATTAGGTCGCACTGTGATATTTTGGTACTTCATAGCAAAACCAGTATGACACACCGCCGAGTATAGTAATGATGTGTGAATCACAACTTTTGTTTATTTTACGACATCAGTTTACTTCTGGCGCTGCCGTCAAAAGGATGTCTTGATTTGCCATAAGCGGTAAAACCAAGTACGATTGAGGAGGTTTAATAAACATAAACAAAGGAACCAAAACATGGATGATTCACAAGCTCCAGTACCGCCAGTATCAGTACCTGATGACGGTGGCGCTATGCCAGCACCAGATCCATCTGTCGGCGCTCCTGCACCAGATGCAGGCATGCCAACAGTAGAGCCGGTTGCTCCTGAGGCTCCAGTAGTCCCAGAAGCTCCAGAAGCTCCAGAAGTTCCTAGCGAACCGTTGGCTCCAGCTGAAGGTCCTGCCGATGCACCAGTTGCACCAGCAGACGACTTGACGCAACCACCAGCCGCTGTCTAATTTTTTAGACACGGAAAAGTAAGACAGCTCTCGTTTGTAAAAAGACGAGACTGTTTTATTTTTTACGCACGTTTTGCAACGCATGCTGCGGTATACTAGTAACCTGAGTAATAATCTGAGCGGAAACAAGAGGAAGAGGAGAAACAAATGGCTAAAAAAACTCAAAGAATTTTCGCGATGTTCGCAGCCGCATTATTTTTATTAGGATCAGTATCGTTTACTGGCGTGGTAATTTGGCAAGTGTATCAAAACAATCAATTAGAAAAGGAGCTGACCGTGCAAGAAGACAAAGGACTAAAAGGCAAACAACTAGAGGGCTTCGAGCCAGTCGCCAGCGTACCAAAATTACAAACTGTTGATTTGCAAGAAGGAACCGGCAAAGTGGCCGAAAAAACATCTACTGTAACAGTTAACTATACTGGCGCAATCGCTAGCACCGGCAAGATTTTTGAAAGTTCATTAGACGGCGGCCAGCCCGCAACATTTGGCCTAGACCAAGTTATCAAAGGTTGGGGCGAGGGAATCCCCGGCATGAAAGTTGGCGGCAAACGTCGACTGATTATCCCGGCAGAACTTGCTTACGGCGCGCAATCGCCAAGTGCTGATATTCCAGCTAATTCGGCGCTCGTATTTGATGTCGAACTCATAACCGTCCAGTAGTCAAAATTTGGCTAACAGATCATAAAAAACACAACATATAGCGCATTGACACTACCCGCTGGCACCATATACAATTGAGCTTACGCTAATTGAACCGGGCAAAATTCTCGGTCGCAGCAACAAAAGGGTATATTAAAAATAAAAACGATTCACAAAAGTGATTTGTATAAACACCTTGTTTGAGAGCACAGGGTTTATAGGAGTCTACGGGGGTCGCTAAAAAAGGGGTAAAAAATGGCTAAAAATATAACAATCTACACAACAAACACTTGCGCGTATTGCGTAATGGTCAAACGATTTTTGCAATCCAAAGGGCACAACTATAACGAAGTAAACCTGGACGAAAACCCAGAGCGCCAGCAAGAAGCTTTAGAGATGAGTGGTGCGTTGACGGTGCCGGTGACGGTGGTGACGCAAGAGGATGATACGCAGAAGGTTGTAGTGGGCTACAATCTCGCACAGCTCGCCCCCGCTATTGCTTAGCGATTGTTTCTCGGCGCGCATTGCGTTGTCAAAATCTGCGCGCTTCACTCGCTGTATTCCATATACAGCTCGCTGCAGTGCTCAATTTTTCCGCGCACTGCACTGCCGAGAAACAATCTACACGCCAGTGGTTAATAGGGTATAATAGGGGAAATTATGAGTGAAACGAAGATATACGATGTTGTGATGATTGGTGCGGGGCCGGCGGCGTTGGCGGCGGCGGTGTATACCACGCGCGAAGATGTTGAGACGGTTTTGTACGAAAAAGGCGTGGTCGGCGGTTTGGCGGCAATTACTGATTGGGTTGATAATTATCCGGGGTTTTCAAAAGGAATCTCTGGTTTGGATTTGGCCGAAGAGTTACGCAAACAAGCCGAGCGGTTTGGTGCCGATATTCGCCTGGGCGAAGTTATGAAAATTTCCGACGAAGGCAAATACCGTAAACTCGAAACCACCGATGGCGACATAAAAGCCAAGGCAATTTTGATAGCTACCGGTAGCGATTACAAAAAAATTGGCGTACCGGGCGAGCAAGAATACTACGGCCGCGGTGTCCATTACTGCGCAACCTGCGACGGCGCGTTTTACCGCGACAAGCATTTGGTTGTAGTTGGTGGCGGTAACTCGGCACTGCAAGAAGCTTTGTTTTTGACTCGATTTGCTAGCAAAATTGATTTGTTGGTGCGTGGCACAATCAGCGCCTCGGACGTGTTAATAAAAGAACTCGAAAAGAACGACAAAATTACCGTGCATTTAGGCATTACAACCGACGAAATCGTTGGCGAAAATAAAATGGTTACCAAAGTCGTCGGCACGCACGACGGCAAAAAAGTCGAGTTCGAAACCGACGGCGTATTTGTGTTTGTTGGCCTAAAACCAAACACCGAATTTTTAAAAGATTCTGACATCGAACTCGATGAAGTCGGGTTTGTAAAAACCAACGCTGTGCTAGAAACCGGCATGAAAGGCGTATTTGCCGCCGGCGACGTTCGCTCTGGTGCCACCATGCAAATTGCCAGCGCTGTTGGCGAAGGCGCCACGGCTGCTCTGCGCATCCGCGAATTCGTCGAAAGCAAATAACGCGCATTTGGCCAAGTGGTATACTATTCTCTACAAAGCTAAGAGAGGAATATTCATGAATAAATCGATAATTGGAATTATTGTCGTCGTTGCACTGCTAGCGGTATCTGCTGGTGGAATTTTGCTTATAAATAAAAAACCGAGCGCTACCAATACTCAGGCGCCCGCGCAAACATCAACAACAACTACAGACCCAAGCGCGACTGGTAGCGAAGACGGCCAGGATGGCCAAACAGCACAACAGGCTAGCAATGTGACAATCGAAAACTTCGCCTACACGCCAGCGACAATCACTGTCAAAAAAGGCACAACGGTAACTTGGACAAACCAAGATTCGATGCAGCATGATGTTTCGGCTGACGGTGGCGCGTTTAAGAGCGAGTTGCTGGCAAAAGATGAAAGTTTTAGTTTTACGTTTGACGAAGTTGGAACTTTCAAATATCACTGTACGCCGCACCCGAACATGATCGGCACCGTAATCGTCGAGTAAGTAATCCATCTCTGGCGCTCTGCTTTGTTGCAAATTGCAGTACTCCCTCACTGTATTTAGATACAGCTCGGTCCGTGCTTCATCTGCGCCGCGCATAGCATCCAGATATGAATTATTTAAAACAGTGGGATCTTGCGGTACAATTGAGGCGAATAGTAGAGATTAACCAAGGAGAAACCATGGCAGATGTAAGTTACGGCGACGATGCGCCAAAAGTAGTGAACGTTATCATTGAGATTCAAAAAGGCAGTCGCAACAAAATAGAAGTTGATAAAGCGACCAACCGATTATTTTTAGATCGTGTCAACGGTACGCTTTTAGGGTACCCAACAGATTACGGCTATATTCCTGACACGCTATGCGGCGATGGTGATCCACTAGACGCACTGGTTATTATCGACGAATCATTGCCGCACGGTGTCGTGGTGCCGGTTCGGGCAGTTGGTGTGTTGTATTTCGAAGACGACAACGAAATGGACGAAAAACTGATTTGCGTTGCCGCAGATGATATCAGCAAAGATCACATCAAGCACGTCGATGATTTGGGCGATGCTTTTAAGAAAAACCTCGAGCATTTCTATACACATTACAAAGACTGGAAGAAAAACTGGCAAGGCGTTGATGGCAAACTCAAAGGCTGGGGCGGCCCAGAAGAAGCACAAAAAGTCATCGAAGATTCTATCAAAAACGCTCAGAAATAATCTGCAAAAACGGCGTGCATAAACTACAACAACGTAGCGTTGCTATTATCTATGGTCGGGCGTAGGCTAAAAATAGTATGAGTACCATAATTCCTGAGTGTGCCGAGACCAAACATGCACAAATGCGAGCCTTTGATAGGTTTTTGAACATTGATTCTGCGCGGCGTCGAGCAGGAAAATTTTTGGTAAGTTATGTTAGCGTTGGCGATATTTTAGAATTACCAAAATTAGTTTTGCCGGCTAATCCAGAGATAGCACTTAACACGACTATTCGCGCGGCAAGGGCATTCAATATTGTAGCCAATCAAGACGGTGGCTATGAACCGCTTAGTTATGACCCGCCGCAGGGCAGCTTGTCGTCGTATTTGGGCGGACTTGTATCAGAAACAGAATTCAACTACATTCGTGGGCAATTAAATAGTCGAGCCGAAGAAGTTCTGACGCCACTATTTGAAACGATGGCCAGTGCACTCGACGCCTCACAAACACACCAATTTACGTAGTAACCACAAGCACGTATGCTACAATACCCTTGAATATAAGAGGGTGAAAACATGAAAACAAAAGTAGCAATTAATGGATTTGGTCGAATTGGCCGCAACGCATTTAAAATCGCCTTTGCGCGGTCCGACATCGACATTGTTGCGATTAATGATTTAACGGATACAAAAACACTAGCATATTTGCTCAAGCACGATTCAAACTACGGGTTGTACGACAAAAAAGTTGATTTTGACGAATCACATTTAATTGTTGATGGCGAGCAAATCCAAGTCACTGCCGAAAAAGATCCAAGCGCGTTGCCCTGGAAAGAAAACGACGTGGACGTAGTGATTGAGTCTACCGGCCGCTTTACCAAAGTCGAAGACGCAAGTCTGCACCTAAAAGCCGGCGCAAAACGTGTAGTGCTTTCTGGCCCGACCAAAAGTGACGGCATCGACACAATTGTGCTGGGCGCCAACGACGACAAGCTCAAAAACGCAACAGATGTTATTAGTAACGCCAGTTGTACGACAAACTCACTAGCTGCCGTTATGTCGATTATGGACGAAGCATTTGGCATCGAAAAAGCCATGCTCACAACAGTGCACAGTTATACCGCGAGTCAAGTCTTGCAAGACGCGCCCGCCAAAGATTTGCGCGAAGGCCGATCCGCCGCCGAAAACATGGTGCCAACTTCAACCGGTGCAGCAATTGCCGTAGCACTGACCGTTCCGCAAATGAAAGGCAAATTCGACGGCTTAAGCATTCGCGTGCCAACCCCAGTTGTTTCGCTCAGCGACGTGACAATGGTGCTCAAAAAAGACACCACCAAAGAGCAAATCAACGAAGTCCTAAAAAAAGCCGCCAGCGAACCATACTACCAAGGAATTTTAGATGTATCCGAAGAGCCGCTGGTTAGTAGCGACTACATCGGTAACAGTCACTCCGGGATCATTGATTTGTTGCTGACAAACGTCGTGGCTGACAACCTGGCAAAAGTCGTAGTTTGGTATGACAACGAATGGGGTTACAGCAACCGCTTAGTTGAAGTTGTTGCCGATACTGGTAAACTACTACATAACACTAGTTCGTAATTAATACTCGGAGGAATCATGGCCAAACCAAACACAAACGCGCACTCAAAAGAGTGGTACGCGGCGCGCAAGCGATTTTTTATTTCACTAGCAATTTGGCTGCTCGCTTTACCGGTGGTTGCTTTAGTGCAGATCTCGACGCGCTTTTTATTGAGCGGAGCGGACGATGGTGCGGGTAATATTATTGCAGCAATTATTAATATTGTTAGTTTGCTTGTTGGCGTTCTGTCTCTGTTCGGGTGGATACTGCCGTTAATTTTTGGCATTATGTGGTCTGGTAAAAAATAGTGAAAATTGCATTGAGTACTGATCACGCCGGGTTCGAAGATTTAAAACATCTAGAAACATTTTTGACGAGTCTAGGACACACGTGCGTGAATTTTGGACCAACAGAATATGACGCCGAGGACGATTACCCAGTCTTTATTTTTCCGGCCGCAAAAGCTGTGGCAAGTGGTGAGTGCGAACGAGGCATCATCATGGGTGGCAGCGGCCAAGGTGAAGCAATTGCTGCTAATCGCGTCAAGGGCGTACGCTGCGCATTATTCTACGGCACTGTAACCGCCAAAGGCGCAATTGATGCCAGCGGAAAATCTAGCGATGACCCGTACGAAATCGTAAAACTGAGCCGTGCTCACAACGATTCTAATATGCTCAGTCTGGCCGCACGATTTTTGAGTCGTGAACAAATGCAAACAGCAATAAAAATATGGCTTGAAGCGCCTGGCGCCGATGCCAGTAGACATGTTCGCCGCGTAAAAAAACTAGACGAAATCGAGTAAACGGTGGTCAAAAAACAAAGCAAAAAACCAGCGCAAAAAAAACAAAAGTTTGATACGGCGCTACTGATTGACGTCTTGCGATTTTTGTTCTTGACGTTGGCTTTTTACGCGGTAATGTTCGTGACGATTTACTCCGGTGGATCCAAAGAATGCGCCGTCGGACTTGAGGTAGAATCTGGTTGTCAGGAGTTACTGCCGTTTAGTTCAATGTTATTATTGCCGTCGCTGGTTTTGGCTGGACTGTTGCAGGCTGGGCTGAAGCGTATCAAACACATCAAGAAGCAGATAAAAAAACTAAAATAAGGATTATTGCCATGTCGACGATTTGCCCTACCGTAACGCCAGATACAGTTGCCGAGTACGACCGCCAAGCCGGAGTTCTGCGAAAATTCGCCAAGCGGGTGCACCTTGATTTTATGGACGGAGAATTTGCGCCGAGCACATCGCCGCACCTCAAAGATGTTACAAAGCCCAAGGGTTTGCACATTGACCTGCACATTATGTATAAATATCCAGCCGAACACCTGCAAGAAATCATCGCTTTTAAGCCAGATATGGTTGTGGTACACGCCGAGGCCGAGGGTGATTTTACGACCTTCGCGAAAGAACTGCACGTACATGGCATAAAAGTTGGAGTGGCATTATTGCAGCCTACACCGGTTTCGATTTTAAAACCAGTTATTAAAGACATTGATCACGTGTTAGTTTTTTCGGGTAATCTTGGGTATCAGGGCGGCAGCAGTGTTGATTTTGAACTGCTAAAAAAAGTAAAAGAAATCCATAAATTAAAACCAGGCTTGGAAATCGGCTGGGACGGTGGCGTGAGCGACGAAAACGTAAAACAACTGGCCGACGGCGGCATCGATGTACTTAACGTTGGCGGATTTATCATGAAAGCCGAAAACCCACGCCAGCGTTTCGAAACCCTCAAGAATTTGTTACACTAAGCATAAGCAAGTAACTCGGAGGTTCGCGCGTGGCTGCAGATAAAAAAGTGCATTCGATTGCAGATTTGGAACTCAAGGCGAACGATATTCGCGTCGATATCGTTACGATGTTAGATGAAAGCGGCAAAAGTGGACTGGGTGGTCACAGCGGCGGTCCACTTGGACTGGCCGACATTTTTGCGGCATTGTATTTTGACGTTTTGAAACACGATCCACATAAACCCAACTGGGATCAGCGCGACATCTGTATTTTGAGCAACGGCCACTGTGCGCCAGTCCGATACGCGGCCATGGCCGAAGCGGGTTATTTTGAAAAGAAAGAACTCATGACACTGCGAAAATTTGGCACTCGCCTGCAAGGCCACCCCGAACGAGTTTTATTGCCCGGGCTAGAAACCACCAGCGGACCGCTCGGTTGTGGACTCAGCCAAGCCTGCGGCATGAGTTTGGCGATGCGCATGAACAAAGACAACCACCGCTATATTTATGTGGTCATGAGCGATGGCGAACAAAACGAAGGCAATGTGTGGGAAGCTGCAATGCTGGCTAACAAATATCGCTTGAGTAACATTATCGCCATTACTGATCGCAATAATATTCAGATTGATGGAAACACCGAAGACGTCATGCCGCTGGATGATTTGAAAGCCAAATGGGAATCGTTCGGCTGGCACGTGATTGAAATTGATGGCAATAACATCGAATCAATCATCGATGCCTGCGCCATGGGCCGCGCAGTAACCGACAGGCCTTCAATGATTTTGGCTATGACTGTTCCGGGCAAAGGCGTGGAATATATGGAAGGTGACTTTAACTGGCACGGCAAACCGCCATCGCCAGAAGAAGCCAAAGAAGCGCTGCAAGATTTGCGCGTTGCTCGAGCCGAAATCGAAGCAGGAGCAAAAAAATGAGCGCACACTTACAAGATGTAACTGACAAAAACCTAAAAAAAGAAGCCACCCGAACTGGTTTTGGCCGTGGATTGTTAGAGGCTGGGCGACGCAATGATCAAGTGGTGGCCGCTTGCGCCGACCTTACCGGTTCGACCAAAATGGATTCTTTTGCCAAAGAATTTCCGGATCGATTTGTGCAAGTTGGCGTGGCCGAGCAAAACTTAGTAACTGTTGGCTCGGGGTTGGCAGCAATGGGTAAAATTCCATTCGTTGCTAGTTACGCCGCGTTCAGTCCAGGCCGCAACTGGGAACAAATTCGCACAACGATTTGCTTGAATGATCAGCCAGTCAAAGTAATTGGTGCGCACGCCGGATTATCGGTTGGACCAGATGGCGCAACGCACCAAATGTTGGAAGACATTGCGCTGATGCGAGCATTGCCAAACATGATGGTTTTATCTCCGTGCGACAGCAACGAGGCCGAAAAAGCCACGATCGCAATGGCCGAGACCAAAAAACCAGCATATATGCGCTTGGACCGCGAGGACACGCCGGTGTTTACCACAAAAGATACGCCGTTCGAACTTGGCAAAGCCCAAGTGTTTGACGCCGGGTCGGATATTACAATCGTCTCGACTGGTGTTATGACCTATCAGGCTTTGGTTGCGGCCGAGAAATTGCACGAACAGGGTATCGACGCAGAAGTTGTACATGTTCCGTGTATCAAACCACTCGACGGAGTGACTATTTTAAATAGCGCTAAAAAAACTGGAAAAGTCATCACGATTGAAGTCCACCAAATCAATGGCGGGCTTGGTAGCGCGGTTGCCGAGCTTTTGAGCGAACATCATCCGGTGCCGTTGCGTCGCATTGGTGTCAAAGATCGCTTTGGCGAATCCGGCACGCCTGCGGAGCTATTCAAACACTTTGGCCTCACCGCCGACCACATTGTTGCGACTACCCATGAACTGCTCGGTGAGGTAGAATAAACACATGCCTCTAACGCTTAGACAAATTAGGGAAAATTGCCAGGATGCTCGTGGGCTGATGGAACGTGCGCGCCGCGAAAAGTTTGCTGTCGGGGCGTTTAATTTAGACAACCAAGAAACGCTAATTGCAGTTGCAAGAGCAGCCAAAGCCAAAAATGCGCCAGTGCTCGTAGAGCTCAGCCAAGGCGAAGTTGACGCGCTGGGGCTCGAGAACATTCGCGACTTAGTCGAGAATTACAAAGCCCAATACCAAGTCGAAATGTACATTAACCTGGAT
>CAZDDV010000023.1:7570-9799 GCA_964504275.1 uncultured Candidatus Saccharibacteria bacterium | reverse complement strand
CTTATAGAAAATATTGTTGGACCGTCGGTCAAGACAGTACGTACTATTCAGACTTTGGAGGAGGTCTGGACATTGTTAATGACGCTGACTTAAGTACAATTTTCGAGAAGGGTTACAGCATTCGTCTGCTCAAACTCGTTTACCACGACACGCCTGCTGACGAACCATATAGCAAAAATCCATATCGATAACCAATTAGAAAAGGAATAATCATGGCAAAAGCAAAAACATCAACTCGCACAAAAGTTGGCGGTACTAGTAAGCTAAAATCAAACAGCAATAACAAACTAATTATTGTAATCGTAGTGCTGATGGTTGCTCTTATGGGAGGCTTCTTCGTTTACCGTAGCTTTGCCGCAGGACCACGCCGTGTGTTTACTGGTGCAGATAAGGAACTGAAAATATATAGTAATACCAACTCCTCTATAGGTAAGCTTATGAGGGACGGCAATGCTACGGTTATAGAGCTTAAAAATTCAGGCCTCAAGCATGCAAGCATACGCTCGCGAGAATACAGATGGACGACTTCCAAGAATGGTCAACCACCGGTAGCTTATAAAGAAGAGGTCTACACAAACATTGATACTATAGCTAGTATTGGATCGGGTATAGACATGACCATCCTACCTCGCGGAGATGAGAGCGGTACCAATAATGCCTTTTGCGCATATGTCGCGGTACTGGATGCAAACGGACAGTCAGTGACTGCGGAGCAGATTGCAAGTGATCATCCTGGCGCTGAAACGAGACTTGTAATGGGAGAATTCGGAACTGGGTCGAATGTTGCGACGGCTGGCGACAGCACGCTGCCGCTTAGAGATTCCTTTGCGCTGTTTGCAAAGCCAGAGTCACCTGCAAATAGTTCGTTCACCTGGAGTAATAAATCAGGAACAAAGAAATTGCCCATGCAATCACATGTACTTGGCGGAAAAGATAGCTATGCGGGTGTTGGTCCTTATCGAAAATATTGCTGGACCGTCAGGGCTGCAGGTGGCGTATATACTCTTAACAAACTTGAGATTGTCAAAGATGGAAACCTCAATTCAATCTTTGACAAAGGGTATAGCATTCGTATACTAAAGATTGTATACAATGATACCCCTGCTGATGAACCGGCAAGTTCGGTCAAGACTCCATATCGTTAGAAATATAAAATAAAAAAGAACCGCTCATTTTTGCAAGCGGTTCTTTAATTTAGCTCTGTAGAGATGGTTTTTTGTGAGGGATGAGTTGCTTATGTAGAATTTTTATATGACTAATTGTTCGCGTAAGATCCACGGTTAAGAATACCGCAAACAACACTACTACAAAAGCAGTGTAATTAATATAAATATTGGTGCCGGGAATTTGCCCGAGCACGATTAGTTCTAACATTCGCCAGTCCTCACCGTTACGTTTGAATGTATTTAACTAAAATATTGCGCTAAAGTCAATAAGATTGTTTAATGCTTACGGTTAACTATCTGCAGTAAGCGAGTTAGTCGTTTGCGATTGGCAAAAAATGTCAATATTGCCACTGTAAGCACAAAAAAGGCAAGCGTTCGGCCAATGATCCCATCGTAAAAAACCAATACGCACAAACACAAAATGGTTAGTGTCGCCGATAAAATGTCATACGGAATTTGCAAATGTGGATTGTCGACAAATAGTTTTTGATACACTTTTGCGCCCTGATCTTTGCTAAATTGCAGAAGTTTTTGAGCCCACTCATTATGAATAGCAAGCAATCCCAGACCAGCGAGAAACAGGGGAATACCACCAATACCAGGCAGCCAACCAAAAAATATCGCCGCCAAAATGAGCAGTACGCCTACAACATCTGTGATGATTCTTTTGGTGACTTTCCAAACCTGATTTATGCCACGTTTCATGTTCTTAGCGTAGCACACGGAGCTAATGTGAGTAAGTCGCTGGAATCTTATCTGTTTTTTCGGTATAATAGGCAAACTTATGAGCGAGTTTATTGTAGTAAAAGGCGCGCGCGAACACAACTTAAAAAATGTGGATGTTAGTATTCCGCGCGGCAAGCTGGTGGTTATCACTGGTTTGTCTGGTTCGGGCAAATCGAGCCTGGCATTCGATACGATTTATGCCGAGGGCCAACGCCGTTATGTAGAAAGTTTAAGTTCTTACGCACGGCAATTTTTGGGCCTCATGGAAAAACCAGATGTTGATCAAATTGATGGACTCAGCCCGGCAATTAGCATCGATCAAAAATCTACCAGCCGA
>CAZDDV010000023.1:0-7560 GCA_964504275.1 uncultured Candidatus Saccharibacteria bacterium | reverse complement strand
AAAAAAGCCGTAATCCTCGTTCAACCGTCGCTACCGTTACCGAAATTTATGATTATTTGCGTTTGTTGTTTGCGCGAATTGGGACGCCGCATTGTCCGGTGTGCGGCAAAGTTGTTGCTCGACAAACTCCAGCCGCAATTATTGACCAAGTTTTTGAGCAGCACAAAGACGCCCGAATATTAGTGCTGGCGCCAATTGTCTTGGCCAAAAAGGGTGCGTTCGAGCACATCCCCGAGCAATACATGCGCGCCGGTTTTGCACGTGTTCGGGTTGATAATGTTATTTACGCACTGGATGAATTTCCAGAACTCGACAAAGCCAAAAAGCATACCATCGAACTTGTGGTTGATCGCTTGGTCGCGACCCAAGAAAATCACAGCCGCCTAACGCAGTCTATCGAGCAAGCCTTGGACATTGCCGATGGAAAACTAAAAGTCATGAACGCCGATAATGATAATAGCGCAACGTATTCGCTAATGTACGCTTGCATTGATCACCCAGAAGTTTCAATCCCGGAGCTTGAGCCGCGAACATTTAGCTTTAACTCGCCGCAAGGTGCTTGCCCAGTTTGCACCGGTTTAGGCACTCGCATGGAAGTCGATCCAGAACTCGTGATTCCAAATGGCCGATTAACAATTGCCGAGGGTGCGATTCGCCCGTACAACCGAATCAACACCGACGCGTGGTACATCAAAAAACTCCAGGCAGTTGCTGACGCACACAACTTTAACTTGCATGTACCCACGAGCGAGTTAAAACAAAAAGACTTAGACATAATTTTGTACGGCAGCGGCGAGCAAAAATATAGCGTTGCACTCGGAAGTGGCCGCACATTTGAGTCAACCTACGAAGGCGTGATTCCTAACTTGGAGCGTCGCCACAAAGAAACCGACAGCGATTTTATGCGTCGCGACATTGAGCGATTTATGCAACAACGCGACTGTCATACTTGTTTGGGCCAGCGTTTGCGCCCAGAAGTTTTGGCCGTGACCGTGCAGAAGAAATCCATCATGGACATTTGCGAACTTTCCATTGACGACAGTATTTTGTATTTTGACGCGCTGACACTAAACGAAAAAGACAAACACATCGCCGCTCAAATTTTAAAAGAAATCAAAGCGCGGTTAACATTTTTGCAGGATGTCGGGCTAAACTATTTGACGCTAGCTCGAAGTGCGGTAACGTTGAGCGGCGGCGAAGCGCAACGAATTCGCTTAGCAACACAAATTGGCTCCGGCCTGCAAGGTGTGTTATATGTTTTGGACGAACCATCAATTGGTTTGCATCAACGAGACAACAATCGTTTAATTAAAACGCTTAAACATTTGCGTGAAATTGGCAACTCAGTAATTGTTGTTGAGCACGACGAAGATACGATTCGTACTGCTGATTATTTGATAGACATTGGGCCTGGGGCTGGAATCCACGGTGGCAAAGTTGTAGCCGAAGGCACGCCAGAACAAGTTGCCAAAAATCCAAAGAGTATCACCGGCCAATACTTGCGCGGCGATAAAGAAATAGCTGTACCCAAAAAACGACGCGCCGGAAACGATAAAGTTTTGGCGATAAAAGGTGCGCGTGAACACAATTTGCAAAATGTTGATGTTGAAATTCCACTCGGCAAATTAGTTGTGGTTAGCGGCGTTTCTGGTTCGGGCAAATCGACATTAATAAACGATATTTTAGCCAAAGAATTATCAGCACGATTGCACCGCGCTAATACTGTTCCGGGCCGGCATGACGACATTGAAGGAATCAAACAACTCGACAAAGCAATAATTATTGACCAATCGCCAATTGGCCGCACGCCACGTTCAAACCCAGCAACATATACCGGATTATTCACGCCGATTCGCGAATTGTTTGCCAGCATGCCCGAAGCAAAAGTTCGCGGTTACGGTCCAGGCCGATTTAGTTTTAATGTCAAAGGCGGACGCTGCGAAAACTGCGCCGGCGATGGAATTATAAAAATCGAAATGCACTTTTTGCCCGATGTCTACGTTCCGTGTGAAGAATGCAAAGGCAAGCGCTACAACCGCGAAGCGTTAGAGATTCACTACAAAGGCAAAACGATCAGCGATGTTTTGGAAATGACTTGCGAGGCTGCACTAGACTTTTTTGCCAACAATCCTGGCATCGCTCGCAAGCTGCAAACTTTAGTTGATGTTGGTTTGGGCTACATCGCGCTTGGACAGCCGGCAACAACTTTAAGTGGCGGTGAAGCGCAACGTATAAAACTAGCCAGCGAATTGTCGCGCCGACCAACCGGCAAAACGTTGTACATATTGGACGAACCAACAACTGGATTGCACATTGCAGACGTCGATAAATTGTTGCATGTGTTGCACGCACTGGTTGATACCGGCAACAGCATGATTATTATTGAACACAACTTGGACGTTATTAAATCTGCCGACCATGTCATTGACATGGGTCCAGACGGAGGATCGGGCGGCGGACAAATCGTAGCCGAAGGCACACCAGAGCAAGTAGCCAAGGTCAAAGAATCCTACACCGGCCAATTCCTAAGGAAAATGCTGTGAGTGATTTAGAGCGAGAGCCGATTCCACTTGGCTTCCCTGAAGAACACAGCGTTTCATATTTTGCTACAAAACACCTTGCCACATATATCGTTACTCATGAAACACGTTTTTTGGTGGATGCTTGTAACGCGCAAAAAGCATTCAATGCTTATCATGGGCACGAACCAGGTCGGCCTCAAGTTGCTCGTTGGCTCGTGCAAGCAACGCGACTAGTACAAGAAGAGCTTGGTTCGTCACCACTACCAGTACCACCGCACTTCGAAATTTTTAGTGAAGAATCTTGGCAGTATGTAGCAACTGCATATGAGCCACGTCCTCAGGTGGATATTCAAGCTGCAGCTTAGACTTTTTTGTTGAGCGAAATATTACTGAGCCAAAGCTTCAGACGTTCGGCAATTAGCTTCCGAGTCTTGGGTTCTTTCATAATATGCAAAAATGAGCCGCCTAGACTCAATAAGACAACTGCAATTAGAACGTACTCAATGTAGTCTGCCAGGTTAGGGATTAGCCCGCCGAACCAAAAGCCAAGTAACGTGAGCCCGCCTCCCCACAAAACCGCCCCGACTATGTTGTAGGCCATAAATTTTTTGCGTGGCATTTTGCCGATACCAGCGACCAAAGGCGCAAATGTTCGCACGACTGGAACAAACCGCGCAATAGTAATTGTTTTGCCGCCGTGTTTTTCATAGAACTTTTCCGCACGAATTAAATGATCTTTATGAAAAAATATGCCGTCTTCTTTTTTAAAAATTCGGTGTCCGGTGCGCCGACCAATACTGTAGCCAACATTATCGCCAATAATTGCTGCCAAAATTGTGGTGACAATTAATAACTCGAGTGAGAAATATCCTTGTGCAGCCAGAAGCCCCGCGCTAAACAGTAGCGTGTCTCCGGGCAAAAAGAATCCAACAAGTAGACCTGATTCGGCAAACACAATTGCCGCAACGAGCAAAATACCACCGCTCTGAATCAACGCATCAATATTAAACAGCGACCCAAAGGTTTCAAACATAATGCCTACTATAACAACTTTAACAGTAAAAAACACGGGCACATCTGTTATAATGTAACTAAACAAATTTACGGAAGGATAATGTAAGTGAGTAACGATTCAATTACTCTCACGCTACAAAAGCGTGATGCGGTAGGCAAAGGCTTAAATAAACTGAAGAGTGACGGGATGATTCCTGCGGTTATTCATAATCACGGTAAAGAATCAGTTGTCGTAAGTGGCCAATTTATGGAGCTTAACAAAGCGTATCAGCATGCTGGCAAGCACCAACCAATTACCATAAAAGTTGATGGCCAAGAATACTTTACGATTATTAAAGACGTAGATTTTGAGCCAAAAAAGAATATCTTGCGACACGTGGTTTTTAATACGATTCGCCAAGACGTCAAGACCGAGGCCGAAGTGCCAATTATTTTTGAAGGTGATGTAATTCCAGCCGAGCAAGCAAGCCTGATGGTTATCAAGCCGCTCGACCACGTTATTATCGAAGCTTTGCCAAAAGATTTGGTAGATTCTGTAACGGTTGACGTAACTGTACTTGCCGAGATTGGCGACAGAATTCACGTGTCAGATATTAAACTTCCGGCTGGCGTAACTATTAAAGACGATCCAGAACAAACCATCGCTCATGTTGAAGCACCGCGCGCAGTCCTAGCTGAAGAGTCCGAAGAAGCTGAAGCAGCCGAGGGTGAAGAAGCAGCCGCAGGCGAAGAAGTCAAAGACGGCGAATCCAAAGACGCGCAAGCAAAATCCGAGTAGTTTAGATACTAATTTCTTGTCGATGTTCTTTGCAAGATACCGACGTAGTGTTACTTTTGTTTTCGAACAAAAGTAACCAAAAACCATCACTGGACGGTTGCTCAATCTTGAGGAAACTGTTGTCTAAAACAGGCTTGCTGTGGAACTCACAAGAAAGGAGCCATCGAGCTCCTTTCTTGCTCAAACAGTCCTCGCACTCAAAGGCGCCTCTTTTACACAACAGTTTCATCAGGATCTCACAAAGCCCAGACTTAGACGCCTCCGACGAAGTCGAAGTAATAATAATCTGCTTTGCTGATGCTGCTAAGGTGAGGCTCTGACGACTGTTGATTGGCGAGTGTCAAACTCACAATAATTGGCGAGGGCGTGTTTGAGCTCATTGCAAAAAAAAAGAAAATAAACAATGAGTGAGTTGTCCGAGACATTGTGATGTTTGACAACGAGACAGTCACAGGGAGTCAGCCGCCTCAAGGTTTTTGAATACTTTTTTGAAAAAGTATTGGACTGTTGTTTGTTCGAAAACAAAATAAGTTTCTGTCTAATCTTCTAAAAACCCGCCGGATTGATGGGCCCAGAGTTTTGCGTAGGCACCTTTTTTGGCTAGCAATTCTTGGTGCGTGCCTTGCTCGACGACTGCGCCTTTGTCGAGTACGATAATTCTATCCATGTGTTGGATTGTGCTTAAGCGGTGTGCAATTACAACTGCCGTGCGGTCTTTCATGAGCTTCCAAAGTGCGTCTTGAACTAAGTTTTCACTTTCGCTATCGAGTGCACTTGTAGCTTCATCGAGCAGCAAAATTGGTGCGTCTTTAATCATGGCGCGCGCAATAGCAATACGCTGCCGTTGTCCGCCGGAAAGTTTAACGCCGCGCTCACCAACCATGGTTTCGTAACCTTGCGGCAAGTCTTTTATAAACTCATGTGCGTGAGCAAACTTAGCGACTTTTTCTATTTCGGATTGGGTTGCGTCCAAACGTCCGTAGCGAATATTATCTGCAATACTACGGTGAAACAACAATGGCTCTTGCGGTACGTAGGCAATGTGTTTTCTAAAATCACTTTGTTTTGTGTCCGCAATATTTTGCTCGCTAATTAAAATCTCGCCACCTTGAATGTCCATCAGTCGCAGCAGCAGTTTTGTGATTGTAGTTTTTCCGCCGCCAGAACGACCAACTAAACCGACTTTTTCGCCAGGTTTGATATTGATCGAAAGATCTTTAAACAAATGCTCGCCAGAAGCATCGGTGTATTGAAATGTCACATTATTCATATCCACACTAGCTTGCTTCATAACAAACAGTTGAGGATTATTTGAGTCAACAACTGCCGGTGGCTGCAACAACAATTCGGTAAATTGCGCGGCTTCGGTAATGCTGTTTTCTAGGTTTCGGTAAATGCGGTTGAACTCCCACATCATCCGCGTAAATGCGGCAAAGAATGTAAAAGTCACAAAAACAGCTTCTAAATTTTGGCCAGTCCGCTGGCTAATAATCAAAGCCATAACTAACCCAACCACGTTAATTAAAACGTAGATTGGTGCAATAACCATGTCGAGCCTTGTGTTTTGGTAATCCCAAGCGCGTCTGGTTTTTGCCACAAAATCATCAATATTTTTTTGGTGAATTTTTACTTCGTGGGTTTCGTGCGCAAATGTTCGAACAGCTGCCATGTTTCCAATGCTGTCGGCAACATGTCCGGTTAGCGTGTTGCTGGAAACTTCTCGCGCTGCAACCATTTTTTGGCGGTGTTTAATTAGTGGGCGCAACCCAAAAACTGCTACAGTCATTAGACCAACAAGTGCCACGATTAACCACGGCGAATAGCCCCACAAAATATACGTAATAAAGAACAGCGGAATAACGTTCGAGAAAATATTAAAAAACTGCGTGTCAATAAATGTTTCGTAATTTTTTGCGTAGCCCGTAACTTTTTTTGTCAGCGATCCAGCAAAGTTGTCGTTAAAAAACCCAAGGTCTTTCTCGACCAGATATGTGAGCGCATTGTTGTATAAGTTTCCGATAGATTTGCTCTCAACTTTTATCAGAATAAACAAAGCGACTCGCCACAGCATTTCTCCTGTAAACCAAACGGCAGCAAATGCCACAATGTAGGGCACAAGCTCGTTGAGCATAAATGGGGCTTCGGAAAATCGACCCAAAATACGAGCAATAATAAGAGAAGGCACATAAATAATTAGCGTATTACCAATACCCGGCAGAATAAAAGCAACCAAAATTGCAGGCCACGATTGTTTCATCTGGTCAGTGTAATGTTTGAATGCAAGTTTATTTGCGGCGATATTTTTGGTTTGATCCATGGTTGCAGGCTCCGCTGCGAGTTAATAAGTTGTTGTTGGTTTAGTTGTTAGTTAAGTTTTGGATTTTTGGTTTTTAAAAAAACGAGATAATAACTAAAGGGTAGCGAATGCCACTGGAGTGACGTTGCTGTCAAGAGTATTCTGCGTTGTTGTAGTCATGTTCGTCACTCCTTTCCTTTAATTTAACAATAGCATTTAGTATACAGCGCGCTCTCTCTGTTGACAAGGGTTATTATTAGGGCGTTGTATGCATTACCTACATCTGTGGTTACAATATGGGGTATGGAAGGATCAAACTTTGGAAATTCTGAGTCCAACGCAAGCTTTAAAGCTGGCGGCGAGAGCATTGATAATAAATCCGACAGCAAAGACAAAAAATCCAGCAAATCCGAAAAGTCTGACAAAAAAGACGTGGCGTTTGGCGTAAAAAGTTCAGAGACTCCAGCGAAAAGTGAAGCTGCAAAAATTTTTGGCGAGTTAAGCGTCGAAAAGCCGAGTGCCGAAAACTCACCAAAAACAAAACTATTTGAAGCCAAAAAACTCGATAAGTTAGCCGACGATTCTGTGACCGAAGACCCGGCGGACTTGCCGGAAACTGGTACAAAAACACAAGCCGATTCTAAAGAAATAAACGAGCAGCCAGGCACGGTTGAGGCAGACGATACGCCGTTTGAGACAAAAAATTCGCTCGAAGAAATCGAAGAAGAACAATTTTTATCGCCAGAAGAATCACAATTTGTGGCTGGCGAAATTGTTGACGCACGGCAAAACGAAGTCGAAGCCGAACAAACTGATGCGACGGCTGGTTCACAGGAGCAAATGATTGCTGATGCCAATGCCGCACTCCTAGACGCATTACAAGTACATCTTGATGCGGGTGAAGAAACAGAGGCAGCCTTGAGCGCCGCAACTGAAGAAACATTGAATGA
>CAZDDV010000022.1:0-10449 GCA_964504275.1 uncultured Candidatus Saccharibacteria bacterium | reverse complement strand
CATTGTGAGCTTTGACAACGAGACAGTCACAGGGAGTCAGCCGCCTCAGAGTTTTGGCATACTTTTTTAAAAAGGTATTCGGACTGCAGTTTGCTAAAAACAAAAAATGATAGTTAACAGAAAACAATTCTAGAATGTTAAGCTTTTTCGTCGTCTACGGGGAAGTTTTCGTCCAAGACTTCGTCTGGGGTCTCTTCAGCAACGGCCACTGGCTCAGGTGCGAGTTCGGGTTCGGCCGGTTGCGTGGCGGCCAGGACTTCGTCGACAGAGTTTACGAGGACTTCTCGCGGTCTGGATCCGTCGGCTGGGCTGACAATGCCGTGTTCTTCCATTGTTTCAATTAGTCGCGCGGCGCGGGCATATCCGACGCGCAGTCGTCGCTGCAGCAAGCTAGTGCTGGCTTTGCGGGCGTCGACTACCACTTGGATGGCATCTTTCCACATATCATCATCCATGTCGTTGCTTTGCTCGACCACAATGCCGCCACGGCCGTTTAATTGCACTGGCTGACTAACAACTTCGTCGTCGTATTGCGGTGCACGTTGTGCTCGAATAAAGTCGGTAACTTTGTTGGTTTCTTCTTCGTCTATGTATGCCGCCTGGACACGTTTTGGTTTTGGCATATCGGCGGTCAAAAGTAACATATCGCCAGCGCCAAGCAGTTTTTCGGCACCCATTTGATCAATAATTGTGCGTGAGTCAACTTGACTGGCGGTAGTAAACGCAATACGCGCCGGCACGTTCGCTTTAATTAAACCAGTAATAACATCGACGCTCGGGCGCTGAGTGGCCAGCACCAGGTGAATTCCGACGGCGCGAGCTTTTTGGGCAATTCGCACAATCAACGCCTCAACATCTCGGGCAGCCATCATCATCAAATCTGCCAACTCGTCGATCACGACCACAATGTATGGCATACCTTCTTCTTTCTTCAGGCTGTTGTATTCAACGATGTTTCGTTTGCGAACTTCGGCCAGCGCAGTGTAGCGGCGTTCCATTTCGGCAACCGTCCATTTAAGCGCGCTAATACATTTTTCGGGTTCGGTAATAACTGGGGTGAGTAAATGCGGAATGTCTTCGTAGGGTTTTAGTTCAACCTGTTTTGGATCGACTAAAATCAGCTTGAGATCGCTCGGGCTATTACGGTACAGCATGCTGGTCAAAATTGTGTTGATCATCACCGATTTACCAGAACCAGTTTGACCAGCTACCAAAAGGTGCGGCATTTTGGCCAGATCGGCAACAATTGGCGTACCGGAAATATCTTTACCAATGCTGAAACCAAGCGGGCCAGTGACGCCTTCCCATTCACCGGATTGCAAAATACTGCTCAAGCGAACTGTGGCGGATTTTACGTTCGGAACTTCAATACCAACGGCGCGCTTGCCCGGAATCGGTGCTTCAATACGAATCGAGTGCGCCGCTAAATCAAGCGCCAAGTTATTATCAAGCGCGCTGATTTTGGTCAATTTAACACCGGCCGGCGGCTTCATGGTGTACTGCGTGACGCGCGGGCCAATGTTGGCGCCTTCCATCTCGACATTAATATTAAAGTTAGCAAAACTTTCTTTGATCATGGCGGCGTTGCCTTCAACATCGCCGGCGTCAGCTTTATCTTGTTTTTGGTTTAATAAATCGACCGATGGGAACTTCCATGTCGGATCACTGGCCACTGTCAGCGCGCTGTGATTTTGTGCAGGCGTCATTTTTGCGGCGCTGTTTCTAAAACTGCTCAGCCGCGGATTTTTGTGCTCAACTGGTACGCCTTCATTTAATTGGAATTCTGGTGTTTTACCTTTGAGCTCGCCCAAATCAGTATCTTCGCCGTCTTTCTTTTTAAACATTCCGCGTAGTTTCAGCAAAACCGACGGAGACACGCCAAATGCCAAAAAGAACGCCAGCAAGCTAAGTACTAAAAACATAATGCTGGCTGGCGTTTTGGTCAGCAAATTAAGCGTAAAACCGCCGAGTAATTCACCGATCCGTCCGCCGTGTCCGCCAGTAGGTTGTCCAAACGAATCGACTCGGGCAAAGACGGTAAATAGCCAGCTTGATACAAATACTAAAAATGCGATCATACCAGCAAATTTTTCGAGCGGGATCTGCTTGTCTTCGCTCAAAAACTTCCAAAAGCCTAGAAAAACCAGCGCTAACGGAGTTAAATACGCGGCCCAGCCAAGCGCCCAAAATGCCGCATTAAACGCGCCTACTGGTACTGTGCCGCCAGCACCAAAACCGCCTAAAAGCAAAAAGCCCGCAAATAACACCATTAAAATAGCGCCTGCTTGCGGCCAAAACGGAGATTGTTCTTCTTTGTCTTGTTTCTTTTTTCGTTTGTTTTTTCTTTTTGCCATATTCGCTTACGATTATACTATCTGTTCGCCAGATGAGCTAAAATTTTTGTGCAAGTTCATCCATTTGTGCTCGACTAAGCGCAATCTGCGACGCGTACGAGGTAATTTCCTCTTCTTGCTCAGGTGTGCGCGGCATTGTAGCCTCGGCCTCGGCGATCGCGAGCTCTTCTTGCAGGCGCTCGACTCCAGCCTCTAGGCGTTGGTATTGGCCCTGAACATGTGATTGTAAGCTTGTACTCATGACGTTATTATAGCAATTTTTACATCAAAAGTCAATTACGCTTGCGCTTAGTTCCGGTCTAGCCGATTTGGTCGCGGGTGAGCAATTGAGCGCGCATTTGGGCGAAACGTTTTTGCTGCTCAGCAGCGATTTCTTCTTCTGTCTTTGGTTTTGAGCCACCGTCACTACCACTTTTTGGGTTTCCGCCGCTAGCATGTGGTTTTCCGTCGCTTTTACTGCCGCCTGTAATGACGTTCACCACTGGAATCACAATTGGTGAACGTTGCGTTTGATCGTACAGAAAGTGCGTGATGTAATCTTTGAGTTCTTGCTTGAACCGGTCCAAATCAACGCGTTTGTAACGCTGTTGTACGGCGCGGCGGAGTTCGGCACGCAACCCATTCATCAGCTCTTCGTTGTCGCGAATATAGATAAATCCACGGGTAATGATGTCGGGACTGGTTGCCAATTGACCAGATTTTTTATCTATTGTTAGTACCACTGTTACCAAGCCTTCTTCGGCCATCATAATGCGATCTTTTACCACAACATTACTCACAACCGAACCGGTTTGATCCACCAGCAAACTACCGTGCGGAACTTGACCAGCAAATTCGAGCTTGTCGCTGCTGAGCATGTAGGCATCACCATTTTTTGCGAGCCCAACGTGGTCGCGGGGCAAGCCTTCTTCGACCGCAAGATCGCCGTGATATTTACGGCGCAGCATACCGCCATGTACCGGAATCAGAAACTTTGGGTTCACCATGTGCAGCATTTCGCGGAGTTCATCACGCTTAGCGTGTCCAGAAACGTGCAACGGACCGCAACCATCAACTTCGTGGGTTGGGTGGCGGAACAAATGCAGCCCCATTTCTGCCAAATTATTACCAATCATGTCGTAGCGAACTTCGTTACCAGGAATTGGCGACGAACTCACAACCACAGTATCGCCAGCCTTAAGCTTGATGTGATTGTGGTTTCCCTCGCTCATACGCTGCAGCGCCGCATTTGGCTCACCCTGACCGCCAGTACACATTACCAGCAACTGTTCATCTGGAATATTGTTGGCGTCGCGCATGGCAATGAATGTGCCTTTTGGAACTTTGAGGATTCCCTGACGCACGGCAATTTCGGCGTACGCCATCATGCTGCGGCCATCAAGCGCAATTTTGCGACCATTGGCAACTGCAGCGTTAATGATCATTTGCGTTCGGTTCATATTACTCGAGAATACTGCGCAAAAAACTCGACCCTGAGCCTGCGTAATGATGTCGTGGAAACTTTGCTGCAAGGTTGATTCTGTCGGCGTTCGGCCTTCGACATCGGCATAGCTACTTTCGCTGAGCAACAGCGCCACGCCTTCGCGGCCAAGTTCGAGCAAACGACTTTTATCGGTTGGCATATTATCGAGTGGCTCTGGGTCGAGACGGAAATCGCCGGTGTTAATGATTCGTCCGACTGGCGTATCGATACACACTGCGCCGGCCTCTGGAATTGCGTGCGTCACGCGAATTAGTTCAAAAATGAACACGCCAGCTTTGAGCCGTTCGTGCGCATCCATATTCATAATAATGATTTGCGGTGTGTACGGTTCGGTGCCCGTTGGTACGTCCTCGAAACCCTTCTCGATAATGCCCGAAGAAAATCGTGAGCAATAAATTGTCGCCGGATATTTTGGCACAATGTGCTTCAAACCGCCAATATGGTCAAGGTGTCCGTGCGTAATCACATACGCCTTGATCTTGTGTTTGATTGTTTCTAAGTACGACGGATCAACTATTTCGTAATTGATGCCCGGTAAATCAACGCTCAGGTTGATGCCACAGTCGATGATAATTGCGTCGTTTTGGTATTCGATAACCATGCAGTTTTTTTCGCCGACGTCATCTAAGCCGCCAAGGAATGTTAGTTTTACTTTGTTAAAATCGTCGACAATTGTATTGGCGCGTTCTAGTTTTTTGCCTTCGGCGCTTTGGTATTCGTTGACCAATTTTTGGGCCATCTCACTACTTCGCCGCTGGGCGCGCAAGGCTTCACCGCGATTTGTACCATTTGTACCTCTGGGCGACGCGCCAGTTTTTGGTCCATTTTTTGGACCATTGCTGCGGCCATTTTGTGAGCCACCACGAGGACGACTTTGTGCGCCGTTTTTGGCGCCATCACGATTATTATTAGACCGATTCTGCGGTCTGGGTGGTTTGTTGTTAGGTTTTTGTTCTTCGTTCATTGTGTTTCCCCTTTCGTTTTATGGAGAATATTAATTTGTTTCTAATAAATGCGGCAGATTGGCAAAATCATCTATGAGTGTTTGCCTGAGACTGCCATTATATAGCGCTGCTGCCGGATGATAAAAAGGCAAATACGCCTGTCCTTCTTTTTGCACTACCTGGCCGTGCGCTTGGCTAATTTTCAGCCCAGGCAGAAAGCATTCCATGGAATGCCTGCCCAGAGTGACAATTAATTTTGGTTGAATTATTTCTATCTGTTTTTGCAAAAACGGTAAAAAGGCTAGTTTTTCTGCTGGCCGTGGATCGCGGTTGTTTGGCGGACGATATTTGACGATGTTTGTAATGTATATATCTTCGCGCGCCAGGCCAATTTTTGCCAGCATTTCGTTTAAAAACTTCCCTGCCGCGCCAACGAACGGGATTCCTTGCTCGTCTTCTTTTTTGCCAGGTGCTTCGCCGACAAATACCAAATCAGCATTTTCGTTGCCTTCGCCAAACACCAATTGTGTGGCGCTGGCAGCCAAATCCGGACAAATATTTTCATCCAGAATCTGCTGATGCAGCGCGTCTAACGCTTTGATTTGTTGCTTACTTTGAGCCATAACCCTTGAACATTCCCACAAGATGTCGCACTACCATCACTGCGCAAACTGCCGCGAGTGCGATATACCAAGTGTTGTTAGTGCTTTCGCGGGCGAACAGCACAAATGCGCATCCAAACGCACCGTACACCGCAATCATCACAACCCGCGTCGCGCGAGTATAGTGATGCGACTTTTTAGGTACTGTTATTTTATTTTTACGCTTCTTTGCGACTTTTTTAGCCATCTGGTTTCCACCTTATTTTTTAGGTTTAGCGTCGACTGCTTTCATGCTGAGTTGCAGGCGGCCGCGGTCATCGATTCCCATCAGTTTGACGGTAACGTGATCGCCTTCGTTTACGACATCGGTTGTCTTTTCGACGCGGTCATTGCTAAGTTCGCTAATATGCACGAGTCCTTCGTGACCAGGCATGATTTCTACGAATGCACCAAAGTCGAGCACGCTGACGACGCGGCAGTTTTCGTAGACTGTTCCGACTTCTGGATCGTCAGTAATTTGCTTGACCCATTTGATTGCGGCGTCGATGCTCGGCTTGTCTGGGCTTGCAATCATGACTGTTCCATCGTCTTTGATGTCGATTTCGGCGCCGGTTTCGGCGATGATTTTGTTGATCATCTCGCCACCCTTACCAATAACGTCGCGGATTTTTTCTGGGTTAATTTTAATCGCAATTACTCGTGGTGCGTACGGGCTCATTTCGCGCTTTGGGCCTTCCAAGGTTGTCAGCATGTGCTCCAAAATATGAGCGCGGCCGATTTTTCCCTGCATCAAGGCTTGTTTCAAAATCTCGACTGGAAGTCCGTGCACTTTCATGTCCATTTGCAGCGCCGTAATTCCTTTTGGAGTTCCGGTCACTTTAAAGTCCATGTCGCCGGCAAAATCTTCGGCATCAGCGATGTCGCTCAAAATGTAGGGTTTGTCGCCTTCCATCATTAGTCCCATGGCAATTCCGCTGACTGGTCGTTTTAGTGGCACGCCAGCGTCCATCAGCGCCAAGCAGCTAGAACAGGTTGCAGCCATGCTGGTAGAACCATTTTGGCTCATGATTTCGGTTACTGACCTTATGGTGTACGGAAAGTCCGCTTCGCTTGGTAATACTGGCATTAGCGCGCGTTCAGCTAGATAGCCGTGGCCGATTTCGCGGCGCCCTGGTGAACCAATACGTTTTACTTCGCCGACTGTCCAGCCTGGTGCGTTGTAGTGGTGCAGATAGCGGCGTTCGCCTTCGCGCTCCATCGTGTCAACCATCTGTGCGTAGCTGAGCGGTGCGAGCGTTACAATGTTCATGGCCTGCGTCATACCACGAGTGAACAGGCTTGAGCCGTGCGTCCGTGGGAAGATACTTACCTCTGACGACAACGGTCGAATTTCGTCGAGTTTGCGACCGTCTGGTCGCAGGTTGTCGTCGATGATTCCCTTGCGCACATCTTTGTGCAGCGCTAATTGGAAAGCGTCGTTGTATTCGTTTTTTTGTTCGGCAAAATCGTCAGCAAGCTCTGCTTCGAAATGTTCGTGCATGCTGGTGCGAAGTTTGTTCACCAAATCGTTGCGTTCTGGATACGGCATTCGCAAACCAACGCCCAGTTTTCCTTCCAGCCACGTATCAACACGCTGTTGGATATCGCTGTCGGGCAAAATAAGTTCGTATTCTTGCTTGGTGACGCCAATTTTTTTAACCAGTTCTTGTTGGAGTTTAATTGCTGGCTGCATTGCTTTGAAGCCAAACTCGATGGCTTCGGCGATTTCGTCCTCGGACGCCTCGCTAGCTCCGGCTTCTACCATCATGATTCCTGATTCTGTTCCGGCTACTACTAGGTCAAGTTTGCCGTCCTCTAATTCTTTGCCGGGCAAAAACGCGGTTGGCTTGCCGTCTTTGAGGCCAATTCGTAGTCCAGCAACCGGGCCGTCAAATGGCGCGCCGGTCAACATAAACGCTGCTGAGAGCGCAATCATCGCAATCGCGTCTGGGCGAAAATCCGGGTCCAGGCTCAAAACGGTTGCCACACCTTGCACTTCATGGCGGTAGCCTTTTGGCCACAGCGGGCGAATCGGGCGATCAATCAAACGGCCAATTAAAATGGCGTCGTCGCTTGGGCGACCTTCGCGTTTAATAAATCGCGATCCGCTGATTTTTCCGGCTGCATACATTTTTTCTTCGTAATCAATTGAGAGCGGAAAATAATCAAAGTCGCGCAAACTTTTGTCGTTTACCATGGCTGTTCCCAGCACAACGGTGTCGCCGTAGCGCACCAAAACACTGGCGCTGGCGCGGAATCCAACTCGGCCGACCTCTAGGCTTAGCGTTTTACCACAAAACTCGGTTTCTACTTTTACAATTTCTTTTCCAAATGGGTTAATTGTACTCATTTGTTCCTTTCTTTTCGACGGTTCGTAACATGGTGCAAATATACGACGCTTGTGCGTTCCTCATATATCTGTGGCTATGTCACGAACCAATCATTAATCTTCTGTTAATGTGCACAAGTTTGATGCCTCGATGACTCGAGAAATTAATCTATGCAGATTAGCGGCGAATGCCAAGTTTTTTGATCAGTGCCAAATATTCACCACTGTCTTTTTTAGCAATATAAGCCAAGTGTCGTTTGCGTTTGCCAACCATTTGCAACAGTCCACGGCGAGCCATGTGATCTTTCTTGTTGGTTTGCAAGTGTTCAGTAATTTCTGTGATGCGGCTGGTCAAAATACCAACTTGCACGGCGCTACTACCGGTGTCGGTTTTACTCTTTTGCAAATCAGTTATTACTGCTGTTTTCTTCTCTTTTGCTATCATTCGGAGTTTATCCTAACACACTCTCTCTGTTACCGCAATAGTTTTACTCGGCAATTATCCCTTGACGCCATAATACTTCTTTACTATACTGTTAACAGATATGAAGTTCACCATCCAAGAGTTTAATCAGCAGTTTCCCACTAGTGACAGTTGTCTTGAGTACTTATGGAAAATGCACTTTGCAGATAAGCCTTGCACCACATGTGGCTTAATAGATGGCTTTCATAAGCTGCCAAGCCGTCCAGCTTACCAGTGTGAATGTGGTGCTCAGCTCTATCCACTTGCTGGTACACCATTCCATAAGACCACTACTGATCTAAGGACATGGTTTTTAGCTATCTTCTTTATGACTAACACGCGTTCTGGTATGTCTGCTCTCCAGTTTCAGCGTATTTCTGGCGTAACCTACAAAACAGCATGGCGTATTTTCAAACAAGTTCGCCTAATGATGGCTGATGATGAGACCCTGCTCAGTGACAGCGTTGAAGTTGATGAAGTCTACATGCACCCCAACCCTCAACGTCGCAGTACAGCTAAGCCTCATAACAGCCAGGTTATTTTTGGAATGGTAGAGCGTGGCGGCCGAGCCAGAATACGACATGTCAAAAGCTCTGGTACTCGCGTGCTTATTCCTGAAATTCAAAGGAATATTGACCAGGCAGCAACCATCTATAGTGATGAGCACGGATCATATCGATTACTTAAAAGGAGAGGTTTCTTACACGAAACCGTCAATCATGGCCGTCAACAGTACGTTGTTGGCCGGGTGCACACTCAAAACGTTGAGAACTTCTGGAGCCAATTCAAGCGTGGCATCTACGGCGTTTACCGACATTGCGACCCGATCTACCTACAGCAGTATGCTAACGAATACGCTTTTCGTTATTCCAATCGCAAGAGTGATACACCCATGTTCGAGCTGGTGCTATCGAAGCTTTTGACTCCCCGATCTCTATCAAATTAAGGTTTGTAGCGTTCATAATCCTTGCCCCCAAGGGCGAGGGCAACATCACGCTTGTGTCAATCTGTTAATGTTCAGATATAGTGGTACCTACCTTTATAAATACACGGAGTAGGAGGGTTTGGCACAATGAAACAACTAACCGCATCAGCAATAACGAACAAACAACAAGAAATACTCAAGCTGCTCTATACCTATAGATTCCTTACCAGAATACACATACAAACAATACTCAAACACAAAGATAAAAAGACCATTAACCTATGGCTTAAAGACTTACGAAACAAAGAATATATCAATTGGATCTACAACAAAGACCACTTTGCAGAAAAAACTAAGCCAGCAATCTACTACCTCGGCATTAACGGTATCCGGCACTTCCAGGCCAGAGATTCTCACCCAAGCGAAGAACTCCGCAAACGCTACCGCGAACACGAACGCAGCCCGGGCTTTATTGATCGCTGTCTGAGCGTTGCCGACATCTGCATTAGCCTCGAGCAAGCACGTAATGAGGGAGACTATTCCCAAACCTGGTATTTCTACGAAACGGAAGCCGAGTATCGCAGCGACAGCTACTACCACTTTATGAGTGATAATGAACTCATCCATCCACATTTATGCTTTTCTAAGGAGCAATACGAAGGTATGGGAGAGCCTGAGACAGTTGAAAGTTATATGTTAGAGATCTTTGATGCCAGCCTACCGCGCTACCGATTGCGTCACAGGCTTGGCAAGTACGTACAGTATCTGGACGAAGAATTGGGTGACTGGGAACAAAAAACCTATGGCGATCCAGCACCAACTATCTTACTCGTCTGCGCCACCCTCACTGACCTGATTTATGCCAAACGAAGAACCAGAGGACTCATGAATGATATCTGGGACTTTGATGATGAGGATAGGCCACATGTGCGGCTTACGACTACCACGAAGCTGAAGGAGCATGGGGTGCTCGCTGAGGAGATTTGGGAGGAGGTATGAAGACAGCAACCAACCAACTTGATCATCATATTTGCATCATACAGCATGGCATGGTATAATATTGACCAAATCTTTTAAGTTTGGAGTTTACTAATGGATGTTGAAAAATTTGGTGAAATAGTTGGCGCATCAATTACTACAGGCACACCGGCTAATCCGGATGTGTTGTTAGATACTGTCTTCACTGAAGATGAGCTGATGCGTGCAGTAGAAAGAAAGGGTTTGATGATCGGCTCTTTGGCTACCGCAGAATCCTCTGCCTCCCCTGAAACACAACCCCTCCCTCTCACTCCAGAAGAAGCAGCCTTCAA
>CAZDDV010000021.1:0-10485 GCA_964504275.1 uncultured Candidatus Saccharibacteria bacterium | reverse complement strand
TTGTACACGACGTTTTTGCGCTCAATGACAATTGGCCAAGTATTTTTCTGAGCGATTTCAAATAATTCTTGGTCCGGATTAAACGCAATTGGATGCTCAACGAGTTCGAGCATGGGCGCGTCGCTTTTGCTATCCCCCACTGCGTAACTGTCTTTTGCTGTTAGATTGTGTTCGGCAATAAACTCTTGAAGTAATTCTCTTTTGTTGTGGCTGGCGATAAAACTTTTACCGCTAAATGCGCCGCCGCGTCGCTCGTATTTAGTGCCGGTCCACAGATCAAAATCAAATTGTTTAGCGATTTTCTCGACGAGTTCTTGGTGTGATCCAGAAATTGCGATCAGCACATAGTTTTGTTTTTTGAGCGATAAAATTAAATCGCGCGTGTAACGATACACTTGAGCGTTAAATTCGTTGGCGACTTTTTCTACGGCTGCGTCAAATTTTTTGGTCGAAACATTTGGTAGAGCCGTTTCGTAAATTTTGATAAGTTCGGCTTCGTACTGCGAGAAAGCCTTGGGATGTTCGCGGCGTTTCCAGACCATGCGTGCTTCGTGAAGTTTTTGCAGCGCATCATCACCCAGCAAATTTTCTTGTGCCAGTTCGTTAACCACCGCGTGGTATAACTGCCAGCGAATAAGCGTCCCATCGATATCAAAAACAGCGAATTTTTTCATACGTTACAGCACGATGCTGCTTGGGCAGTGGTCGGAGCCATTTGGGTTGCGTGAATTTCTGATTTTTTGACTCTGGATTTTAGTTTTTCGGATACTAAGAAGTAATCAATGCGCCAGCCGACGTTTCGCTCTCTAGATTTTGCAAAATGACTCCACCAAGTATAGTGGCCGTTTCCTTGTGTGAACATGCGGAATGTATCAACAAAACCTTTAGCGAGCCAGTTGTCAAAGCCGGTGCGTTCCTCGGCCGTAAAACCCTTTTTACCTTTGTTGGGTTTCGGGTTGGCTAGATCGTCTTCTGTGTGCGCCACGTTCATATCACCACAGTAAATCACCGGCTTTTTCTTTTGCAGCGAATCACAAAAAGCGATTACAGCGTTGTCCCACTGCACGCGGAGCGGGATTCGGGTCAGATCATCTTTGGCGTTTGGTGTGTAGGCAGTTACGACGTAGTAATCTTCAAACTCGGCAGCGATCACGCGGCCTTCGTCGTTGCTGTGGCCGTATTCGTCACTCACGAGTCCGTGTTTTTTTGCGATTGCTGGCGGGATATCATTGATAATTGCGATTGGCCTTATTTTGGTAAAAATTGCCGTGCCGCTGTAGCCTTTCTTCGTCCGCGAAGAGTTCCAATATTCTTCGTACTCTGGAAAATCATACTCGGCTTGCCCTTGCTCGGCCTTTGTTTCTTGCAAACACAAAATGTCGGGCCGGTATTTTGACATAAAAGTTTGCAACTCGCCTTTTCGCAATACGGCGCGAATTCCATTCACATTCCAGCTAAAAATCTTCATGCAAACACAGCTTTTTCGAGTTTGGTAACGCGCTTTTCAAGTTTTTTGAGGTCTTTGTTGGTTTGCGTAACAACCAGTTTAACGACTTTCGTATCTGTCTTTAGTTCCGCAACATCGTTAGCTATTGGCGCTAACTTGATGTCGATCATCGCCCCGAGCGACTCCACGAGCATCGCGAACTTATCGTCAAAATATTCTAAGATAACTTTTTTGTCGTTTTCGCTCATATTCATCCTGATATTCCCCGTCCTGGTGACTAAAGTGTAACAAAATCGCCCGTTCTGTGCTAGAGTAGTAGCTAATAAATGAGCACAGCATACAAGAGAATTTTACTGAAGCTTTCTGGCGAACAATTAGCTGGCGATAAAGAATATGGCATTGACCCCAAGGTTGGTAGCTGGCTTGCGCAAGAGGTCAAAAAAGTAACAGAAGCGGGTTGCCAGGTCGTCATCATGGTCGGCGGCGGCAACATTGTGCGCGGCGCACAAATTGCTGGACACGGGATCAAGCGCGTGACTGGTGACCACATGGGAATGCTGGCGACGCTCGTCAATGCAATTGCGCTGACGGATATTTTTGAAGCAAACAGCGTCGAAACTCGTTGCCTGAGCCATATTTATGCCGAGCAAGTTGCCGAATCTTTTTCGTATCGACTGGCAGAAAAGCACCTGCAAACTGGTCGTGTGGTCATTGTTGGCGGTGGTACTGGGCAGCCATACGTCACGACAGATACGGCTGCGTTAACATTGGGCCTAGAAATGGATTGCCAGGTCGTACTTAAATCAACAAAAGTTGATGGGATTTACGATAAGGACCCGGCAAAACATTCTAACGCTGTACGTCACGAAAACATGTCGTTTCAACATGCTGTCGAAAACCCGGAAATCAAAGTCATGGATAAGGCCGCGCTCGGACTGGCTATGGAGAACAACCTGCACGTGATTGTGTTTGATGGTTTTACAAAAGACAACTTGCTTAAAATTGTTCAAGGCGAAACCGTCGGAACTAAAATCAGTTAGTAATTCAGCTAAGTAATTTTTTGATATTTATTACTATATAGATTCGCCGACGTCTAAAAATTTGTAGGTCTTGTTTTGTTGTTGGCAGGCGTTGCCCACTAGGCGATTGTACAAATTCTGGCCGTCTTCGTTTATGAACTGATTGTGGGACGCAAAAACTTTCGTAGCACTAGACTTTGCCATGAAAGCCTCAGCTTCGCTGAACTTGAGCCAAGGCGCCATTACCGGTAGCGCCAAAACGCTATGCGGTTTTGGGCATGGGGTTAAAGAATCGCCAGGATAGTACAATACGTCGCCTACAAGCACTCCGATATTTTGTGCAAGCGGCAAGTTCGAACTAATTTGGGCATGAGCGCCGCCAAAAAATTCTAGGGCTATCTCGCCAGCTTTGTACGTTTGGCTGATTTGTGCGACCGTGACATTGGTATTAAATTCTTTGGATATCTCTTCTGTAGTGTAAATAGCAACACCAGGATTCGCTGCGATAATCCGCTGCAAATTATCTGGCGCAAAATGGTCGGGATGAATATGCGTTACAACAACCGCATTTACTCCGGCGTAATCCTGCAACTTTTTTGTAAAAACACCGGGATCAATAATAACTCGCGTTTTGCCGCTGACGATATCGAGGCAGGAATTCTCGTACTTTGTAATTTTCATTCCTACATTATAGCATAACCGATGATACGAAGGCTTTACTGTCGTTTCCAGGCGCCACGGACGAATCCTACTCCGCCTCCACTATCATGCGATACGTCGAGCATTTGTTTAGTGATGGCGGCTTGTTGTTTTCCAGATTTGAGGTCGTAAAGTTTGACTCCTTCGCTTTGCTTGTAGGCATCTGCGATAGCTAGCCTTGTTTTACCCATTGGTATGAGCGAATAATCACCCTGTGCTTTAGCGTAGCCATCTAGCGTTATGCGATGAGCTTGTTCGATTGTTTTGAGCCGGTCTACGTTTCCACTAAATACTTCTTTAACCGAGCCTCCCGGGCCACGAACTAAAAACGCAGTATCGGTTTTTGCGTCATAAGTAAAACCCCAGAACTGAATCGAGTCGCCGGTAATTTCACGGCTTTCGGCGGTTTTTGGGTTAACCGAATACAGCTGGCATTCTTCGCTCGCGCACAATCCAAAATCTTCGGGTGATTCTTTTGTTTTATCGACGCTGTATAAGACGTCTCCATTTCTACGAACGGCAATGTTTGCAATGTAGCCATCTTCGACGAGTTGCTTCGGATTTGTGCCGTCATTATCCATAGTATAGAGTGAGTATCTGTCATCCATATCGTCGTTAACAGTAAAAACAAGCTTTTCATCTGGGGTCATGGCTAACAATCCGATATCGCCGCGTTTGTTTTGTTCAAATGTTTCGTCCTTGATCGACTCTAAGCGACTATCGTTCAGCGTGTTTTGCTCGCCGGTAGCGGTGTTATAGCGATACAAAAACCCTACGTCATCATGAAAAAACGCGAATGAGCCATCTTTAGTCCAGACTGTTTGGAGCATATCGTAGGTATTAATGGTCGCATTAATTTCGCGAACAATATTATAGTTTTCGTCTAGCAAGTACTTCGGATCGTCACGATAGCCGCTGCCTTTTATGGCGGCGATATAATACGAAAAGTTCGGAGCAGCTGTTATCCGTGTAATGTTTTGCCCGTTAATTTGCGGCAAATCCGTAGTATTAATTTTAGAAAAGTCATAATTTGCGCAGCTTACATCGCCCTCTTTTATCAAAAAGCAGGCTTGGTAACTTTTAGTGCGATTGGTTGTGGTTATAGCAATAACTCCCGCCATTAGTCCAATAGCAAGAATCAAGACGAGCATAATACTTAGTAGTTTGCCGCTGTGCTTGTTTGGTTTTTGTTTTGTACCTTGTGTCATGAGTTGTCCAGCCTTTGGTTTATTATCTATGAATTATAGTATCAACAATCGAAAAAAACAATATTTCTTGGCGGTGTGTTTACGAAAAAATCCGAACCCCAAAGAGACTCATACCGGCTCCTAACAAGAGCCATGAAAGAATTAGGTGGTCGGTAACCACTTCGTCGACATTGAAGGGTCGCGAAGGTCCCGTGCCCGCCAAGACGCCTGCGACGATCGCGGTGTAGAGGGCTTCCGAGGTTAGATACTGAGCGACGCTGGATCTCGCTGTGACCAGAATCGGCCATACGGGGATTTGAAACTGGGAAACCTTACGAATCCGAAACCATAAGAGCACGATCGACATAACTGACGCGGCAGCAGAGGCCAGAACGATCCCAGCCAGAGTTGCTAGTAGCCCGGACTCGGGAAGTGACAGGTCGAGCATGGGGCAGGAACCTCCGTCTCTGGCTACTAGAACCCGGCGCTCCTGTCAAACACCGGCGCAGGATGAAGGAAATACTCGGGATCGTGCTCGTAATCTTGTCCGACTACGCCACTTCGCTGCAAAACGTCGAGCGTACGAGTAACAAACTGAGGCTCGACCTCGATCTGAGCTGAGATATCAGACTTTGTCATACGTCGAATGGCGAGAGCGCCAAGCACACATTCAGGCTTTCTGCCTTCTGCTAGAGCCGTGAGGGAACTGTGTACCTCAAGCTTAAGCACCGACAGATCAGTGAGGCTTCGGTACGCTGCAAGGCGTTCCGCGTAATCGTCACCGACGAACTGCCATTCACGTGGCTCGTGCTCGCCTCGCTCCTCGGGCGTTGTAATACTTCCGGTCTCGTAGTCTATCTCGTCGGATGGTGGAACAATCGTCATAAGCTGAACCGAGTCCTTTCGATATTCAATAATAGGCCAACTCGTGAAAAAGGTCAATTGGGTTGGTGTTTCAACTGGCGAAGGTCCCCAAGAAGCTTAACCGCCTCGAGCAGCAGAGATAAATCCAGCAGCGCCTTGGGAGCAAAGAAGAGTTTCCTGTTCGCGGGCTCATCGAAGATGCTACCGTGCATGGCGAGGTTTCTCATTGGGAGTACCCGTTCCAGGATGGTGAGACCATTTGGAATCTGCCGGTGTAGCTGGGATGCAATATCGGAGCTGACTTCAGATGCCGCCTTGGACGCAACTATGCACTGCTTCAGCGACCAATCCTTTGGGGTCTTTCTGATCGTGTTGGTTGATTCGGTTGGAATTGCAAAGACGCGGCTATCGGCAAGCATTCTGGACAGATCTGTGACCCACCGAGAACCCAGCTTGGGAAATACCTGACGGATCAGGTATTGACGAAATTGACTTTCCAACTCGGCAAGAAAGTAGAGTGCATTCGAAGCATCTTCGCGATCCTCGGTAAGCGCCGCGCGTATCAGCTGAACAACGATCAGCTTCGGCTTTGGGTCGCCCATCAGGCCCGAGCCGTACGTCTCGAATGCCTTCGCAGCAAGTTCCACTTCCATGGAATCGCGAATGCCAACAACGTTGTCAAGTACGCCACCAGAAGCGTCAACCATCCGCCGAACTTTTATCGAAAATCCGTCGGCCTCTGACACGGATACGACATCACACTCGAACACATGCGTTGGCGAAACGAACCCTTCGCCCAGATGGTCGAAGAAGAACTCCTCCAACGCCTGAACCAAGATCTCGCCGACCCACTGCTTCAACAAGCAGCAAACCCCGATCCAAATTTCTTGGACCGGGGTTTGAAAGCGGACTACTTGGCGGTGTTTTTTGATTGATGTTCGAACATTTTTTGAGGAAAATCCTGAAAATTAATTTGGACTCGGCAGGGCAAACTATTTTTCTGGGGGAATGGAATTGCCCTGCCTCGGCTTCCGTCCCGCCCGCAGGAGGGGTCTGGGGAGGAATGCGGGCGGGTTTTTGAACCTTTCCTTTTTTGTTTCCGAATTTCGTGCCAGTTGAAAACTGGCGCGCCACCTAAAATTTGATTTTAATTATCAACTTTATATTTTGCTTCACCTTCTTCAATTCCTTTTCTAGCTTTTTCAAAAGCCCATTTTGGAATTTGATGTGACTCTATATTCAATTTATTTCTTCTATCGTTTAATTTTTTAAGATCATCAATGGCTTTTTTATCATCTGCCTCATTTGCTTCAATATCATAAAATATTCTCGTATCATTTCGTAAAGCATTATATTTATTGCCAGTTTTTTGGTGAACAGTAGCTCTTTCATTAGGATTGATAAAAGTTATAACAGCAGTTAAGCCCGCAACAACTATTGAAAGACCGCCAGCAACTATATTATGATAATCAAATTGTGATAAAGCGGAGGCTCCAGCAACTGCAGAGAGAACTGCCGAAAAACCACCAAGCCAAAGATTGGTATTTACCCAACATTGACCAGCATAAAAATGACCTTTAGCTGAATATAAGCTGTCTTCCTCAATTCTTTTTGCTTCATTTATAATTTTTTCTTTATTGGTCATAATAATTTGTTATCCGTAAGTTGGAAAATAATCACCAAAAATTTTTCTCCATTCATCAACAGCATTTTCAATATTTCCATTTTTCGCATACTGCTCAGCTTTTATTGCCCGACCATAAGCAGTTTCAAACCTGCTAACGGCTTCCTCTTGCGTCGTAATGTTTCTCAATCCACTTATTTCGCCACCGTATGAAACAGGGTCTTTTGCTTTATATTTTATTTTCTCTCGTCCTTTATCAAAAAAATATCTTATACCGCTTGAAAAATCTGAAATCGTAACATTTTCAAAGATTTCCATTGCTAGTAATTCTAATCGAAAAGAAACGAATGAATAATTTATATTTCTATTCCAGCCCTTAATCATTTTTACAATTGGCACTAAATCACCACTGTGATTTTTGTTCTTTTCGGTCATTATATCAACATGGATTTTAGGGTTAGTTGCTATCCAAATTTTTTGAACCGAGTCTGGAATCAAATAACCCCCACCTTTTCGATTAAACGCTGGAACGACATCAACAATAAAATCTGTAAAAGTGATAGTAACCGCTTGTCCGTTTCTGCTTATTTTTGGAGTTTTTGTATAAGTTTTTAACAATGCCCTTTTTACTTTATCCAACAAACTTGCCTGTCCGTCTGACTCAAAATATTTAGGATCGAGAACAATAAGAATATCAATATCTGCTTTCACGAGCGGTGCAATCATTGTTGACCTTGCATAGGAACCAGTTAAAAAAGAATCTAAAACATCCATTTCGCCCGCCACAACATCGCGAACATTTTCTTGGCGAGTTGAAACTGTGCTTTTTTGAAGTCCTGTTATTTCAAGATTTTCTCTTAGTTTTTGAAATGATGTTGTAATAGTTGTTGCCATATCTAAATTTTATATAGCTCGTTAAAAACATTGTTTATCTTACTTATGGCAACCGCTTCATCTTTGGTAGTAAAATAAATTTCCATAATATTATCTATTTCGCTAATAGCATTATCATCTGTAATTATGGGAAGTTTTTTTAAATAATTTGCTGAATTGTTTGCAGTATGATTAATAACATGAACTATTTTGCTACATACATCAGAATTTAGAAATGCTAAAAGATAATTTAAATATTTTTCGTCTTTTGGAAATATACCAACAATAGATTGATCAAATAACCTTTTATCAAGTAAAAAGGCGTGTAAATGTGAGCTTTTTACCATTGGAGCACCAATGCCTTCTCGAAAATAATATTGTGCATTTTGAAATCTTGCCTTCTTGTCTTGATGATAAAAATTAACAGTTTGCTCATCCCACTTTACAAACCATTCTGTTTTTTTGATAAATTTGCCATTGCCACCCTTTAATATAGGGACATATAGCTTTTTGTTTTTCAGTCCATCGATTAACTTATTTTGCTTCAGATAATTAAATTCAATTAAATCGTCATCTATCTTCTGGTAATCTTTCGATCCTTTGATTTCATGATTTTTTACTGCCAAAAATTGTTTGTTATCTCCCGAGTAAAATCCAGTAACGCAATTTGCAATATCTCCAAGCTTTATACCTGACTCATTGATGATTTTTCTTATTTTAGTATTACCTCCCAACAGAAAAGCAGAATCAATAGATTTTTTAATTTTCTCTTGATCGATTTCTTCAAAAAAACTAGCTACGGAAAAATTTCCTTTCACCATTTCATACAAATTATCAACTTTGTCTAAGATAGAGAAAATCTTTATCTTATTAGTTTGGTTATTTCTATTTTTTTCGAGTGTTATTATACAAAGATTGGAATAGCCAAAATTGACGCCGGGGAAAAAATTCGATGGAATCAATAATATCTCTTTTACTTTTGTTTCTTTCAATATTTTTTCCCTTGTGTCCTTGTGTAAATGTAAAGCTAAAAAAGTATCAGGAACAATGAAAACAAGTCGTCCGTTTTCTTTGAGTAAATCAATACATTTTTTTATAAAAAGTGTATATGTTTCTTTAACATTCCCACCATAGAGTTTTTTCAAAATATCTCTTTTTTTATATTCTTGCCATGCACCATAAGGAGGATTCCCGATTATTTTTGTATAGAATCCGTTGCTATTCACAAATAAATCCAATGTGGGGTCAAGCAAGGTATCGGCCTGTCTTACAGTAATATGATTTGATTGAAATTTGTTTTTCAATCCCTCAACAGCAATAGGATTAAGATCAAGGGCATCAATTTTGTAGCCGTGAGCTTTTGTTGAAATAATCTTTTCAATAAAAACACCATCCCCAGCACAGGGTTCTAAAATTACATCGTTTTCTGCTACACCCAGCCTATCAACCATATAGGTTAATATAGGGTCGGATTCTGTATAAAATGAACAGAATTGACGACGAGTCCTTGTTTTTCCATTTATAATTTGGTCTACCATTCTAAATATTGGATTAGCTTGTTTGATTTCAAATGGCTATACATTTTAGAATCAAAATCTTTTTCCCAATTAACATTTAATTTAAGCCAATTTGAAAGATTAAACCCCGTAATATTTCTAATTTGCTCATAGGTTTCCTGACCGCAAAATACTGTCCATAAGCCCGACTTTTTAAGAGTTTGGAGATAGTGGTTATTTTTTTCTTCCGACGATCTAACAAATAAAAGGCATTTATGACCTTCTTCGAGAATTTTATAAACGCTAGCGACAAGTAACAAACGATTTGTATTACCTTTTTCGTTTGAACTAAAGCCACTTTTAAAATCTACCACATATTTATTTTTGCCATCCTCAAAATGCAAATCTAATTCCAGATTGATTTCGCCCGATGTAACAAGCGTCCAAACTTTTTGGTAATATGTTTTCAACCCCGCTTTCTCTTTATCTGAAATTTTAAGTTTTTTGATAAAATCTTCCAGTTCTTTAGATAATTTTTCTCTTACATCTTTAAAGAGTGGCGGGACAATATAATTAATATCTTTATTTATTGGATATTCCCAACATAATTGACAGAATGGTTCCCATAATTCACCAATTCTACGAGCAAATGACATATACTCATAAGGCCAGACATCGTTTCTTGACTCCATCATTACGATGTAATTGGTATATGTAATTAACAAAATACCCTCTAAAATTTCTTGTGGTGTCCAATTTCCCTTTTTGGATTTTTGTTCAAGAGTTTTAAGAAGCGTTTCTTTTGTCTCAATAAGACCCTTATTTACAGCAGAAGCTCTTTGCTGATATTCAGATTCACCATAAATCTGCTTAACTTCTGATATAAGCTCTTTTGCCCGATTGCGGTAGTAATCGAGAAGCTCAATTTTCTTATTACGAATTTTTTTATCAATTAATTCTGTCATAGTTTTATTTTATTAAATCCTCAATAGGTGTATCTAATCCCTTGGCGATCTTTTTTAAAGTTTCAATGGTCGGATTATCTTGTTTGCCTGCTTCAATGTTAATAATCGTATTATTTGAAACATTAGCAAGACGAGCTAACTTCTCTTGAGATAAGCCCGTTTTCTCTCGTAATCGCTTTACGGTTTTTGCTATATTGTTTTTACTTGACTCTGCCATAATTTATTAGTAATATTATATTGTGGTATCATTATATATGAAAAACTTTATTTCCAACAATTTAATATTACCAAAATATTTGAAGATAGTAAAG
>CAZDDV010000020.1:4149-10864 GCA_964504275.1 uncultured Candidatus Saccharibacteria bacterium | reverse complement strand
GCCAAGTAGAGCAGCAGCAGAATTGACAAGGTGGCGAGCGGGTCAGCGTCCTCCCCCGGATTTCCACCAACCGCGAGGTAGCCACGGGCGACCCGCTTGACCAACGTCTCGATCGTTTCATCAGCGTGGATCTCCGGGCGGTCGCTTCGGAAAACCGGCGTGATGCTCTGCGCTCCGATTCCTCGTTCGTCGGTGAAGACCCACAGGAACCGAACGCCGTCTCCGTTCGGGATCGGGCCGTACGTGGTCTTGCCGACACCACCATCGAGGTCCGAGGGCAGTGGCGGAGCCTGCTGCGCCCACAACTGCGGTGGATTCCCAACCTTCGTTGTGTGCGAACGCAGAATCGCCGACTGCTCAGCCGAATGGAACCACATCGAGCACAACCTCACCCAAGCGCTCACACTCCTGACCGACTGCCAACGAGGCTACGAAGCATCCAGCGACGACGGACGACGACACATCAACCAGGCAGTCTTCGAAGCGCTCTACATCGACGACCACGACATTCCCTACGCCCGACTCACCGACACCTTCACGTACCTCGCCGACGGAGCGCCACCGAACCCCCCAGAGGCGGACGGAACGAAACAACCCCGACCACGTTGCCGTGGTCGGGGTTGGAATACGATACATCTGGTGGGCGCTGAGGGACTCGAACCCCCGACCCTCTCGGTGTAAACGAGATGCTCTAGCCAACTGAGCTAAGCGCCCTTGAATGTTAAGTAACCGACAAATTTTACCCTGTAACAGAGAAAAATGCAATGGTGCGGACGAGAGGACTTGAACCTCCACAGGATTGCTCCCACTACCCCCTCAAGGTAGCGCGTCTACCAATTCCGCCACGTCCGCATAAACACTCTTGTTCATTTCTAGAGGGATCTAGTCGAAATAACAGGGTATATAGTAGCTGCTTTACCTTAAAAAAGCTAGTCTTTAACGCTTAATGGGGCAAGTGGTCGTAGAGGTGGTCCATGGAGTAATCGTCACGCAGCAACGGTTTGATGTCTGCAAGCGTGACGTTCATTTTTACACCTGGATTTAAAATATTGTGCGGATCAAAAATCACTTTGGTTTTTTGAAACAGTTCGTAGACGTCATCACCGTACAATTGCTGCAGATACGGTGCGCGCAAACGGCCATCAGAATGTTCGCCGCTGGTGCTGCCGCCAAGACTAATCACCAAGTTATAATATTCGTCGATAATCTTGAATACTTTTTGACGATCGCCAACCTGCGATAAATCCAAAAATGGTTGCATGTGCAAATTGGCGTTACCGGCGTGGCCCCAAATCGCAATCTTTAGATGATACTTGTTAAAAATTTCGTACACACCCTCTAAATACTCGTCAAACTTAGCGACCGGCACAATTCCGTCTTCGATAATTGGCAACGCTTTGGCGTTTCCTTCTGTATGAGTAATCACACTGGCGGCGCTGTGGCGAATTTTCCACAACTTTTCTTTTGCCGCAGGTTCTGTTTCGGTCTGAAAATGAATATCGCGCTTGTGTAGCATTTTTTCGACACGTTTGACCATGTTTTTTTGTGTACGCTCACTTTGATTGTCGAATTCAATCAACACAATGAGTTTGGGGAATGGTTTTTCGAGCGTGCCTTTTAGTTGATTCGGATTAATTTCATCCAATAAGTTTAGTAAGTTTTCGTCGACGACTTCGATTGCGCAAGGTGTCTCTGGCAGATTTCGCAGATCCAAAACTAATTCTTTGGCAAGTGAAATATCATCGACATAGGCGGCGATTAGCGTGGTAGCCGGATTAAATGGTTCGGTCGTAAAGGTGACTTCGGTGACAATCCCGAGCGTTCCTTGACTGCCAACCATTAGCGGCGTCAAATCAAACGATCCGTCCTTGCGTTTTACATCTGCCAAGTCGTAACCGGCCGAGTTTTTGGTAACGTTCAAATCCATATTGTTGATAAGGTCTTTGTTTTCTTCGATGAGTTTATCGAGCGCGCGGTACACCTCGCCCTCAAACGTCGCTAAACCGAGTTTTTTGTTGAGGTCGCGCTTGTTAATACGGCCTGTTGCGATTACTTCGCCGTTGGCAAGTACTACCCGCAAACCTTTTGTATAATTGCGCGTGCTGCCGTATTTAATTGTTTTTTCGCCAGCTGCGTTATTTGCAACGGCGCCGCCCATTGTGGCAAATTCTATCGATGACGGAAACGGCGGCAAAAATCTTTTGTGCGTATGCAATGTTTGCTGCAACTTGCCGTACACTAGCCCGGGCTCAACGGTGACGTCGCCGCTGCGCGTATCAAGTTCTAGCAATTTATTCATGTGCGCCGGAAAAACCATAATAATTCCCTCGCCAATTGCGGCGCCAGCTTGGTCGCTACCACGGCCTCGAGCAGTAATCGGAATCGGACGATCGCGCTCGGCCAGTTGCCAAGCAAAGCGGGCTGTTTTGCGTACGTCGTTTTCATTTTGCGGGTACACGATCATTGCTGGCATAACCTCGAACACACCGCCGTCGGTCGAGAAGTACTTGCGAGCCGCCGCCGAAGTCATAACCTCACCCGTTAAATGTTCCTGCAAGTAAAGCGCAACTTTATTCATGTATTTTCCTTCTGTTACCCTCGTCTAATTAGGTAAGCCTAAGCGGCTTCATTACAAACAATCATACCACATTCAGCTTCAAGGAATTAGTGGGGACGCATAGGACTTGAACCTCTCGCTTTGCTCGCGGGTCGCGTCTTACACTCCACAAAATAAAAAATCATCTAAAGATGACTTCTCATTTTGGTGGGGATGAAAGGACTTAAACCTTCACGAACCGAAGTTCACTACGACCTGAACGTAGCGCGTCTACCAATTCCGCCACATCCCCATACACTTACTTTTGACGCGGCGTCTACGATCTTTCAATCTGGCCGCCACATCTGCGGGCTGAGCTGTCGTAACAGAGAGATAGTATATCAGATTTAGTAAATGTTGACGCGGTCTTGGCGAACGGCCCAGTTTTCGACGTTGGCGTAGCGATCAGTTGAACTGTTTAGTGTCGTTGGCTCAAACCCAAAAATTCGATTATTTGTGACGTACAAAAATCTTGGTTGATACAAGGCAATTGCTGGAGCGTCTTTGCGCCACGCCTTCAAAAATGGTTGATACTTTGTTTTGCGTAAGCTGCTTGCCACGCGACTTCGTCCGGCTTCTAGCGCGGCGTCTGCGGTTTTGGATTTGTACTCGGCCAGATTCAGGCGACTCGCCGAGCGCGGATCAGCCTGCGAGCTATGCCAATACGCATACACATCCGGATCTGGCCCCACCGTGATTCCGTACAAAAGCGCGTCATAACTATGCGCTGCGATTGTTGATTGTAGCTTCGTATCCTGCTCTTCGGTTACTGTCACTAACACCCCTATTTTTTGCCATTGTGCCTTGATAGTTTGCGCCAGTTGCGAGTACTGAGTATCTGCCTGAGTAAACAGCTCTACGGTCAATTGCTGATTTTTTTTGCTACGAATTCCGTCAACTCCAACTTTCCAGCCGGCATTGTCGAGCTGTTGCATTGCGGCTTCGAAATTATATTTTTGTTGCACTAGGTCTTTGTCATAGCCAACATGGCCGTTCAATAATGGTCCGCGTGAATACAGCACTGGATAATCAAGCGCCTGTATAAGTTCATCTTGGTTCGTCGCTTGTGTTAATGCAGATCGCACTTTTTCGTCACGAAGTATTTCGTCAGAATTTTTTAAGAAAATCATGACCTGTCCGGTGAGCGGAATACTATATTCGCGAGCCGTGTTTGATTTTTCAAGACGCTCTGGCGCAGTTTCAAGTCCGGCGGCTGCCGATACTTCACCCTTATCAAAAGCTTCTGCCAAGCGCTGTTCACTACGAAACGCCCGAATAACAAATCGCTCAATCTTAGGACTGTCCTTGTAATAATTATTGTTGACCGTCATGCCAATTTGCTCTTCGCGGCTTTCTGGATCACCGCCAGAAACCTGAACACCCTCCCACTTAAAAGGACCAGAGCCAATTGGGTTTACCGTGTTAAACTGTGCGGCCCGTAAGTCAGATACCGGAATATTTTCCAGTACGTGTTTTGGTACGATTCCGTTTGTCAGCGAATGCGGAAAAGAAGCCAGCCCGTGGGGCAATGTAAAAATAATCGTGCGTGAATCTTTTGCGCTGATTTCTACCTTGCGCCAGTTTGGCAACAGTGGCGAACGCGCATCTGGTTTTTGAATCGTCTGATATGTGAAAACAACATCTGCAGCGGTAAGCGGCGTACCGTCGTGCCACAAAATGTTTTCGCGCAACCGAACTGTGTATTGATTACCTTCTGGGTTTGCGTCAAGCTTTTCTGCCAAATCAGGAACCAGGCGATTCTGATTGTCGTATTTCATAAGTCCAGAAAAAACGAGCCGCGCCACGCTTGCATCAACTGCGCTGGTTGCATAAATCGGGTTAGCATTACTAAAACTACCCACAATTCCTTCGGTAAAAATACCACCGGCACCTGGTTGCAATGACTGATAAAACCTAGATAAACCCCGCGTCTGAATCACAACGCCGCCAGCTAATAGCAACAGCAGCAAAATCCAACTGAACATAAAGCGACGAATACCAATGATATGACTGAGCCGAGCAAAAAAATGCCGTTCGATGCCCTTTTCGGCAGATTCACCTAAAGTTTCCACCTGAGCTTTGCGACGCTTAAACAGTCGACTAAAACGGAATTTCGCAGAACGAACCATTGGTTGCGCCGTCTTTCTTTAGGTGACAATAATCGTTAGTAAAATTGACAGCGAGAAGATGATTGCCGTGAATATGGTGAGCTGAAAAATAGTTTTATCAGAACCTCGGCGAACCGTGTTAATATCGGCGCCACCGCCAAAACCCGCGCCAAGTGTTGCGCCGCGAGTCTGCACCAAAATCAACACAATCATGAGCATTGCACTGCCAATCGTGATGTAGTTCAAAAATGTCATGTTAGGCATTATACCTGATTTGTACTTGATTTAGGCGTGATTTTTGGCAGATTTTCGCCCGCCGTGTTCTTCTAGAATTGCCGTGACTAAATAGTTTACCAGCCCGATGATTATTCCAGCCAACAACGCTGCGCCAAAGTTAGAAACTTGCAGCGAATCATACAGCCAGCTTGCAACCAGCACCATACCGGCGTTAATAATAATCATAAACAACCCCAGACTAAACAAAATCGCTGGCAATGACAACATAACCACAATTGGTTTTAAAATCGTATTTATCACCGCTAGAATCAGGCCCGCAATTGCAATTACAAACAGGCCGCCGTCGTAATCGATACGATCAGGACCAAGCACCATTGCAGCAATCCACAGGCCAAGGCCACAGACAAACCAACGAACTATAAATCTAAAAAATGGATTATTCATTTATATTACTTTGATTTTGATTATACCATAAGCGGCGGCCGAAGCGGCAATGCCCCGCTTAAAACTTTGTAGCCAGTTTTTGTAATTAAAACGTCTTCTTCGATACGTATACCGATTGATTCTGCTGGAATATAAATTCCTGGCTCGACTGTGATCACCATATTTTCTTGCAAATCCTTGCTGTAATCACCAGCATCGTGAGGATCAAGCCCCAAAAAATGTGAGGTTCGGTGCGGGTAAAATTTGCGAATATTTTTGCGCGTTGGCTTATCGATAACGCCAAGCGTTACCAAAGTTTTTCCCATATAAGTTTCGACTTTTTGTTCGTACTCCATGTAATTTTGGCCGGGTTTTAATAATGTGAGTGCGTAATTGTAAACATCGATTACTGCGTCGAAAACTTGCTGTTGACGAGTCGAAAACTTGCTGCCAATTGGCACGACGCGCGAAATATCCGCCGCGTAATTTTCTACCTCGGCGCCAATGTCCAAAAGCAAAATGCTGTTTTTTTGTAGAGGCGAATTGTTCGCTATCGAATGAATCGTGCAGGTGTTTTTGCCGCTGGCAACAATCGGCGTAAAAGCATGTCCAGCTGCACCACGGCGGCGAAACCCAGCCGTAATGTCGGCCTCGACTTGATACTCGTGATCGTATGTAGCAAACCAGTTTGGCGTAAAAACTTCGGCCAATGTTTGGTTTGTAATATCAATTGCTTTTTGTAGCGCGCGTAATTCTTGCGGCTGTTTGATCATACGCATTTGCGCCAGCGACATGCGGATATCTTCAATTTGTGTGCCGGGCGCGCGGCGGCGCATCTTTGTAATTAATTGTTTGCGGGCAGGGTTCATGGCAACATTAAAATACTTTTGATTCATTGGCAGAAGTGCGCCGACTTTTTTGTGCTTTTGTAGTAAGCCGGATAGTTTTTGCCAGCCTTCGCGTTCATCCATAATTTCTTGAATGCCAGAAATTTTTGTGAGATGTTCCGCCGAAGCTTCGCCGTCAAATACCGCCTCGACCGTATCTTTTTTGGGAACAATTAAAAATGTTTCTCGCGTGCTTAAAACCAAAATATAGTCAGGTTCGTTTATGCCAGTTAGGTACCAAAAATTACTTTCCTGACGGAACGGCTGCACGTTATCGGCGTTTCGTTGCTGCGTTTGGTGAGCCGGAATTACCAATAATTTACTCTTGGTTTTTTTGAGCAAATTTGTGCGGTTATCGGCAAAAAATGTGGCGTTAAAAAATGATTTCATGATTGTATTGATTCCTTACGACTTCACCAAAGCATACACTAATTTTGCTTTTGACTCACCAATCACTTTTGCAA
>CAZDDV010000020.1:0-4139 GCA_964504275.1 uncultured Candidatus Saccharibacteria bacterium | reverse complement strand
TTCTTCGGAAACATCCGAAAGTGCGCGCAAACTCCCAAACATTTTAATCAATTTTTTTCGCGTTGTCGGGCCGATACCTGGGATGTCCTCGAGCACACTGGCGGTTTGTTTTTTGCGCTTCAAAACCGTGTGATAGCTAACTGCAAAGCGGTGCGACTCATCGCGAATTCGTTGCAGTAATTTTACGACGTGCGAAGATTTTGGGAGCAAGTGCAACGTAAATTCTAGTGCTGACTCTTTTTGTGCGTTGGGGATTGAGCGAGTGTTATGCACGACTATTTCTTCTTCGCGTTTGGCTAGGCCAATCATCGGAATAGCTTGCATACCAGCCGCATCGCGAGCATCTAGCGCTGCGGTTAGCTGACCTTTACCACCGTCAATCAAAAATAAATCTGGAACTCCCCAGGCTTTGCGATTTTTTTCGCTGAGGCGACGAGTGATGACTTCATTCATGTGACCAAAATCATTATTACCAGGCAAACGCATCTTGAATTTTCGATATTCGGTTTTGAGTGGTAAGCCGTTCACGAACACCACCATGCTAGCAACATTGTGCGACCCACTCATGTGCGAAATATCGTAACCCTCGATTCGGCGCGGAATTTTTTTGAGACCCAAAAGTTCGCTTAACCCAAACAACGCTTCGTCTTTGCTGATGTCTAAAAATTCTTTGTCGCTAAACAAAATTTGTTTGCACAAACCTTTGAGCGCAAAAACTTGGTTTCGTAGTTTTGCGGCCGACTCGAAGTCTTTTGATGTTGCAGCTTTTTTCATATCAGCTTCTAAGCCAATGATAAGTTTTTTACGCTCGCCTTTTAGATATTGCATCAGCCGCTTTAGGTTTTGGCGATAATCACTCAAACTTGTTTTGTTTTCCTCCAAACCTGGACATAGCCCAAGTTGATACTGCAAACATGCCCGCTTGGGAATGGCATGGGTATGCGTGGAATACGGAAAAGCCCGGCGCAAATAATGCAACGCCTTTTTGACCGGCCACATTGCAAAGTACGGACCAAAATATTGCGCACCGTCGTCGAGCGGACGGCGAGTAATCGTAACAGTTGGGTGGTCGGATTTCGTATCAACCCGAACATAGGCCGTACTTTTATCGTCGCGTAGCAAAATGTTGTAACGCGGCAAATAACGCCGAACCAACTCGGCTTCTAAAAACAGTGCATCGATTTCGCTATCAACTGTAATCCATTCTATGTCGGCAATTTCGGCAACAAGCGCCTGCGTTTTGGCATCGTACGGTCGGCCTTTTTGAAAATATTGCTTAACACGATTTTTCAGTACAGCCGCTTTGCCAACATAAATAATCTCGCCGGTTTTATCTTTGTACTGATATATTCCTGGCTCATTTGGCAGGTTGGCAAGTTTTTGTTCAAGTTTGCTCATAGATTTATTGTAAGCCAATTATCAGCAAAAAGGTCTGTTAAAGCTCTACGCTGACTTCTTGAAACTCGAGCCCGCTTGCTTTCATGACGCTTTCTATCGCATTCATTACTCTTGGATAATCTGCAAAATCTGCCGCCAACTTTTCCAGTAGTTCTGTATCATAGCTAGAATCTTGGCCGTCAGGAATTATTGGCAACCAGCGGTCTAAAATGCCCGTGCCAGTAAGCATACGCCTAACGTATTCGGCGGCGATGTGTGCATCAGCGTGCATAAGCGCATCGACAACAGTGTCTATGCGATGCAAAAACGAAGGCATCACCTCTAGAGTATTCCCCGTAACCCGACCAACTTGTGTCGCTAAAAAACTATACTCATCCGGAGTCTTTGCGCTCAATGCCCCTAAGCCAACTTCTTCTTGCACGAGGGTTAAGCAAGCATCATATTCGTGCCCACGAGTACCGGCATTTACTTGCTGCAAAAACTCATCAATCGTATGGGCAAGAACTTCCGCCTCAAAGCTAGACGCGCTACTACGATCCGGTGCAGATTGTGCCGGCAGCTGCATATCGGCAACAGGACCGCAAACAACAACATCTACAGTTTCCACACTAGTTACATCAACTTGAGTCATAATTTGTTTATTATATAACTTTATTTATTATTTTACAATTGCTGAGTCTTGCGGAGACTCTTGTTCGCAAAGATTGGTTTTTGCTTTGCAACTATCGCAAACTAGTACGAGGCGGTTACAGGCGATGTTGGCACAGTTTTCATAGTTGCTCGTTTTGCCAGTGCAGTGCACGCATTCGCCGATGTCTTTGGATTTGTTCGAGAACCTGTGCACCATACGATCGTCAAAAATGTGCAGCGCGCCTTCCCACAAACCGTCGTCGCCATATTTTTCGCCGTATTTTACAATGCCGCCGTCAATTTGATAGACCTCTTTGAATCCGCGATTTTTCATAGCCGTACTGAGGATTTCGCAGCGAATTCCGCCGGTACAATACGTAACGACCGCCTTGTCCTTGATGTCGTTATATCTGTCGGATTCGATCTCACGAATAAAATCGTGTGTTGTTTTTGTATCAGGAATGACCGCGTCTTTGAACTTGCCGATTTTGGCTTCGTACGCGTTCCGGCCGTCAAAAAATATTACTTCTTTTTCTTTAGCAAGTTTATGCAGCGCTTCGGGCTTGATGTGTTTGCCGCCGCCAACAACGCCTTGTGCGTCTACTTTTATTTCGTCGGGAATTCCGAATGCCACGAGTTCGTCGCGGACTTTTATGCTCAGGCGCGGAAAGTCGCTGCCCTGTTTTTTGCCATCACTCCACTTGTACATAATATTTTTGAACGTAATCGAGCGATTCATTTCGCGTTTGTATTCACGCAGATTTTCAATATCGCCGCCAAGCGTGCCGTTAATACCGTGCTTGCTAATAATCACCCGACCTTTTAATTGCAGACGTGTGCAAAGCTCACGCTGCCAGCGCATGGTAATTTGCGGATCGGAAACCGGCACAAATTTGTAGTAAAGTATAACCTTATTCATCGCACTAATTTAGCCACAAAAATAGTAAAATTGCAATGGCGACTGTGACGGCGGCCGTGGTTGCGACAACTGCAATGTATGGATTTTTTTGCTCATCAGCCGGCTTTTGTGATTGCTGTTGAGAATCATCCGATGAGTTTAATTCATTCGCAGCAAAAGAATCATTATGTGATTCTGTCATAGTTGTAGCTTGTTCGGTAGGTGTGTCGGATTGATTTTGCATGTCCGACTTGTCTGCAGTTGGTTCTGTTTCAAAATTCTGCGAATCTTTGTGCGTCGGATCAACCTCGAATTCATCCACCAAAACCGGCCGTAAATTTTCTGGCGACACGCCACGGGCGTATTCGATAACCAAACGGCGAACTTCTTCTTTGGTTATTTCGCCGCGTTCAAACAATTGGCGGACATTAGGGTTTTTGTTTTTGTCGTGAATCTTGATTAACTCTGCAAAAGCTAACAGCTCCAAAAACGGTCGTACTGACCAATCAATGCCCACTTCTTTTGTTTGAATTTGTTCTAAGACTGGTTTAAATTCTGGTAACTCGGAATTTTCTTGGGTTACTGGGTTTGACACAAACTCATTTGGTTGTTCAGTTTTCTGCTCGGCATGTTCTGATGGCTGGTTTTTTGGAGATTCAGTTTTATCTGCTTTATCATAATATGCTTGCTCGGATTTTTTTGGCTGTTCAGCTTTTTTGTCTTGTTCGGAATAATTTTCGGTCACACTATTTGAAGTATTGCTAAATTGTTCTTTTGCGGCTTTACGAACCAACGCTTCTTTGTGCGCAATTTCGCTTTGCAAAGTATCAACTTGTTTTTCGAGCTTGTGCTGAATCGGCAGCAATTCTTTTTCAGATTTTTTGCGCCCGCGGCGTCGACCCAATAAATAACCAACTATGCCGCCGGCCAATGCATCACGGGCCCGGAACCCACGACGCTCAATTGGAACCGGAATTGGCAGCAGCATAGCATTTGGGTTGCGCAATGCATTGACTGATGTCAAATTTGGTCCGCCTGGATTATTTGGGTCACCCGGATCATTTGGGTTTGGTGACTGGTTCGGACCAAACGGCGGAAGCGGTGGAGTTGGTGGGATCGGTGGAGTTGGTGGCGTAGCTGCGGGTTGGGTTGGTGGTGTCGTGTTTTCTGGCTCCTCTGGCTCACTATCTTCCGAAAGATGCTCGGCTTGCGA
>CAZDDV010000019.1:0-12591 GCA_964504275.1 uncultured Candidatus Saccharibacteria bacterium | reverse complement strand
GTCGGCGACCAGTTCGAGCTCGTTTTTTGGCCAGTAACTTGATAGTTTAACTGGTTCTGTCTCTGGGCTGTGGTTGTCAGGAAGTGTTCCGTAAGCAATATCCTGCATGGCTTTGTAGGTGTTGGCACGGTAGGCAATTGTTGCGCCGCCGCGTTCTGGTTTGTCGGCGCGTTCTAAAAATGTTGGCAAAACTTTGCGGCATTCTGCCAGGATTTTTTTGCCAGTTTCGCGGGCTTCTAATAACTCGTCGCTGAGTAGATGCATGATCAAGCTTTCGAGCGCTTGGCCCGATGCAAAAATTCCAACCGTCGATTTGGTGGCAACTGGCAAAACAAACCTTATAGCGTCGCACGCTTGGGCTCGAGTTGCACCTTTCCAAGCAAAATCTCGTTCATCTTTCGGTGTCGAAGAATTATTTTGCACGTAGGTTGTGAGTTTGTGCACCATATCGGAGTACAAATCAAAAATCTGATCCATTTTTTTCGTGTAGGTTTCCTTGGTTTTTGCGTCCAAGTTTTCCGGCGTGTAGTATTTGTACTCGCCGGCCGCGTTTTTTTGGTCAAAATAAATATAGCGGGTGGATTGTTCTAGGTATGAAGCCAGCCGACCCCACTCTAATTTCTTGGTTAGAATATTCGATGCTTCTTCGACGACTAAATGCTGACCAACAAGTTGTTGTACTGAATCGTCGCCATACGCTGTAATGACACGTTGGATTAGTTTTTCGTCTTTGCCAAGTGTTTTGGCGAACTCATCCAAAATCGTAATTCGCATGTCATCACCACGTCTGGACAATCGTGCCATCGCCGCCGCTGCTGTTACGGGGCCGAGGTTTTTACCGGTGAATGCATAAACATTGTCTGTTGTATTGGTGACGGCATCTTTTAGAAACTCCTCGCCTGCTGGAGTGATTTCCCAGGAACCGTTGGCTGCCTTGCGCGTGTATTCGATGTTTTCGTCATTGGGTTCAGTGGGTTTTTTTAGTGGTAGCATTGGTTCGATTTTCTCCCATATCATTTTGTGAATCGTTTCTATATCTAATAATTGGTCGTTGCGTACACAGTCAAGTCGCTCAAAATCCTTAGGAAACAGTTGGCATAAATCGTCATAAACCTGCACGGCGCGTTGCATGTGGCCGAGGTCAGCCTCGTGAATATCGCGTTTTTTGTCGGTATATTCGCGCGTTTCTTTTTGATCGACAAGTTGCTGAGCGGTTTCGGCTGGAACGCGGAGCACGAAGCTTTTGGTTGGACGTGGAATATTGAGTGTCTGAAACTCCAAGTTATCAAGCCAGATAAAATAACCGCGGCGTTCTTCGGGATGGTCAAACTTCGTGCCTTGATGCGCCATATTTGATCCGGTAAACCGGTTTGCCAGCACAATTTTGCCTTCATTGAGCGCCGCCCGAATTTCATAGGCAGCCTCGTAACGATCAAGCGCGTAAAAGAGCGATCCGGTATATGGCCCGACGTCGTTCGCGTCGCCATATTTCCCGTTCAAATATTCTTTTACAAAGTGGCTGGACGGCTTGTCGTAGCGCGGAAAGTCAAACGCAGCGACATCGTAGCCTTCACTGGTCAGTTTTTCTTGTAGTTTTTTAAACTGAGTCCCCTTGCCCGAGCCATCTGTTCCTTCAATAACAATAAAGACGCCCGTGTTTGTTGTTGCTGCCGACTCTGGTGCATGTTCGGCGGCAGGATTAGTCACTTTTGAGACCTTTGATCTTGGTTGGCAGCTGCCGAGTATCTTTGTAGGCTTGGGGTAGCATTTGGTCGGGTTTCCAGTTTTTGATAAGTGCGTCCAAGTCTGTTCCGGTCTGATATTTGCCACTAAAGCCTTTGTCGCGACCTTGCCCGTAGTTTCCGTCGACCATACCTGTGTCGTGAAATACTGCCTGCCCGATTCGCTCGCCAACCGGCAATAGCACGAGTTCTTTCTGGTTGAGGTTGTAGATTTCAAGCGTTAATCGGTTGATATACCCTGGGTCAACCCAGCCGGCGTCAAAACAAACAGCAATACCGTTTCGCCCCCAGCTAGAGCGTGATTTTAGCTCGTACGCACCAGGTGGTTTTATGCCAAAGAATTCGTGGGTGTGGGCCAAGATTCGCTCACCAGGCTTGAGTGGAATTACTGGGTGATCGGCTGGAATGCCTTTGAGCAAGTTCATGCCAGTGTCTTTGCACCAATCTTTGTGTTTGATGGCTTTGTGCGGCCCCGAAAAGTAGCGTTTTACGTCACCTTCATCAAACGGATTGTAGATCGTGTGTTCGCCAACTTTCTCTGTACGATAGTAATAATAGCCGAGCGTTACGTCCAAGCTGGCGTGCGCGACGTGTTTTGGATTAAACGGTGTGCAAACGATGTGCCCGTAGTTAATTGCCTGGCGAATTTGTGTGTTTGAATAGACTGACACTAGTGTTACCCTCTCTTTTCGTAACACTAATTGTAGCGGTGGCGGTTTTATTTCACAAGGCGTGAAACGTTTATCACAACACTTTATTTACAACTTGTTGAATGCTTTGTTGAACCTTCTCTTGGGGTGGTTGTCCATCGATCTCTACTAGCATGCCGCGCCATTCGGGATGGGCTTTTAATCGTTTCATGGCTTCTTGGTAGCCCGTACGAACGCGCTGGTGGAAAGCGCCGTCTTGCTTTTCGAAATAGTCTGAGGGTTTGTCTTGCCGGCTTGCTCGTCGCTCGTCAGCCGTTAATTGTGGTGCGTCTACGTATAAACACAGATCTGGGTGCCAGAGCTTCATAAGTTTTTCGTATGCCGCATAGCCCTCAGCAGTGTTTTTTAGTTGTCCACCGAAAATATTGTACGCGACGAGCGCCATCGGACTGCGATCAACAAGGATGATAGTGTCTTGAGTGCGTCTTTCGTTGATATCCATACCAACGGCGGTGTGCATCGCAAGTGATATATAAACGTCAACTTCTGCCGGACGAGGAGCGTCCGACAAAGAAGCCGCACGTAGAGCTTCGCCAATTTCAGTACCACCTGACGCGCGCGTTGTATAGACGTCGCGGCCTTCTGATCGTAGCCAGCGTGCAGTTAGCTCCAACTGCGTGGTTTTTCCTACGCCATCAGGACCATCAAATACAATTACAATTCCACTCATTCTTGAGCTTATTATAACCTACTAACTAAACTTCGGATGTTGCAACTTTTACGCTCGGGCCCATTGAGCTGGATACGTAAACGGCTAGAACATAGTTACTCTTGAGTGATGCAGGTTTTGCGGCGCGAATTGCTTCAGCGATAGCCTTGGCGTTTGCTAGCAATTTGTCGGCGGCAAAACTGACTTTTCCAATTCCGAGGTGTACGATTCCGGTGCTGTCGACACGGTACTCTACTTTTCCGGCTTTGGCTTCAGTAACGGCTTTGGCAACATCAGTGGCTACAGTTCCACTTTTTGGGTTTGGCATGAGGCCTTTTGGCCCAAGTACTTTTGCGTACTTACCAAGTTTTGCCATTTGTTTTGGTGTGGCAATCAGAACGTCAAAATCGATAATTCCTTTGTCGAGCTGTTGCAAAAATTCATCGCCGGCCGCAATGTCAGCGCCTGCAGCTTTAGCCTTTTTGGCGTCATCAACATCGGCAAAAACCGCAACTTTAACAGTGTTTCCAGTTCCGCCGGGCAGCACTACGGTGCCGCGAATGTTTTGGTCGGCGTGTTTTGGGTCGACCCCAAGATTGATGTGCAGCTCGATTGTTGCGTCAAATTTGACGGTGCTAGTTTTAGCAGCAAGATCTAGCGCTTCTTTGAGTGAGTATTCTTTTGTTTTATCAACTTGTTCGGCTGCTTTACGGAATCGTTTGCCTTGACGTTCTAGTTTTGAGCGAGCAGGTTTTTGGGTGACTTTTGGTTTAGTTGATTCGGCCTCAGACTTTTCGGCTTTTTTGGTTTCTTTGACTTCTTTTTCTTCGGCTTCTTTGATTGCTTTGGCGCTACGTTTGCCAGCTTTGGCAATTTTTTCATCAGAAGATTTGTCTTCAGCTTGAGTTTCTACTGCTGCAGTCGCTTCAATAGAAGTATCTACAATTTCTTCTTCATTAGTTTTTGTTGCTTCTTTTACGTCTTTTGCCATATTGTTTCTCCTCGTGGTGATAGCGGCGGATTCGACTCGCCTCCCACAAAATTATTATATTCTTGGTTGGCAGCAGGTAGATCAGTAGCAACTGGGTTTATTGTTTCTTTGCTCATAATTAACCTTGGATCTCTATTCCCATGGAACGGGCTGTGCCAGCTACCATTTTTTTGATTGATTCGATGTCTTCAGCATTCATGTCTTTCATTTTTTCTTCGGCGATTGCTGTTAGATCAGCGTCAGACAGTTTTTGTGGCAACTTTTCGCTGTTTGGTTTGCCAGAACCTTTTTTGATGCCAAGTTTTGCACGGATAAGATCATCAGTTGGCTGGGCGACCACACGGAAAGACATGGTCTTGTCTTCGTACACAGTAATGTGCGCAGTCACGATGCCTTTGAGCTCGCGGGTTGCGTCGTTAAACGGTTGGACAAAATCCATCATATTAACACCGTACTGGCCAAGTGTTGAACCAACTGGTGGCCCAGCACTAGCTTTGCCAGCGGGGATTTTCATCTTTAGATTTGCGGTAATTTTCTTTGCCATAATTGTTGTATTCTCCTTACACTAGTTTTGCATGAATCGGTGAAGCTTTTCGATACTGCATATACTTTTGCACATAATTTGTGCGTAACTGATGTAGTGTACTATAGTTTACCCCTGTTGTCCAGCGTCTGGCAGAGGAACAATGTAGGTGCCGCGTGGCAGCGGAGGAATTGGTTCCATGACAATTCTGAGTCCGGCCTCTTTAAGTGCACGGAAAGCTATCGGCCCAAGATTTTCTTGGTGCAACAGATCGGTTGGTAGCGCCGGAGTAGAAACTCCTTCTGATCGCTGTTCCCGGTATGAGCATTCTACGCGCAAAGCCCAATCTTTATCTGTACTATCTGGACGCCGAGCCATTACAATTACACTCGTTTTACTTGGAGAGAGTCGAGTTCGACAGGAGTTTCGCGGCCGAACATGTTAACCAATACCTTGAGTTTGCCTTTTTGAGCATCGATTTCGTTGATTGCGCCGTCAAAGCCTTTGAACGGACCGTCGGTAATGTTTACGACTTCGCCAACTTTGTAGTCGATCTTGTGTTTTGGTTCGTCGCGGCCCATGCGTTTCATGATTTTTTCCATCTCGTCGTCAGAAACTGGCGATGGATCAGTGCCCGTGCCAACAAATCCGGTGACGTTCGGTGTGTTTCGCACAATAAACCAAGCGTCTTCAGTTAATTTCATTTGTACCAAAACATAGCCTTGGAAAATTCGCTTTTCAACTACTTTTCGCTTGCCGTTTTTCACTTCGATCATTTTTTCTTTTGGTACAACAACCTGAAAGATCTTGTCTTTCATGTCTAAACTATCGGCACGCTGGCGAATACTTTCGGCGACTTTTTCTTCGTAGCCGCTGTAGGTATGGATTGCATACCATTGTTTATTTGTGTCATAACGTTTGCTCATATCAGAAGACTCCTAAATAATTTATCTAACACATAGTCCACCAGCGTAATAAAAATACCAAAAATGGTCGAGAAAATAATCACTGCCAGCATCAATTTCAGCGTTGTTCGGCGATCTGGCCAATCGACCTCGCGCAGTTCCTTCCAGCTGTTAACAAAGTAACCAAGCAAGAAAATTTTGCTGATGATTCGTCCAACGAAGCGCGCCCTGCGAGTTTTAAACGGCAGTAATACAAAGCTAAACGGTCGCAAAACTGTTTTAATCAATCGAACTAAAGCGTTTACTGGCTTTTTGGCTGTTGCGGACGCTTGTCTGAGCCGACGTGGTTGCGCCGCTTTATCACGAGATTTGGCGGCATGTTCGCGAAGAGAAGTCGCTTTGGGCGCTGTTTTTGGTACTGGTTTCTTGTTTGGTGTTGCCAAGATTTTGTTCCTTTTGCTATTCTTATGATGTTTTTGTCCGAGTTTTTAGTTCGATACATTACTAACAGCCAATTAAAAAACCTACATATATTTTGTAGGTCAATATGTCAATACTATCAGATCGATTACTAGAGGTCAAGCATCCTTACTGTAAGTTCGGAATATGCACCGTAAAGGTCGAGCCTTTGTTGAGCTCACTTTGCAGAGTTATTTCGGCCTGGATTAGTCGAACTAACTTCATGGTGACGTATAAACCAAGCCCGGTGCCGCTGTTTTGTCTGGTGCGAAAATCTTCGGAGCGGAAAAACTTGTCAAAAACGCGTTCTTTGTCGCCTTTACTTAGCCCAATTCCAGTATCGATGACTGCAAAATCTACGCCGTTGCCGGACATCTTGGCGCTGATAGTCACACTGCCGGTTTCGGTGTATTTAATGGCGTTCGTAATAAAGTTTTGCAGTACCTCTCGGACGTAGAGTGTGCTGGATTTTAGTAGTTCTAGGTGTGGATCAATCTGTACGGTTAGCTTTAGGTTTTTCTTGACTGCGTCTGGAGTGTAGTTTTTTTCTAGGTCGGACAGTAATTCGTGGACGTTTATGTCTTCGACGTCGACTTTTAGTTTGCCACGTTCGGCGCGTGACAATGTGGAGAGGTCGTTAATCATGTCGCTTAAAAACAAAATCTGATCATGCGCGAGACGAAGTGCTTCTTTGATCGAAGCATCGCTAGCAGATTTTTCGGCTATCATTTGTGCGTTGCCGATGTTTCCTTCAGCGATAGCGATCGGCGTTCGCAGTTCGTGACTAACAACGCTAATGAACTCGTCACGTTCTTCTTCGAGCGACTTTTCGCGAGTAATATCACGAAGCAGCACAACGTACCCTTTGTCGCCGCTTTTGCCAAAACCAAGATGCACCGGGGCGATACTCAAATATAAGTTAATCGTGCTTTTGTCCGGATACTGTAATCGTAATTCGCGGTTGCTGGTTGGGGTTTTAATTTGTGACACAAAGTCGCCAACATCAACTGGTTGATTTTCTTTATTAATCAATTCCGTGACTGTCGCTAGATATTTGCCCTTCATCGAACTATTTACATCCAGAATATTCAGGGCAGCGCCGTTGTAGAGCAAAATTTTTTGCTTTTCGTCGATAGCAATGACGCCATCGGCCATACTGTTGATCAGGCTGTTAAGTCGTTCGCGTTCGACAGATCCATCTTTAGGGCTTGGCAGGAGTTTGCTTAAAATCTCGGGCATGTAAGTATTATGCCATAGTTCTTGTGCTAGTTGATAACAACCCCGGGTTGATACTGCTTCATCCGCTTACGTCTGGGCGCATAATCAGGTATGCACGATTCTACATATCGCCAAAAACTAGTGCTGTGATTTGGGTGAATGGTGTGCGCGAGTTCGTGGATGAGTACATAATCAATCAAATCCCATGGTAGTTGCACCAGAAAAATATTGATAATAATGTGTTTGTTGCGGTCGCAACTTCCCCAGCGACTTTGCAGTTTTTTGAATGAAACGCTTTTAAACGTAATGTCGTGTTCTGTTGATAAATCGTGCAGCCTCGGCGCAATAAGCTCAGTCGACTCTTGTTTGAGTGCACGCTCTGCAGCGGCAGCGATTTTTAGTTGAGCATTGGCGGATTCAACTTCAATTGATTCTGGCAGGGTTATGCGAACAATCTCTTTGATCAGTCTGGTCTGAATCTTGGCTACGTCTTGATGCTCGATAACTAATTGGTGTTTTTTACCCAAATAGCTTCCATGCGCAATGATAGATGTTGGTCGCAAATTTTCTGAAATCCAATCGGCACGTGATTTTACGAAAACAACTGCTTGGGCGTATGGGATCCAATGTGGCAAAGTGGCACGAACGGACGAGCCGCGAATGTGGATTCTAATTGATCTAGTGCCGCGACGCTTCTGAAACGTCACTTCGCCAAACGGTTCCACCACTATTTTTTTGAGTGCCATTAGCGGATGTGTAGTTTGCGATTATTAGGGTCATTGCTCGGGATCAAACTCATAAGTCCTGGCTTCACAACATGCCTCGAAACATCTTGGCTAGAAACAAGACCCCAATCATAAAAACGTCGCAGAAGCGTACTTTGTTGCATTAAAAATGAATGTTTGCCGCTTAAGACCACAAAGTCTTCTTTTTCGGTTGGATGTTGCATCGCCGCGGCGTATGTTTCGAATTCTTGTTTGCTGTATGTGCGAGAAAATTTGTCGTCGTGTTTTCGCCGGTCGCGCGTATCGAGCCTGGCAAACGAGGCTTCTGCGTCAATCTGAAACCACAGTACAATTGTTCGAGCTCTGTGTTTTGCAGCAAGTTCACGAATGTGACGGCGATAATTACTCTTTCTTGTGTCAACGTCGATAACGACGCTTACCTCTGTGTTCAAAAATTCCCCGGCCATGTATTCGATTAGGTGCGACACTACACTGTTTTCGGCCTTGTCGTATCGTGGTTTTTCAAACAATTCACCGCGAATTCGATCATCGCTTAAGTGAACGGCTTGCAATGACTTGCAAACATTGCGCGCAAAAAAAGTCTTTCCTGAACCCGGAAACCCGTACAGCATAATAATGACCGGTCGCTTTGTCTGAACTTTTCCCATGTAAATATATTGTATAACAGATTAACCAATTTGTGAAAAGAGTTCGACAGATGACAAAACAGGTAAAATCGCTTATTATTATCTTCGTAGGCACAAGCTACATAGGGGCGTAGCTCAGTTGGTAGAGCACTGGTCTCCAAAACCAGGTGTCGTAGGTTCGAGTCCTGCCGCCCCTGCCAACAAAAAAACACCAGCGTTAGTTGGTGTTTTTTTGTTTCGATGATGAACGAATACGCAAGATACCTCGGCACATCAATTCGTATGCACTATTCTACTGCTCTTGGTATAATGTGGGCGCAATGAAATACCTAAAACTTTACGCAATTATTCTAGCTATTATATCTCCGGTTGCTGTGCTGTTTATATTTGATCTAAGGTACAACAACTTCCATGACAGTATGTGCACAGAACTTGCCAGGCCTGATTACTATGCTTGTGATTACCCGGAACGATATGAACGCGAGCGACTAGTCACCACTGCTTTCTACCGTCACTTAGGTTCGATATTTGGTCGCAGTGAAGGTACGTCACTAGCGCTTATCACGAGTATTCGTTATGATCCGCCCTCAACCAACACAAGTAATACAAATATGCTTCTCTATGAGTTCCACGAACGTTTCGGACGGTTTAATATGCAGTTTTTTAGCGCTATAGTTGTAAGTATGGTGCTCTCGACTGCAGCAAGCACTATAACGATCAGTCGTATATACAGCGCGACCAAACATAGACGTAAGATTATTGACAAGCACAAAATTGAACAGAAACTATAAAAGAGCCAGTGTCTTTTCTGGCTCTTTTTGTATGAGGAATTACGTTAGTATTTTTAGCGCAAACCGAGTTTGGCACTGCAGGCTGGCCAGTGACCCCAGCCGCCGTTTGCCTTAAGCATTGATGCTCGGCGGATTTGCTCGGATTTGCTCGCTTGATGCGGATAGCCAGAGCCACCGACACCGCGCCAGCTCGATAGACTAAATTGTAAGCCTCCGTAGTAGCCGTTACCAGTGTTGATCTGCCAGTTTCCACCAGATTCACAGGCCGCCAAACGATCCCAAGTGCTGCCACTAGCACTACTTGTCGCACGTGCTACATATTTTGGTTTTGCAGTGTACGTCGCCGCAGCAGGTGCTGTAGTTGTTTCAGGCTTTTTTGAAGTAGCCGGATCAGCCGCTGCTACAAATGGCTTCGGTGCAACTTTTACTACTGCCACAGTGCGAGCTTTGAGCTTTTGATTTTTCGACGGAATCTTGAGCTTTTGCCCAGGATGAATAACATCTGGGTTTTTAATACTTTTGTTAAAGTAAAAAATTCGTTTGTAGGTCGTGTCGTTTCGTTTCGCAATTTTGCTTAAACTGTCGCCAGAACGAACGGTAACCTTCTTAATTTCTTGATCTTTGTCAGTAGTTTGAGACTCTGCAGTCTGTTGTTGCGCCTGATCGGGAGCTGGTTGCTCCTGAGCGTAGGCACGCGATGAACCAGTGCTCACTGTAACTAGTGCGCACGAAAGAACCATCGCTATCATAGCGAATTTTCGCATTTTTCCTCCTTATATTTGCCCCGTAAATACCCTCGAATTGCTTATAACAACTCACGAATTCGAATGGGTAATGGTTGCGCGTTCTTCCACCTCACATGAAAAAACACACAATGACAACCCTACCACACGTGAATCTGGCGTCAAGTTCTTCCCTGTTACAGAATTGCTGTAAATGTTATAACGACTTGTGTATAAGTAATAAATTATTTTTTAGGTTTGACTTCGTTACGGCCAAGACTTTTTTTGGTTTCGGTAAAAATAACGTGTTTTCGCAGTACTGGATCATACTTTCGCAAAGAAAGTTTTTCGGGCGTGTTCATAGTATTTTTGCGCGTGTAATAAACTCGATGTCCAGATTCTTCTGACACCATTCCGAGTACTTTTCGTTTGCTAGTTTTCTTTGACATATCCAAATGATATTAACAGATTGTTATCGATTATTCAAGGGGTTTGCTGGCACTTGTTTGCTGCAAACCTAGCCTGGTTAAAGTTAACTTTGATGTGGAGCCGTCTTCGGGATTTGAACCCGAGACCCCTTCCTTACCATGGAAGTGCTCTACCACTGAGCTAAGACGGCATTAACAGTGATCAATACTAACAGTTTTTTACTTGTTACGAAAGAGTTAGAACGCCGGCGCAAACGTTTCGGCTTCGGAAAGTTCTTGAATTACCTCATCTTTTTGTCTCAGGCGTTCTGGGCTAAGTCCAAGACTCGCAATACGCATAATAATTTCTTCGTAGGATAAACCTGCATCGAGCTGGCAGGCACGACCAAAATAGCCACCTGTGGCGCCAAGGCCCGGGATTAAGTTAGCTTCGAGAAAGTTTGGCTCGCCATTGGCGTTTAGACGAATATCAATCCGGCCGTAACGCGCGCACCTAACGCAAAGAACACGTCTTTGGCAGATTCACTGACAAGCATATTAAGCCGTTTGTTTTTAACAGCCAAAACTTGTTCTGTGTCGGTGTGCTTTGTTGCGTAGTCCAATATTCGATTGCCGTTTGAGTTTGCGGCAGGAATAATTTCTATTGGCATAGTCAATAAATTGCCCGTGTCTTCATCGCGTAAAACTGCGACGCTAAACTCACGTCCATCTAAATACTCCTCAATCAAAATGTCAGATGTAACATTTGCAGTCAACTCGGCTATTTTTGCTGCTAAAGAAGCTTCGTCATGAACTACTGAGTTAGCATCGATTCCGATTCCATCGCTCAGTGTCGTTGGTTTGACAAACAAAGGAAATTCAAGAGACAGACTGCCGAAATTTAACGGCTTGTCAGCGCTAATTTTAACAAAGCGAGCTGTACTCAGGCCGGCTTTTTTAACCTGCAGCTTTGCCAACGCTTTGTCTGATTCTAGCTCAATTGCCATTTGCTCAGACCCGGTGTGGTTAATTCCGTGTTTTTTTAATAATGCAGAGATCCACAAAATGGAGTCTCCGGTGTTTTCTGGTAGGAATTTTGAACGTAGAAATACCAAGTCGGGTTGTTTACGGACCAACGCTTCAAAATCATGGATGTTATTAACAGTCGAAATTCCAACAGTGCGGTAATGTTTAGAAAGCACGTCAAAAACGGATTTTGCCGAAGTTTCATTTGACGCTTCGTAACCACGCCGGGCGCTTCTGACTATTTCAATATGCTGGTTTAGTTTTTTAATTGCTAGTTCTCCTATTTGAATAAGCCGCCATTTTGACGACTTACCCATGCTAAGTTAAGATTGGTATCTTATCGAGTTCGAAAGCTACCACCACCAGAACGTGGTTCTTGTGGTCGAGCTTGGTTGACAACGATTTTGCGTCCGCCAACTTCTTTTTCGTTCAAGTCTTCGATAGCTTTTTGGCCGTCTTTAACTTCTGCCATTTCAACAAAGCCGAAGCCTTTTGATTGGCCGCTGTCACGATCTTTGATGATTGCAGTGCTCACGACTTCGCCGATTTCAGCAAATAGTGCTTTTAGTTCATCTTCTGTTGTGCTGTAAGCTAGTCCGCCTACGTATAGTTTCATTGACATATAAAAATCCTTCTTTGGTTATTTGTTGGCTTCGCGTTTATGTATTGCTAACCGAGGATGAATTAACCGTGTGAAGGAGTAATGTTTTACCGGAGAGGTATAAGTAAGCACTTGCGTATGCATACTATAGCACGGATATGGGGGTTTTGCTAATTGTGATTGTGGTTAAAGACGGTAGTTGGGGGTGTGTAGGATCGTCGCACGTCTGCACTTGTGCTCGAAGCAAGCATCTGCGCGCAAGTTGGACGACCGAACCTCGGCTTTGCCGAACGGTTCTCGGATTATACATCTCCACAAATAAATAGAATCGACCGAGGCCGACTCAATTTATTTGGTGCAGGGTGTAGGATAAACGCACGACTGCGATCATGCTCGAAGTTAACTTCTGCGCGATCTTGTCGACCGAACCTGGCTCGAATCCTCGCTCATGAATGAGCTGAAATTAAAACAACCC
>CAZDDV010000018.1:0-14753 GCA_964504275.1 uncultured Candidatus Saccharibacteria bacterium | reverse complement strand
CAGTCACAGGTTGGAAGCCGCCTCGAAGTTTTAGCATACCTTTTTGAAAAAGTATTGGGTTGGTGTTTGCTCGAAAGCAAAAGTGGCATGCATGAACTCTTATTCAGAAAAAACATAAACTAAAACTTATTTATTTTGAAGGGCTTCGATGCCAGGAAGTTTGTGTCCAGCCATAAGCTCCAGCCCGGCACCGCCGCCGGTTGAAACGTGATCAAAACAATCTGTTAATCCACGCTGTGCGACGTAGGCCGCCGTATCACCCCCGCCAATTAAACTGTTCGGGCGGCGCCCAAATTCGCCCATCATTGATTCGATAATCAGTTCCGTACCATGCGCAAACGGACCAACCGGCCCTTGCACTCCTTTGGCCTCGGCGACACCCATTGTGCCGTTCCAAATTACGGTGTTACACATTTGCATTGCGCCAGCTATAAATGCACCAGAAAAAGGCCCGATATCTAAGATTTTTTCGTGCGAACGAACGCGCGCGCTAATGGACGGTGGTTGTTTTGGATAGTTTTCTACCGCAGCAATGACGTGTGCGTCCCAATCAACGATTCGCGTCTGAGCGGTTTTGGTAATTTCATCAGCAACGACCGCATCTTGAGGCAAGTACAATACAAATGACCGCTTTTTTGCTTCCTTTTTGGCAAGTCGTAAAATATCGCGGGCCAAATCCAGGTCTTCAGGCTCGGCAACACTTTCGCCAATCGCAATACCATCGGCTAGTAAAAATGTATTAGCCATCGCACCGCCAATCACCACAATATCTGCCCTATTTATAAATACTTTTAAGATCTCGATCTTGTCTGAAATTTTTGCGCCACCAACAATTGTCATCAATGGTCTTTTTGGGTTTTGCATCGCACCGGTAATAGCCAGTACTTCTTTTTCCAGCAGCAGCCCCGCAACACTCGGTAACATTTTTGTGATTGCATCAGTCGAGGCATCTGCACGGTGAACCACGCCAAAACCATCTTGCACAAAAACGTCCGCCAAATCGGCTAGTTGTTTGGCAAAATCTTTATCGTTGTTTTTTTCTTGCTCGTAAAAACGCAGGTTCTCTAACAAAAGAATATCGCCAACTTTAAGATTTTTAGCGGCGGTCACAACTTTTGGTCCAACACAGTCATCGACAAACTGCACATCTTTTTTGAGCAAATCATGCAAACGTTTGGCAACATTTTTGAGCGACAACGCCGAGTCTTTACCTTTTGGCCGACCAAGGTGCGAACAAATAATTATTTTACACTTTTGTTTGAGCAAATACTGAATGGTCGGCAATGATTGTGAAATACGGTAGTCATTCTGGACGTTTCCGTCAGCATCAACCGGCACATTATAATCGGCGCGTAACAGCACGGTTTTGCCAGTAAGCGAAGCGTCGCGGATTGTTTTTTTTGCAAATGGTGATGGTTGCGGCTTGCTTAATTTTTTTAGCATAATCAAGAAATCACCCTAACTTTTATGGTGTCCGTTGCGCCGACAACGCCCGGATGTTTGCCCGAAACCGTCACGACCAAATCGCCTTTGGCTAACACCTTTTTTTCTTTGAGCCAGTTGGTGAGTTTTGTGGCCGCTAGTTTATTACTAGGACGAACGTAGCTTTTGGTTCCGTGCACGATAGATAATTGGTTGGCAACTCGCACGTCTGGCGTGACGGCAATTAGCGGCGTTTTTGGGCGCAACGCAGCAATATTTAAAATAGTCGCACCCGATTTGCTTTCGGCCACAATTGCTTGGGCGTGCAATTTTTTCGCCAACGACAAAAGCGCATCAGAAATCGCCGTTTGCATGGTAGGTTTTAAATCATCCGTAAATTGAACAGTGAGTACATCGCTATTTTGCGTGTACAAAATCACGCGCTTCATGACTTTGATCGCCTCAACCGGATATTTACCGTTGGCTGTTTCGTCGCTCAGCATGACACAATCTGCACCTACGATAACTGCGGTTGCGACATCGGAAACCTCGGCGCGGGTTGGCTCTGGCGTGTCGGTCATGCTGGCCAGCATTTGCGTCGCCACGATTGTTGGAGTGCGGTATTTTAAGCCTAGCCCGATTATTTTACGCTGCACAACCGGTACAGATTCGGGCAATGTCTCAATTGCTAAATCGCCGCGAGCAATCATAATTGCGTCAGACTCTTGGACTATTTCTTCGATGTTTTCTACGGCTGCATTTGTTTCAATCTTGGCAATAATTTTCGCCTTACTGCCCAAGTTTTCGAGCTTGCGGCGTAAACGCATAATGTCATGCGCGGTCTGTACAAAACTAAGTGCCACATAATCAATATCTTTGCCAGAACCGTAGGCGATATCTTCTTTGTCTTTTGGCGTGATAATTTCGCCTTCTAGATCTGTGTCGGGCAAGTTCATGCCTTTTCGTTTGATCAAAATCCCGTCGTTTTCTATAAGAACATGTACGATTCCATCTTTGACGCTGGTAATAACACTTCGAATTCGGCCGTCAAACAAAAAAAGTCTTTCGCCGCGTTTTACTTTTTTGCTGATATCGAACTGGATTGGCAATATGCCAGAACGCTCGTAATCTGCTTTGTATTTAAGTTGCAGCGTTTGGCCGGCACGCACATTTACGATGCCGTCAAAATCGCCCAAACGCATTTTCGGACCCTGCAAATCCTGAATAATTGCTACTGGCTTGCCAAGTTTCTGGCTGATTTTTCGGATGAGTGGAATCTGGCGATCGCGCTCTTCGTGTGTACCGTGGCTAAAATTAAGGCGAATCGCATTTGCGCCCTCAAGAATCATCTGCTCAATTACTTCTGGCGAATCACTGGCAGGGCCAAGCGTCGCAATAATTTTAGTGCGCTTAAAATTACGAATCGGAATTTTCGGTGCGATATTAGTAAAAGTCATACGCTCCCTAGTGTACTTGCTTATGGCTACCTGGTACAAGCAGAAGTTGCGCCATTCGCCTTGTCATAGAAAAAGACCACCGACGTGATCTTCTTAGTTTGGTGATCTCAAGGAGAATCGAACTCCTATTGCCAGGATGAAAACCTGGTGTCCTAACCGTTAGACGATGAGACCGAATTTCGAGCGAAGCATGAAAAATGTGTTTACATATTTTTCTGATTCCGAGAAATTTGGTGTCCTCTCCGAAGGAGATGGACCAATCTTACTCTCGTTGTTCCGCGTGAGCGGTTTCATCTCGAAGAGATGGACCGTGCTAATTGTAAGGTGCATAAAATGTGCTCGCATATTTTATCTCTTCCGAGAAATTTGGTTTCACAAGCGAAGCATATGGACCAGCGTATTTTTTATAAATACATCTGTTACAACCGAAGAATTGTACCACATTTTGCACAAAAGAAAAACCCCTGTTGGTAACAAGGGTTTTATCGAGAATTTGGGAGCGGTCAGTCATTGCTCTTTTATCTACACACATCTTAGCACAATTTTGACAATTACGCTAGAGTTTATCCACAACTTAACGTCGTCGTCGCACTATTGCAGCGTGTGCGACAGTACCAGCAGCAGTGGTTGCAGCAAAGATTCCAGCTACTGAGCCCATGCCCGTATCAGGCAGCTCTGCGCACTCGTCGCTGTCTTTTGGCAAGTGACCTTTACCTGGCAATGGACATTTGTCGCCTGGCTCTTTACATTTTGGACTGTCTTTTGGCAGATGTTCTTTGCCAGGAATCGGGCAGTTTTCTGTTGGCGTTTGTGGAATCGTGATTGTTGCCATACATTCGGCACCACTGTCAGAAACTCGCGCGCCATCGACAGTAAAGTTGGCTGTTACTTTTGTTGCGTACTCGCCAACCGTCGTATACGTGTGCGTTTGAGGTTCTTGACTGTCAGTAGTCAAAGGCTCGGTATTGTCACCAAAGTCGTAAGTGTAACTTTCAAACTCTGCACCACTTCTTGCGGTTGATTCGGTAGTAAACCGGTATTCAAACTTACTAACTTTTTGTACGCGCAGCGCATCGCAAGAATACACTGGAGTTACCACTGGGGGCACGCAGTCTTTGATAACAACTTTTGCGTTGTCTTCTTGCTCTGGAATACCATTACCACGAATAAGTGCAACGTTTAATGCTTCGCATTCGTCAACTGTGTCTTTCACTTTGGCGTCAAAGTAAATGTATCCGCCGCCGCCTGCGCCGTAGTTGCCGAGCAGTAATCCGCCCTGGCTAAATAATGCAGTGTCGCTAACTTTAAAGCCGGGCTCTGGTTTGTTTTCGTCAACCCAATCAACTGAGCCTGGAACAAGCTCCAAGTTGCTTGGCAAACGATCTCGCAATGCAAGGTCGCTGGCAGTTGCTGTACCAGTGTTTTGGAATTTGATTCGGTATTGAACAGTGTCGTCGCGCATGGCTTCGACAGTTTCTCGCCAATCGTTGACGCCTTCGCCTTTCATGCGGACTTCTTTTTCGAGGTTTATTTCTGGTGCGTTAACTTTTACTTTTACATATACGTATGCTTCAAACTCAAAGCAACCAGGAAGGTTTCCGTCCATGTCGCGGTGACCAATTTTGGTTCCTTGTGCGCCATTTACGATTTCGTCTGGCAACGTTTTACCAGCGCTTTGTTCGGTATACACGCTGTTAAACAGCCGTGCAGACCCAGGCACAAATTGTACGCTGAACTTTTGGTTTTCGTTTTGCAGTGTTGATGTGTCCCACACTTCGCCGGGCTTGGCGTTATCAGCAGTCACAGTACTCATAACATCGACGCCATTTGCAACACCTTCGGCGATATCAACTTTGACGCGTGTGTTCTTCGCGACGCCCTTGAAGTTGTCTTCGGCATCGTTTGTTTCTTGGTTGGCATTGTTGTGGACCAACGTTCGCACCCAATATTCTTTGCCAGGAGTTGCAACTTTTGTCTCGCCGTAGTCTGCGTCTGTAGGTTTTTGACCTGCTACGACTTCTGCCATACGGTTAAAGTTTCGCTCGTCGCCGTATGTTGGCGTATTAATAAACGAGTTGAACACTGGACCGTCCATAGAACCACAGCGGTCATATGGGTCGTTATCGTTTGGATTACACGCTTTGGTGTAATCGTATGTTGGGCGATTGCCTGGGCCAAAGCCGGCGATCACCACACTTGGTACCGCAATTGCGACTAGGGCAGTCGCTACAAAAGTTACTACTTTTGTTTTGGTGCTTAGCTTTTTGAAAAGATTAGTTAGTTTCATCATGTTCTCCTGTTATCGTCCTGGTTCTGGAGTTGAAGTTGGTTTTTTAGTTGTACTTGGCCCTTCACGGATTGGCGGAACTGCTTCTTTTGTCGTAGGCGTCAGCGAAGTCGTAGCCTGGTGTTCGCTACTACTTGGTGGTGTACCCACTAGAGTCGTAGCGCCACCCTGACCAACAGTGGTTGCTGTTTTACCATTAACGGTTGTAACGGTCGATGGAGGAAGCGTAGTTGTAGTGCCGCGCGTTGTAACAGTAGTATTGATTCCTGGAGTTGTGTTAGGAGTGCTTTCTTCTGGTGGCAGTTCAACTCCTGGTGGAGTAATAGGAGTGCGCAACACGTCATTGCCACAGTCTCGGAATTTTACGCCAATATGTGTCGCGTCGTTTATTCCATCACCGTCAGTATCAACACGCTGGATAAACAGCTTGTCGCGTGCTTCCTGTGTAGTTTTATCCACAAAGTCATTATTATTATCGCGATTGCCATCGTCATATTTATCATCGGCTAAAACAAGACCTGTCAGGGTTGTTGCATCTTTTTGCAAGTGCTTGTAGCCAGCTGGAGCAACGCCGTACGTACCATCGGGCAATAAACAGCGGTGATTAAGCCCAACCGCATCTTCTTGTACGGGTGTTGCAACTTGTTTTTCGATAAACTTACGGTACGCATCGTCTTCGACGGTAACTTCTGCTGTCGCTTCATTATTGTTCATTGATTCGTTTGCCAGAAAGACAAAGCCTTCTTCGCCCATGACACCGTTCCACAAGTTACGTGTGCCTTTTGCTAGATCAGGGTGTGCATTATTATGTGGGGTCAATCCCCGGTCCGAACTAAATGCTTTATCTTCCCATTTTTCACCCTTTGGAGCGCCACACTCAAACTCGCCATTGGCATTTTCTTGCTGAATTGTTTTGTCATCACCAGGAGCAACGTCACCTGGAATGCCAGCGACGGTTGAATCAGCCATTGAAGAGCCGGGAGCTTCTGTGCCACTCGGTGCGCTGCCACCAGTTGTACCTGGTCCGCCCTGAGCTTCTACGCCAGAACAAGCAGCAATTGCGCCAGCACCAACTAAAATTGCGACCGCCGTGACGAATGCTTTTATACGTAAATTTTCACCATGAATTTCTGGGGACATTCTCACACCTCCTCAAGGCATTAAAAGAGATAATCTTTATACTGCTAGAGTATACCATAAGTATAAGGTTATGTCGATATATATCACCACTGTTCGCTTATTAACACAAGCGTTGTGGATGCTCTGTTATTTTGACTGTTCGCTTGAAACTTGGGCTTCAGCGACCGCTGGGCCTTTGTAATGGCTTGGGTCGAGGGATTTTTTGTTAAAGCTAAAGCCGAACGTGCTGCCTTTGCCCTCTGTGGTGTTAAAGATAATTGCGCCGCCTTGGGCCACCACAACTTTTTTGGCCATAAATAATCCTAGGCCGGTGCCGTCTGGGCGAGCTTTTTTGGCGTTGCCGGCGCGGTAAAACTTGTTAAACAAATGGTGCTGCTCGGCTTTTGGCACGCCAATTCCGTCGTCGCTCACCGTAAATTCTACGCTGTCGCCCTTGTCTTCTAGCCCAACTACAATGTGCCCGCCGGTTGGCGTGTAGTAAATTGCGTTGTCGGCAAAGTTCATAATCACCTGGCGAATCTTGGTTTCGTCTAGCATCAAGTCAGGGAATTCTTTTGGTTTATCAAACTTCAAATCTAGGCCCCGGCCTTTGGCGGTTTCTTTCAACTGGTTGATTTCGCCCTCTACTACATCTGTTAGATTTGTCGGCTTGGCATCGATAATAAACTTTCCGGTGCGCAACCTTGACACGTTTAGCAGGTCGGCAATCAGGTACACCATGCGCTGCGAACTCACAAATGCCTGATCAAGTAACTCTTTTTGCTTGGTGGAAACTTTGCCTGCATCGCCCTCTAACACCATGCTCACGTAACCTTTTACGCTCGTAAGCGGCGTGCGCAACTGGTGCGAAGCCATACTAATAAAGTCGTCCTTGGTTTCGTCCAATTTCTTGAGCTTCTCGTTGGCGTTACGCAAGCCCTTGGTCTTCTCCTCGACCTCTGCCTCCAAAGTCTTAGCAAAATTCTGAATCTCTTCAAACCGCAGCGCGTTCTGAATAGCAACAACCATCTCATCTGCAATAATCTTAATTATTTTAACGTCTTGTTTAGAGTACGGGTTACCGCTTCTCTTTATTCCCAGCAGAATGCGACCGACGGCAGTTCTCTTCCCTCCTAGATTACTCGCTAAATTAATTACGACAGCAATATCACTGGCTCGTAGCGTTTGCTTTAACTTTTCTTGTTTTTCGGTCAGCTCATCAAAAATTATTATGCCTTCTCCGTTACTGGAGAGGACTCCGAGGCTTTCTTTAGTGATTGATTCGTTGAATTTCTGGTCTCCATGCGTCACTATACGTCGTGGCGTTTTTGTTGTTTCGTACAGTTCAAAGGTACAGAATTCTGCCTTAATTGTATCGCCAATTATACGTGAAGATTCAGATAGCAATTTATTAAGTTCAATATTGCTTATCAAAATCGCATTTAACTCGCTTACCAAAGCCTGTGGATCATAAGCATCTTGGTAGAAAAGTCTATTGGTAATTTTATCGAAGTTTCTTTTCATTACGCCATAACTTAAGCAAGCTAAGACTATAAATCCTGAATTCACAAAATTCTCAACTATACCATTGTCGAAACGACTCAGTGCTCCTGCTGTTAAGTTGTGGGTGATCAAACCATAAGCGATCGAAATCGTTCCAATTGTTGCTAAGTACGCAATTGTCCTTACTGCGACAAGCCTTAAGTCAAATAACCGATACTTAACGACGTTGTAGTAAAGTCCGAAAACCAGTATTAACATTGGCAGAACACCTATGTTTGTAAGACCAAACCACCCCGTCGTTGCCGGAATAACTGCTTGCGCCAAAATAAGAACGGGGAAAGTCAAATATAAACTACTCAGGAGTACCCTGAGGCTCTTTCTCTTGTCTCCGGTCGACCTATTTTTATTACGATGCACTACAAAAATTGCTAAAACAATATTTGTTATCAAACTCAAAAAATATGGAGTTGCTAGGGGACCGAATTCAACTGCGTAAAGCGACCCCTGAAGCTCAACTCCTGAGACAACGAGTGGCGTGGCAGAGCTTAAAGTAACAAGCGCAAACGGAATTATGCACTTTCGTAAAAAATTCTTAATCCTCTCATCGCCCGAAAGCTTTACTGCAAACGCCAGCAAGAAGACACTCGCTGCATAACTAAAAGAAAAAACAAAATAATTGGCTATTGTCGCTACACGGGGACTATTATCAACATCATTGCTTATATAGTTTGTTGTTATCCACACAGCTATACACACAACGAAAGCGACGAATATTCTGTGTAAAATATCCGCCCTATTCTTTATGAATACCGTCAGGGCAAGCACGGCGAGACCCAGAACCACAATAATATCTAGGAACAGGTAAATATCAAACATCTTATACTTATTCTATAAGATCTATCGTGAAATGAGAAACCGAACAAGTGTGCGGCGTGTTGTGGTTATATAAGCTCGATTGCTCTATGCGAGCTGATCGCTAGCCTGCCTTCGTTCTCGATCTGCCTGAGTAAAGCTTGCTTGGGGATTTAGGCTAAATTTTTCACGCACCATCATTGTTGCAAGTCTACGATAGAACGAAAGGCGAGGGACTCTTGTTGTTCCAGCTTCACACGTGTAGGCATCCATATATCCAAATCTTGGTGCCCAAATGGGCTCTGGGCGCTTATTCCCTGTTGCTTGTACGAGGTGTAGAAATCCTTGAGATGCACCCAGTGCCGATGCAACGTCTACCCCTGGAGCGATAGATGGCAGTGGAGCATCCTCGTCATTTGCAACCGCAGCAAGGGTTCTACTATCCGCGTAGGCTGGCAAGTAAGGAAGGCACCGACTTATATCAAGGCTCAGGTCCTTAACTTCGTCCAACGGCATATTCTTTGGGATGCCCATCATCGTACGAAACGAGTGTCTTCCCTTGGGATGAAAAGATGTGATTTGGCCCGCAAAACCGACATTCATAATAAATACGTCTGGAATTCCCCTGTTACGCGCGGCATCGGAAACCATTGTACCTAGCTCAAGATGAGTAAGCTCGGTTTCATCAAAAACAACATCGGCACGATTTGTAAACTCTTCAATATTTTCCTCAGTTACACCGTCTTTGTAAATTCTAACGTCAACGTGTGGATTAATTTCCAAAGCCATAGCTCGAAAGACCTCTGCTTTATTCCTGCCGCAAGTTGCAATAGTTGCACCTGGCACACGATTAATATTTTCTCTCTCAAAAGTCTCTGGATCAGCTATATCAAAACTTGCGACACCCATTCGCGCTAATTTTAAGCCTAGCTGAAAGCCATCCCCTCCCACACCTGCAATTGCCACAGATGAACGCATGATAGCGTCTTGTTCGGCTTCATTCCAAAATCCATAATTTCTCGAAAATTCGGGTGAATCTATGTTTAACATGTCGTAATCTCCTTTTAAATTTATGCGCTTTTGGCATTCTAAAGGCTTGGTGCCTCGATATTGAAATAGCTCCACTTTCGTTGCTCTGATCTAATCTTTGCTAGCGCCTCTGGATTATCAAGACCCATAAATTCTGCCATTGCCTGAATATCAACTGAAAAGCCTAGATTATCGGCTGCATATTCTGGTACGAACTTTGGTAAAGCAATTCTTTGCATCGGAACTCCATATCTTTCAAGACGCTGCTCTACTTTCTCTTCTACAACACCGAATATTGGTCTAAAACCCTTACTCTGTATGTGCCCCACGACTGCAGAGAATAGCGGTGCGCTAAGCCTGCTTTGAATAATTGGATTTTCATGCCTACATATATATCGCGAGACCTCTACTGCCCCTAGTGGTAGTGGATCAGTAAACGCTTCTGGGAAAAAAACTTCTATCGGCAACGGCCGTGGATCAGTAGCGGTTTTTTCAATTGTTCTTATGGAGGCTACCACTCTTGCCAGCCCCTGAAAACCTAGCTCCTGCTCTTGCTCTCTAGCTCGCTCTAAAATTGCCCAGTGCGTAGATCGGGAATCATCAGCATCTTTTTCTGTGCCATCAGGTCGTACTTCATTGCCAGGTATCATATTTGTTTGTGAAGCATACACGTTCGCTCGTAACCGTAAGTAACCCGTGAATATACCACCCCGATCATCGACAAGCTCATAGCCCGTAGCTAACATGCCAATTGCAAATTGATGCTCTGGCGAAGCATTGAAGATTTGCGCTTCAATTACAGGTATTACCGCTTCATTTGTGACCGTAGTGTCTATTCTTGACATAATAATTTCCTCTTTAAAAATACTTCGGATAAATATAAAAACGCCGCAAGGAAATAGTTTTTCCTGCGACGTTTTATCTTCTAAAGTACTAAGCACATATTACTACAAATATGTAAATGTGTCAATGCTTTTGTTTATTTTGTTTGGGACGTATTTCGTATTTGCGGAGGAAATTTATGGGGCCAAGTAGTATTTTTGTGGCTCTTAAGGAGTTGATTCCTAGGTCTGACTCAATATTTGCGTATTTTATGCTCTGCTTTTCAAAGTGTTGGGAAAACTTGTGCGCACAGAGCTCGAACAGATGGTTATAGGCATAACTCAACTTTACTGCATTAATTAGCACGTAATCTGGGTCGCTACACCGAGAGTATAGTATGAACGCATGCAGATAACCATTTATATAAAGCCCTAGTGCTCCGATACTCAAAGGCTCCGAGTCCTTAATTGCACTGCGGGCATAGTCTTCTTCAAACTTACCAACTTTGCTAAAATCGCCGCGCCCAATCCAATCCTCCAGGCATTCCAAGAGTAGTGTTTTATTGTCTGGGTAATCAAGGTCAACCTGCTTAACTTCGATTTTTGATTCGTCAAATTTCGTCAAAAATCGTTTGATCATAATACGCTTGGGTGCCGATATTTTACTAAGCTCAGAGAATGTCTCCGCCGATATAATACACTCATCGTAGTTGCGCGTGGCGCCAATCTCGTACAGATCGACATAGCGGATACGCTCACACGTAAACTCAGGTATAGATACTATACGTGGCTCGTCGCCTCTGTTTTGCTGCCAGTCGAAAATTTCGCAGATTGATTCGTCGATCTTTTTTGTGCCGACTAAGCAGAGGCCCGACCTTTTTTCATCTCCTGGCATGAAATAACTGATGATGATATTTCCGTTGATTTGTGCGACTCTAAGCTGGCCAAAGTCGTTCCACCATAACTGTAAATCAGCAAAAGACAATGAAATATATGGTGGGTAGTCTTTGATGAGGGTTTCCCATTTTTCGCGGTCGGAGAGGGTTAACCTAGAGAATTCGGGGAAAGTGGCAAATACGTGTTTGGGGTTTTTAGCGCTCATCTTTTGCTTCTTTTTGGCGTGATGGTGTACTTACGAAAGAAGTTAACTGGCTGAAGATTAACTTTAATGGCACGAACTAACGGGTGTCCGGCATCGACATCAAGGTTTACAAAACGAAAACCTTGGTCATAAAACCAAACCGCAAACTGATGAAGATTGAACTCAAATATATGAGGCATTGCGTAGCTAAATCGAGCATATGTCGTTATTAGGTACTCACCGCAGTTGCGATACACGACAAATGCATGCAGTTCTCCATTTATATATGCTCCTGCAAATCGATCTTCAAAGTCATCGTAATAATCTATAAGTTGGCCAAGACTAGTGTTATCGTGATCATACGGCTGGTTTAAGCCGCCTTCTTCGTTCCATTCTTCGATCTTGTGAAGTATCAATTCTTTAATAATCGGATTGCCGAGCTCTAGATCTTTTACATAGTTATTTTTGTCGCTCATTCTTGCCTCTAACCGACGAGCGCCTGAGCGAGCCGCCTGCGGCATTGACTTGATCTCAGTAAAATCCTTCAGATCGAATATGCACTCGTCGAAGTTTCTATCTGATTCAAGATTAAACATCTCTGGAAATCTGATTGCCGATATTACAAATTCTGGCACATGCACCAAACATGGTGGATCGCCACGCTCTTTTTGCCAATCAAATATACTACATATAGATTCATCAATTCTCTTTGTGCCAAGTATCGACAATCCCGAAGCAGCTTCGTAGCCGGGAAAATAGTATGCAATGATTATGTTGCCGTTGATTTGAGAGACTTTTGTGTTTTCGAGCACGCTCCACCAAGTCATAAGCGTAGTAAACGAAATGTCCGAGATGGGTGGGTAGTCTTTGATGAGGGTTTCCCATTTTTCGCGGTCGGCGTAAGTTAACCGAGAGAATTCGGGGAAGGTGGCAAACACGTGTTTTGGTGGTTTCACTTGGTGTAATTTTGACCTTTGCTTTTTGCAACTATACCACCTCTGTCAAAAAATCAAAAGCATGAGCGCCGACCGAAGTTAAGTAGACATCGGTACCGCTGTTTGCTACCGTATTTGTAGCATGCCAAAAACAAAACTCGCCCGCATTGTTGTCGTAGAAGACGAACCTGCAATCCTGGAAATGTACAAAATGAAGCTGGAAAGCTCTGATTTCGAGGCGTTCACCGCCGAGGACGGCCAACAAGGCTTAAAAGTCATAGAAGAGTCCAAGCCAGACCTCGTGCTATTAGATATCAAAATGCCAGTCATGAGTGGCGATGAAATGCTGGAAAAACTCCGTGAAACAGATTGGGGCGCCGACATACGAGTTATCGTGCTGACCAACATCAGTCGCGACGAAGCGCCGCATAACCTGCGTTTCTTGGGCGTTGATCGCTACATCGTCAAAGCACACTTTACCCCAACTCAAGTTATCGACGTCGTCAAAGAAATCCTGAACATCAAATAGCTGCGATCGTGGGAGGTTGAATAATTTGCCAAAAAGCAGTATGATAACCCTGATGAAATTCGTATATTTGTTTTTTAGCCCCTTCTTTACCTCGCTCACTCTGGAGGCAGCGAGAATTTAATTCATTATTATGAAAAACCAAGAAGCCTCCAGCCCGGAGGCTTTTTTATTAACCGCATAACCCAGAGAAACCCATGATCAACCCAGCAACACCAGAAGAAACATACGAAATCGTACACGAAATAATCGAGCGAAAAGCCGGCGACCGCGAACTGGTTGTAGTATCTGATTTTGACCACACGCTGTGTCATGATTTTGAGGCCGAGGGCGACAGCCTTGTACCTAGCATTTCGGATGATATTGCTGCGGCCGCAGGCAAACTTACGTTGTTTGTAGCAACTGGTCGCCGAGCAGAAAGCATCGCAATAGGAGAAATGTGGCAGAGCGGACTTGTGTCAGAATCACTGCCAATTATTACAGAAAACGGCGGTGCGCGAGTCACTTATGATCCCGAAACCCCGCACATTAGAAGTTACTTGTACCCGTTTCAGTCTAGTAAATTACCTATTATGCGAGCCGCGATCACAGATACAATCGCGAATACTATGCCGGATCAAGAGGTTGTAGTAAAGCAAGCACACACCATGTTGTCGGCGCGTGTTCTGAAACAGACCGGCGAAGAATCCGGCGCACACCAACAATTGCTAGAAGCGGTTAAAGCCGTGAATGTTAGTCAGTATGGATTCCGCGTCACCGATACTCGAGCAGCCGTGAGCGTTCATCATCAATCCGTCGACAAATGGAGTGGCTTTGCATCATTTTTGCGCCGCCAAGGTATTCCACGCGATCGACTATTCGTGATTGGTATGGGTGACGCCCACAATGACTGGCCAATTTTTAAGAATGCCGATTTGAGCATAGGATTCAGTAATGAAGCTACTGCTCAAGTATCAGCAAAGCCTAGTAACGACACCGTCGTCGCTACATTAGAAGCAATTGCTTGCAGCAAAGCCAATGCGAGCCATGCATTCTTTGAACAAATACATAGCTCGGTTTAGGCTGTTGTAAATTTTGTTTTTGTTTCACGCCCGGCGAAGCGTAGAATCAATCCTTGTGCCACAAAAACATAAAATACTTTTGATAGAGGATGATGACGCGATTCGCGAGATGTACCGCATTAAGTTCGAGGCAAGCGGAATCGACGTCAAGATTGCCGAAGATGGAACCGAAGGCTTACGAATTGCCAGAAAGTTCAAGCCTGACTTACTACTGTTAGATATCAAAATTCCTAAGCTTGGCGGCGAAGATGTGCTGCAAATCCTGCAAACCCAAACCGACTGGGCAAAGCGCATGAAAGTCATTGTTATGTCTAACATCAGCCGCGAAGTTGCGCCCCCAAAATTGCGCGAATTGCGCATCGATCAGTACATTGTCAAAGCCCATTACACTCCGTCGCAAGTGATAAAAGTTGTGAATAAAATGCTCGAATCAATTAAGTAGAGCGGCGGCGTTTCCTTGGATTTGACGAAGACATGATATATTAGGTACATGGCGCACAAAGTTGCAATTGTCGAGGACGATCAAGCGATATCACAAATGTATCGCATCAAGTTTGAGGCGGAGGGCTTTACTGTCGAGACGGCCGAAAACGGCAAGCTTGGTTTGGCGCTGGCCGAATCAATGAAGCCCGATATTATACTTCTTGATCTGATGATGCC
>CAZDDV010000017.1:0-15070 GCA_964504275.1 uncultured Candidatus Saccharibacteria bacterium | reverse complement strand
ATGAAGAATATTTGATGGCTGGTGACGTGGTTTGCTTGGATCCGTCGTTGCGCGCTGGTGTAAAAAAATGTGCAAATCAGTATGATAAAACCGCAGTTGGTGTTATTACGACAACTCCAGGTCTTGTGATTGGTGATATTGAAGATAGAGACGTCAAAGCCGCGCCGGTCGTGCTGGCTGGACGTACTCCAGTAAAGGTCTCTACCGAAAACGGACCAATCAAAGCTGGTGATTTATTAACCGCATCGTCAATCCCGGGTGTTGCCATGAAAGCAGATAAAGCTGGCCAGATTATTGGCCAAGCGATGGCGCCGTTTAACAGCGAAGACATTGGCATGACTATGGTTTTTGTGAAGACTAATTTCTCGCATGGGTCTAGCGATGATTTCTTCGACAATGTTGGTGACGAAAATATTACATTCAACAAGAGTGACTTTAGCCGCCAAGCGTTAAGCTACCTAACGACCGAATACACCCCAATAACACCAGAAACAAACTTGTCAGAAATAGTAACAGACAGAGTTATCGCTGGCTTGGAAATTATCTCGCCAAAAGTAACCACAGACGCATTGGCGACAAATTCGATTGAAGCTGGTACCGGCAGTAACATTAATCTAAAACTTGGTCCAGATGGCCAGTTCCTGGTAACTGATGCAGCGGGAAAGCGCACTATGACGTTTGATTCGCTTGGCAATGCGACGTTTACAGGAACCCTAACAGCCGACAAAATAAAAGCGAACCAGATTGAGGGGTTGGAGTTATTCGTGAATAACATTTCTGCGATTCCGACGAGTCAGGCGGCTGTTTCTGCCGAGCCCGAAAATAACTCTGTCGCGACCCCAAGCACAGAACAGACTCCAGAAGCCGACAGCATAGATATCGATAAACTCCGCGTCGCAACCGCTACCGTAACGCTAAAATTAAACGTCGACGGTTCGCTGAATGTGGACGGCGGGCTAACTGTAGACGGGCCTTCGGAATTTAATGGCGAAAGTATTTTCAACAAGCTAGCTACTTTTATCGACAAAGTTATCTTTAGAAAAGACGTAGAGTTTACGGGTACGCCAACGTTTAACAGCGATACGGCAGGCTTCGCGACGATTACCGAGAATCAAAAAGAAGTCGAAGTGAAGTTCGATAAGCCATACGAATCGTTGCCTGTTGTAACGCTCACTGTAAAAAATGGTCGGTTTGTCCAATATGCCTACAAGGATTTGACCAAGACTGGCTTTACGATCGTACTGTCAGAACCCGCAACGAACCAAGTCGATATTGCATGGACGGCATTGAGTGTGCGCAATAGCAACACAACAAAATCAGCCCCAGCTGCCGTCGCGCCGGAGTCCCAAGCGGAGTTGCTAACAGCGCCATAAATCGCTACACTGTGGTCTGAATAAAGCATAAGCTAAACAGGGTATATACAAATGAAAAAAGCTGAAACAGAGAAGGCTGCGAACAAAATCAAAAAACCTGCAAAAGGCGTGGTCATGCGGTCTAAATTTGTAATTCTAGTGGCCGTTATTATTGTCGTAGGCAGTTTTGCGTACCTAGGCAATCAGTATAGGATTTCTCGGGCGGAAGTAGCTCGGTTATCGAACCCAACCGAAGCCGCTAATCAAGAGACGCAAAGACTACAAGAAAAAATTGGTAAACTCGTAGAATTACCGCAAAACGAAACTCCAACACTTGCAACAGTTGCAGATAAGGGCAGGTTAGCAGCGCAGCCTTTCTTTAAAAATGCTGAAAACGGCGACAAGGTGTTAATTTACACGCAATCAAAAAAGGCAGTGCTATACAGACCGTCAACCGACAAGGTTATTGAGGTCGCATCAGTTAATCTTCGCGACGGCACAGAGACTCCTGCTGCTCCTGCTGAAGCACCCAAAAACTAGTTATTGACACTGCTCACGTACTTGTACGCCATTTCGGATAACGTTTTTATGTGTTTGGCGGCAGTTTTTTCGTCAGTATCAAGCATGATGCACAGCACGTAGCGGCGATTGGGCACATAGACAATACCGCAGTCGCTTTGGGTGATCGTGCTAAATGAACCAATTTTGTGTGCAACTTGAACCTCTGATGGCAAGCCGGCGCGGATGCGATCGTCATCGGGGCTGTTTGTCAGAAAGCCTAAGATTTCTTCGGAGCTATTCGGACTTACAAAGCACGATAAATACAGGCATTTTAAAAATGATGAATACGACCGCGCATCAATGAGTGCGAATTTTCCTTTGTCGGATTGCCCAATTTCGGTGTCGATGTCTAGATTATTGATGGCTTGGTCTTCTGGCGGCAGTAAATTCTTTGTCGCATCAAAAACTGTATATGCCGCGGTATTATCAGACTCAACAAGCGTAATTTTTGCTGCTTCGTGCAAGGTTATTTTATCGCCAGCTTTCAGTTTGCCTTGGTTTCCGTACTGCGGGTCGTTGTTGATCGCTAGTTCCGGCACGGTTACTTCCTGGTCTATATCAATCTTGTTTTGTTCTGCCGCCTTGTATAAATCCATGACGATTGGTATTTTCATCAGCGACGCACCAACGAGCTTATTCTGTTCGCCAGCACGAATACTGGTGCCGGTAAATAAGTATTCAAAATAGAAGCTATATTTTAGCCCTGATGTTTCCAGGTAGTTTTTTACGTCTTTTCGGAGCGGCTGGAAGTTAATGAGTGTATCGCTCGGGTTTTCTAGATAGAGACGCTTTGCAAGTAGGGGGCTCTGGTGTTCTTTCACATCTTCATTATTTTGACGAAGCAAGATTGTTCCAAAAATTACGCTTGTTGCCAGCAATATGACAGTAGTTGTGATAAAAAATCTATGCTTCATGATAAGCGTATTCTACTTGTAACGTTATTTCTTTGCTACACCAGCAGCGTTATGACCTTAGTAAAATTTCGTAGCTCATAGCTTGAATTACAGGCAGGCCCGACCGGAATTATCTCCCTTTGGTCGATGCGCCTGCGAGTTGTGCTGCCTACGGCACGTTGCACGAGCGAAGTAAACTTCTGTGCGCGACTCTTGTCTTGACCCGGCTGCATCCGCAGCTATCCGGTTCAAATCACTGGGGCGCCAGCGAGGTAGAATTCAAAAACCATCCCTCTCGGAATGGTTTTCTGATTTCTACTGGCGGGCCCGACCGGATTTGAACCGGCGATCTCCTCCGTGACAGGGAGGCGTACTAGGCCAGCTGTACCACGAGCCCGTGTTTGCTGTTATGACCTATTCAACAGATGAGATCATAGCAATAAACTATAAAAAACGCAATGCTGTAATTTACAAAATTTGGTTTTAATGCCATAATAAAGTTTATGAAAGATTCCTTCAACAATGGTGATGGCGGTGATGGTATTGTGCCGTTTGATAGTAATGTCGTTAATTTATTTCCGCAAGATGAACCAAGTGAGGACGACATAATCCTGGATGGACTGTTAGCTAGATTTGAGGCTAAAAAGGCAGGGGTAGTACAGGAAACAGATTTATCTAGTAAGTCAGAACGTCCGACAGATAGTATCGGTGCAGATGATGCGGCCGAAACAACATTTGTTAACGAAGCGCTATTGCGAAGTTTCTTGGCTCGTCGACGAACCGAACCAGATAATCCAACTGTTTCTGATGATCCAGAAAAACCAGAATTAGTTGTAGAAATACCCACGCCTCAAGAACGCCAGCCAATAATGCCAATGCCGAGCAAAGCACGCAGAGCACTTAACACCCCAAGCCTCAAACCCAAAACCTAATCAAAAACCTCTGTTATAATAAATAGGACTTTAAAAGTAATGCCGAAGTAGCTCAGTTGGTAGAGCAGCTCACTCGTAACCTGCGACCAAATCTAATATTGACTCAGGTCGTCGGTAGGATTATGCTCTGTCCATGCCGATGCCAAAAAAACCTCGAACACCATGTCTTGATTGCGAACAAGAAACGCCGCGCCCAGGCTATAAGTACTGCAGTAATCAGTGCCAAGCTAATTATCAGCACAAGGTGTATATTAAGCGCTGGCTAGCAGGCGAGGTAGTTGGTCTTCAAAGGCTTGGGGTAGTTTCTGCTCACGTAAAGCGATATTTGCGACAAAAGTTTAATAATCAATGTTGCGTCTGTGGCTGGGCCGAAGTAAATATTGTTACGGGTACGGTGCCTTTGGTCGCAGATCATATAGACGGTAATTGGCGTAACAATACCGAAACTAACCTTCGTCTTGTATGCCCAAACTGTGATTCGTTAAGCGCCACTTACGCAGGGTTAAATAGAGGCAAGGGAAGAAAAGAAAGGAGGATAAGCAATAGAGTAAATGAGGCAAGAGTATTGTTAGTGGATGCGCCGGAGTAACTCAGTTGGTAGAGTAGCTGTTTCGTAAATAGCAAGTCGTGGGTTCGAATCCCATCTCCGGCTCCATTCTTCGCCTTTGCTTCGAATGGCAAGCCAGCGGGTATCGTATAGTGGTTAATATGTGACCTTCCCAAGGTCGAGAGCAGAGTTCGATTCTCTGTACCCGCACCAGTCTCTGCATCTTGCAAAGTAAGATTCAGAGACTGGTTTTTTAATAACACGTAGGTGCATCCGAAGGATATTCTCTGTACCTGCACCATTATCTAGGAGGGGCTCACCCCTCAGGCTCCATTTTGAATTAAATTCAAAATTGCATCTCCTCCCCCTAAAGCTCGACATTCGACAGGGAATCTTGGGCTAATCTTTCTTAGGCTAAAAACGAAGATCTGTACTGGACGGGCAGGGGCGCAAAGACTTATACTGAGGGGAAGTTATGCATATTCCAAAGAATTATTTTCATGATCGAATGGTTTTACTGCTGTTAACAGTGAACACGTTTTTGGCGGGATTGATGAGTATTCTGGTTTTACTTCGGCTAGACAGCAGCAAGGCCGAGAGCTACATCGTGCAATACCGTGCCAATTTGGGGGTGAATTCGTTCAAATCCGGCGATGGCTCGACATTTATTGGGTTTATTATTTTTGCGATCTTGATTGTGGTAATGCACACAATTTTGAGCATGAAAGTCTACGGACTGCACAAGCGCTACGCGATTATTGTGCTGGGGTTTTGCACGTTACTGCTGGTGATAGCTCTGTTTGTTAGTAATGCGCTCCTTGTGCAGCGGTAAATACAAACGATAGTCATGAAAAATATCGAGATTCCAACTCAGCCTGAAAAAACATTTCGCTATCGATTTTTTGAAGGCTTGCCGGCGATACTGAGCTGGTCGCTATTGATTTTGCCTTTTGGTTTGAGTTTGGTCGCGACAACGGCGACAACGTTTTTTATTATTGCGTTTTTTTTGCTGTGGTTTGCGCGCGCCGTCGGGCTAAATGTTCGCACACTGCAAGGGTGGAGTAATCTCAACAAGCAGCAAAAACTCAATTGGCGCAAAATGTTGCAGGAGTTGTCCGATCTTGACCCACAAAATCGCAGCAAAGATTTGCCAGCATGGCACTATGAAATTATTGAGCGTATTCAGGCAGAGCCAACACCGGTGCGGCCAAACGAAATCATCCATGCGATTTTTATCACCGCCTATAACGAAAGCCGCGATATCATCGAACCAACAATTCAATCTGTTTTAGATTCTGACTACGACATGAAAAACGCGATTTTGGTGTTAGCGTATGAAGGTCGCGACGGGGCTCAGTCCGAGGAGCCGGTGCTTGCGTTGGCTCAAAAATTTGGCGACAAGTTCCGCGAATGCTTGGCATTCAAACATCCATTAACAGAGGGTGAAGTCCGCGGCAAAGGTGGAAACTTTACCTATGCAGCCCGCGGTTTGCAAAAATATTTGGTTGAGCACAAAATTGATCCAAGCAAAGTATTGGTAACCATGCTGGACGCTGATAATCGGCCGCATCCGAAGTATTTTGCCTCTGTTAGCTATGCATTTGCGGCTACGCCAGACCCAACGCACGCTTCGTATCAGCCGATTCCAATGTTTACCAATAACATCTGGGATGTGCCAGCGCCAATGCGCGTGATCGCCACTGGTAATTCGTTTTGGAATCTGGTTCTAAGCTTGCGACCACATATGCTCAGGAACTTCTCGTCGCACTCACAACCAATGGATGGACTAATCGCCACAGATTTTTTGAGCACTCGGACGATTGTCGAAGATGGCCACCAGTTTTGGCGCAGTTATTTTACGTTCGAGGGGAACTATCAAGTGTTTCCAATTTTTCTGCCGATTTATCAGGATGCGGTGCTGGCCGACACCTACAAAAAAACGTTTATTGTGCAGTTTAAGCAAATTCGCCGCTGGGCGTATGGTGCGTCAGATGTTGCGTATGTGGCCGAAAAAGCGTTTTTTACTCCTAACAAAATATCGAGATTCGACAAAACTGCTAAGTTTCTACGCTTGCTGGAAGGCCATGTTAGTTGGGCAACTGCGCCGCTGATTTTGGCGTTTGCGGCTTCGGTCCCGCTACTGTTAAACCCAGATAGTTACGCCGCGAATCAATTACCAATTATTGCGAGCAGAATCCAAACCGTGGCGTTGGTTGGCATTCTGATCACGCTGTTTTTGAGCGTCAAACTATTGCCGCCAAAACCTGCACGCTACAAACATCATCGTACTGTGTTTATGATGTTGCAGTGGGTGCTTTTGCCATTTACGACGATTGTGTTTAATGCGTTGGCGGCACTGAACTCGCAAACTCGCTTGTTATTTGGCTGGTATCTCGACAAATTCGACGTCACCGACAAATCCGTCAAGAAGTAAAAAGATAGTATTTTAGTTAAAAATATGGCATTATACTTCAAATGCCAAGATCAGCCAGCCTAAGAACCAATGTAACTATCGAACAGGGAGAGCGTGGAGACCGCCGTTTTTTTAACCCATGGCGTATTTTTTGCGAGATGCTTCCTCATATGATCGATGAAGCCCAAGATGCAAGATTAGAGGCTCTTAACCTTTCAAAGGCGACCACTCGCCGACCGCCAAACTACCGGGATTTTTACGTTGGCTCATCGCTCATTACGGTCGAACCAGACAACAGAGCGTTAGATGTGCAATCTGCGCATAACACAATGCCGACCAAACAAAGTAAAAACGTTTGCGCAGAGAAGCGAGTGAAAGATCGTTCAGACAAAATTGCTCGCAGCGCACATGGTGTGTTGTGGGGTGTTGGTTTGGTGGTGGTTGGTGAGCCCCAGGCCGATAGAGCAACCGGCAATACTCCCGAGACATTGTGGCCGTGCGGAGAAGTTTGCTGGCCAAATATTGTCAAGAAACTGCCTTCTGATTGTCTTGTTCTCACTGTTCGTCCCGACAAACGAAAGGCTCAGCTACAGACCGCAGCCGAGCTTGATGCTTTCTACGGTGCAGTTATAGAGGGAGGGTCTCCGTCGGAGCCGCCGCTATTTAGTCATAACGAGCAATCGTGGTCTTCAGCTGTTGAGCGGTTTGACGCTATTTTCCTGCGTGATATTGATCCGCTCGCTTCGCTTGAAAATCGCGATCGTGCAGTCGAGGCCGCGCGGGTTGCGATTCAGGGTATTCGTTTCAAGATTGTTTAGTTGTGGTACGCGCGGTAGTGAACAGCGGCGGGTTTGTCGAAGCGCTCTAAGATTTCCGCTGACGAATGGCGGATTTTTTCTTTGGTAAGTGTGGCATCCTGAATTTGGGGGAGAAGCCGGGCGATAATTGTGTCTGTCAGGGCCGTAGCGTCCGCAAGAGCGTCCTTACGGTGTTTACACGATTCATGAATGCTCACGAACAATTTGTCGCGAGAGAACGGCTTAGAATGCTTATCGTGTTGTACGGTGATGGCTTTCGCAAGATCAATTGCTTCAAGGGAGGTTAAAACCGCACCACACGAACCACAATTGCGTCGCCGCCAAACTTGATTAAGCTTTTTCTGCTCTCGAGAATTGCCAACGCCTAATTTTCCCGAACAATATATACAAACCATGTCCATATATTGTCATAACGCTGTTTAAAATGCTAGTGGATAACTTTGCAAAATCTGGGGATTAAAAAACCCAATTAAAAACTCTCCAGATCCACCAATCCGGAGAGCTTAGATGCTAACTAATGTTATTTAGAAGCAGCCGCTGTTGAACGAGGACGACGCACGCGATTAACGCGCTTGTTGCCGGTTACAAAAACCAGCTCCTCGTAAAACAGCTTAAAGTCTTGCAATGAAGACTTACGTCTGTTGTTACTCACACATGAGCCTCTTTTAACTCGCTAATGCTAACAGAAACAGTCGCTTATGTCAATAGTCTAACAGATAAGCATAAACGTTGTAACGGATAGCGAAACACACGCTCAGCTGCTACAATATCGCCTATGTTCAAACTAAAATCGGTAAAAAACGGGCGCCGAATCGGAGAGCTGCAAACTCGCGCCGGCAAGGTGCTGACGCCGACATTCATGCCAGATGGTACGCGCGGTGCGGTCAAAAGTTTGACGCCAGATCAGGTGAGTTCAACAGGAGTGCAAGTTGTTTTGGCCAACACTTATCATTTGCATTTGCAGCCGGGCGAAAAGGTAATTAAAACACTCGGCGGTTTGCACGCGTTTGCTAATCGCAAAGGTCCAATGCTGACTGATTCTGGTGGTTTTCAAGTGTTTAGCTTGGCGCATACCAGCAAAATTACAGAGGAAGGCGTAACATTCAAAGATCCAAAAACCGGCGATATAATATTCTTGAGCCCCGAAAAATCGATTCAGATTCAGTTTGATTTAGGCGCCGATATGATTGTGGCTTTTGACGATCTTGCGGCGCTGGATTCCAAGGGTCGCGACCGCACGCTCGAAGCATTTGAACGAACCCACCGTTGGCTGGATCGAAGTTTGGCGGAATTTAAACGGCTCAGCAAAAATATGAATGACAGCGAACGGCCACTGATTTTCGGTGTGGTGCAGGGCGGACTCAACAAAGATTTGCGCAAGAAATCGCTCGAACTTGTACAGGCTACCGATGTTGATGGCATTGCGATTGGCGGCTTATCAGTTGGCGAGACTAAAGCCGAGATGTACGAAATGCTGGAGTTTCTTAAGCCATTTTACGACCCAGATCGTCCGCACTTTTTGCTCGGCATTGGTGACCCAGTGGATGTTCGCAAGGGGATAGAATGCGGAATCGATATGTTTGACTGCGTGCTGCCAACCCGAAACGCTCGCCACGGTTTGGTTTGGGTTTCTGGTGATAAAAAGACGCATCTTACAAACGCCAAATACGCCGAAAATACAGAGGTGATTGATCCAAAATGCGATTGCTATACTTGCGAATCTGGCTTTTCAAAAGGCTTTTTGCGTCACCAGTTTAAAGTGGGCGAATCGCTGGCCGGCACACTGGCCTCAATTCACAACATCCGCTACCTCGAACGCCTCTGCGAAAGTTACCGAAATGACTAATCCGGCTTTTGTTATCATCCCTGCATTTAACGAAGATAAAAATATAGCAGAAGTTATTGAAGCAGCACAATCAGCAAACCCTCTGCTTATCAGGACAGATGAAATAATTGTAGTAGACAATAATTCTACCGACAATACGGCCGCAGTTGCCGAGATAATGGGGGCTAGAGTTGTTGCCTGTGAAGTTCAAGGTAAGGGACAGGCTATGGATGCGGGTGTTCAGAAGGCGCGAAGTCTTGGGGCAACGGCGGTAACTTTTCTGGACGCTGATCTTACGAATCTAAAAGGCACCCATGTTGATGCTGTAACTCATCCAGTTGTGTGTGAGGGTGCGCCCATGACTGCTGGCATCATCGATCTCTGGGATAACTGGTTATTAGAGCGCATTAATTGGCCATCACTGAGCGGTGAGCGCTCGATATTATTAGACTACTGGGATCGTGTAGGACCAGAAGGCAAAAAAGGCTTTTATATCGAGACTGCAATAAACGTACGGGCTCTTGAAGACGGTTGGTTTGGTAGGACTGTTCAGGTGCGTCTTGAAGGGGTAAATCATGATGAGCGGAGAAAGATCAGACAACGTGGTGTTATGCGCGGCTCGGCGGAATACATGGAAACATACACGCGCGCGTTTGCTTTATATTCTCGGGCGATAATTCGTGCCCGACAATCCAGCTAGCGGTTTAGTAGGTTGGTGAGTTCTTGCCACTTGTTGTTCAGTGTGGCGAGTTCGTCGCGGTTGTCGTTGAGGTTACGAAGGGTGCTGCTTTTATCATTATTGCGGGCGTAGCCTTGGCACTCTTCGGCCTCGCGCCGCAAGTTATCGGTGAGTCGCACAATTTCTTGTAGTAGTTGGTTTACTTTTGGATCCATAATTCCCCCTATGAGTGTTCAGTTTTGGTGGGCGATACAGGATTCGAACCTGTCACCTCTACAACGTCAATGTAGCGCTCTAGCCAAATGAGCTAATCGCCCTCGTCAGAACCGTCGGTCGTCCTCCGCAAATTTCTTCGTAATTTGCTTCCGCACTCCAGTCGCTTCTTCCTCTCAAATTTCCAAACAGCAACAAGTTGCTTGGTTTGAAAATTTGGAAAGCCCTAGAACAACCCCAGGATAGCGGATAACAGGGGAAAAGTAAATAATCGAAGGGTTTGTACATAAAACAACAATAAAGTACTAGCGTGATAGTACTAGCTTGTGTATACTCCTTGATTACGGGTGCAGTTCAGGGAAGTGTTGATACAGTGTTTACATCAACACAGAAAACCGTTTGAAAGTGTTTGCGAGGACCTTCAAGCGGTTTTTGTTTTTACAAAAAATTCATGCACATGAACATAACGGGGGTGACTTGTCTTTAATAACAGATATGATACACTTTTTGTAGGTAATGACGTGGACTAACCATCTGCCGAGCCTCGTGGGCACGATAGCGGACAAACGATAATGAAGGCTATAAGAGTTAAAGTCGAGGTGGAACGTCTATTCACAAGTAATAGACCCGAGACGCATCTAAAAAGAATTGAATGTATTTGCGAGAATATTCAATTCACAGATGCGTCTTTTTATTTTTATAAGTAATTTACGAAGGAGAAGGTGATGGCGGATCAAAACAAGCAGCAAGATCAACTACATGCAATGCGACATAGTTTGGCGCACATCACCGCGACGGCCGTGCAGCATTTGTGGCCACAGGCAAAATTTGGCGTAGGCCCAGTGGTCGAGAACGGTTTTTACTATGATATCGACCTAGGAGACGTAAAAATTTCTGAAGAAGACCTGCCGAAAATCGAAGCGGAAATGCAAAAAATCATCAAAGAAAACCAAGAGTTTACACAATCCAATAAATCTATTGACGAAGCAATCGCCTGGGCACAAGAAACAGACCAGCCTTACAAAGAAGAACTACTCAACGACCTCAAGCGATCCGGCACAACAATAGCCAAAGACTTGGATGCTGACGAGCTAGGTACGATTACCGATGGCGCCAGCGCTGTCGAAAGCGTCGGTTTTTACCAAAACGGTGATTTTACCGACCTTTGCCGAGGCCCGCACGTCGAATCTACAGGCAAAGTTGGTGCGTTTAAACTAATGCGCGTCTCTGGTGCGTACTGGCGTGGTAACGAAAAGAATGCTCAGATGCAGCGTGTTTACGGTGTTGCGTTCGCTAACGACAAAGATTTGCGCGTTCACCTGAACATGCTCGAAGAAGCCAAAAAACGCGACCACCGCAAACTCGGCCAAGAGTTAGATTTATTCACCTTTTCACCACTCGTAGGTAAGGGTTTGCCGCTTTGGACAGAGCGTGGCGCAACAATTCGCCGCGAGTTGGAGCGATTTATTGTTGATGAAGAAATTAGCCGTGGCTACAAGCATGTTGTTACGCCTGATATTGCCAGCATAAAGTTATTTGAAACATCCGGGCATTATCCGTACTACAAAGATTCGATGTATTCGCCAATTGATATCGATGGCGAGAAATTCATGCTTCGACCGATGACGTGTCCACATCATTTCCAGCTGTATCTAGACAAGCCCCGAACGTACAAAGATCTGCCGATGCGAATTGCTGAGCTTGGTAAGCTGTATCGTTATGAGCAATCAGGGGAACTCTCGGGCTTGATGCGCGTGCGAAGTTTCACGCTAGCTGATTCGCATATCATTTGCGCGCCTGAGCAAGCAAAAGATGAGGCTGCTGCAGCATTAGATCTTATCGAATACTGTGCGACGGTGTTTGGCCTCGAGAAGGGGAAAGATTACAGATACAGACTTTCTCTAGGAGATCGTGGCGATGATAGCAAATACTTTAAGGACGACGAGGCGTGGGAAAACGCCGAAGATGTACTCCGCAGGTTGCTTGTTGATCGCGGAGAGCCTTTTTACGAGGGCGAGGGCGAGGCTGCGTTCTATGGTCCGAAAATCGATGTACAGATGAAGAACGTACTCGGCAAGGAAGACACAGCGTTTACGGTTCAATACGATTTTGTTATGCCAAAGCGCTTCAACCTTACCTTTAAAGATGCGGACAATAGCGATAAAGAGGCTGTCGTGATTCATCGTTCTTCAATTGGAGCGATTGAACGCGTCATTGCATTTTACATTGAGCACACTGCCGGTAAGTTCCCAGTGTGGTTGGCGCCAGAACAGATTAGAATCGTCACGGTTAATCAAGAAGACGCTACAGTGAAATGCGCCGAAGAAATTTTGGCTCAAGCAAAAGTACTCGGACTGCGTGCAACAATCGACAATACTAACGAATCAGTCGGCAAAAAAATCCGCGCCAGTGAAGTCATGAAAGTTCCATATACCCTAGTAATCGGCGAAAAAGAAATCGAGTCTGGCAAAGTCAGTCCACGAATCCGCAAAGACATCGAAGTTCAAGAGAGCCCAGAGGGAATCGAAGTCGCCAACTTCTTAGGAACAGTAGCAAACGAAGCCAAATCGCGCGTAACGCACACCTCCATGCAAGGCCATGAGCACCAAGCCAAGTAATTTTCGCGATGACATTTTTGCAATCGTCAGGCAGATTCCAGAGGGGCGAGTAATGACGTACGGGCAGATTGCGGTTTTGTGCGGCCGGCCGCGCGCGGCACGGATTGTTGGTGGCGTGGCGCATTTTGGTGATTCGGAATTGCCGTGGCAGCGAGTGGTCAAAAAAGATGGTAGCTTGGCTGAAGGATTCCCCGGCGGCATTGCTGGGCACCAAAGCGCACTCGAATCAGAAGGCGTGACGTTTAAAGACGGCAAAATCGCAAATATGGCGGATAGATTATGGCAGCCGAACAAATAACACCACTTCCACTTATAGTAATCGTGGGCGAGACTGCCAGCGGCAAAACGGCGCTGGGGATTGAGCTTGCCCGGAAGTTCAATGGCGAGATTATCTGTGCCGATAGCCGCACAGTTTATAAAGGCATGGATATCGGCACTGCCAAGCCGACTAAAGAAGAACGAGAGCTCGCACAGCATCATTTACTGGATATCGTTGAACCAGACCAAGAATATAATGTGGCGCGGTTTCAAAAAGACGCGCGCAAACTGATCGACTATCTTGCGTCGATCAATAAACTGCCCATTATGGTGGGCGGCACAGGATTATACGTAGATTCGGTTATTTTTAATTACGATTTTGACAACAAAACTAAGGGTGATTTGCGGCCCAACACATTAGTGATTGGTCTTGCGAATGATCGAGACGAACTACTTTCAAGAATAGAGCAACGTGTCGATGTGATGCTACAAAATGGTCTATTGGCAGAGGTAAAAAAGCTGGGCACCACGTATGGCTGGGATAGCCCTGCACTAAAAGTTATTGGGTATAAGCAGTTTGCGGCTCATATTCACGGCAAAATTTCACTCGAAGAAGCGCGCCAAGAAACAATTCACGAGACTAAGTTATTCGCCAAACGCCAACGCACCTGGTTTCGACGTCCGGTGTACCAAGAAAGTATTCACTGGATCACTTCGCTCAAACAAGCAACAGATCTTGTAATGGCATTCTTGAACACAAAATAGCCGATCGTCTGTTACAATATCGATATGGTTGAACAACTTTTTGGGAGTAAAACGAGGGTAAAACTGCTACAGCTTTTTTATGGTAATCCGAACCGTCCTTTTTATGTGCGCGAGATTACCCGCAAAATCGATGAGCAAATTAATTCGGTGCGCCGCGAGCTCGCAAACTTGCTGAGCGTAGGAATTATCTCGTCAGAATCAGCCGACGAATCCAAGAACAACAAGCTGTACTACGAAGTAAATCAAAATTATGAATATTATGATCCGCTACTAGAAATTTTTGGCGGCGGCAGCAAAAAGAAGGCTACAGCTAAAACAACTCCGTCCGAAATTGACGAACTAACCGAGCTTAAGACAACCGGAAACGTCGAGTTGGCAATTTTGACGGGGCAATTTACGCACGATGAATCCGCTGGTGTGGATTTGGTTGTAGTCGGTGATGTTAACCAGACGAAAATGCAAAAATACGTATCAGCACTCGAGAAAAAAGAGGGCAAAGACATCCGCTACGTCAGCATGGATGTGGCTGAGTTTAAGTACCGAAACCAAGTAAATGACCGATTTGTGAACCAGCTAACACTGGCCAAAAAACAAATTTTAATCGATAAACAAAAACTACTCAAGGAGGATTAGATATGGAACTGCAATTTTTTGGCGCCAACTGTATTAAACTGTCCACCAAGCACACGAGCGTAGTGATAGACGACAACTTGAAAGCGCTTGGCGGTACGTCAGCAGCAAAAGCGGGTGACGTCGTGGCGTTTACGAATAAAATGCTGCAATCGGACACCAAAGAACCAAAGATTATCATTGATAAGCCAGGAGAATTTGAAGTTTCGGCTGTTTCAATTCATGGCATCGCAGCCCGCGCTCATATGGACGAAGAGAAACAACAAAACGCCGTAATTTATAAAATTCAGACCACTGATTTGCGCATAGCGGTCGTTGGCCATATCCACCCAGATTTGAACGAAGAGCAGCTAGAAGCGATCGGAACAATCGATGTGCTATTTGTGCCCGTCGGTGGCAATGGCTATACACTGGACGCAATCGGTGCGCTGAAAGTTATAAAAGAAATAGAACCGCGAATTGTTATCCCGACGCATTACGCAGACAGCAAGCTAAACTTTGAAGTTCCCGCAAGCAGCTTAGAAGATGCCCTCAAAAACATGAGCATGGAAGCCAAAGAAACAGTC
>CAZDDV010000016.1:9532-18426 GCA_964504275.1 uncultured Candidatus Saccharibacteria bacterium | reverse complement strand
CAGTCACAGGTTGGAAGCCGCCTCGAAGTTTTAGCATACCTTTTTGAAAAAGTATGGGGCTAGTAGCCTTTGGTCAAAACAAAAACAGTGGCTCTACTCGCCCCAGAGTCTTGCACAACTTTTTCGAAAAAAGTTGAAATAGAAATTTGCTTTTACAAAATAATTGCTATAGTATCTGGCTTTGTCTGCCAGTGACAAATGAGCAAATGCGTATATATAATGTAATCTGCTAAACTTAAGCAATAACCAAAGAAACTAGAAAGACACATATAGAGCAAATGGCAAAAAATTTAGTAATCGTAGAGAGTCCGGCCAAAGCCAAAACTATCGAAAAGTATTTGGGCAAAGATTTTAAAGTCTTGTCGTCTGTTGGGCATATCCGTTCGATTGCCAAAAAAACCAAAGACGGCACCGAGCCAATCCTAGTCAAAGACGGGTTTAAAACTACTTATGAAATCGATCCCGAGAAACGAAAGATCATCACCGAGCTAAAAAAAGCCGTCAAAGAAGCCTCCACAATCTGGCTCGCCACCGACGAAGACCGCGAAGGCGAAGCAATTGCCTGGCATTTGTGTGAAGTATTAAAACTCGACCCAAAAACCACCAAGCGCATCGTGTTCCACGAAATCACCAAAGATGCGATTACCGAGGCCGTTAAAAATCCGCGCACCGTCGATATGACATTGGTAGAAGCCCAACAAGCTCGCCAAATCTTAGACCGCATCGTGGGTTTCGAATTATCCCCAGTTGTTTGGCAAAAAGTCCCGGGTGGCAAATCGGCTGGCCGCGTGCAAAGCCCAGCTGTTCGATTATTAGTAGAGCGCGAACGCGAAATTGAAGCGTTCGAAGGTTCAGCAGAATTTAAAGTAATCGCCGAATTCAAAACCAGCAAAGGTTCGGTCAAGGCAGAACTACCGAAACGGTTCAAAACAGAACCCGAAGCACAAAAATTTTTGGAAAGTTTAATAAACGCCAACTTTACGGTCAGCGATGTCACCACCAGCCCAGGAACACGAAACCCCAGCGCACCATTTACCACCAGCACATTGCAACAAGAGGCCAACTCGCGACTAGGATTTAGCGCCAAAGCCACCATGGGCGCCGCCCAAAAACTCTACCAAGAGGGAAAAATCACCTACATGCGTACCGATTCTGTGAACCTGAGCAATCAAGCACTTGGGCAAATCACCAACTACGTAACCAAAACCTATGGCGAAGATTATCACCAGTTCCGCACCTTTAAAACGAAATCATCTGGCGCGCAAGAAGCCCACGAAGCGATTCGCCCAACCGATATCGCCACAGAAAAAGCCAGCAGCGACAGCTACAACCAAAAACTCTACGATTTAATCCGCAACCGCACACTGGCCAGCCAAATGGCACCAGCTCGCTTAGAAAAAACAGTGGTCACGATTACGATTTCCAGCAACGACCAAACCTTTGTAGCCAAAGGCGAAGTAATTTTGTTCGACGGATTCTTAAAAGTCTACGGCGTCAACAAAAAAGAAGACGACGTATTGCCGCCACTAGCGTCCAACGAAAAACTCGACCTAAAATCTGCCAGCGCCCGCCAAGTATTTGCTCGGCCGCCAGCTCGATATAGTGAAGGAAGCCTGGTTAAAAAGCTCGAGGATTTAGGAATTGGCCGGCCGTCGACCTACGCGACCATTATTAACACCGTGCAAGTTCGTGGCTACGCCGAAAAAGGCGAATCCGAGGGCACCCCGCGCGAAGTCATCGTCCTAGCCTTAGAAAAAAACAAAGTAGTCCGCGACGTAGAGATAGAAAACACCGGCAGCAATCGCGGCAAACTCGTGCCAACATCGAGCGGATTAGTGGTGAGCGACTTTTTGACCGGACATTTCGACCAAATTATTGATTACGATTTCACGGCCAAAGTAGAAGAAGAATTTGACGACATCGCCGAAGGCAAACTGGCTCGCAACAAAATGCTCGAAGCATTCTACAAACCATTCCACGATTTAATCGAAAAATCTGGCGACATTAAACGAAGCGACGTTGCTCAGGCCAGAGAAGTCGGCATTGACCCCAAAACCAAACTGCCAATCATGGCTCGTTTTGGCCGCTACGGCCCGATGCTGCAGCTTGGCAACCCCGACCCAGACGACAAAGAAGCCGAAAAGCCAAAGTTTGCACCACTGCCCGAGGGCGCAAAACTAGAGACAGTAACGCTCGAAGAAGCGCTAGAAATGTTCAAGCTACCGCGAACTGTGGGTACGACCGAAGACGGCGTTGAGATCAAAGCTAACATCGGTCGTTTTGGTCCATATATTGTTATCGACAAATTATTTGTATCCATAAAACCACTCGATCCGCGCGAAATAACCGAAGAAGAAGCCCGCAAACTGTACAAAGAAAAACTAAAGAGTGAGAAAGAAAAGAACATCGCTGACTTTGGCGACGGCGTTAAAGTGCTAAAAGGCCGCTTTGGCCCATATATTACCGATGGCAAAAAGAACGCCAAAATCCCCAAAGAAGACGACCCCAAGAAAATCACACACGAACAAGCCCTAAAACTCCTCGCCGAGGCGCCCGACAAGAAATTCGGCGGCAAATCCCGCTGGGGTAATCGCAAATCTACGAAAAAATCTAAGTAATTTTCTTTTGCTGTTCACTGCGAAGGTGGTGCAGCACTTCGATCATAATGAAGTTGATGATCATAAGGAGAAACCACGAGCCAAATTTTTGAAGGCCTACGATTTGCCACTCTGTGACTTGGTTCGGGTATAGCCACACTTCGGTGTATGTCGCAATGTTCTCGGCCAGCCACACAAAGAATGCGATCAACCCAAAGCCAAGCAGTAGCGGCATGCGATGCTCTTTGATATCAAACGTAAAATACACCCAAGTGCGGCAGTAAAGCAGCGCTACGGCCGCAAATAGCAACCAACGAAAGTCATAAATATAGTGATGCGTAAAAAAGTTCGCATAAATCAGTAACGCCAGGATAACTGTTAGCCAGCGATTTGGATAGTGCGTAAATCTTAGATGTAGTACACGCCATGCTCGAGCAATATAGCTTCCAACTGCGGCGTACATAAAACCCGAAAACAATGGCACGGTCCAGAGACGGATCACCGCATCGCCAGGGTAATACCACGAACCTACACCCGGCGCAGTTTTAAATAATTCCATGCCGAGCCCAACTACATGAAAGAGTAAAATCGTCAAGACTTCATGCGGTTTCTCGAGCCGAAAAAGTAGCATACCAGCCTGAATCATTATTGCCCAAATAAATAACCAGTCATAGCGAGCCAACAGGGGTAAATCAACATAATTCGTTACGATAATTCCAGCCAGTAGCAGGCCGCCAAACAGCGCCGCCCACCCCTGTTTAATCACAAAAACACCAAAAGAACCAACCCACGTTTTGCGAATCCGATTCAAAAACTGTCGCGCATCTGTAATCTTCAGTTGCATATGTTCCCACTATAGCAAACGCGCATTACACAAGCACCGTGACTTACCCACAGGTTGACCTCTAAGAGGGAAGGTTGTAGGGCAATATTACAACGCCATATATTAAGGGTAAGCGTCGATTTTGTGCTAGAATAAACCGTATAAGAGTTGCATCAGTACTTTGAGTGTTGACTTTTGGGAGTATTAGTTTTATAATTTTACATATTAAGATACATTTTTATACAAAAGGGAAGTAGTATGACCGAACAAGCAGAACTGAATGTCGAAAAAGTCGTTACCGCAATCTTGAACGTAATCGAGAAAGAACGCGAACGAGAAATCATTTCGCGCCGTTTTGGCTTGTTTGATCGAAAAGAAACCCTAGAGCAAATTGGGGAACTGCTGGGCATCACCCGCGAACGCGTTCGTCAGCTCGAAAAGGCAGCCGTACTGCGACTCAAAGCGCAAGCAGAGCAAGGCAAATTGCCAGCACTCGCCCAAGTAGAAACTACACTCGCAGAACTGCTAAAAACAACTGGCGAAGCTGCTCGTATTACCGAGCTTGGCGCAAAGTTGACCAAAGAAAACACACGCGTTGACCAATCTCGACTAACGTTCCTGAGCAAACTGTGCCCAAGCGTTGTAACTATCGACGAAAACGACTTTTATTACCAAGGCGCGGCGGTTGCAACGAGCTACGATGACAAAAAACTCAAAAAACAAGTAGAGACTGTTGTCGCTGCCGTAAAAGCAATTGGCGAACCAACCTCTATCGAAAAAATAGCTGTAGAAGCAAAAGAAGAGAACGCCGAAAAAGTTCGCGCCGTTGCTAGTTTGAGCAAACAACTTGCAACCCTTAACAAACGCTGGGGCTTAATCAAATGGCCAATGGTCAACCCAAAGAACATCCGCGACAAAATCTACGTTATTTTGTTCGAAAACGGCAAACACATGCACTTTAGCGAGATCGCTGAATCAATCAAAGGCTCAGACTTTAAGCGCAAAGACGTCACCATGCAAGCTATCCACAACGAACTTATCAAAGACGGCCGTTTCGTGCTCGTTGGCCGCGGAATCTACGCCCTGAAAGAATGGGGATACAAAAAGGGAACAGTTGCCGATGTTATTACCGAAGTTCTCAAAAAAGCCAACGAACCGCTCCACCGCGACGAAATCGTCAAACGCGTACTAAAAGACCGCTACGTCAAAGAAACTACCATTTTGCTAAACCTGCAGGGCAAAGCACAATTCAAACGCGTCGCCAAAGCCACCTACACCCTCGCCGAGGCGTAACGCTTAAACGTCAAAGAGAGAACCTTTACATGAAAAAACCTGCACGCATCGCCGAATTCCGCGGACCAAACCAGCTTGCTGAGGCTACTCACGAAGTCTTAACGAATCGCAACCTTGACGTTGCAGTCGTGCGCGGCATAGGCCTGCCGCTGGGCGAAAAATGGGATTGGTTGGGCGACAAAGATACTCCTATTGCGTACCAAAAGTTTGCCAAAATTATGCCCGCTATCGTTGGCGCATCTTCGATTATTGAAGATTGGTGGAACAAAAACTGCGCTCCACTTGGTTGGCAGCACATGCCACATCCTACGGCCCGTGGTCGCACTGAACGGAGCAAGCCGCACTTTGATCCGCTTCATAATGCTGGCGTAACGTATAGTTTTCGCTATGATGACCGTCCTGATATTGAACGTTACTTCTACGCGCGGCGCGTGACTGAGCCCACGCTCCTCGCAGGTGGCAAAGGCCACGACAAACAGATGAATGCAGTCAGGCAAAGGCTCACCCACATAAGCTTTAATCCGACACATTGGGGCATCAAAATGAGTCGCGTAGTACAAAATCCTGATGACGTGGTGGTTTTCCCAAATCATCCTTTTCCTGCGATGCACGCCACTTCTACCAGCGAGGAAGGGCACACACAGTCGACAGCAACCAGGGCTGTTCTGGCGTGTCATACAACAATGCCAATCGCCCAAGCACCGATAGTTCCAGCCGGAAACTATTCTCAACCCGTATTTGCACAAAGAAACTAAGTTTTTAGTATACCGAACATTTTACGAACACTAGGTAATGGCTGGGGGCTGTAAAGCGATGCATTGAAGCATAGTATTGCAACGATGCGGCACGTGAGAGAACAGCAGCACAAAAACAAAACAAAAATTAAAAAAGTAAAAGACAAATTCAAATTGCAAATCGGCCCAGAGCGTAAATAGAGCACAACCCTAGACATTGATGTTGTGTCGCACAATGTATATTTTACGACTCTAATATCTGGTTTAAAGTTGATTACTGATACCTTCCTAACAGGGGAGTTTTTGCAGTTTGTGGGCATTTTGTAAAACTTTGACACGTTTAGTTTCTATACGATGGTTCCGCACATGCACTTATGCATAAACACGCTCGTGTGCAGTCTGTGTGTCGCATTTTAAGTGCCGCCACTGCTCTAGCGTCCCGTTATAATTTCAACCACAATTTGACTTTTTACACATTTCACGACGTAGTATTTGACTTATCCACAGTTAGCTTGCAAAACCATGCTTTTTAGTGTGATCTATGTCATTGTTTTTATCCCCTGCCCAATCGAACATTTCACGCAAAATTTGACTTTTCACGTTTGTAATTGTTTTGTATAGTTTATTTAGACCTACTGAAGTTAGCAAACACTGAACAAAAAACGAACTAGTGAGGGGAGAGCGGAGTATTGAAACGCCTGGCTTCATGGATGTATGTTGCTTAGCGTATGTACACGCGATCATCAACACGAACGTCAACATATGTGGTATCGGCGGTTGTTTTTTTCTTCACCGCCAAGTACCTCCCTACCTGACTGTTCGCATCGACAGAAAAATTCATTTTGAGGAAATATCCGGCTTTTTTCAATCGTAATTCTAGCGCATTGGCTTCTTGCGGCAATGTAATGCTTTCAATCTCAACATTTTTGGCAGCCAACTGGTCACGAATAGAAGCCAAAAAGGCAACATGGCTTGCAGGCAGTACCGCTGCGCCTGGTTCAAGCGGCAGACCGCTTTTGTCGTGCACGACAATTAAAGAACGGGTCAGCTCTGTCGCTTCAGTTGAGGCAACAACCGCGCGGCCTTGCTCGTCAATTACAAATGAATGGCCCAAATCATTACGAATTACAAAGGCGGGCTCTGCAATCTGCAAATATACAACCGGGTTTCGACCGATCAGCGGCAGCGTTAAGCTCGCATCTCGTAACTCCGGCAAGGCGCCGCGCAGTTCTGTCGCAACTTTTTCGGTGTTAATTGTTAATTTGGTGCGATTCAACAATGATCGGCTGAGTGCTTCTGACGCAACTTTTTGATACGCTTCGGTTGAACGTAAAAACGGCTGAACGCCCTGTTGCTGCTCGTTGACGACAATAATTTTGGGGTTTGCTGTCAGGCCCAGCGAATACACTCCACAGCCTATAATCACAGCTACAGCAATATATGCAGGCACATTGTGCAGCAGGTTTTTGATTCCTGATGTCCGAGATTTTAATGAGCTGGCGACATGATCATCGCCTTGTTCCCTATTCTGATAATACGAATACGCCGGTCGTTTGTCGGTAGATCCGGGTCGCACACGGCCAGAATCTTTCTGTTTTTTGCGAAATATGCGCATGCTAACTAACTACGGTCCTGAGCCTGATTAATAATCATATCCGCAATCTCTGCTGCTGCATTTGTTTTTATGAGCCGCGATAGATTTATGGCCAATACCGCCCGCTGCTGTTTGTCGTGCAACAAATCTGAAATTGCAGTAAAAAATTGATCCGTACGCAAAGACTCTTGCTGAGTAATAACAACCGCGGCGTCCTTTTGTTGTGAGTGCGCAGCGTTTTTAGGCTGCTGCCCCCCTGTTAATTGTGCACCCGGAACCAAAATACAGGCTTTGTGCATTGCGCCAATTTCGGCAATCGTCGTAGCGCCGGCACGCGCAATTACCAAATCTGCCGCGCCTACATAGGCAAACAAATTGTCGACAAATGACTGTTCAATCACTCGGTTTTTAAGATCGGCCGGCAAATCAGCGTAAAGATTATCGGGCTGACCGCCAGTTTGATGAAATATATACAAATCTGGATTTTTTGTAAGTAATTTTGCCGCAACGGCGTGAACTGCGTTATTGAGTTGCAGCGCACCCAAACTTCCGCCCGTAATACAGATGAGTTGCGCAGTTTCAGGAACATTAATTGTGCGTCGATATTTCTTCTGCTCGTCCGCATCTACTTTTGTGTACTCTGGCGCTAAAGGAATGCCGACATATTTAAGTTTTGGAGTAGTCGCATAAAATTCCGTGGGCATTCCCGTTGCATGCACGCGCGCCCATCTGCTGATAAGTTTGTTCGCCAGCCCGGGCACGGTGTCGGAATCGTGAATACTGTATGGAATTCGCAGCAATGCACAGGCGTAACCAATTGGCACGCCAACAAAACCGCCCTTAATAAAAACTGCGTCGGGCTTGAGCCGAATGAGCAAGAAAAAGCTTTGCACTAAGCCCAGGAGCAACAAAAAAAAGTCGCGAATGTTTTTTAGAATCGTTGCGACATCGGCCAGGTGTTGTAAAAATGATTCGCCGTGATACCGCCGAAACTTCCCGGCAAAAATTGTATAAACACGGGTGATATCGTGATTTTCTGTCACCACGCGCCTAAAGCTGCTTCCCTTTTCTATAACGTAATCAATTGTAACGTGCGGGTGCGACTGCTTTAATTTACGAGCGACGGCGAGTAGCGGTGTGATGTGTCCGCCGCTCCCCCCTCCGACTAGCAGGATTTTCATTGCTGCTTCCCTCTTCTGTTTTAGTGTTAACTTCGTATGTAGTATACCGCGAAATGCTAAAAACCAGGCCAATCGCAGCTGTCACAAAAATCAAACTGGTGCCGCCATAACTTATAAATGGTAGCGTAATCCCCTTGAGTGGCAATAATCCGACCATCGCACCGATATTAATAATCGTTTGTGTGCTCAGCCATGCTAAAACTCCGACTGCAAGCAGCCGCGTGTATTCGTTTGGTGCTCGTTCCAGGGTTCGCATTATCCGCGCAAATAGCCCCACAAAAAGCGTGATTAAAATCGCACTGCCCAAAAAACCAAACTTTTCGGCATAGATAGCAAAGATTGCGTCGTTTCCGGCCTCTGGAACATACCCATAGGCCTGCACGCTGCGCCCTAAGCCCAATCCGAGTATTCCGCCCGAACCAACTGCAATCAGTGACTGACAAGCCTGATAGCTTGCGCCTTCGCAGTCTGCTGTTGGGTTCAAAAACGTTTTGACGCGTTCTTGGCGATACGGACTAACCGCAATTGCCATCGATACGGCCACCAAAATTACCGCAATTGCCAGCGCAACTTTTTTGAGCGGAAACCCAGCAACAAATGCCATCGCGCCCATTATCGCAATCATGACCGCCGCCGAGCCCAAATCGCTTTGCAGCACCACAACGATTGCGC
>CAZDDV010000016.1:0-9522 GCA_964504275.1 uncultured Candidatus Saccharibacteria bacterium | reverse complement strand
TTTCTTTCCAACTTCCAAGCGTGCCCGCGCGTTTTCGGTCACTCAAAAAACCAGCCAGCCACACGATCAATGCCATTTTTATAAGTTCGGCTGCCTGAAACGATAATCCGCCAACCTGAATCCAACGATACGCCCCGTTAATTTCCTCGCCAAAAACCCGCACCGCAATCGATGCAATACACGCGCCGACCAACAACGGAATCTCTAGCTTTCGCCAAAATTTTGGCGGCACGTTACTAACAACTGCAAACGAAATAATTCCCAGCAAGATAGCCACCAGCTGTTTGTTCACAAAATAACTTTCGCTAACATTTTTTTGCGCACCAAGTGCTGGGCTGATCGAGAATACAACAATCAAGCCAATTGCCAACAGAATTGCGCTAATAATGAGCAGTACAAAATCTGGCCGATGCCGGCGTTGGAGGCCGCCTTCGCTGGACAATGGTCGCCGTCGATCACGCGCCTTTAGCAAATTTGCCGACATACTCACAAAACCACTCCTTGCCTACGGTTAGTTTTCTGTGTGGTTTGTGTTTTGTGTTTTTTCATGACGTCAATGTATTATACACCGTTATAGCGTTAGCGTGATTTTGGTAAAACATTAAAATTATTAATCAGCATTTCGCTGACATCGGCAAAAATCGGCCCGGCAGCTTTAGAGCCCGCATACCCAGCGATTCCCGGTTCGTTTACGCGAATTACGATCACATACTGAATCTTATCCCCGCCAATAAACCCAGTAAATGTACCGTTAAATTTGTCGTCGTAATAACCGCCAGCAGGATTTGCGATTTGCGCAGTACCAGTTTTGCCACCGATTTTATACTGTGGGCGTACTTGTTTCATGCCGTACACCAAGTAGTTTCGCCTCACAACGCCTTGCATGAATTCAGTAATTGTTTTAGACGTTTCTGGTTTTACGACGTTTTGTTTGAGCACTTCTGGTTTGATAATTGTCTCTGTTCCGTCGTGATCAATTGTCTTGTCGATCAATCTGGGGCGATAGTACGTACCGCCGTTAACCACGCTTGAAAGTGCGGCGCCCATTTGCAATGGTGTATTACTTATTCCCTGCCCGAACGCGGTGTTGGCAAACTTGATATTCAGCCCGTAGCCATCTTTTGGATCCGGCACACTGCTACTTACTTCTTGTGATTGCTCTATGCCGGTTTTTTTGCCAAATCGATAATGATCGGTCATGTAGGTGTGCCATTTTACCCGCGCCGTTTCGTTGATTTTTCCGCCGCCCATTTGCATGAGCAGCCATGTTGCACCGGTGTTCAGCGACTGCTCTAAAATATCACGAACCGTTTTGTGGCCTGGGCCGCCAGCTTCTGCTACGTTCGTAATTATTGCGTCGTCAACTTCAAAGCGACCTGGGTCGGCATAGCTACTATTTTTGGTAACCGCGCCTTGGTCAAGCGCAGCGGCTAGCGTGAGCGGCTTCATGACTGATCCTACCTCAAGTGGTTCACTAACTGTTGCATTGTTAAACGCCCGAGCATCTTTTACTTCTGCAAACTCGCTCGGATTATATGTTGGAAAATTAGCCATGGCTTTTATTGCACCGGTTTCTGGATCCATAATCAGCGCGCTTCCAGTTTTTGAACGCGCCCGGTCCAAACCTTTTTTGAGTAAATCCTCTAAATACTTCTGCATTGATACATCAATTGTCAGCACAACACGTTGTCCTTGCTCAGGATTTTTGACCACATTATCGTCGTTCGCAACCAACGGAACGCCCCGTGCGTCGGTAATCGCTTTAAGCTCACCCGGCTTGCCTTTTAGCCGGTCGTCAAAATACTGCTCAATACCGTACGTCCCCTGCCCTTCATCGTTGACGAACCCCAGCACTTGCGCGGCAAGCGAGCCTTGCGGATACGTACGGTACGAAGCTTTGCGTGTTCCAATTCCCTTTAGCTCCAGTTTTTCGATATCTTCACTCTGCGCCTTGGTCAGTTTCTTTTTGAGAATGGCGTAGCGCGTATCGAGCTTCATTAGCTTTTCGTATTCGCTGACGTCACCGCCGACAATTTTTTGCACTTGAGTGCTTGCATCGGCCGAATTTTCAATAAATTTTGGGTCCGCGAACAGTGTATATTTCGCTTCATTTAATACAATGGGAATAACTTGGTTGCCGTTGTGCGCCTCAATAATGCCTCGCTCGGGGGGGATTTCATACTCTTTAAACTGGCCCTGTAGCGCAGTTGTCCGATAATATTCATGGCGAATCACCTGCAAATAAAACAAACGCACCAAAAAAATCGCACAAATCACCAGCAAAATAACGTACCACATTTTGGCACGCAATAGTGCGTTGGCGGATTTGCCGGCTGGTTTTGATTGCGATTGTTGAGGAGGCATAAAAACTAGTTTGTTACAGATGCGGTTGGTGTCGCCGAGACTAATTGTCGGGCCGCTTGGCTTGTTTTTACCCGGTCAAGCGACTGCAGTCGAGCTGAGGCAACTTCTAGCTCATCGTGTTCGGTTTTGAGCTGTGCCTGTTTTTCGGTTAATTCATTAATTTGATAGCCAAACGAGTTCGTTTTTGTGACTTGCGCCAGATAGAACAATCCGAGCAAGCACGCCAGAACAATAAGAACGATCGTATTGCTAATTGGACCAATACTTTTTTTGCTGCCGCGGAAACTAGTGCTATTTTGGCCCTGTTGTGCGTAATAATTGCGGCTTGAGCTTAAAGAACTGGAGTATGTCATGTTTGTTTTTTACTTTTTGTTTTTTATGTTTATGTTTTTTGGTCCATCGTCGCCCTTTTTGAGCGACGATGGCTACAAAATTTTTGTTAAATTACTTTAACGCGAACTTTGTAGGTTCTGGAGCTACTTTTTACCTGTATTGGCATGTGGCAAGCTCCTTTCTGTTTTTATTTTTGCTACGGCTCGAAGTTTTGCACTTCTTGCTCGCGGATTCAAAACTAATTCATCTTGAGACGCGCTCAATGGCTTTTTGTTTAGCAAATGTAGCTCTGCTTCGTAATGGTCAGAGTTGTCGGCAAAATATTGCTTTACAATCCGATCTTCCAAGCTATGAAAGCTAATCACCGCTAGTCGCCCACCGGGTTTGAGTAGTTCTACCCATTTGGGTAAAGCCTGCTGCAGTTGGCCCAACTCGTCGTTCACCGCAATCCGAAGCGCCTGAAAGGTCTTGGTTGCCGGATGAACTTTGTTGTAGCCGCCGCGGTTAACAGCGCGTTCAATTATTTTTGCAAGCTGGTCAGTCGTTTTGACCGGACGGTTAGAAATTATCGCATCAACGATTTTTGGTGCTCGGAACTCTTCTCCGTAATCTTTTAGGATACGGATCAGTTCATTGCGCCCGGCTAGATTAACTAGCGTATAAGCATCAATCTCTTGCGATTGATCCATGCGCATATCGAGCGGGCCAGATTCGCGAAACGAAAATCCCCTGCTTGCATTGTCAAGGTGCGGTGATGAAACACCCAAATCGGCCAATATGATGTCGAACGTGCGGTTTTCGTCTAACAATTGTTGAGCGGCTCTGGCAAAATCACTTTGCATGATTTGCACCTCTCGCTCGCCAAACTGCTTCGATAGTTCATTAATCGCGTTTTCGTCGCGATCAACAAGCACACTACCCTCGTATTGGTTTGTTGCTTCCAGAATCCTGCTCGCATGTCCTGCGTAACCAGCTGTCAAATCCAGGTATGTTGCACCCTGTTTTGGCGCTAGCACGTCAAGCGTGGCTTCTAGTAAGACTGGAATGTGATTTGAAATGTACGTGGGCATTTTTTGCCTCATCTTCTTTGGTGACGTAACTTTTGTTTTTGTTTTATTTTTTGTTTTTGTAGAGGTCACCTAATTAGCAGTCAACTTTTTTGTTTTATCGTTTTTGTTTTTGTTTGGTGCTTTTTTCCCGGAGGAGAAAAGCGGTGTCAACGAATGGTCGTATATGCAGGACATAAAAGAGATTCTCTTATTTAGAGTGAATCTTGCCCATTTGATGTCTTGCTGACTATTCGCTTGAGAGACTTTGTGTGAGGTGGAGTTTTGGGAGGTGTTTTTAAGTAAGGTGCGAGAAATTTTTTAGAGTGAATTTCTATAAATCACTTGTTGACTGCCAAATAGCTAACCTCAGTAAGACCGCGAAAATCTTAGTGGTATCGTATTTGGACTTTATCTTCACTAAATTGTTAAGGTGCTGACAAAAAGCTAATTACTTAGCCGCTAGCCGCCAATATTTGCCTGCGCGAATTGCAACGACATCTTTTTTGATGTTCGCGTAATCCAACAGGTGCTGTTCTACGCTGATTCGACCCTGTTTTTGGTCAAGCTCAGCTTCAGATTTGCCCATTCGGAACTGAACGTTTAAATCCGCAGTCTTTTGATCCAGGATGTTTCCCTGAAGCTGCGGTTCGACAAGTTCGTTCCATACTGCCCGTGGATATATATGAAGATAATCTTCAAATCCGCGTGTTACGACTACTCCGCTCGCAAACTCATCGCGCAACTCGGTCGGTATGGTTAACCGCCGCTTGTCGTCGAGTCTCCGTTCGAAATAATCCACTTGGGGCATTGGGCTTAGCCTCTTTTATGTTATTGGTACTTAGGTTTTTTGTTTTTGTAGGATGGGTTAACCCACGTTTACCCACTGCTCATCAATATACTACCCACTGCCACCCACATGCAAGCAGTTTTATCTGTATTTTGTATGACTTATCCACAATTTTGACCATAAATCAAAAAACACCACACATGTGGTGTTTTAGCTATACAGAGCAACGCTACTCTTGTGTCATGGTTGGTGGCAATGGCACAACCAAACGTTCACCGGGATGAATAAGCCCATTCGTGTCGTTCGCTTTGTTGATTTCAGCTACCGCGTCTCGTGGGTCGCGTGTATCGCCTTGTTTTTGCATGTTTTCAGCGATTCCCCATACCGATTCACCTCGCTGCACAACATGCATGCTTGTTGGTGTGGTTGGTGATACTTCCGTAGATGGAGTGTTTTGGCCATCAACGACAGGAGTTGGCGCATCACTATCGCGAAGCTGACCAATACCAGTAATCGTTCCGGCGGTCAGTAATGCGGCTGTGCCGAGTTTAAGCAACCGCTTGCTCCCTTTTTCTGGAGCAGCTATCGCACGAGGTGCTCTCTCAGGAGTCGAGGTAATTACAATTGGTGTTTCTCGATTCGTAGCTGCTTCAAGTGCAGAATCTTTATCTGCCGGTTTTTTTCGTGCGCGCATTTCTTCCATGCTAATCACGTTTCTTGGTGCGTGTTCGACGCCGCCGAATTGCTCTTCTGCGAAAAAATTATTGGGAGTGGATGTTGCTGTCATGAGTGCAATTATAGCAAATGGTTATGCTTTTGTCAATATTATGAGATTGTAGGTGTTTATTTACTGTTTTGGGCGTCTTTGATGTACTTGGCGTACCATTTGGCGCTTTTGCGCACGCTTCGCTTCATGCCGTGCTCGCGGTCAACCTCTACAAGGCCGAATTTAGGCCACCAACCGTACGCCCATTCAAAGTTATCCAGCAAGCTCCAGTGGAAATATCCACGGATTTGCACGCCTTCGCTGAGTGCTTTTTCCATTGCGACAACTGTTTCTTCGAGCCACCACTGTCGAAACTGATCCTCAGCGTCAGCCACGCCATTTTCGGTCACAATAATTGGTTTTTTATAATGTGCCCACACTCGAAGCAAAATCGGGTACAAACCCTCTGGCTCCATGTACCAACCGAGGTCATTCACGGGAACGCGCGGATTATCGCGCTTAAAATGGCGATAGTAATCTGTAAAGTAATAATTAAAACCAACAAAATCCTGATATTTGCGGACGCGATTCAAAAACCACCAGTTCCATGCGTAGCGCATTATTTTTGTTGTCAGACCATCCCAAACATTGTGCGGACGTTTGGCCTGAATGTTAGCAAGTTGCGATGCCAAACCAATCATTAAGCTTGGTTTTTTGGCTTTCAGTATTTTGTAGGCCCTTTTATGCGCTCGAACCAGGTTCATATACACCGTAAGTGTCACAAGTTTGCTTTTGTTTTGCGGCGGCCACTGCCCCGACGAATGACTAAACGCTGTGTAGACATTTGGTTCGTTGAGCGTGATAACATAGCTTAAATCTTCGACGTATTCGTCGGCCACTTTTTGTACGAATCGCCAAAAATACTTGAGGTTACGTTTTTTGGTAAAACCGCCTTTTTGTTCGAACCAAACTGGAACCGTCCAGTGCCAAATGTTCAAAAACGGTTCGATGCCACGAGCACGAAGCTCGGCGATATACGTTCGATAATGTTCGACTTCTTTTTCGTCCCAAATGCCTTCTTCGGGCTCGAGCCGGGACCATTCAATACCAAAACGCAGCGAATTTAAGTTCAGGCTCTTGGCGATGTCAAAATCCTCGCGATACCGTTTGTAGTGCTCAACGCCGCGGCCAGACACGTAATTTTCGGGGTTTTCGGCCAATGGTTTTACGTCGCGCCAACCCGGCAACCAATCCAGACGCTGGTGAGCCGTGCGTGCGAGTTCCTTGGCATTCATCAGTTCCCACTCAGTCCACTGATTGTGCGTGCCGCCTTCCACTTGATGCGACGCCGTGCTTGCGCCCCAAAAAAAGTTCGGCGGAAATTCGCTTTTATACTTATCCATAAGCTTTATGATACCGTATTTATGACTTATTTGAGCCGCATGTAATGCATTTTGTCACCAGAGTGTAATCGTTCCAAACTATACCGCAAGGCTGTGCGCGGCATTTCGTGGGTATGTTCGTCCAAAAACTCTTTGAGCGCGGCCTCGTCTTTTTTGCCTGCTTCGCGCAGCATCCAGCCCACGGCCTTATGAATTAAATCGTGCGTGTCGCCCAGAAGCATTTCGGCGATCTTGAATGTATCGTGCAGATCGCCACCGCGAATAAACTGCCACGTGCTGACCATTGCAATGCGACGCTCCCATAAATCAGATGATTTCGCTAGTTTATACAGAGGTTCGCGAGATTTATTTTGTAAATATCCGCCGACAATATCGCGGCAACTCGTATCAACTAAATCCCAATTATTGACGAATTTTGTCTGCGATACATACAGATCATACAAAGCTTTTTTATGCGCAGCGTCGGCCTTTTTGGCCTGATTCGTCATAATAATCAGCGCGCACAAACGATGTTCATGGATAGGGCTTTGCAGCAGTTTTTTGATTTCGCTCAGCGATAACTCTTTGTAGTTGGCAGCAATTTTTCGTGTTAGCGGCACGCGCAGACCAATAAAAATGTCACCGTGTCCGTATTGGCCCTCTTTGGTTTTAAAAAATCTTGGCAAAAATTCTGATTCGGTTGGGTTTTCGAACTTATTGAGCTCGGTCTGAACATCGGTAGCTGTACTCATTATGTACTTGTTGCGAATTTACGCTTTGTTCCCAAATTCGTTAGCGTCTTTTGCAAAGAGTTCTGCAGCTACTTTTACGACTTCGGCAAGTCCACCTAAATCGATTTTTTCCATTTTGTTAAACCGAATGCAGCTTTTACCGATGCTTACTTTGCCCAAACTTTCTTTGTACGTTTCGGCAATGTACGTTCCATCTTTGACAGCACAAATATACACAGCGACATAATTTTTTTGGTTCGCCAAACCAATCAACGGCCACTCGCCTATTTTGCCATTTGCGAATTTGTATTCCGCCATGCCATAGCCAATTGCTGCACCGCCACCCATGTTTTCAAAAAGTTTGCGGTCTAATTTTGGTGCAGTTTTTTGTATAAGTGTGTCGAGTTCGCGCAACATTGACTCGCGCTCGCCAGCCTTGGCAAAGTATTCGTCAATTGTTTTTGCTTCGACTTTCACGTAACTCTAAACCCCGAAAGCGCCAATAATTGCACCCATTACCATGATTGTCACAAATTCATTGCCAACACTTAACACCGTTAATTTTAGTGGTCGCTGCTCAAATGCGTCGTGCGTCGCAAATCGCGTCGCGGTAAATCCAAGCCACACCAAAAACGCAGTTGTCAGCGAATCTTGCATAAACGAGTTACCAAAGTAGGCGTTTGAAAGATAAGCCATGTGCGCCAAAACGTATGCCGTCACAAAGCTGACAACCAGCGTGATGGCAATCGCTTTGCCCGAACCTTTGCTAGCTTTTGCATCGGTCATGCCAACCATTTTCATCCACATCGTGCCAAAAACTGGCTTAGCGTACCAAATACTACCAACCACCAAACTCGACAACAGCGCTAATACCACCGCAATATAATTTACTTCTACACCCATGGTTTTACCCTCCTAGAGCTTTTTATTTATACCCAAATTATGCGCCTTTGTTTTTTAATTTGCTAGTTTTTCTTCTCTATTTTCGGGGAATCCTCACGAGCTAAATGTTTGGCAATGTGATGCGCGATTTGGTGCTTTGCCGCGTGTCGCAACAAATAATTTGCGGTTCCAGCGATCATACCAAGGCCAATCAAAATATAAAACATCGTAAAAATTTTGCCTGCAGGAGTTTGTGGCGTTATGTCACCATAACCAACAGTCGCGAGCGTAATGACGCAAAAATAAATGCTATCGAGCCAGCTAAGACCCTCGACATAATGATAAAATGTGGCACCAAACGCGATCACACTAATTAATAGTACGACGATCCGTCTTGGGCTAATTTTGTCTAGCAGCGGATTTTTACTCATGCAGTTCTCCTCTACTTCGTTTTGGATTTACTGTTTTTATTGCGGTAATCTTTGTGTTCGAGTTCGCGGCGCATTTGGTCTAATCGCAAAATATGATTTTCGTAAGGTTTTAGGAGTGTCGAATATTGCCAGTTTGGCGTCATGATTTTCTCTAACCGTTTTTTGCCAGCCAAGTATTCGGCCAAGCAGTAAAAGTCGCCGTCGCCAGATACAATTACTGCTTTGTCGTAATTTGGCATGTCTTTCATGGCGTACAAAACCAGTTCGGCGTCGATGTTGCCTTTAACTAGTTTTTTTACCGTTCCATCCGGTTGTTTATCGCTGCTGCCGGTAACTGTTGGTTTGAGCACGATCAAGTAGCCGGCGTCATGAAGCTGTTTGTACATATCTTCGTTTTCTTGCATGTAACCGATAAACAAATAGGCCGTGTCGACGTTGTGCTTTTCGCGCAAAAACTCACGGAACTTGCGCCAGTCGATTTTCCAGCCAACTTTTTGTATCCCAAGATTCAGGTTTTGGCTATCGATAAACGCGTAGTTTGGTTTTGAACGTGTAAACGGCTTCATAGTTGGCTTTATTGTAGCAGATTAGGTTTCACTGATTAGTTTTCTGAGACGGCGTCTTCACCGAAGTGCTTTTCGAGCCGCAACCTAATTGAGCGCGGATAGCGGCCGAATTTTTTGGTTAGCTCGTCGATATTTACTGATTTGTTTTTTGTAAAAAGTCTGACTAGTTCTTTGTCGTCTTTCTCGTTCCACGGTCGGTAGGCATTCGGATATATTTCGCGCATTTTAGCGAGTTTTTCGCTCCATGTTCCGGCGCCAGGTTTTTTAGCAGATTTTTGCGCTGATTGCTGT
>CAZDDV010000015.1:12978-18917 GCA_964504275.1 uncultured Candidatus Saccharibacteria bacterium | reverse complement strand
AAAAAATAAACTACGCCGAAATTCGCGAAACATTCACGACTCCACAGGCAGCTGCCGATTTTGTGCGTGCGACCGGAATTGACACCTTCGCCGCTGCCATTGGTAACTTGCACGGAAAATACCCCGTCCCAAAACAACTGGACATCGAACTGCTCAAAGAAATTCGAAAAGCCATCGATTGCAACATTAGTTTGCACGGCGGATCCGGAACACCAGGGCATTACTTTGAAGAAGCGGTAAAAGTGGGCGTGCAAAAAGTAAACATAAACTCTGACATGCGCGTCGCTTACCGAAACACGCTCGAAAAAGTACTAAAAGAAAACGAGGACGAATACGCCGTCGTAAAACTAATGGGTCAAGTTATTAACGCAGTGCAAAAAGTTGTGGAAAGCAAAATCGACGTATTCAACTCGGCCGGAAAAGCAAAAGTTGAATAGCGAGGAAACAACGTGAAGAAAATTATTACACTCGGTGCTGCAGTACAGGACGTTTTCTTAGCAGGCAAAGCGCTCAAGGCGCACAAAGAGGACGGCGAAATGGTCCAAGCGTTTGAGCTTGGCAGTAAAAATGAAATCGACTCAGTCATAATCAGCACGGGTGGCGGCGCCACAAACGCAGCTGTGACCTTTGCGCGTGCCGGGCTGCACACATGTTTTTTGGGTAGACTCGGCGATGATGTTTCGGCAAAAGTTGTACTGGACGATTTGCACAAAGAAGGCATCGATACGTCGCTTATAAAATATGACGACAAACTCGGCACTGGCTATTCTACAATTTTGTTGTCGCCAAATGGCGAGCGAACCGTTTTGGTATACCGCGGCGCATCACAAACGTATGATCTAAAAACAGCAGATTTTCACGATACGAATGCCGACTGGATGTATATTAGTTCGCTCAGTGGCGACACCGATGCGCTTAAAACCGCTATTAAATACGCAAAATCTCGCGATATAAAAGTTGCCGTGAACCCGGGCAAACTAGAGCTCGAACATCTAAAACAGCTCAAAGATTTGTTAGACGATTTTGACATTTTAAGCCTGAACAAAGAAGAAATGCAGAGTTTGTTTAAGGGTGAGTCGCCCAAAGAATTATTACAAGAAGCCGCAAAACATATTTCTACCGTACTATTAACAGATGGACCAAAAGGTTCGTATGCCACGGACGGTACACATTTGTTCAAGGCCGGAATGTACGAAGACGTTAAGGTGATTGATCGACTTGGAGCTGGTGACGCGTTTAGTAGCGGTTTTGTTTGCATGATCGCAAGCGGCGAATCGGTCGAACACGCACTAACCTATGCCAGTGCGAACTCTACCAGCGTAGTCACAAAAATTGGCGCAAAAACTGGTATTTTGCACAAAACCGCCAAAATTCATAGTATGCCTATTGAAGTCACAAACCTCTAACCGTATGTCGTATAAAGTATTACGGGTTGCGGTTCCGCCAGTCGATATTTCCGTAATACGTTATACGACACACGTAATACGCGTTATGAATCCTACTTTATGCGTGCACAACACGTAATGCTTATGCTAATCTTAGGGTAGATTATGAGTAGGACGTTATCAGAATTGTTGGCTGCCGAAGAACCGTTATTTTCGCGGAGTATTGAGCAGCTCGAAAAAGCCAGCGGCAGGCCGAGTGCAGATGTTCGACTGACGGCCGAACTCGTTGGCAAAATTCGTCTCAAGACAAAAGAACTCGGGCTTGACGCGGACGATACGACGCCGCAAGAGCTGTACTACGCTTTGGATAACCGCGTCGCGCAAGATAATCGACGAATTACCAAAAAGTTGCTTGGCTTTCCTGAGAACCATGATGTAATTCGTGACCTCGTGCCGGCCATGGTTAAAATTGCAAAAGAGTCAAAAGTTCCTAAAAAATGTTGGGTGCTTAAACGTTCAGCCGCCAAAAAACTCCTTAAAAAAATGCCGCCAATAGCGATGATGAAACATCTTGGTTACCGTTCGATCGACAGTATGCTCAAAAACGAACCGTTCGACGAAATGTACACGGCGCTCAGATTTTCCGAAGGCCCGGACTGGCTCCAAAAATATAACGAACTGTTTAAAACAATCAAGCCAACAGATTTTGAGGAGCGTGATGTTTCGATTGTCGAGATGAACCACGAAAAGTGGGCAGATTTGGCAGACGCATTCACCAAGAAAAAACTTCATAACGTCACGCACACCAAAGAGCTCGGCGTGATTGTGGTTTTGCCAATGAAGCAAGAACGCATGCGCGGATTGCCGCTTAAAACCATGTCGCTGCTGTTTCATTACATCAATGAAATCCGTTTGTATAGCGCGTTTTTTAAGCTTAAGTCGACCAAACCGAATTTTGGCGCCAGAGTTGTAGAGACAATAAATGCCGATAAAAGCGATGCCGCAATTATGGCCGGCCAAAATATTCATTGGCGCGTGATTCAACAGTATTTAGGCCGCCACAAAGATAAATCGCACCCAGAAGCGTTTCAGCCACATGTTCAGCCAGAGGATTTGCATTGGCGACGTGCCGAAGAAGCGCTGTATGAACTCGACCCAGAATTGGAATTTTGGCAAGATCTTGATTATGTCATGCGGCCGGTTCGGGCTGGTGTTGATCCGGTGGCGTTTAATTTTATGGACGTGGCTTTTTCGTACTCGAACGAAGAACCCTTCGAAAAGCGCTATGTGTATCATGCCCGCGAAAGTTTGTGGAACGAGATTTTTATTCGCTACATGGGCGAATCGGTGCTAGAAGAACAAATTCTAAGCCAACTCGACAACGACATGATCGAACCAGAAGATCTAGAGCCAGGACTATAAGAATGAAAAACTATTTATTCCAAGATCGAACGAAGGATGGCAAAACTCGCAAAGAACTGCGGTTCACGATTTGTGTTTCTGGTGCAGCAGCAGGCAAGACCGTCACAGAGTCGGCCGAAAAGGCCGAGCAAATTGGCGCGCAAATTGCCAAACGTGGCCACATACTTACAACTGGCGCCACAGTAGGATTACCATACCATGCCGCTAAAGGTGCTCACGCAGAAGGCGGCATGATTATCGGATATTCGCCCGCTGTAAGTTTGCGCGAACATTTGCGTAAATACCGGCTGCCGTACGAGTATTTTAGTTTTATTAATTTTACCGGGCTGCAGTACGTTGGCCGCAATTTATATTTGGTACAAAGTAGCGATGCTGTAATCACGGTTGGCGGACGATTTGGTAGTTTGCACGAGTTCGCATCTGCGGTTGAGGCAGGCAAGCCTTGTGGTGTATTGCTTGGTAGCGGTGGCGCCGCGGACGTGATTCCGGCGCTTATTCAGCAACTCGATACAAACATGCAGCGTTACGTTGTATATGACACCGATCCGAAAAAACTTGTCGACAAAATCGAGGCAATATTACAAGAAGACCTCGAAGACGTTCGCGCGCAGTTTGCTCACCGCGATCAATTTTGGTTTGTCGAAAAATCACAGACAAGGCGCGGCTAGTCGACATGCTACGTATTGCTCTTTTTGTTGCTACAACCAAACCAAAGCATAAGTATAGTCACGGAAGGGTGCTATGAAAAAACTACTCAGACTAACGAAAAAAGGTTTCGGCGTTATTGAAATTCTACTGATTTTAATTGTTATCACTCTCATCGCGGGACTTGGCTACTATGTCTATGCTCAAAGCCAAATGCACGACAAGTCAATCAGTAGTTTCGAGGAATGTGTGGCGGCAGGCAATCCAGTTATGGAAAGTTATCCCGAGCAGTGTAACGCGAACGGTCGGAACTTTGTGAACCCGGCGCAATCATTTGACGCGCCTCAGTAAATTTCTTGTTACAATGTAGAGATGACTAGAACCCATCGTTATATCTTCTCCGACTCGCAAACCACATCCAGTGCCATTTTTTGGTTTTTTGCTCCGCTCCGTAGCTATAGCTATGGTTTGTCGCAAGAAAACCAAAAACTGACTACTGCATGTGTTTTTCAAGATACGGAGCTGATATAGCGATGGGTTCTTTTAACCTAAAGTCCAATTACAAACCGACGGGTGATCAGCCGTCGGCGATTGCGGCTTTGGAAGAGGGTTTAGCAAGCGGCGAAAAGGAGCAAACGCTGCTTGGTGTAACTGGTTCGGGCAAAACGTTTACGATGGCGAATATTATTCAAGACACCCAAAAACCGACGCTAGTGTTGTGTCACAACAAAACGCTTGCCGCACAGTTATATAACGAATTCAAGCAGTTTTTCCCGGATAATGCCGTGCATTACTTCGTTAGTTACTTCGACTATTATCAGCCCGAAGCATACATTGCGCGTTCAGACACATTTATCGAAAAAGACAGCCAAATTAACGAAGAAATCGATCGGCTTCGCCACGCCGCAACGGATTCGCTGCTGACGCGCCGCGACGTGATTATTATTGCCAGTGTTAGTTGCATTTACGGTATCGGCTCGGTCGAAGATTACGGCATGCTTGCGGTTGAGGTAAAAAAGGGCGATCGTATGATTCGCGACAAATTGCTGCGACGACTAACTGATATTCAGTACCAAAGAAACGACATTGATTTTCACCGTGGAACGTTTAGAGTTCGCGGCGATGTAGTGGATATTTTTCCGGCCGCTGAAGAAGTAGGCTACCGAGTGGAGTTTTTTGGCGACGAAATTGAACGTATTATAAAAATCGATCCACTCACCGGGGAAGTTTTGGGCACGCCCGAAAAAATAAAAGTATTCCCAAGTAGTCACTACGTTACGCCGCAAGACAAACTAAAAGTTGCGCTTGGGCATATCAAAAACGAGTTAGACGATCGCCTGAAATATTTTAAGAAGCACGGATTGCTACTTGAGGCGCAGCGATTGCAACAACGCACAAATTTTGATTTAGAAATGCTAGAAGAAACCGGTTTTGTAAAAGGTATCGAAAACTACAGCCGCTATTTGACCGACCGCGAACCAGGCGAACAACCAGCAACTTTGCTCGATTACTTCCCGGATGACTTTCAGATTTTTGTGGACGAATCGCACATGACAATGCCGCAAATTCGTGGCATGTACAACGGCGATCGCGCCCGCAAAGAAGTGCTGGTAGAGCACGGTTTTCGTTTGCCAAGTGCGCTCGATAACCGCCCGCTAACATTTACTGAGTTTGAACGCCACGTAAATAAAATCATTTACGTCAGTGCAACGCCCGGTCCATACGAACTTGGCCGCACGCCAAAACCGGCGCAGCAAGTCATTCGCCCAACCGGACTACTCGACCCGCCAATTGAAATTCGTCCGGTTGACGGCCAGGTCGATGATTTAATTGCCGAAATTCGAACCACGGTCGCAAAACATCAGCGCGTATTGGTAACAACTCTGACCAAACGCATGTCAGAAGACCTAACAGAATATCTAAAAGAGTTGGGAATTAAAGTTACCTATTTGCATAGCGATGTCGACACATTGGAGCGAACTGACATTTTGCGCGATTTACGCCTAGGAATTTACGACGTAGTTGTCGGCATCAACTTGCTGCGCGAAGGTTTGGACTTGCCAGAAGTCAGCTTAGTCGCAATTTTAGACGCTGACAAAGAAGGATTCCTCCGTAGCGATTCGGCGCTGATTCAAACCATTGGCCGCGCCGCGCGCCACCTCGATGGCCATGTTATCATGTATGCCAACAATATTACCGGAAGCATGCAGCGAGCAATCGACGAGACCAACCGCCGCCGCGCAATCCAAGAAGCGCATAATACCAAGCATGGTGTGACGCCTGAAGGAATCGCCAAAGCAATCGAAGAAAACACCTTGCCGAGAAGTCCAAAAGAAGACAAGAAAAAACTCAATCTGAACAAAATTCCAAAAGATGAGTACGGCGCACTCATCCGCGACCTTTCCAGTCAAATGGATTTGGCAGCCGCAAACTTAGAATTCGAAAAAGCCGCCGACCTGCGCGACATGATCGACGAAATAAAACAAA
>CAZDDV010000015.1:0-12968 GCA_964504275.1 uncultured Candidatus Saccharibacteria bacterium | reverse complement strand
ATGAGAAGCGGTTTCGTCAACATACTGTCCAAGTTCAACGCAGGCACTATCTACGATATTGATACACTGACCGGAATCCTAGACTATATGGAATACCTGGGAAATGACGACTTTAAACAAAAAATCGAAAAAAACTAAACGCTGAGCACGAAGTTTGCGACACGCTCGGCAACGGTCCGAGCTTTACGCATAGGGGCGAAATGTCCAACATTCGGCAGCACTTCGTGAAAATCGACAAGCTGAGCAACGCGTGCATCTGGTCGAACCAGGGCGTCGTGTTGATAGGCTTGGTGCGCTGTTTTGACTCCGAGCTCGCGGGCTTTTTCGGCTACCGGAATAACATTGTATGTCAGGCAGCTTACAATCTCGGCGATAACTCGGGCCTTTCGCCAATAATGAAACAAATCTCGTGCGTTTTCAATCGTCGGCTCAAACCCACCACCGAGTAATGTATTCAAAACATCATGTCGAAGCATCGGTACTCCTCCGCTGACAGCATCACTCATAATTTCGCTAAGCGTTGGGTGGTAGTACCCCGTACCTGCAAGGCTAAACGCAATGTGAGTACGACTTGCATGACGCCGTGCTTCAAGAAGCGCCGATTGATTACCCATCGAATACCCAAGAAGCAGTCGTTTATCGAGGTCGATATTACCAGATAGTAGTTCCATAATACCTGTGTGCTCAGCAATGTCTTGACCAGCAGCATCAAAACTTTCGACATGGACTTTTTGTGGGGCAAACATGTCTTCTCGGCGTGAATTACCTCGGCGAGGGAGTTCTAGTCGCGCTACGACGATTCCTTGATTGGCGATTGCTTGGGCTGGCACCAGCGAGCTACCGTAGATTCCCGACAGACCATTTTTGTAATAAGCTATTCCATCGTAACGACGATTTTCTGGAACGAGCACTTGCCACCGGAATGTACCACGGCCAACTTTTGATTCGCCATCAAACGCAATGACTTCGCCAGGGTCAAAGTCACTTTTCGCGTCTACAGGTTCGTCTGAAAATAAAACATCCTCTGGTTTTTGTTCAGAGGATGTTCGTCGTGTTTCAAGGTCAAATATTTTTGCGGAGGGGCCGTCAAATGGCTCGCCACCCAATTGCTCGGGGGACCTTCCGCTACCCGGGAAGTCCAGTATATTTCTGTCGGCTGACATGACCGCTCCTGTTTGTGTTGCGTATGAGAAAACGCTTATTTTTATCGTATGCCTGAATTGCTGGTTTGTAAAGCCGCTAATTAGTTGTACTTAACACCGTGACAACATATAATAAAGCCTAAATGGCCGAAAAATCCCACAACGGTATGCAATATTGGTACGAAATGTACCTGCTAAAAGATCAGTTTGATGCGCTTGCATGGAAAGCGATTTTGCTTGGGATTTCTCAGCACATCGGATTTTTCAAAAGCTGGAAGTTAGTACAGACCATAGAAAACAGCACTGTGCGCTTTTTTGTTGGCGTTAATAAAGATGTTGGCATGCTATCGAATAATCTCGAAGGGGTTGTGTTGCGGCCAGTTGCACCAGAACTGGTCAAACTGCCAAAGCAAGCGGGCTCAGAGCGATTCGTGCAATTTGTGAGTGGCGGTAACCTTCTTGATCTCAAAGAAAAATATCAGGTAAAACGCGCCAAAACCCTCGAAGTGGTTGAGTGCACGATCAGGACGGTTAACGTTGATAAAGCTCACACTTCGCTGCGTTTGTTTTTTAAGAACTCGGGTGGTTCCCACGTGGTAGCTAAAAAGACATTGCTTAACTTGCCATCCAGTTTACTAAAGGTCGATTTCCTAACGAACACGAAATATCTGCGGAAAAAACTGCCAAAATATCTTGATATTCAAAAAACTATGCACATTATGCAAGCCGATAACGTAAATGCCGTGTTTGAAGTCGATACTTTTCCGTATTTACCAAAGAATTATTATTTGCCGCTGCAGAGTTACGACTTTGATAAGCATTCATTTATCATCGGTGCCAGCGGCAGCGGGAAGTCAAAATTAATTGAACTTATCATTGATCGACTGGTAAAAAGTGGCGTCAAAAATAACTACCGAGTCGTGGTGATTGATCCGCATGCATCCTTGGCAGATAACTTGGGGGCTGTCGAGAATTCCACAGTGCTTGATTTTAAGGGCAGCGACGAAGGTGCAGAGCTATTTGGCGGCGCCGGCACCGATGTGTCAGCAGCAACGGAACTTACCGGCACACTATTTAAATCGCTATTGGCCGATCAACACAATCCAAAATTAGAACGAGTTTTGCGCATGAGCTTATTCGTACTAATGACAGCGCAAGCAATGTCGCTCGATACACTTAAGCGGTTATTGACTGACATTGAATATAGAAACCAGCTATTGTCGCATGTTCAAGATTATGTTCCGTCTAATGTTATTTCTTTTTTCGGTAGCGATTTTAATGAGCTTCGGAACAAGTCGTACACTGAGGCAATCTCACCAATCGTGTCACTTGTAGACGAAATGCAAATGCAGCCAAGCCTGTCTGAAAACAATGAAAACGCAGCTTCGTTGAGCACACTTATCAATAATCACTTCTTGACGGTATTTTCGCTCAATAAAGTCAGCATGGGCGAAAAAGTCGTTAAAACATTGGCCGGTTTGCTTATTCAGCAAATATTCTTGTTAGCTCAGGCCAAGGCATTCAAAGAAAAAGTTATCCTGATTATTGACGAAGTTTCTGTAGTACAAAACCCAGCGCTTGCGAGTATCTTGGCCGAGGCGCGGAAGTACAATTTGTTTGTATTTTTGACACAACAATATTTTGGACAGATCGAAAAGCCGATACAAGATGCAATTTTCACCAACGTGTATAACTACTACGTTTTTCGAGTTTCAGAAGAGGATGCCCGTGCGCTGGAGGGCAATTTAACAATCGAACTGCCAAAAGAAATTGTAAAATCTGAACACGCAAAGGGTATTAGTGAGTCCGAAATTCGCGTTAAGATGCTCACAGCGCTCAATAGTCGCGAGTGTTTTTTGCGTTTGAGTGATGACGGTAAAATTTTGCCATGCGTAAAGGCAAAAACACTCGAAATCGCTAGTGGAGTTGGACGAAAGAATGACGTCAAATTAGCAACGTATCAGCAAGAAAAACAAGTGCCCTCAAAGTTTGTCGAATCCGCAAAAAACGCGCCAATTTCATTGCCGCCTCTTAATCCAGGAAACGACGCGCAGCCACTAAAAACAGACCCAAATTTTATTAATCAGGGCCCGCCCGAAATGCCCGACGCAGCGCGGGTCGCGCTCAGCTCAGAAATGAGCCCAGAAATCGCACCACAACCGTCCACAGCGCATTCGCAAGTTCGCGGAATCATTCCGGGCGTTTCCGCACCAGCAAGTAACGGTCAAGCATTCAATTTACAGGATTTAATGGCCGGACAATCATCAAGCAGAAGAAAGCTAAAGTAACAGAGCCCGAAGGAGTAAACGCATGGATGCAAAAAAAGCAAAAGAGATACTAGATAAAATTGTCGGGCAAGTATTTGGGTTCCAGAATCCGTACACACTCGAGGAATTCATGAACAAATATGCTTTTGATATTCGTTTGCCGCAACAAACCTATGATTCGACTACTAATCAAATTACTTGGGCACAATCAACAAATCCGAATAAGTTCATCAGAATGGAAGAAGCGTGGCGCCGACAAGATGCTGGCGGCTGGGATATTCCAAAAAAACCAATGCAAAACATGCAAGATATTTTGACTGCTTGGGCAGAGGTTAATTTTACCGCAACCGAAAGATTCATAGATTCAACCAATGTTGCAGAGAGCGATAATACGTATTTTTCCGAAAATGTGTATCGATCGCTAGATTCAGTTCGCTCAAAAAACGTCTTGTTTTCTGATGGCTCAATCGACTGCGAGTTTGTTGTTGCGAATCAACGATCCAATACCTCGAGTTTTTGCATTCGTCTGGAGGACAGCCAGAAATGTGCAAATAGTTTTAGCGTTTCGTGGTCGGACTCTGTGACTAATTCGTTTTTTATGCATGACTGCAAAGACGTTACAGACAGTATGTTTTGTTCACATATTTCGGGCAAACAATATTGCATTGCCAATATGCAGTTTACAAAAGAAGAATACGAAGCACTCAAGCCAATGGTCTTGCAGTGGATTTTGACCAGTTAGATCTGTTATACTAGGCAAATATGGCGGATATCTCACCTCAAGATGTATTAAAGTTGGCCCGATTATCGCGGTTGCAGCTGACAGAAGAAGAATTACATAAATATGCCGCGGAACTATCGGCGATTACAAAGTACGTTGAGCAATTATCAAATGTCGACGTCGATGGACTGAAGCCAACCACACAGGTCACTGGGCTCAAAAACGTGTTCCGCGAAGACGAAATTATTGATTATAAAGAATCGCCAAAAGATTTATTGAAAAACGCGCCTGCAATAGAAAAGAAATACATAAAAGTTAAGCGAGTATTGGGATAATTATGAGCTGGGCATCAATACCTGAAGTTGCAGATGAAGTGCTGGCAGGCAAGACAACCGCCACGGCAAATGTCCAAAAGTCGCTGGATTTAATCGCCAAACACAAAGATCACGACGTGATAATCGCATTGACCGAAAAACGAGCACTGCAGCGTGCCGCCAAAATTGACGAGAGAATCAAAAACGGCGAAGATGTTGGCCGCTTGGCCGGCGTGCCGTTTATCGCCAAGGACAACTTTTTGGTTTTTGGCGCAAAAACCACTGCTGCTAGCAACATCTTAAAATCGTTCGAAGCACCGTACCAAGCAACGGCAATCGAAAAACTCGAAGCCGAGGGCGCAATTTGCGTAGCCAAAGCAAACTTAGACGCGTTTGCACATGGGTCGAGCACCGAAAACTCAGACTTTATGACCACCAAAAACGCTCACGACAAAACTCGAGTTCCCGGCGGGTCGTCGGGCGGTTCGGCAACTGCTGCGGCATTACACTTAGTACCATTTGCACTTGGAACCGACACCGGCGGTTCGATCCGCCAACCAGCCAGTTTTTCTGGCGTTGTTGGCTACAAACCAACTTACGGTTTAGTCTCGCGAAGCGGCGTTGTAGCCATGGCCAGCAGTACCGATACTATTGGGCCGCTGACAAAAACGGTCGAAGACGCCGCGTTAGTACTTGATGTCATAAGCGGCAAAGACAGTTTAGATAGTACGACAATTGAGCGAAACAAAGACTCATACGCCAACCTCGACAAAGAAGATCCCAAAGATTTAAGAGGCAAAAAAATCGGCGTTATAAAAGAATATTTAGGCGAAGGAATCGACCCAGAAGTCAAAAAAACAATCCTCACCGCAGTCGAAAAACTCAAAAAAGCCGGCGCGCAAATTACCGAAGTAAGTTTGCCATCACTCGACTTAGCATTGGCGGTGTATTACATCGTAGTTCCAGCCGAAGTCAGTAGTAATTTGGCGCGCTACGACGGCCACCGCTACGGCTACAGCGATCCAAAAGCCAAAGATTTAGACGAATCCTACGAACTATCCCGTAGCAATGGTTTCGGCTCCGAAGCCAAGCGCCGTATCATGATTGGCGCTTACGTTTTGAGCAGCGGCTACTACGACGCTTACTACAAAAAAGCTCAAACAGTCCGCACAAAAATAATCAACGAATTTAATGATATTTTTAAACAAGTCGATTTTTTGGTCGGCCCAACTGCACCAACAACCGCATTTAAGATTGGCCAAAACTCCGAAGATCCCATGCAAATGTATTTGTCTGATATTATGACCGTTGCGGTTAGTTTGGTCGGTATTCCGGCAATTAGCATTCCTGCCGGAAAAGTCGCTGGCTTGCCGGTTGGTTTACAAATTATGGCGCCAAAGCATCACGACCGCGAATTATTACAAATTGCCCAAAATTCTGAAAGGATATTAACATGAGCCCAGAAGCAAAAATTGCGATTATTGGTGGTAGCATCGCTTTGCTAACCACGGGTGCTATTTCGCTGAAGTTTCTGATTCGGCGCGCGCCGCTTCGAGTTAAAAAATCAAAGTACCAAAAACAGTGGAAGCAACTACAGCAATATTGCAAAGACAAAAAAACCTGGCCAACAGCACTCGCGGAAGCCGACAAGTTGCTAGATAAAGCACTCATAAAACGTGGATTCAAAGGCAAAAATATGGGTGAACGTTTAGTCTCCGCACAGCGTGAATTTACTGACAACGACGGACTGTGGTTTGGGCATAAATTAGCACGCCAATTGCAAGAAGACGTCGAAAAATCACTCAAAGAAAAAGACGTCAAAGACGCGCTAATGGGCATTGGCCAAGCCTTAAAGGACCTCGGAGCACTATGAGCAAATTTGGTATAACGTATAACGTATTTCGTATAACGGGGTTGCTCGCTCACGCTCGTCATACGTCATACGCTATACGTCATACGATCACACTACTTTTAATGAAAAATAAGGCTGCGCTACTATGACAAGCGTCTCGCATCCGCAGTTCTTGGTTGATGGTTATTTGCCTACGATTGGTATTGAGTGTCACGTGCAATTTAGCACAAAAACTAAACTGTTTGCGGGTGTTGGTAATGACGCTCGCGGTGCGGAACCAAATAGTTTGGTTAGCCATATTTGCCTCGGAATGCCCGGCGCATTGCCAGTACTAAACGAAAAGGCCGTAGAGTACGCTACGCGCGCGGCGTTTGCGCTCGGCACTGAGCCACAAAAGTTTAGCCAGTTTGATCGTAAGCATTATTTTTACCCGGATTTGCCGCTTGGATACCAGATTACGCAGTTTAATAATCCAATTATTGCCGATGGCCAGGTTGACATAGAAGTCGACGGCCAAAAGTATACAATTAGAATTCACGAAGCGCATCTAGAGGCCGACGCTGGCAAAAATACTCACCCCTCTGGCGCGGATTATAGCTTGGTAGATTTAAATCGCGCCGGAACGCCGCTGCTCGAGATAGTATCTGAGCCCGAAATGCACACTCCTGCGCAAGCGCGCACTTACGCAAAACAATTGTACCGGCTCATGAAATACGCAGAAGTCTCAGACGTTGATTTGTTCCACGGTAACATGCGGTTCGATGTAAACGTCAGCGTCAGCAAAGACGACGGCCTAGGAACGCGTACCGAAACCAAAAACCTAAACTCATTTAAATCAGTCGAAAAGGCCGCCGAGTTTGAAATAAAACGCCAAATTGAGTTATTAGAAAAAGGCGAAATTATCGACCAAGAAACTCGAGGCTGGGACGACGCCACGCAAAAAACGTTCAGCCAGCGCGGCAAAGAAGAAGCCCACGATTACCGCTACATGCCCGAACCAGACATTCCGCCAATTGTGCTCGAGCAAAGTTACATTGACGCGATTAAAAAAACCATGTCAACCATGCCGCATGTTTTGATCGAAAAATTACGAAAACTTGGCTTGGACAATTCGGCAATTGATACGATTGTTGATAGTTTGCCAGCCGGAAAACTAATGTTAAAAGTCTTGGCCAACCAAGACGAAAAAACCGCTAAGCGAATCGCCAACTGGCTTGCCAGCGAAGTGCAATCGCTTGTTACGACAGAGACGCTGACGTGGGAAACAGCAAAACTAGATGTTGCTCAGCTGACACAATTGGCAAACTTGGCCGAAGAAAATAAGGTTAGTTCTACCGGCGCAAAGGTCGTACTGGAAGCCTTGGTTCACCAAAAAGACGGCGACTCTAGCGATCCGCTAACCATCGCCAAAGAACGCGACGTTTTGCAGGTATCCGACGAAGCCGAAATCGAAAAAATCGTCGCTACTGTTATTGCCAACAACAAACAAGCATCTGAGGACGTAGCAAACGGCGAAATGAAAGCCATTGGCTTTTTAGTCGGCCAAGTCATGAAAGAATCCCGCGGCAAAGCCAACCCCGCCCTCGCCCAAAAACTGATAAAAAAAATACTAGGCCTCTGATTCCACTATTGACTAAATACGTATTTTATTCTAAAATACAGCGATTAACTGGAGTTTATTTTTATCATGATCGCACAGCAACTCGTTTCTAGGTTGGAGCAAGCCCACATACCCTTACCAGATCATTACACGCAGAGCGCTTTAATGCAGGCGGTTGCGCAGTCATACTTGCCTGAGGAATTTCCTCCAGCGGATTTTTTGTCTGATTTAACTCCTGCGGGTCGCAACATGGTGGCCCGAGAGACACGACCAGCTATAAAAAAGCTTTTTCACACAGATCCAGACAGCGCGCTCGCTATTGGAAACTCTGTAGGAAAGTTATGCGGCGAGTTTGTATTGAGTGGCAATATAGGAGGAGATACAACTTTTGAGTCTCGCGCCATACCAGGTGGATTACGATTTGTGATGGCCGAAGGTGCTAGTTTCGAACTGCCTATAGAAGCAGGCATCGTTGTTGATTATGGAATGGGATACAACGGACTCAGTGCGCACGTTAATCCCACCAAGCGCGGCACATATATGGTATTTGGTGTTCAGAAGGACTAATATGGTGTGGCGGTTTTGGATGGTGTACGTGAAAAACTAAGTATTCCAGAAGAGGACATGACTATTCTTGACGGTGGCGTAAAACAAGTATCAAAAGAGCTTTCAGAAGACTTGAAGGGTGAAGTTGACCTTGTCGTTTCATCACGAGTTCATGCGGCGGACAAAGATTTGGCGCCGGCAATCCATAACGCATACACGATGTTGCGCGACGGTGGCGTTTTGCTTATTCGAGCACCAATTAGCACGCCGATTATAAAGCTGTTGGTCGAACTGGTGATCAGCAGATGCACGATGCACTTAGAGCAGGTTTTGTTAAGGAAAAGATTTTATTCAACAAGGCATTCTCGCTTGACGGCGCTCGCCACGCAGAACCTAGCCGCACAATTGCGTTTCGCAAATAGACTTATCGATTACGCCTTATATCGGTTGCATGTTGGCCTCGACATCATGATACAATTGGGCAGATGTTAGAGCAAAAATCAAACCGAAAACCAGTACGAAAAGCTATTATTGCGGCGGCCGGTTTGGGCACCAGATTTTTGCCGCAAACTAAGGCGATGCCAAAAGAAATGCTGCCAATTATCGATAAACCGGTGATTCAATTAATCGTAGAAGAAGCAGTAGCGGCCGGAGTTACCGATATTATTATTGTCACAGGGTCGACCAAGCGCGCAATCGAAGATCACTTTGACCGCTCCGTAGATTTAGAAGAAGAGCTGATAGAAAAAGGAAAAACAGAGGAGGCGAAGCAAATTCGCGACATTGCCGAGATGGCCAACTTTGTCTACATTCGCCAAAAGGGCGAGCCAAAGGGTAATGCCCGGCCGGTTTTAAACGCTGCACATTTGTTAGGCGATGAACCGTTCTTTGTCTTTTTTGCCGATGACTTTTTCCGCTCAAAAGTGCCAAGAGCTAAACAGTTACTTGATGTGTATCAAAAAACCGGCAAGTCAGTTATCTCCTCGCAAGAAGTAGACCTAAAAGACGCCGATAAATACGGTATGATCGAACTTGCCAGTCCAGCAGAAAATGGCGTAGGGCGAATCGCAAAACTTATAGAAAAACCCGGCGCCGAGAATGCGCCATCAAACATTGCCTCACTTGGCGGCTACTTACTAACGCCAGAAATCATGAAATATATCAGAGAAGAAAAGGTTAGCTCGCGCGGCGAAATCGAACTCGCCGAATCAATAAATGACTTGGCACAAACCGACGAAGTGTATTGTTGCAACATCGAAGGCGTATTCCATGACACAGGCAACAAACTGGGTTATCTGAGAGCGCTTGTTGATACCGGATTACTCCACCCAACTATTGGGCCAAAATTCAAAGAATATCTAGAAGAGCGCTTACATCAGCCGCAAGACTGAGTGTAAGAATACTCACAGATCGCTTTACTAACTGTGATACTATTGTAGTACATGGATGCATTTGAGATTTTAGTTATAGCACTTTCCGTCGCACTTGCGATCTTTCTGACAGCTGCAATTGTACTGACGGTCGTGGTCATTAAACTGATGCAACAAGTTCGCATAATTGTCGCTAAAGCCGATGACGTTATGGACAACGTAGAATCAGTCAGCAATTTTTTTCGTAAAACAGCCGGACCGGTAGCAATTACCGGACTTATAAGTAATATAGTGAGCGCGGTCACAAACGCAGCAAAGAAAAGGGGAAAATAGTATGAGTAAAGACGGAGCAAAAAAATTCGCAATTGGCGCAGCAATCGGTGCAGTCGCAGGAGTAGTAACAGGTATATTGACCGCGCCAAAAAGTGGTAAGGAAACTCGCCAGGATATCAAAGAAGGCGCGAGCAAAGCCTTTAGTGCTGCAGAAAAAGAACTTAAAAAGCTCAATACAGAACTTGGCGATCTCCTCACGACCGGCAAAGAACTAGCCAAAAAAGGTCAAGCAGAAGCTAGAAAAGGTTTTGACCAAGCAATGGAAAAAGCCGAAGAAGCTCGCCAAAAAGTAAAAGAAGTTATCAGCGCCGTCAAGAGTGGCGAAACCGACGAGCCAGAACTAAAAAAAGCCATAAAAGAAGCTAGCGCTGCCAAAGATCACTTAAAAAAGTATTTGCAAAAATCTTAATAGACACAAGTCAATTCACGCACTGTTGTAATTAAAAGTATTACTGCAATAAAAGATCGCCTCAAACAGGGCGATCTTTTATAATAGGCTGTAATGGGGATTAATCTAAAACCGTCCGACTATGTGCATTTGCACAACCATAGCCAATACAGCTTGTTGGATGGTTTAACTAAGTTGCCGCAACTGGTGGAATACGTAAAAGAAACCGGCATGGAATCGGTCGCGATTACTGACCACGGAACGCTTTCTGGAGCGGTTGATTTTTATAAAACTGCGGCTTCCGGCGGAATCAAACCAATCATTGGCATGGAAACGTACGTTGCGGCCCGCAAGCACACCGACAAAGAACCAGGCAAAGACAAACCGAATTCGCACTTGATATTACTGGCTCAAAACAATAAAGGTTATCAAAACTTGATGCAACTTAGTACCACCGCAAACCTGGATGGAATGTACTATAAACCGCGCGTCGACCACGATCTGCTCGAAAAGTATAACGAAGGTTTGATTGTCTTAAGTGCCTGTATTGGTGGTGAGGTCGGCACCGCGCTTCGTAATAATCAATATGACGAAGCAAAAGAAATCGCCACTTGGTATAAATCGGTATTTGGTGATCGGTATTATCTAGAAGTTCAAGATCATGGCCACCCCGAGCATCCTAGCAAATGGGACGAACAAGTTGCCGTTAACAAACAGCTGTTTAAGCTTGGCAAAGAGCTTGGCATTGAATGTGTTTTGACTTGCGACGCGCATTATTTGAAGCACGAAGACCAAGAAGCCCACGAAATTTTACTATGTGTGCAAACAGGTTCGTTTTTGTCAGACGAAAAGCGCATGAGCCTCAAAGAGTTCGAGCTGCACGTCACCGACCCAAATGAACTCATAGCACGTTGGGGCTCAGAACATCCAGAAGTTATAACAAATTCTAAAGTTATTGCCGATCGTTGCGAAGTTCGTCTTGAGCTTGGTAAAATTCTAATTCCAAAATTTCCGGTTCCAAAAGGCGAGACCGAAAAATCATACCTGGATACGCTCGTCTATCAAGGTCTAGCATGGCGCTACGGCGAAGTGAGTGAGCCAGACGCCAAAAAAATGTCAGTTGCTGATGCCAAAAAAATACTCTCAGAACCAGTTTTAAAACGCGCGCAGTATGAACTTGAAATCATTGAAAACATGGGCTTTAACGGCTATTTCTTGATTATCTCGGATTTTATAAATTGGGGCAAAGACCAAGGAATCGTGTTCGGTCCTGGTCGTGGTTCGGCGGCCGGATCGATTATCGCATTTGGTCTTAAGGTTACTGAACTTGACCCGCTCAAATACGACTTGTTGTTTGAGCGATTTTTGAACCCAGACAGAATTTCGATGCCAGATGTCGATATTGATATTCAGGACACGCGGCGCGACGAAGTTATTCAGTACTGTGTCGAAAAATACGGCACAGAACGGGTGGCGAACATTGTGACGTTTGGCAGAATGGCGGCACGAAACGCTGTGCGTGACGTTGCGCGCGTGCTGCAAGTGCCGTACGCCGAGGCTGATCGATTAGCAAAAATGATTCCGCCGCCAATCCAGGGCCGACACATTTTGCTCTCGACATCGATCAAGGAAGACCAGGATTTAAAACGTGAGTACGAATCCAGCGCAGAGACAAAACGCGTGTTTGATTTGGCCGTGCGTTTGGAGGGAACGATTCGTTCGCATGGCGTTCACGCTGCCGGAGTTGTGATCGCGCCTGATGACATCGTAAAATTTGCACCGCTAGAAATGGCTCAAAAAGGTGTTGTGACCACGCAATATTCTATGAATCCAATCGAAGATTTGGGCCTGCTCAAAATGGATTTCTTGGGCCTATCGAACTTAACAATTATCAAAAACGCGCTCCGCATCATCAAGCGCGTCTATGACAAAGACATTGATATAAACACTATTCCGCTTGATGATAAAAGAACATTTGAGCTTTTAGCACGCGGTGATACTACGGGAGTTTTCCAACTTGAATCCGCCGGAATGAAACGCTATTTGCGTGAACTTAAGCCTACGGTTTTTGACGATATTGTCGCCATGGTGGCCCTGTATCGCCCTGGGCCAATGCAGTGGATTGACGATTTTATTGCGCGCAAACACGGCGAAAAAAAGGTCGAATACGTCCACCCGGCAATGGAACCGGCACTCAAAAGTACCTACGGCGTCATGGTCTACCAAGAACAGGTCATGCAAATTAGCAAAGATATGTCCGGCTTTACGGGTGGCCAAGCTGATACGCTTAGAAAGGCAATTGGTAAAAAAATTCCAGAAGTTATGCGCAAACTGAAAGGCGACTTTATTCAGGGAGCGATTAAAAATGTCGGTGCCGACCCTGATTTGATGGAACGCTTTTGGAAACAGCTAGAAGATTTCGCAGCCTATTGTTT
>CAZDDV010000014.1:0-20324 GCA_964504275.1 uncultured Candidatus Saccharibacteria bacterium | reverse complement strand
GTGATTGTACAGCGCGAAGTTCACTACGATACGTATTCGTTTTCGGCTGCACTTCGCTCTAGTTTGCGCCAAGACCCTGACGTTGTGTTGATTGGCGAAATGCGCGACCTTGAAACAATTGCCGCGGCAATTACCATCGCCGAAACAGGACATTTAGTGTTTGCGACGCTCCACACCAACAGCGCCGCGCAAAGTATTGATCGTATGGTCGATGTATTCCCGCCGCACCAACAACCGCAAATTCGCTCGCAGTTGGCAAATATTTTAATGGCGATTTGTTCGCAGCGACTTATTCCGTCAATTGGCGGCGGACGTGTAGCGGCTGCAGAGATTTTGATTGCCACGCCAGCGGTGCGCAACATTATTCGCGAAGGCAAAAGCCACCAACTAGAGGCAGTGATTCAAACTGGCTCAGAGTTCGGTATGCAATCTATGGATAAAACGCTGGTTAGCTTGATCCAGGCCGGAACAATTACGTACGATGAAGCGCGAAACTACGCGCTTGATGTCGACGAAATGGATCGGTTGATGCGAGGATAACATGCAGGCATGTAGTTTTCAGTTTTCGGTTTTCAGTTTTCAGTGTATCGCCACTGGATTGCTGATAGCAGACAAGAGATTACACCAGGCAGGGAGTTTGGTATGCTGACGTTTAAATACACCGCTCGCGACCCGGCGACCGGAAAAAAAGTATCCTCACAGCTTCAGGCCGAAAACCAACAAGCAGCTGCAACGCTACTGCAAAAAGAAGGTTTAGCGCCGATTACGTTGCAGGCGCAGACCGAACGCGAAGGTGGTTTTGGCAAGTATTTGCACCGAGTTCGTATCAAAGACAAGGTGTTGTTTTCGCGCCAACTTTCGACATTAATTAACGCTGGTTTGCCGCTCGTGCAAAGCTTGCGAAACGTTTCGGCACAAACCCAAAATAAACAGTTTCAGATGGTTATAAACCAGGTAATTGCCGATGTAGAATCAGGAACATCATTTTCTGAATCACTCAAACGGCATCCAAAAGTTTTTGACGAAGTATTTATAAGTCTGGTGGCTGCTGGCGAAGTGTCTGGAACCCTGGATACATCGCTAGAACGCATCGCAAACCAAAAAGAAAAAGACGCCGAAATTTTGAGCAAAATCCGTGGCGCCATGATTTATCCAGTTATTGTGCTTGTTGTCATGCTCGCCGTGGTGATTTTTATGGTAGTAAAAGTTTTGCCATCAGTCGAGGAAGTGTACCGAGATCTGCCCGGTGCGACGTTGCCGCTGGTGACACGGGTCATGCTCGGCATATCACGAATCACCGTGAAATACTGGCCATTTATATTAGTAGCACTTGGGTTGATTATTTTCTTTACAACCAAATGGTCTCAGACGCTGGGCGGCAAGCGCTTGATGGATCGCCTGAAAATGCGCGCATGGCCAATCGGTCGCTTATTTATGAAAGTGTATATGGCGCGATTTACTCGCGTTGGTGCGACGCTGGTTTCTAGTGGTGTGCCGCTAATCCAGATGTTAAATATTACTGGTCGCGCGGTTAACAATATTCACATCGAAGAATCAGTGCAAAAAGCCGCCGAAAAAGTAAAGGGCGGCAAAGCGCTATCCGAATCGCTCAAGGGTGATCCAAACTTTTTGATACTCGTGCCAGACATGTTGCGCATTGGTGAAGAATCGGGTTCTGTGCAGCAAATGCTGGGCAAAACTGCTGATTATTACGAACGCGAAGTCGACAACGAAATCCGAACTATTTCCAGCACTATCGAACCAATCTTGATGATCTTGATGGGCCTGATGGCTATCTTGATCGTTACGGCCGTGCTATTGCCGGTCTATAGCCTTGTTGGCCAAGATCTGATAGGATAAGCATAACCCAAATAAGGCATGACACAATGGCAGCCGCACTGAAAAAAACTAACAACGAGAAAATACGAAACACAGGATTTACGATCATCGAGGTTATGATCGTGCTTGTCGTTGCGGCCACTATTATCCTTATCGTCTTTCTTGCTGTTCCGGCACTGCAACGCAACTCTCGCAACAACCAACGAAGGCAAGACGCAGGGCGCGTATATACCGCCGCTCAAGAGTGGCGCACCAATCATAACAATCAGCTGCCAGACTGCAATGACATGCAAAATCCGCTGCGAACCGTTGATTTTGTGCCAGACTGCCTGATTCGTGCTCAGATTGAGGAAATGGCTGGAAAATTATCGTACTACAGCAAAATATGGAGCATCGATAACGCCGAGTATCCCGACATCGTATTTGAACCAAATGCGCTTACAACCAACACCGATGTGTTGGCGGTAGTCGCGGATTCGGTTTTTGTGCGATCAGGTACAGACTGCGGTGATCAGAATAATCTTAAACAGGGCAGTGGGATGGTTGTAATTTATTCACAAGAGACCTCCAGCGGCATAGTTTTGGCATGCAGAGGCTAGTACCTCGTAATCATCAAGCTGGTTTTAGTATTGTTTGGCTTTGCGTGGTAGTGATCGTAGCGATCAATCTCGGGCTGGTGGGAATATTGGCGTATCGCTTGCAGTCTCGTAGGACAGTGAATGATCACTATAAAAATGACGCAGTGCACCTGCAAAAAGTAGCGGCAGATTGGCGGAATACGCATCATCAACGCTGGCCGCAGCAGTGTATTATTCAGCCAGGTACCCAGAAACTATGTACGACAGATGCAGACAGGAATGACATCGTTGCAGCAGCTCAAAATTTGAGCAGATCGTACGGCGAAGTGTTCGTGGTCGATGCAGAACTTATGAGTGGTGATATTCAAGACAACAGAATAATAAAGTATGCCTTAGTTGATCGCGGGGGACTGATACTGGTAAATAAAGCTAGTTGTTTGAGCAAAAGCAAGATCTCACAGGGCGGTAGCTTTGCGGTTATTTATCCACAGCAAATCAAAAGCGGAAATATTTCGGCGGTATGCCTGTAGCGACCACTTGCTTTAACGGTGTGAACGATATAGTATTAGCATAAGCGTAATCTAAACAAACGAACAAGAAGGGCACCATGTTACGACAATTACAAAATCTCAAAAAGAAGTCTCAAGATAAAGGTTTTACCATTATCGAAGTCATGATCGTATTGGTCATCGCCGCAGTTATTATCCTCATCGTCTTCCTAGCTGTTCCAGCATTACAGCGTAACTCACGTAACAACCAGCGTAAAAACGACGCGGGCCGTGTCTCAAGTGCTATTACGGAATGGAAGACAAATCACAACAACGCTTCTCCTCAAGCGTCAGATCTAACAGCGTTTAATGCCCAGGTGGGAACATTTGCGCATTATACAGGTGTTGGTAGTATAAGTGACGCTAACGGCGCCGGGGTAATTGCTTTTGGAAATGCTGCTCTTGCTCAAGCTCCCGCAACAAGCACCACAGAGAATATTCTGGTGGTTACCGAAGCAAGTTGTCGGAATAATACACTGAGCCTTGGTGGCGGTGGTGCCGTTGTGTACACAATAGAAACATCGGGCGGTGCAAGAGATTACGTCTGCGTCTAGCGAACAGACTTGCAATCTCAATCGTTAGTCGTTACCATGATAACCATAAGCATTTAATAAAATAGTCGCGTTAGCGGCGAAAGGGCACCAACAATGCAACAACTAAAAAACCTACAAAAGAAATCGGAGGGCTTTACGATTATCGAAGTCATGATCGTACTTGTCATCGCAGCAGTTATTATCCTCATCGTCTTCCTAGCTGTTCCAGCATTACAGCGTAACTCACGCAACAACCAGCGTAAAAACGACGTTTCGCGTATCAGTGCAGCTGTAACCGAATCTGCTAATAATGCAAATGGTACCTTACCAACAACCGCTGCCGCCGTAACAACTTTGGCCGGTAATTTAGCATTTTTTACGACACTTAATTATGACGACGACGGTACACTTGCCGCCACAACCGACGCGAACAGTGTAACGTATGTTCGTCAGGGCACATGCGTAACGAGCGGTACCCCAGCTGTGAATACAGGAGCATCTGCACCAGGCACAGCGCGTCAATTCGCTATAGTTTACGCAGTCGAAACTAGTACCAGCACCGGTACCCCACAGTGTATCCAGGGCTAGTATAGGATAGAAGGTTTTGTGAAACCCCCGCTTATATAAAAAGTGGGGGTTTTGTTTTGGCGACAAGCTGTACCTCTTGGTATAGTTAAGCGTAATGATTATCATACTTTTTGTGGTGTTGGGGCTTGGAATGGGTAGTTTTGTGAACGCACTTGTGTGGCGATTACGTCAGCAAGAGACCGGCAAGAAGTCCAAAAAGTACTCAATCCTCAAAGGTCGCTCGATGTGCCCGGATTGCAAACATCAACTCGGGCCAAAAGATTTAGTGCCACTGTTGAGCTGGCTAACACTTCGGGGTAGATGTAGATACTGCAAAAAACCAATCGCCTGGCAGTATCCAGCGGTAGAACTGGTGACAACATCGTTATTTGTCGGTTCGTATCTGTGGTGGCCACACGACTTTAATACGCTTGGAGCTATGCAGTTTGGCGCTTGGCTAATCTGTATCGTGCTGTTTATGGCGCTCATTGTCTACGACATGCGTTGGATGATTTTGCCAGACAAATTGGTGGCGATTTTGGTTTTTGTTATAGCGACACAAACTCTGGCAACGGCAATAATCACTGGTAACATCGGAGTGATTGTGACGGCTTTTTGGGGAGTTATTTGTACGGCGGGGCTTTTTTATGCACTGTTCTGGGTGTCCGATGGTAAATGGATTGGCGGCGGAGACGTCAAAATGGCAGTCGGCCTAGGAATACTTATAGGCGGGCCGTTACCGGCAGTTATGATGCTATTTCTTGCGTCTTTAGGCGGGACATTTGTTGCGATTCCACTGCTTGCCCGCGGCAAAGCGGCCCGCGACACTAAATTGCCATTCGGGCCGTTTTTGATTGTCGCAACCATGGTTGTATATATATTTGGCGCGCACATCATTGACTGGTACGAGCGCCTTCTTTTTGTCTAAATAACAGCGATAAACCGGGTAGTGCTTATGGTATAATTGAGTATATGAAACGAGGGAACGACGGGCGTACGCTTGGATTTGTCAGCTTGTCGCAAGGTGGGTATACCATTCTTGAGACAATGATTTTTTTGGTTGTCACTGGCGCGCTGTTAATTAGCGCGTTCGGTTTTTTAAATGGTCAGCAGTCCCGCACGCAGTTTAATCAGAGTTTGCGCGAGCTAGATACTGATATTCGTGGCGCACTTAACGAAGTCGAAAGCGGCTACTTCGATAATCGTGGCGGTTTTGTTTGCACTGCAACTTCGGGCAACCTCAGCATAACGACCGGCAATAACGCGCAAGGCACAAACCAAGACTGTGTATTTATGGGTAAAGTAATGCAATTTGGGCTGGGTAGTAATAATTGTACCGAAGGCGACACATCTGGTTGTAGTCAATATAGCTTGCATACTGTTGTTGGCTTGCGACGGGTTGGTAGTGGCATTACTGCGCCGACAAGTTTTGGTGCGGCGCAACTAACGCCGATTATGCAAACTGCGCTCAGTAACGATAGCCCAGATTATAGCCAAACACTGAACATTCCGGGAAATTTGCGGGTTCGACGAGTTTACGAAGTCCGCGGAGCAGCAGTAACCGATATTGGCGCATTTGGTTTTTTGCACAATTTGCAATCCGGTGGTGACCCAGTGTCTGGCACGAAAGGCATCAGTTTAGTCAGCGTTTCAAGCGCAAAACTGGGCAACGACAAAGAAGCTATGTATACAGCAATCACCAATATAGAAAATGAAGACCGCAACCCGGACCAGATTGTTGTTTGTCTTGACGAAGGTGGCAGCGGCGGCAGAACCTCAGGGATTATCATCGGTGGCTCGTCGCAAGAACTAACCACAGAAGTAATTGTAGATGTTTGGGTGAATCAGCCCCAGCAAGAGGTGGTGGCTGTCATGAGTAAATTCAAGATCTTTAAGAGTTTCGACAAGCTGCATCGGCTTGGTCAAGCAGGTGACACGATTATAGAAGTCTTGATTGTTATTGCTGTTTTGGGTTTGATTTTGGCCGGTTCGTACGCAATTGCAACACGAAGCCTCAAAGGAGTTCGACAAGCTCAAGAGCGCGGTGAAGCCCTCAAATTTGCCGAATCACAGCTCGAAATGATCAAAACTGCTGCCGCCAACGTCTCAAAAGGCGCGGTTGTTCCTGGCGCCAACGACGTGTTTTGCTACGATTCGCCCACAGGAACCGAAGTTTTCCCAGAGCTATATTCGTTTACTGACAGGGCCGATATAACGCAGCCGATCTTGAGCGATGATTTTGATGCATACCCCAAAAATGGCAGTAACGGATGCGTAAAGGGTTTGTATCATGTTTCGGTTAAGTCCTCGCGGGTAGGCAATAGACCGCAATATGCTGTGCATGTGCGGTGGGATAGTTTGGGGCTTATTGGCCGCGAAGAAGTAGTGATGCGATATCGATTGGCGGCCCAAGATGAGTAAAAAACAAATGAATAAAAAAATTTGCCAGTCGCAGCAGGGGTTTACCCTTGTTGAGCTGATGATCACGACATCTATTTTTGCGGTGATTCTACTCGGCGCAACAGCGGCCGTGATCCAGGTCGGACGAATGTACTACAAGGCGACCGTAACAATTCGTACGCAAGAAACGTCGCGCCGGGTGATTGATGAGATTTCGCGTTCGATTCAGTTTAGTGACAAAAACATTCAAGCCCCAAACTCGGTCATGTATTCTGTGGACGGTGACGAGGGTCAGAATATAGAAGTGCGGGCCTATTGTGTTGGCAAAACGCGCTATAGTTTTGTGGTTAATCGGCAAGTGTTTGGTGAAAATGACTCTGAAGAACATCGTTTGCGGCATGCATTGTGGCAAGATGAAATCGAGGATCCACAAGTGTGTGCGACGAATTCTCCGCCAGGCGACAGTGATCCGGTTCGTGTTGCGCACGCCATGCCAAACCTTAGCTTAGAAAAACCAACCGATAACGGCCGCGAATTATTGGCGCGCTCAATGCGGTTAACAGAATTTACTGTTTTAGGCTCGACAGATCCAGCGCAAATTTCGGTCGGAGTAATGTACGGTGATGATGACTTACTATTGCCAGACCCGAATGATGGAGAAATTCCAACGAACTGTCGTGGAATGGTTCAAGGTGCGCAGTGGTGCGCCGCCTCAACACTAAGAACTCAGGTTCGCCAACGGATAAACCCAGGAGAATAACACATGAAAATACCACATTTATCTACGGTTCAAAAAAATCAATCGGGTATGGTTTCTATTATTGTGGCGCTGGTTATTATGGGAATTTTGACGCTTGTTACAGTTAGTTTGGCGTTGTTGACTCGGCGTGAGCAACGACAGGCACTTGATCGACAGCTGAGTACGCAGGCATTTTATGCGGCCGAAACAGGCATTAATGATGCAGTAACCACGCTTCAAAACGATGATATTCCGGGCGACGGTAATATTACAAATTGTGACGATGCTGATCAGCTTGGCGGTAATAAAATTCTGGATCCAGAAACGAGCCTCGTAGAGTATACCTGCGTATTGATTGATCAGTCACCAACCAGTTATGAAAAATCGCCAGTTGGTGTGGATACGCCAACAATTGTGCCATTGCGCGCCAGCGAAAATATTAGCAAGATTCGTGTCAGCTGGGAAAATCCACAGCGGCGTGATGAAACAGACACTGTCGACCCGAAAGCTGCCACGGCGGAGGAGTCACTACATCACTTTTTACCGCAAAATGACGTTCCGGCGACCGAGGATTCATTCGTTGGTAGCACAGGAATTTTGCGCGCAGGTATTATTCCAGTTCCGGCCGGAAATTTGAATCATCAAAATTTGTCGCAAGATGCAAAAACATACTTTTTGTATCCAAACGCAAATGGCACGGCAGGTATCATTGGACAAAGAGACGGCGCAAGTGGCAACGGGGCATTCATTGACGGAGAGTGCAACGCGCTCAATACAATTGAAACAACAGATACACCACGATTTTGTAACGCCGAAATCACCGGGCTTAGTAATCGAACAGTGTACCTGACACTCAGGGGTGCATATCAAGAAGCGGCGGTCACAGTCCAAGCGTTTTCTAGCGACGGCACCGCACTAAAACTGAGCGGCCTTCAGGCAGTTGTTGATTCGACCGGCCGAGCAAACGACGTTCTGAGGCGCATCCAGGTTCGGGTTCCGCTCGGCAACAGTTATCGTATTCCGGCATTTGCGATTGATAGCATGGAGAGCGTGTGCAAGCGGCTCGCGGTGTACGAAGATGGCGCTGCGATTGATCAAGTTCCACAGACTTTAAACGGAACCGGTGAAGACAAAAATGCCGTTGACTATAACAAAGATCTTGATTTTGGTGATGGTGCTGTCAGCGGTACAGCACCATGTCAGACCCAGTAGCTACCACAGATTATTTTGACTTTTTTGCGTGAAATTTTTGGTGTACCGATTTTAAGTGCGGATCAGTTACGTGTGTGTAGATCTGCGTTGTAGCGATGTTACTGTGGCCAAGTAGCGCCTGGACACTACGAAGATCTGCGCCGTTCATCAGTAAATCGGTAGCAAACGAATGGCGTAGGGTGTGTGGGCTGACGTGTTTGGTGATTCCTGCCAGGCGCGCATATCGGGCCACCATACGCTGGATGCTCCGCGTGGTTAAGCGCTTGTAGTTACCGCTATTGTCGGCTTTTGATTTAGCACTATTGTTAATAAATAGGGGTTGGAGCGTATCGTCGCGCCGTGCCAAGTAATCCTGTATCCACTTTGTGGCCTCGTCACTCAAAAATATTGGCCGATCTTTTTGGCCCTTTCCGCGCACGCTAAATTCTTGGCGTTTTAGGTTTACATGGTCTTTATCAAGGTTGGCAAGCTCTGAAACACGAAGCCCAGATGAGAACAAAAGCTCTAAAATTGCCCGATCGCGTAGTCCGCTAACAGATGAAATCTCTGGTTGAGTAAATAATCTGTTCAATTCTTCGGGGGTTAGAAACGTAACTTGTTTTCGTTTGGTCCGGGCGAGCTCAATTTTGTCGGCGCTCATGGCTGTAATATCACGTTTAGCGCAGTATTTTAAAAAGCTCCGAAGTGCAATCAGGTGATAATTTTGGGTACTTTTGTCTAACTCGTCAGACGTATTTGTGCCGAGCCGGTTGAGCCACAGCCGCCATTTGCGGATAAACTCAGGTGTAATGTCCTGTACTTTCAGATCGCCGCCGTAATCGAGCAGGCGAGTGAGGTAATGATCATAATTACGGATAGTTTTAAGTGAGCGGTTTTGTTCGATCTCTAAATATTCCAAAAAGTCGGTTTTAAGATCAACAACAAGCATACGCTTAGTATAGCCTACAATCTGTTATAATAAACGCGAATCCAGGAATAAGATCAACTGATGACCAACAAATAAAGGAGAAATATGGAAAAAACTTTGATTATTGCAAAACCAGACGCCGTACAGCGTGGATTAGTGGGCGAAATTATAAAAAGACTCGAGCGAAAAGGTCTTAAGCTCATTGGGCTTAAGATGATTGGCCTTGATGATCTCGCACTTGAGAAGCACTATGCGGAGCATCTTGATAAATCGTTTTATAAAGATTTAGCAAAATTCATGAAAAGCTCACCAGTAGTTGTTATGGCATGGGAAGGCTACGAGTGTGTAAATGCAGTCCGAGTAATTGTTGGTGCGACAAACCCAAGGCAAGCAGACGCTGGTACGATTCGCGGGGACTTCTCGACGGGAGTTGGCCGCAATCTCGTACACGCATCAGATAGTAAAGCGAGTGGCGAGTCAGAAGTAATACATTTCTTTAGTGATGACGAGTTACATCAGTATGACAAGTCAGAATACATGCACGTGTACGCTACTGACGAGCGTTAGCCGCCTTACGCCTAGACGCCCATTTGGGCGAGTGTTTGTGGAATCTTTTTGTGGTTTGGCTCAACTTGCTGCCGTTTGTAATAACTATCACTGTAAAAATCTGACTTAAACCAAGTATGATCACCGTTTTTCATACTGCTGAGCCAGCGTTTTTGATCAGCTAAAATACGATTTTCGCGTCTCATTGCAATCGGATTGTGGCTGGCTGCCGAAGAAGTTGCTTCAAAATCAACATGATAGCCAGGCCCAAGAATTTTTTGCGATAAAAACCGAGCGCGCCGCAAATGATGCGTGGCGCACACTAGCAGCACATGGTTCATCTGGTGGGGAATCAGTATCTTGGTTTTAGTAAAATAAAAGTTTCCCGGCGTATCTTGGCTCCAATGTTCGCGGATAATATTTTGGCTGGGTACGCCAGCAGTAATCAGCACGTGCTGCATTAGATCGCACTCTCGCACATCAACATCAACGTTCGCCCAATCCCATTGCACCGAGTGTTTCCCAAGCACAATAATGTACGGCGCGACACCTTGTTGAAATTGCTCTGCAACCAGTTGCAGCCGTTTTATAAGATGCTGCGGCAGATGACCGTGCTCATCAAAACTGTAGCCGAGTACGACAATTGCATCGTAGGTTTGTTTTTTGTGCATATTTTTGTTCTTTTTAAACTGTTTTTAGTATATCATCCTAGTGCAAGTCTTGGCTTGTCCCCATAGTTCAATGGATAGAATACCTCCGTCCTAAGGAGTGGATATACGTTCGAATCGTATTGGGGATACCACTAAGACCAAATATGAACTAAAACCCAATTCTTCTCCCACCGAGACTGACCAATCGAGTAAAACCACGCATAAGCAGTAACGATGTTACAATAAGCTTATGGCAAAAACGGCCAAACAAAAATCATCTAAAAAATCCCAGTCGCCCGAGAAGTTGTTCAAAGACCAATACGATGACGAATCGGTTTTGTATGTGTTTCGAAAACACCCAGTCGTTATGCGAAAAGGCATGATAATCGCTAGTTTTGCGATTTTACTGGGTACGATCCCGGCGCTGATAAAACCAGAGATGTCATATTTTTACGGTGGGCTTGCCGGTGGATTTGTTCTGGCAACGATTTTATTCATGCCGGGTTGGATTGCCTGGTACTACAGCGTGTATGTTGTGACAGACCAGCGGTTGATCCAGATTACGCGCAAAGGTTTGTTCCATAAAACGGTCGTTGATATGAACCTGAGCCAAATTCAGTCACTGAATTATCAGGTGGATGGATTGCAGGCAACGATGCTAGGATTTGGTACAATAATGATACAAACTTATATGGGTGATTTAGTTATTCACGAAGTTCATCATCCAGAACAAGTTTCTAAAAAATTGGCGATGATTTTAAAAAAACAGGGAATTGAACCTGCGAACCTAATTATTACTCAAGACGATGAAGGGGAAGAATAGGCACATGAAGAAATTTGTAAAACGAATCAAAGACAAGCGTGCCGAGCGCAAGGCCGCTAAAAATCCACAAACACCAAAAGAAGTGCCAAACATTAGTAACGCAACGGTTGCCGAACATCGTGACGAAGTGCTGTCATCCGCCCGCAAATATATCTACCCGTTGCAGCACTCTAAACATAAAATTGTTATAATCTCGACAACACTTTTTATTGTGACACTTGTTGCGTTGCTTTCGTACTGCACGATCGGGCTGTATAAACTACATAGTAATTCTAGCTTTCTTTACAGAGTGACACAGGTCATTCCATTCCCGGTTGCGCGCATTGGTGGACAGTTCGTTGCGTACGAAAACTACCTGTTTGAGCTACGCCGCTATACGCACTACTATGAGACGCAGCAAAAGCTTGATTTTCAAAATAACGAGTTAGATAAACAACAGTTAGACGAGTTTCGAAAACGAGCGCTCGAAAAAGTGATCGATTTTGCTTACGTAAAACAAATTGCTAAAGAAAAGAACATTACAGTTTCAAGCGCAGAAGTCGAAGAAAAAATCCAATTATTGCGCGATCAAAATCGGCTAGGGTCTGCTGAACAAATTTTTGAGGATGTGCTGAAAGATTACTTTGGATGGTCGCGCAAAGATTTTGAACGATATTTGAATCAAGAAATTTTGACGCAAAAAGTGATTGCGGCAAATGATCCGGAAACACAAACTCGCGCCGACCAGGCATTGGCTGAACTAAAAGGTGGCAAAGATTTTGACGAAGTGGCCAAAAAATATTCTGACGACGTAACCAGCAAAAACGAAGGTGGAGAGTTTGGGTTTACGATAGATAAAAATAATCGTGACCTAACACCAGAGGCAACTTCGGCATTATTTAAGCTCAAAGCTGGCGAACACTCCGAGGTTATCAACACCGGCTACAGCCTTGAAATATTTAAGATGATCGACCTAAAAGACGGCGGCAAGGCGCAAGCAGCACATATTTTGTTTAACTTTAAAGAAGTTGACGGCAAAATTAACGACATGAAATCAACACAAGCGGCCCGGGCCTACGTAAGTTTTTAGGAGCATACATATATAATGGGTGGCATGAAACGACGATTGTGGCTAATAGGACTACTTGTATTTGGAATGTGCGTGTGTTCTGACGTGACGAGTTTTGCCCAAGGGAGCTCCTCGAACTATCGGATCGACGAGAGCTTTGTTGGCCCCGGCGGTGAATTAGAAAGTAACTCGACTAATTTTAAAACTGAACCGGGCAGTCAGTCGGTCGGAAATACCGCAGCAGGCGGCGAAGCGGGGAATGAATCAGTGTCTACTTCTTACGGTACACAAGGCGGGCATTCCACGACCAACGATCCATCGCTCAGTTGCTCGCTGAACACCAGCTCGCTTAATTTTGAATCACTTTCGACAAGCACCGCCGCAACCGCCACTGCAACATTTAGCGTACTAAACTACACCGCGTACGGATATATTGTTCAGGCAATCGGATCGCCACCTGTGAACGGTGCACATACGCTAGCGGGAATGAGCAGTACAGCGCCGTCATCTGCGGGTACGGAGCAATTTGGCATTAACTTGGTTGCTAACACGGCGCCTGCGACATTTGGGGCAAACCCTTCGCAGAACCCAAGTAGTGTTTTTTCGTTCGGCGCAGCGGCAGCTAACTACAACACTGCAAATAATTTTCGGTACGTTGCTGGCGAAACGATTGCATCAGCTCCAAGAAGCTCCGGACTAACAGACTATACAATTTCGTACATAATAAATGTCGCAAACACAACGCCAGGCGGCTCGTACACTGGCAGTCAATCAATCGTCTGTATCGGTACATACTAAGAACATTAAAGATGCGGTGTAATGCTTGGGTGCCGCATATATATATTGACCGTTGTTTAATGCTTGTGGTAATATTAGGATAATTACAAAAGGACAAAAAAATGATTTCCATAATAAAAGTACAGCAACGATTTAAGCAATCCACGTATGTTATATTGGCGCTGATTCTTGCGCTTGCAAGTTTGTTACTAATGCCTGTTAGTCGTGTATCTGCCGCGCAGATCACCAGCCGATCTGTTACATTGTCAAATAGCGATGGTGCCGCAACGGGCGTTTCCTATGCATTTGCTTCGGCAGCGCTACCAACAGCTACTGCAGTAAGATCAGTTGCACTTGCTGCTTGTACGACTGCATCAGGAGCTTGCACGACGCCAACTGGATTTTCAATTGCGTCATCAACACTTGCGTCGCAGCCATCAGGTCTCGGGGCTGTAAGTGCCTGGAGCGTGAATACCTCGACTGCTGGTAGTTTGCGTATCACCCACGCATCAAACGTTACTGCTCCATCCGGTGCTGTAAGTATTCAGTGGAACAGCGTCGTTAACCCAACAGCAGATAATACAACATTTTTCTTGCGTGCGACGACATACTCTGACGCTGCTTGGACCACAGCAATTGACAGTGGCGTGGTTGCAGTGAGTACCGCCGAAGCAATTAGCGTGACTGCTTCTGTTGACGAAACACTAACATTCTGCACCGGCACATCAGGGGTGACTAACTCAAGCTGTTCTGGTGCTACAGGATCAACGGTTGCCCTTGGCGCACTCAGCGCAAGCTCTGCGGCAAGTGGTACGTCACAGATAGGAGTCGGCACTAATGCAGTTAGCGGTTATTCAGTTACTGTTAGTGGAACGACACTAACGTGTTCCGCGTGTTCTGGATCGCCAACGGTCACTGCCTTGGCCAGCCAGACTGCATCATCAGTAGGAACAGAACAGTTTGGTATTAACTTACGCGATAACGCTACACCAAATGTCGGTACTGATGCCGATGGTTCGGGAACAGCCACTCCAACAGCCAACTACAACACCGTAGACCAGTTCCGATTTGTATCGGGCGATTCAATTGCCAGCAAGAGCAGTTCTGATCAATTTCGTCGCTTCCAGGTCAGTTATTTAGGAAACATTACAACCGGAACTGAGGCGGGAAGTTACACTACAACACTAACTTATATCGCAACGGCAACTTTCTAGACATGAATTATGTAGCTAGCCCAACTATAAGAACACGAGGAAGACGAGCCAAAGCAATATTGCTTGTAATGGTGCTACTCGTTCAGTTTGTGGCGCTGCTAATGTGTCCTCAAAAGCAAGCCCAGCAGGGCAGATAACAGCTCGAAAACTTGCAGTGAGTACATCTGCAGGTAACACCGCAGCAACGTGGACGTTTACATTTACGCCGACGGAAGCAACCGCACTTAACGGTATTACATTCCAGGTTTGTTCTGCTGCATCAGGAGCATGCACAATCCCGGGGTCATGGACAAACGCCGGATCGGCATTTACATCATTGACATATAATGGTTCGGGCCAGGCGAGTTGGGCACTGGACAACGCCGCTGGGTATTTACGAGTTAAAAATAACGCATCAGCCGCGGCTGTTACTGGCCCTGTTGTAGCAACATTTGCAACTGTAACCAATCCCACCACAACCAACGAGACATTTTTTGTGCGGATGTTGACGTATTCTGGTGATGATTTTACGACACAAGTAGACAACGGTGTCGTCGCTGCGAGTACCAGCCAGGTGATCAGCCTGAGCGGGACAATGGACGAGGCATTAACATTCTGCACAGGTACATCAATAACCGGCACTAACTGCGGCACCGTCGCAGGTAGTACTGTTAGTTTTGGGACCTTTTCTAGTTCGACACCCTCAAGCGGTACATCTGTTATGGCGGCTTCCACAAATGGAGCAGGGGGTTATGTTATTACAGCTAGTGGTTCACCAATGACTTGTGGGTGTTCAGGCTCGCCTACGATTGCATCGCTTGCGTCTCAGACTGCGTCATCGGCTGGTAGTGCTCAGTTCGGGTTTAACCTCAAAGATAATGCTACGCCAAATGTGGGTACTGAAGTATCCGGGGGTGGAAGCGGAACCGCAGTTGCAAACTATGGAACGGCCGATCAGTTTAGGTTCGTTAGTGGTGATAGTGTCGCATCAGCTGCAGGTGCCACTGACGCGAACGCTTACACCGTTGCATATATTGTTAATGTTCCGGGAAGTCAAGCTGCCGGCGTGTACTCAACAACCATGACGTATGTTGCGACTGCAACTTTCTAGCTGATTTGCTTTTGAATTGGTATAATAGGTCAAAACCCGGAGGATTTATGAGGAAAGTATTATTACGTTGTGTGTCGGTGGTGTTACTAGTTTTAGTTCTTTTAACGCCGCATCTTGCGACGGCTCAAAACGCTGCGAAACAGGGGCAAGGACTTGAGATTTCTCCACCGTTGCTTGATTTGGCGGCAAAACCAGGCGAGTCGATCAAAACAACAATAAAGATTCGCAATATCACGAAAGGCCCATTGATCGTAAAAGAGCAAGTCAATGACTTTGTAGCAAGCGGCGAAGATGGCCAGCCGAATATTCTTTTAGAGGATGGTGAAGAAAGCCCATACTCCATAAAGGGATGGGTAAAAAGTGGCGAAAGTTTGCGAATAGAACCAAATGAACAAAAAAAGTACCCAATATCAATTAGCGTCCCAAACAACGCTGGGCCAGGAGGTCACTACGGTGTCGTAAGGTTCACCGGAACTCCGCCAAATCTTGATGATACAGGCGTGTCTTTGTCGGCAAGCGTAGGATCACTAGTACTTATTCGTGTCGCAGGTGATGTAGTGGAAGGTGCAAAAATTACAGAGCTATACACACAACAGGGAGACAAAAGACGAAGTTTATTTGAGTACGGTCCGGTTACTATTGTTCAGAAGATTGAAAATACAGGTAACACCCATTTTAAGCCTAAGGGCACCGTCCGAGTACTAAATATGTTCGGCAAAGAAGTAAAGACATACCAGATTAATGAGAATGACGGCAATGTCTTACCAGCAAGTACAAGAAAATTTGAACAAAATTTGGAAAGTAAGTTGCTGTTGGGCCGCTTTAAAATTCAGTCAGATGTGGTTTATGGAAGTGACAGCCAAATAGTGAGTGCATCGACTTCGTTCTGGGTAATACCTTACAAGCTAATTGCGATACTCATTGCAGTGATCGCAGTTCTCATCTTCGGCATCAGAAAATACAATAAGTTTATCGTAAAGCGTGCACGCAAGTCACAAAAGTAAGCCATGAGGCAGGGTCGCACAATAAGTAGTGGGCGTGTAAAAAGGGCTCAAAAACACCTACAAAAAAGAGAAGTTGCTAAAAAAATGTACCTTCACGCGCGTTCACCGGTGCGAATTGTACACCACAAACACACAGGGAAAAAAGTACCATTTCATTGCACGTCGTATGCATTCCTATTTTTACTTCTGCTATTTGCGGCGGTCGTACTATTTGTTGTTACCCAAAAAGTTGCCGAGGCGGCCTCTGGTAATATAGGTGTCTCTGGTGTCGTACTCGGTGTACCGCCACAAAATCCCCCAACCATCGAATCACCATCTGATAAATTCAAGACTGATAAAAATGAAGTCAAAGTTTCGGGTCAATGCACCCCAGGGTTAGTAGTTGAGGTGTACCGCAGCGGAACCTTGGCCGGCACAGATATTTGTGCGCCGGACGGTTCTTTCGAAATCACTATTATTTTGGATCGTGGCAAAAATACTATTGTCGCTCGTATGAAAGATTGGGCAGATCAATATAGTCCAGACTCCGGCACGATATCGGTGTACTATGTTCCGCGCGCTGCGTCAGGCACAACAGGGGCAGGAGGTGGAAAACCAGCAAGCAATACGCGCACAGGCAGCGGCCTAACAGTTCGGGTTTTACCACCGAGTAGAAGTGTTCAAGAAAACAATAAGTTTACCTTTAAGTACCGGATTAGCGGAGGCAGTGCACCGTATGCTGTTTCGATCGACTGGGATAATAATCAGAATAATTCACTGCAATCGATAAAAAAATCTGGAGAATCGAGTCTTGATTATACTTTCTTGGAGCCAGGAATTTACCAGGTCATTATTCGAGTTCAAGACAGCAAGAACAATCAAGCAATGTTTCAGACGGCAATTCTTGTGACGAGTAAAAAAATAACTACTCCAGTTCTACAGATACGTTCTGATGTATGCGATGGTCCTGAAAATGATTTGCTAACATGCGCTCTCGTTTCGGCAGTCAACCGGTCGTGGCCGGCGCTCATTATTGCCGGACTTATGACAATTAGTTTTTGGGCCGGCGAACGCTTGATTCTTGTCCGCCAACGCCGCCTGGTTGCGCACGGCAAAAATAGCTACTAAAACGCTTGTGCATAAATGCCAAATAGTGCTAAAATAACAGAGTAAGTTAATCAAAAATTAAAAACGAAAATTAACAAAAAAGTGAGCCTCAAAAAGTTTACCAAAATCAGTCGTGTTTTTGGGCTGCTATCTCTGTTAGCGGTCTTTTTGGGTATAGTATCAATCGGCATTTTTACTGTAATTGACCGCAAGCCGAACGAAATTCATGCTGCCGCGGGCATTAACGAAAAGATCAATTTCCAGGGGCGATTACTAACCTCGACAGGGGCGGTAGTTCCTGACGGTAGTTATAATATAGAGTTTAAGATTTACCAGGACGGCAACGGCGTTTTGGGCGGTGGTGATGAAACTCTAGAATGGACAGAGACAAGAGAGAGTGGTAATAAAGTGCTAGTCAAAAACGGCTACTTCTCGGTGTATCTGGGGTCAGTGACCGCATTTGGTAGTAGTATCGACTGGAATCAAGACACATTGTGGCTTTCTGTAAATATTGGCGGAACTGGAAGTCCAAGCTATGACGGCGAGATGTCGCCTTTTAATCGACTAGGGTCGACTCCGTACTCGTTGAATAGCAAGCGTTTGGGCGGTTTAGAATCAACCAATTTTGTCCAGTTAGCTCAAGGAACGCAAACTGACGGCTCAAGCAGCAACGCTTCGATTGCTATCAATAAAACCGCAGGCACGGCTGGGCTTCTACGATTGCAACGTGGTGGCGTCGATGTTTTAACGGTTGGTAACGCAGGTGCTACATTGTTCAAAAACTCTACTAACTCGACTACAGCATTTCAGGTTCAGCCATCCGGTAGTACAACTCCAGTCTTGAATGTTGACACTACGAATTCACGAGTAGGAATTGGTACAAATGCACCAGGAGCCAAGCTTGATATTCAGGGATCTTCCACTTCTGGAACGGCAGGTACTGAAGTAGCTCAGAACATAACATTCTCTGATACAGGAGCTGTTACGTCGGGCGCAGAAGATACAAAAGGATTAACAGTAGCCGTTACACGAACCGGTGCAAGTGGATCAGCAACGGTAGCTACGCATGGGATCTATGTGCAGGTTAGTGCAGATCAGGGGGGCACAAGTACGGCATATGGAATTCAATCGATTGCTTCTGGCGCAGATATGTCCTATGGCTTTGGTGGTGTAGCGTTCAACGTGGCGACAAACGTTACAGATACAAGTGTTGGAGTGTTCGGAACGGCCAATTCCTTTTTTGGCTTCGGCGGTACAACCACTAATGTCTATGGTCTCCAGGGGTCTGTCGGGATAGACGCGGGATCCTTTAATTATACGAATGCCGCAGGACTTAACATTACGTCTGCGACAAATACTGCTGGAGGTGTCATTACGTCTAACTACGGCATTAAAGTTGGTGCGCAGACTGTCGGTGGCTCAGACTATGGTATTCGCGTCGATACGGCTGACACCCAAACATTGTGGATTGCGGGCAATGACGCTTCAGCAACAACGGCGGCAAAGGGTATTGCGTTTGGCTCAGATCGCGATGTAAACCTATATCGAGGTGCCGCAGATACGCTAAAAACAGATGACGCGTTCAATATCGTTAATACCAGCGCAACTGCTCTGCTTGTTCAAAACGCCAGTGCCGCTGACACCATGTTTACGGTCGATACAGCCGCGCGGAGCGGCAGCGGTGGCAATCGTATCAAAATAGGTAACTCTACCGGCACAGACACCGCGCTGACGGTTCTACAGCTTGATGGAACAACCGCAGACCCAACAACTAACTTGAGCGCTTTGAATGGCGGATTGTTTTACGACTCAACCGCCAACAAGATTAAGATTATAGAAAACGGAACGATAAAAACTGTATGTAACACCACCGATGCTGGTTGTGGTGCTGGCGGCTCGGCGGACTTCGATGCTGTGTATGCTGCTTCAATTACCGCCACAAACCTAAACATGGAGATAGACGACGCTGGCGGCCTGACCTATGACCTTACTACAACCGGCGACTTTGCGATTCGTGATGGAACAACGGCCTTTGCAACCTTTGACGACAGCGGCGGGTTAACGTTTGCGCCAAACGGTACGTCGGACATCACCTTTACGCTTGATGACGATTCAAGTTTTATCACCAACGGCACAATAACAAGCGACGGATCTCTCCAGGACATTAACTTGACGCTTGGGGCAGATGCGGATGTAGATACTGTCTCGGGTTTGAACATTGACGTAACAAGCGCGAACACCGGCGATGCCGATAATTTATACGGTATTAACATCGGTAATCTGACGGGTGCTGATGCGACCGTAAATGAATATGCACTGCGAATCGGCACCGGCTGGGACCGTGGCCTCAGTATCGAATCTGGCGGTATAAACGTCAGTTCTGGTCAGATTGTGGCGTCAAACACTGGCGTTGAGTTTACAGAGTCTGACACAAACCCAACATGTGCAGCAGGAAACTATAATATCTACGCTGATGCATCCGAAAACAAACTAAAAAAATGTGTTAATGGTACGGTATCTGACGTCGGCGCTGGCGACAAATACGAAGTTTTCACAAGCGATGGCACGTACACCAAACCAGACGATGCAGTTATGATCATTGCCGAACTGTGGGGTGGTGGCGGTGGTGGTGGCGGTGGTGATGGTAATACCAACGCGGCCGTGCGTAGTGGTGGCGTCGGGGGTGGTGGTGGTGCATTTATGACCGGGAGTTTTGTGGCCGCGAACATCGCTAGTACCGTGAGTGTTGAAGTTGGCGATGGC
>CAZDDV010000013.1:0-20602 GCA_964504275.1 uncultured Candidatus Saccharibacteria bacterium | reverse complement strand
TATAAAAGGCAAAATAAACTGCAAAGACAAAAACGGCGAAGAAACCGATGACGCAAAAATTATGGCTGACGAAGCTCGAGAAATTACACTCGAACAAGCGCAAGCGTATCAAGCGACTGGCAAAAAAACTACCGCCCCAAAAGTAAAAGCGCCAACAGCTAAAAGTCCAGTTGCCCAGAGGCTGTATATTCGTATTACAGATTCGTCCGATCAAACATTGCTTGCCGGGCTCAAAAAAATCACTGACGAAAATGCGGGTGATTGCGAAGTTGTGCTGGTTGTCGGTCCGGAAGAAACTAAACAAGCAATAAAATTGCCAAACAAAATCGCCAACAAAAAACCCGTGTTTGAATCACTAGAAGTCCTCGTGGGCCCAGAAAACATAAAACTTTCATAAAAAAAGATCTGGACGTAGGCTACAAAATTGTGCCGACGCGCTGGAACAAAATTACACCAAGTATAATCAATGAAACCATCGTAGCGTCGAACAATGGATGTTTGACTGCGAACTTCTCACCCTTGTGTATTAGTCGTTTTAGTTGAATTCCGTGCCTAACCAGCAACAGCATTATCGCCGCACCCGTTATCAAACCGACGACGTAGGGCGTCCACGGCATCAAGCCTTTTGTGATCGCTTGCACGCGGCTTATGCTCTGCGTTTCATTTGCAGCTGCAACTTGTGGAGTTGTTGTATTTGCGCTCGGTTCTGTAGAGGCCGTAATATTCTCGGGCTGTAGCTGTTTTTTGTCGCTAGATGTTGCGAGCGGCGTACCGTACATTGCAACCACGATGGTGGCTGGGCCGTTATTATCAAAATTCTTGCTGTCAGCGAATCCAAATCCGACATCACGGTAATTACTATCAAGCATGTTCGCTCGGTGCGAGCTACTATTCATCCAGCCGGCTACAATTTGTTCGTTGGTCAAAAAACCGTATGCTAAATTTTCACCAGCTTTTGTATAGGCGTAGCCAGAGTCGACAACAAATACCCAGGGTGACTTTCCGTCGGGTGATGTGTGTGACCAGTAATTTTTCTTGACCATGTCTTTTGCTTTGGCTGCCGCGGCTTCGGATAAATCCTTACTCAGAGTGAGAGATTGCTGTTTATTGCGACTTCGTTCAGTATTTGTGAGTTGTAGCAGCGCCTGATTGCTCACATTTGTGGTAAATGGCAAAACTTTGCCAGTCGGGTTCATTTTCCATGGTGCCAGTAAAGCCAAAATAACAAATAGGGTACTGAGCAAAGGCAAATACGGCAGATATGTCTGCAGGTATTTTTTGCTATGTTTTTGTTTTGGGCGCAGGTTTGAGTGATGCCTCGTGTTGTGCGCCTTTGTTGTCGGCATGAAAAGTATTATAAACGCTTACGGTTGAAAAGGGAAGAACGTGCAGTGATACATTGCCGCGGTGGCCGCTTCGACAACATTAAACGATTCTTTGTGGCCAAACATCGGGATTTCTACAATTTGATCGCAATGCTGTAATAGTTGTTGATCTATGCCTTCGACTTCGCGGCCCAACAGGAGCGCAACCTTTTTAGATGGAGCAAATGCGGGTAGTTTGATTGATCCTGCACTTTGCTCGAGTGCGACAATTGCAAAATTCTGTTTCCGTAAATCCTTTAGCAGTGTTTCAATGCTTTCTGCGTGCGACCAAGCTTGCGATTTCTCTGCACCGAGTGCTGTTTTACTAATCTGTCGAGTCAGTTTTGTATGGATATGCGGTAACCGTGAATCGTCCACAACTGTCGGATACGGACTGAAGCCCGAAATATAGACATGCGAAACTCCAAAACCCTCACTAGTGCGCAATATCGCCCCAATGTTGTGGGAGCTACGAATGTCGTGCGCAATAATTACTAACTCTGTCATGGCAATAGTCTAGCAGACGTCGCTCGCTTATGGTTAAATAGACGCATGAGTCAAGACGCAAGGCGGGACGAAGAACAGTCCACAATGAAACGTGCCCAGATTTTGGGTTTGCCATACATTGACACGTCGCAAATGCAGAACAAGCAAATCTACAATGATTTGTTGCCTAAAGAAGAATTGTATAGTCTGAGAGTGATTCCGCTCGTCGTCGATAAAGGCAATATTTCGTTCGGGATCACCAATACGACGTCGCAACAAACCATGGTGACGCTTCGAAATCGATATTTGGACCAGCAGCTTACGTTTTCGTTGATTTCTGACAACGGCTACCGCGATTACATGCGTTTGTACGATCCGCCTAAAGAGGTTATTTATCAAGATATAAATATTACGAACGCAGGTACCGAGGATTTAATAAAAAATGTCTCGGCAACACTTGAACAAGTGCGCGCAAATGATATGTTGGCGTATTTGGTCCATCAGGCCCACAAGTTGGCCGCGTCGGATATCCACATCGAAAATCAGCGTGGTGATGTCCGCATTCGATTTCGTATCGACGGCGTACTGCATCCAATAGCACGAATCAGCCACGAAAAAAATCGCATGCTGCTTTCTGCAATTGCTAGCGCCGGAAATGTTTCTACCTCCGATCCGGATTCGCAGCAAGGCCATATTGCGCAAAAAGTTCAGATGGCCAACGGCGAACAGGTCGACGTTAATGTGCGCCTGGAGACAGTGCCGGCAATCAATGGCATGGATATCGTGATGCGGCTGTTTAACATGAGCCAAGACATGTATTCACTGGATAAATTGATGCTGAATCCGAGCGAGCGCAAAGTCGTTGACGAGATTATTTCGAAGCCAACAGGCTTGGTGCTTGCAGTTGGGCCGACTGGTTCGGGTAAAACAACCACGCTGTATTCGATTTTAAACTCGCTTAACACCGAAGAACGCAAAATTATTACGATTGAAGATCCGGTTGAGTATCAATTTGCCGGCATTACACAGATTTCTGTCACGAGCAAAACTGGCGATCAAACAAATTTTGCAAATAAACTGCGCGCAGTGCTACGACTTGACCCGGATATCGTGATGGTCGGCGAGATTCGCGATCTTGATACGGCCAAAACTGCGCTCCAGGCTTCGTTAACAGGCCATTTGGTATTGTCTACATTTCACGCCGGATCGGCCGCGGCTGCTTTAACGCGCATGATGGATGTTATCGGTGAAAACCCACTGTTCGTGTCGGCAATTCGCATGGTCATGGCGCAGCGATTGGTTCGCAAATTGGACGATACCACCAAACAGGCCGCACCGGCTACTCCTGAGGAGATTGCACATATTCAGAAAATTGTTGATACGCTGCCAGAAGGAACCGAGAAGCCAAGCTTGCAAAACCTACAACTGTACAAGCCAGTAAAAACCGCAGACAACCCCTACGGGTACAAAGGCCAGGTGCCGCTTCGCGAACAGTTTTTAATGACCGGCGAAATCGAAAAACTCCTGCAATCTGGTAACAAAATGATTAGTGTGCGAAACATTGAAGACGCCGCAATAAAAAGCGGCATGATGACCATGCAACAAAGCGGAATTCTACAAGTTTTAGCAGGCCAAACCACACTCGAAGAAGTCTCTCGAGTTATCGGCTAAATAGTCAGCTAGATTACGTTAAATTTTAAACAATAATTTTAGCAATAGCTGGGACGAGTCGTGGGTCGAGGACACTTGGGATGATCATCTCGGGTGTTGGCGACTCGACTAAGCTGGCGATAGTTTCAGCGGCTGCAATTTTGTGCTCATCGGTAATTTTTGTTACTTTATTATCAAGCGCACCACGGAAGATTCCTGGGAATGCCAGCGAATTATTAACCTGGTTTGGGAAATCACTGCGTCCGGTTGCCATAATTGCGACGCCGGCATTTTTTGCAATGTCAGGCATAATCTCGGGGGTTGGGTTGGCCATGGCAAAAACAATTGAATCTTTGGCCATGGTTTTAATCATGTCAGCACTCAAAACTCCCGGTGCAGAAACACCAATAAAAATGTCGGCGCCGGATATTGCATCGGCAAGCGTGCCAGATAGATTATTTGGGTTAGTAAATTCCAAGAATTTTTGTTTCTCACTGTTTAGATCGGTGCGATCCTTGCTAATAATCCCTTTGCTGTCCACGACAATAATTTCAGGATTAGTGTATTTGTGCAGAAGTTTCATAACAGCCGTTCCCGCAGCACCAGCACCGATGCAGACAATTCGGCAATCACTCAGTTTTTTACCAACTATTTTCGTGGCGTTTATAAGTCCCGCCAAAACAACAATTGCGGTTCCGTGTTGATCATCGTGAAATACAGGAATCTGTAGCTCGGCCTTTAGGCGTTCCTCTACCTCAAAACAAATCGGCGCGGCGATGTCTTCCAGGTTGATGCCGCCAAAACTTGGCGCAATCGCTTTAACGGCCGCGACTATTTCATCAGCAGAATGCACGTCTAGAATAATTGGAACTGCGTCAATATCAGCAAAATGCTTGAACAACATTGCTTTACCCTCCATCACGGGCAGCGCACCGTATGGACCGATGTTTCCAAGCCCCAGAACAGCCGACCCGTCACTAATAACCGCTACGTTGTTGTTGAGCCAGGTGTAATCGCGTGCTTCGTCGGGATGAGCAGCGACATAGTTGGAGACGCTGGCTACGCCGGGCGTGTAATACGTGCTGAGTTTATCTTGGCTATCAAGCTTGTCGCGCAAACGAATCGAAAGTTTGCCTTTTAGGGCTTTGTGTTTCTTTAGTGCTTCTTCTCCAAAATCTGTCATGTACTAATGATACCACTCATGTATAATCGAAAGCTGTTGTTAAAAAATAGAAGAACACGAAAAGGATGCAGATGACAGATATTCCGCACGAAGATGGAGAGCGTTTTCATGCTCCTAACCCAGAGGTTATGAATGCAGCATTAGCGGTGACGCTGTAATGTTGTTTAGAACGGCGATGTTGAACGACTCAATTCGCAATCGAATAGAAGATGACCTCTGGTGTATTCCTGAAGAGCCTGTCGAATTATTCCAAGGAGATGTTGTTTCGTTGCAGCAATGGCGAGATAACAAGTAAGCAAGAATTTTGGTTGCATTAACAGAGAAAAAGTGATAGGATGTTTCAGATATGCCATCTGTGATTGAACAAATTAACGCAAAATACCAAAAGCACCAAGTTGTCGACGTACGATCAGGTGATAGTGTTCGCGTGCACCAAAAAATTAAAGAAGGCGCCAAAGAACGCGTGCAGATTTTTGAAGGTTTGGTTATCCGAACAGACCGCAAAAATAGTCACACGTCATCAATTACTGTTCGTCGCATCGCCAGCGGTGTCGGCGTCGAAAAAACATACTTGATGCACTCGCCACTTGTTCTAAAGGTAGAAGTCATGAAACGAAGCAAAGTTCGCCGCAAATATCTTACATATATGCGAGAACGAACCGGCAAATCTGCACGACTTTCAGGTGTTGAATTTGATAAAAACGCTGTAAATACCATCGAAGACAAAGCGGCGGAAGCCGAGGAAGAAAAAATTCACGCGGAAGCTGAAAAAGCCCATGACGCCGAAGCTGCCGAAAAAGCAAAAGAAGACGCCAAAGAAGAGGCAAAAGTAGCAGAAGTCGAAGCTAGGCACGAAGCTGCTGAAAAAGAAGCGTAGTCAACTAGACCGAAGATTGACCGAAAATCTTGACTCAACAACACGCGAACTAGAAACCTAAAATAAAAAAGCCCACAAAGGGCTTTTTTAAATACACGCAGAGTAATGTTAGCCGCAAGTAATTGTTGCGCCGTTATCGTAGTGAGTCCCAGGGCCAAGTTGTTGACATTTTTGTACGACAGATCCGATTCCGGCCATCGCAGCAACAACAATAACCACTGTAATTATGATTCCGATGATCGAAACAACAATTCCACCGGTTGCCAGACCGTTACTCATACCAACACTTTTAGATTTTTTGCGGGCGATTATTCCGACAATAAGTCCAGGCAAGGCCATGCCGATGAGGGCAAGCACAAGACTAACAATACCGAGTGTTTTGCCGGGGTTTTCTTTACCGGAATCTGCAGTCTGTGGTGGGGTTGGTTGCGCAGAATCAGTTGTTGGCGCAACGGATGGTGTTGGCTCTGGTGTTGGTGTTTGTGGTTGTTCTATGGGTTGTTGGTTTGGGTCCATTACTATTCCTTGTCTACGTTATATTAGGCTCAATTATACCAGTCTTTATTGTACTTATGTATACTTGGTTGCATGATTGGGATTGACGAAGTTGGTCGAGGCTGTTGGGCGGGGCCACTTTTGGTTGTGGCGGCGCGCTCGCGAACAGAGTTACCAGCGGGACTAAGAGATTCAAAAAAGTTATCAAAAATACAGCGGAATAAGTTTCATGATTTGATTATTCAAACCTGCGATCTTGGCGAGGGTTGGGTCGAACCTGCTGAAATTGACGAACTGGGACTAACCGGAGCAATGAAGTTAGCCGTATCACGCGCACTTTTGGCGCTCGGCGCTATAGCGTCAGATAAAATAATCATGGATGGCAGCATAAATTACTGTGCGCCAAATTTTGAAAATGTTGAGTGTGTAGTAAAAGCAGACGACTTACACCCAATCGTCAGTGCGGCCAGTATTTACGCAAAAGTAACGCGTGATCGCAGAATGACCGAACTTTCGCTGGAGTACCCAAACTATGGTTTTGAAAGCCACGTTGGCTACGGTACAAAAATTCACGCGGCTGCACTGCAAAAACTAGGCATTTGCAGCTTGCATCGCAAAAGTTTCAAACCGGTGTATACTTTTTTGCAATGAAAGAGCTTAAATCGTTAACCAATAAGTTGTACTTACTGGCATTTCTGCAAGGATTTGTGCTGTGGTACGCCGTCGATAAGTTGTTTCAAATTGCGATCGGTCTGACAACTGAGCAAATTCTGATTGTCGGAGCAATTGCCCAAACATCGGTATTGCTGTTTGAAATTCCAAGCAGTATTTTTGCTGATCGCCGCAGCAGACGCTTGGTGCTTATTGGTGCAAATATTGTGTTTATCGCAAGTTCGTTTGTGCTCGGTGCGAGCAATTCAATCAACGTGTATGTGGTGGGAGTTTTGTTGTGGGCGCTCAGCGAGGCGCTGTTTTCTGGCGTGAGCGAGGCGTTTGCCTATGATTCGCTCGGTACTATCAATCAGACAAAAATCTATCGAAAAGTGGCTAGCAAAATGGAAGCGATTCAGTTATCAACAATGGCGCTTGCGGGGTTGTCGGCTGGATTTGTTAGCATAACGTTAGGTTTTCCTGCAACATTTTATCTGTCGATGATGGCACCCGTTGTCGCAATTATGGTGCTGCTCAAAATGAAAGAACCGCCGATTACGCGAACCTCTGAACAAGGATTGTCCTGGGCAATGCATCTTGGAAGTGGTCTAAAGATTATGGCACGGCCCGCTATAATTTGGCCGATTATTGGATTGTCGTTTTTGTTTTGTTTGGCTAGTTTTTGGTACGAATACTACCAACTTATTGGCGTAGAAACAGGCTTACCGGTTGCAATTTCTGGCATGGTCACCGCAGTTTTGACAGTGGGTCTAGTTCTGGGTGCACTTTTTGTAAACAAATTTGCGCCAAAAGCTAGAATTTTTGCGTTTTTATGGACGGGACTTATTGCGGTGCATATTTTGTTGCCGCAAATTAGTACCTACTCTTGGGCGCTGACTTTAGTTTTTATAGGGGCAATTTGTATGATGGCGTTGGAAGTGTACTTAGAAACGTATGTGCAAGATCATATTCCATCAAGTCAGCGTGCAACTGTTTCATCCCTTGTTAGTCTCGTTGGAAGAGTATGTTTCTTGCTGCTGTTTGGTATCTTTTTGCTGGTATCAAGGACTATGAGTATTCGCGCCAGTTTAGCCTTGATTGCCATACCGACACTTTTGTTTGGCGTTATTTCGGTGTTTCGAAGATTTAAAGACTACACTTCGTCGTGAGTACGCAAGCTGGTAGGACTGCCGAAGATGCGGCCGCGCAGTACTTATCAAAACTTGGCTACGAAGTTTTAGATCAAAACTGGCGGACGCGTTGGTGTGAAGTTGATATTGTGGCCAAAAAAGCAAACGAAGTATTTTTTGTCGAAGTAAAATACCGCCAATCAGATTCGTGGGGTGGCGGTCTGGATTACATTACGCCGAAAAAACTTAAACAAATGCAGTTTGCGGCGGAGTTTTGGGCGAGCGATCACAAATGGAACGGTGATTATCACTTGAGCGCCATCGAAGTTACTGGCTGTACTTTCCAAATCACCAACTTTCTGCCAGACTGTACGGTATGACAATTTCTCGCTTTGGAGCACATGTTGCCGTCTATGTTTTACTCAAAGAAAAGGGCACATTATTGATGTTGCGTCGAAAAAATACCTCATATTATGACGGATACTTGGGGCTACCTTCAGGTCATCTCGAGCAAGGTGAATCAATTCGTCAAGCGACAATTCGCGAAGCAAAAGAAGAGACGGGTGCGATAATTAGTATGGATGATTTAGAATTCTTGCACGTCATGACTCGTCCAGAGAACGCAGATTCTAATAAAACCTATATTTGTTTCTTTTTCGTTGCAAAAAAATGGCAGGGGAAGATTAAAAATGCCGAACCGCATAAATGCTCGGAACTTGTTTGGGCAGATCCCAAAAAATTGCCAGCAGACACGGTCCCAGAAGTAAAAAATATGATGGAACGAGTAAACTCCGGCGCCTATGAATCCGAATTTGGGTGGTAATCGCTTAGTTTCGGGTAGTGAAAAATGCCAGGATTTCTTTGTGGTCGCGTTTTTTCCAGGCGGAGCGCCACTGAACGATTTCGATTCCTTGTTTTACAGAACGCTCGAGTGATGGTGACATTTTACTGTCAAAAAATGCTTTGTATTCTTTTAGAAACAATTCATCGCTGCGGCCGCGGGCGGCGTAAACTGGCAAACGTGAAAAGCTCAAATCGCTGCCCAGGTTTTTTTCTAGCCACTCCCAATTTTCTTGTATCCAGGCCCAACTCTCAGCTTTGGCATGGCGGTTCATGCAAATGTAGGCAATCCAGTGGCCAATATCTTGCAAGCGAACGTCGTCAGAAATAATGAGCGATAGGTATTTATTGATTAGTTTTTTCTGTTTAAAGTTAGCGAGCGCGCCAGTAAGTACTTGTTGCTCTTCGCTGCTCGTAGATTTATTATGCAACGCAAGTAGTATATTGAATTCGTTCTCGCTGCCGTTTCTGGCCACTGTAGAATACACCACGCCGCGAATATCCGGATCAATGTCGCTTGGTTTTTTCATCTCTTTGAAACGCTTCTGGGCTTCTTTTACTACAGCTGGTTCGTCGGCAGCGGATGCCATTCCTAAGATGGTTGGTCTAAGCAGCCGGTCAAAATATGTGTCGGTCTTTCTTTGGTCCCAACCCAGACGTTCTAATTGTATTGCTACCAGATTTTGCACGTACGGTTTCATCGCTTCGCGGAGTTTTTCGTCGTCCATGGTGGATCGCACGTCTGCGATGTTTCCGCTGATTATATCCCAAACGGCAACGTTATCTTCTTGACTGTAATGTTTGAGCAGCTCCAATGCGTCGTCGGTGTCGGTGTATCCTGCTTTGGCGCCCTCGAACACATCGCTTAAAATTCCTAAACGATCCAGCGGTTCAAGTCGACCGCGGCTGACGAGTTCGCTTAAACCATGCAAATGAGTAGCGTTATAAACGGTGCGGTAAAAGCCCGCTTGCTGCGAATTTAGTTTGAGCGCACTTGAGTCCGGGACGGTAAACTTTAGTTTTTGTTTGTCGAGCAGTTTTGGCGCTTCTTTGTCGGACAGGATTGGAATTTGCCACAATTGTTTATTCTTAAGCTTCGTATTATCGCGGTTTAGCAAAAATCGTTCTTGCGATAGCTCCACAGAATCTTCCTCAACCGTAGCATGCACGATTGGATACCCAGGCTCGGCCGTCCAGGCGTGCATAAATTCTTTGACTGGTTTGTGGCTGACGGATTCGAGCGCTTCCCACAAATCAACGGTGTCGGTATTGCCGTAGGCGTGTTTTTTAAGGTAATAGCGCAGGCCATCACGGAATATATCGGCGCCCAAATATTGATTGAGCATATGGATCACGCTCGAGCCTTTGTTGTAGCTGATAATATCAAAGATTGTGCGGATTTCGTCCGGGTGACGAACAGGAACTTCGATTGGGTGGGTGTGTTCGAGCGCGTCGAGTTTCATGCCGGATTGTTGCTCGTCGGCAATGTACTGCGTCCACATATTCCACTGTGGGAACATGTCGTCGACCGCCAAATATTCAATCCAGCTGGCAAATCCTTCGTTAAGCCACAAATCGGTCCACCAACGCATGGTGACTAAGTTTCCAAACCATTGGTGCGCCAGTTCGTGCGCGACCACCATTGCAACATACTGTTTCATGGCTAAGCTGGTGTTGCCTTCGTCGACCAACATGCATTGTTCGCGGAATGTTATGCAACCCCAGTTTTCCATCGCACCGGCTGCAAAGTCTGGCAGCGCGATGATGTCGCATTTAGCAAGAGGGTAGGGGATCGCAAAATAATTGTTATAAAATTCTAAGCAATCAACGGTAACTTTGAGTGCAAACTCGGCTTGCTTGATTTTATCTGGCGTTGTAAATGCTCTCACAATCGTGCCGTTTTTGGTCTTGGCCTGAATATGTTTCATGTCGCCCATGACGAATGCCAACAGATACGTTGACATTTTTGGCGTGGTTTCAAACAGTACAACTTGGCTCTGGCCTTTTGTGGCTGTTTTTTTGATTGGCGTGTTGGCCAGTACGACTTCGTCTTTCGGTGCAATAAGCGCGAGGTCAAATGTTGCTTTGGCTTCGGGTTCGTCGATGCAGGGGAATACTTCACGGGCGTGGTGGCTCTCAAATTGCGTGGCAATCAGGATTTTTTCGATCTTGCCTTCTTTGAAAAAACAAGGGTACATGCCGTTCATCGGCTTGGTAATTTGGCCGTTGAATTCTACGCGCACAATGTACTCGCCAGGGTAAATCATCTCTTTGCTGTGCAGTCGCAGCTCGTCAAAACTTTTGTGAGTGTTGATGCGGTCGATCGCGATTTCGGTTTCTTGGCCTTTGTGAATTTTTGTAATGGTTGCACTGGTAATTTTTAGTTCTTTTTGGTGGAGAGTGAGCCTTTGTGATGGCCGACCAGTTTTGCGACCACGAATTATCACCGTGCCCGAAAACGTCATATCTGTTTTGTTCGGCTCGAGTTCCAGCGTGTAATGTTCGGGTTTGAACTGCTCAAATAACCTGGTGACGTTTTTGCTCATATCTACTAATCTTACCACGAGCGAAAGCGCCAAAAGCTTGTAATAAATACTTTTGACCAAAGGGGTCGGCTGCGTTATAATGATGCGTAGTTAGTCGGCCGGCAGGTCGGCTTTTTTAATAAAATGCCCCACCAGACAACAGAAGAAAATTCTCGAACATAACGAAAGGAAAAATATGAACTTAGACATGAAACAACTAGCAGGAGCTGTACGAGCGATTGCCGAAGAAAAAAACTTAGAAGAAAGCTTAGTACAAGAAATTGTTGAGCAAGCCTTGGCTGCAGCATACCGCCGCGACTACGGCGAGCGCGAACAAGAAGTGCGCGTAACTATGAACTTGAATTCTGGCGACGTTGACGCTTACATCGAAAAAGAAGTAGTAAGTGAAGTCGCAGACGACAAGGCCGAAATTTCACTCGCCAAAGCGCAAGTAATTCGCAAAAACGCTGCAATTGGCGAAACCGTAGAAATCCACGAAAAAGTCGAAGACTTTGGTCGCGTGGCCGCACAAACCGCCAAGCAAGTCATTTTGCAACGACTCCGCGAAGCCGAGCGCGAAAACATCTTGGAGGAATACGAAGATAAAATTGGAACTGTTCTAAACGGAATTGTTGCGCGTGTTGACGGCCGCATGGTGCGAGTTGACCTTGGCAAAGCCCAAGCAATTATGCCCGGCAGCGAGCAAATTCAGGGCGAGCATTATTACCCAGGACAGCGCGTTAAAGTGTATCTAAAAGACGTCGAACGCGGTATGCGCGGCCCACAACTTGTGGTTTCTCGTGGTAATACCGAGTTTGTAAAATGGTTGTTCCAGTCTGAAGTCCCAGAGATGGAAAGCGGCGCGGTCGAGATCAAAGCGATTTCCCGCGAAGCTGGCGTTCGAACCAAACTAGCTGTTGCTAGCACCGTTCCTGGTGTTGACCCAGTTGGTACATTTGTTGGTGGCCACGGAACCCGCGTAAACGCAGTGATGTCCGAAGTTGGCGAGCAAGAAAAAATCGACATTGTTGTATGGGACGATGACACCAAAACATTCATCATGAATGCACTCAGCCCAACCAAAGTCAAAGAAGTTAAACTCGATGAATCAAGCAAAAAAGCTGTCGTGGTTGTACCAGAAGACCAATTGAGCATCGCAATCGGTAAAGGCGGCCAAAACGTTCGTTTGGCGAGCAAGCTATCTGGTTACGAACTAGATATCGAATCTGCACAAAAAGGCGAAGAAACCAAACCGGAGCCAGCCGCACAAACAGCAGAAGCTACAACTTCTGTTGTAGATGAGAAGCCAAATCAGTCGAAGCCAGAAGTGCCAAAACCCGAGCAAAAAAAATCTGATGCCCCAAAACCAAAGCTAAAGAAAAAATCTGAACTCGAAAGCAGCCTGCTCGACGCCATCGAAGAACACGGCGAAGAGTAGTACTAACTTAGCGGAGAGCAAATGACAAAAAAATAAACGTTGCACTTTCTGTTGGACTTTTTCTGACAGGGTGTAGCAGTGGAAATCCAGAAAACGCTAAAGCCCCCAAGGCGGGTTTAGCGCATGTTGAGCGCGCTCAAGAAATGTGGCTTGAAGGGCACGAAAAGTATATTGGTGAGCTTGGCCTCAAACGAGCCGAGATTACTTACGACAAAGATAACTGCGCGCTTTTTGCCGTACCTGCGTCGGATCAAAGTGAAGCCGGCAGCTATGTAATTAAAAACCCCGCCCGTTACACATATATCGACGACGACGCTTCGATTACTTTCGATGTCTATCAAGGCGGCAGCGCGGGTCGCATTAATCAGTATCATCGTGGTGCGTATGAGTATTATCATCCAGACCTCGGTACTGGCAGCATCAAGAATGTTGCAGATGGCCAAGTTGATTTTCTGATTGAGCCAGTTGATTTTGAGCCAGCTATTGTCACCGGAGTCGCAAGTAATGATCGTTCCGCTTGGTTGGTTGGTGAGAACGGTACACGGATTGCTGAAACTACGTTTACAGCCGATCTGCCAGACGGCAGCTCGGATATGATAAAAATAAATGAAGCGACACTTTCCCTTTGCGGTATCAGTGCCCGCCCGACCCCTGCTGCAACTCTAGCGCCAAATGCGTAAACTACGCCTAGCCGTGATAATTAGCACTCGGGCTTGACGAGTGCTAATTTATTTCTTATTATTAGGGGTACTATGAAGCCTGACTCAGATGATTTGCAAGACTTTTTGAACCACCTGACTGATAACGCGCTGCAAAGTTTGCGCCACGCCGACGCAATTGCCCGCGCCGCAGGAAACCCGTACGTTGGCACCGAGCATTTGTTGCTGGGCGTATTGGCTCAAGAAAGCTCAATGGGAGCAAAGATTTTAGAGGGTGCGGGCATTACACTCGACCGAGCGCGGCTCGCGTTAAATCTCAAACCAAAAACCGCTGTGCTAAACATGGGCGGCAAAGGTTTATCTGAAACCGCAAAGTTGACGTTGCGTATGGCATACGATATCGCACAGGATTTCAACCAAGACTACTGCGGCACGGAGCATATTTTATACAGTATTTTGAGTCAAAAAAATGCTCGCGCCACAATTTTGCTACGAGAAATGAATGTCAACGTCGGTACGTTAGTGACTGAAATCGAACAGTTCCTAAACCGCCAGCAATACGACAATGCTGATGGCAATGATCAAACTGGGACACGCAAGCGCGGCGGCAAAAAAGTTCGAAAAACCGCGCTCGACTATTTCGGTACAGATTTAACAGCGCTGGCGCGGCAAGGAAAGCTCGACCCAGTAGTTGGTCGCGATGCGCAAATTCGTCGAGTGATCACAATTTTGAGCCGCCGAACTAAAAACAACCCGGTGCTTATTGGTGAACCCGGTGTTGGTAAAACCGCTATTGCCGAAGGTTTGGCACAGCGCATTATTAACGAAGAAGTTCCGGATAGTTTGGTCGACAAACGAATCGTGATGCTCGACCTTGCTGGCATGATTGCTGGCACAAAATACCGCGGCGAGTTCGAAGAACGGCTCAAAAAAGTCATGAGCGAGTTAGAAACCAACAACAATACGGTGATTTTTATTGACGAGCTACACCTGATTGTTGGCGCTGGCGCGGCCGAGGGCGCTATGGACGCTGGCAACATTCTAAAACCGGCACTTGCCCGCGGCAAAATTCAAATGATTGGCGCAACAACAACCGATGAATACACCAAACACATCGAAAAAGATACCGCGCTAGAACGTAGGTTTCAGCCGATTCAAGTACCAGAAGCAACCCTGCCAGAAACGATTTCGATCCTAAAAGGCCTACGCAAACATTACGAAGAATTCCACGGCGTCAAAATCAGCGACGAAGTTGTCGAAGATACTGCCACGCTCGCCAAACGCTACATTAACGACCGATTTATGCCAGATAAAGCAATCGATCTTTTGGACGAAACCGCCGCACATTTGCGACTAGATAAAGGCCGCACTCCGCCAGAAGTTCGCAAGCTGCAAAAAGAGCTCAAACTAGTCGATACACGAATTGACGAAGCTGTCGAAGCCGAAGATTACGAACGCGCCGCAAAAAACAAAACTCGCGCCAGCCAAATTCACGAAGAGCTAGCTAAACTGCAAGCGGCCGAAAAGCAAAGCAAAAAACTAGCCATGAAAAGCGATGACGTAGCCGAAACAGTTGCGCGCATGACTGGCGTACCCGTGCAAAAAGTGATTCGCGCCGAGGCAAAATACTTGATTGGACTCGAAAAAACCATCGGTAAATACGTGGTTGGTCAGAGTGAGGCAATCGAAGCCGTAGCTAAGGCAATTCGCCGCAACCGCTCCGGAATTAGTAGCGATCGCCGCCCTATTGGCTCATTTATTTTCCTCGGTCCAACAGGTGTTGGTAAAACTGAGCTAGCCAGAGTTTTGGCCCGCGAATTCTTTGGTGGTGAAGACAGCTTGGTAAAAATCGACATGAGCGAATTTGGCGAACGTCACACCGCATCGCGACTTGTTGGCGCACCAGCCGGATATGTTGGTTACGACGAAGGTGGACAGTTAACTGACAAAATTCGCCGTCAACCCTACAGTTTGGTGCTTTTTGACGAAATCGAAAAAGCCCACCCCGATGTGTTTCACATGATGTTACAAATCTTGGAAGACGGTCAATTGACAGATGCCAAGGGTCGCAAAATTGATTTTAGCAACACAATTATTATCATGACCAGCAACATCGGTGCGGATAAATTGCAAAAAGAAGTCAACCTAGGATTTAGCGCAGCCGATAACAAGGACTTTGAAAACCTGGAGGCGCTCCATGAAGCCAACAAAGACAAAGTCAAAGATGGCTTAAAAGATTTGATGCGCCCCGAACTACTCAACCGTATCGACAAAACAATCGTGTTTCACGCGCTGACCAAACCAAATATTCTTGAGATTTTGGATTTACAGGTGAACGAGTTGCAGCAAAGACTTGTTAAACATGGTCTGAGTATTAAGCTCAATCAAAAAGCCAAACTGTATTTGCTAGAGCACGGTTACGATTCACGCAATGGTGTACGGCCACTGCGTCGGCTGATTCAAGACACGCTCGAAGACCAAATTGCCGACGAAGTCCTAAAGGAAAACTACAAAAAAGGCGATGTAATCGAAGTTTCGGTCAAAAAAAACAAACTCGATTACAACATTATTCACGAATAATTGTTCTATAATTAAATCATGAAGAAACTGCTGAAGCTTTTGTTGCTCCTGTCGCCAATTGGTTTGATTGTTGCAGGGTTTTTGTTTCGAAGCGACATTTATGATCAGTGGCGGTTGAGCCAGTACGATCCACCTGCGCGCATTGAGCAGATCGCCCAAACAACTACTATGACGGCTGATGGTCAGAAACGCTTTTTTGTTGCGCACCCAGAAATAGATCAGCAGACAACTTTTAATCAGCATTGTGATATCAAAGAATTTTCAATTATTTTGGGTTGTTATGACGGCCGGAATATTTATTTGTATGACGTAAAAGACAAACGACTGGCCGGTATCGTAGAAGTAACCGCAGCACACGAAATGTTACACGCAGCCTATGATCAATTGTCGGGTACACAGCGCAAAAAAGTCGATGACATGACGAACGAAGTCTACCAAAAATTAACCAATGCGCGTTTGATTGCAACAGTCAAAAACTACGAAAAGCAAGATTCAGCGTCGGTGCCAAACGAGCTGCACTCAATATTAGCCACCGAAGTTCGCAGTCTGCCGAAAGATTTAGAACAATATTACGCGCAGTATTTTAGTAACCGAGCAGCCGTCGTTGCGTTGTCGGAAAAGTACGAAGCAGAATTTACGAGCCGCGAAACGCAAGTTGCTGCACTCGACCAGAAGCTTAAAGCTACCAAATCAACGATTGACGACAACCAATCTAGGATTAGCAGTTTGGGCGTAGAATTGACCAAAAATCACCAAGAACTCGATCGACTCAAGAGCGCAAACGAGGTTTCTCTTTATAATATGGGTGTAACGATTTTTAACAATCAAGTAAAAAGCTACAACGCACTTATTACGGATACAAAAAAACTTATCGCAGACTACAACAAAATGGTTAAAGAGCGCAATAATCTAGCAACAGAAGTTCAGGGTTTGGTTGAGGCAATTGATTCTACTCCAACCGAAACGTTTAAAAGGTAGTGTAGAATAAGCTTTATGGCAAAAAAACGCGCACTATTTGTTTGTGGAAGCTGCGGGGCAGAGAGTGGCACCTGGGCCGGGAAGTGCTTTAGTTGCGGCGAGTGGAACACGTTACAAGAAATGGTGACCTCAGCTGGAACGGGTGCGTCATCCGGCGGTAGAAGCCTGCAATCTCAAACCAGCAGCCAGGCGGCCAAAGTAAACACCACACGACTGCAAACCGGCATGAAAGATGTTGATGTGGTATTCGGCGGCGGCATAGTTCCTGGCGGCCTGATGTTAATTGCTGGCGAACCCGGCATCGGAAAAAGCACGCTATTATTACAAATTGCCGCCAGTGTTGCGAACAACCACAAAGTTTTGTATGTCAGCGGCGAAGAGTCAAATCATCAAGTAGGACTCCGCGTTGATCGACTCAAAGCCAATGCAAAAAATTTGCAACTAGCCAACAGTACCGTGATTGAAGACATTGCCGCCTCTATTAATTCTAGCGATTATGATTTAGTTGTGGTTGACTCAATCCAGACGATGAGCAGTAATGCGGTGGCCAGCTCGGCCGGAAGTGTCAGCCAAATTACCAGTTGTACACATATTTTGATGAACGCCGCGAAGTCGTCGAACACTGCGGTGTTGGTCGTTGGGCACGTGACAAAAGAAGGTTCGATTGCCGGGCCAAAACTACTCGAGCATATCGTCGATGTTGTGCTACAGCTAGAAGGCGATCGTTACGGCGGGTTTAAATTACTTCGGACAGTAAAAAATCGCTTTGGCTCAACCAACGAAGTCGCAATTTTTGAAATGCAAGAATCCGGCATGGTTATTGTTGATAATCCATCCGAGGCATTGCTGGCGGAACGGCAAATTACTGACGGCTCGGTTGTACTGGCTACAATGGAAGGTTCGCGGCCTATTTTGGTAGAAGTGCAGGCGTTGGTCAATAAAACCAGCTATGGCTATCCAAAACGGGCTGCTAGCGGTATCGATTTGAATCGCCTGAACCTACTCGTCGCAATGCTAGAACGGCGTACCAAACTAAATCTAGCCGACCAGGATATTTATTTAAATGTTGTTGGTGGTATCAAGGCCAACGAACCTGCTGCAGATTTAGCAATTGCACTGGCGATTGGGTCGGCAGCAAGAGGCATGAAGCTTAAACAAAACGCTGTAGTATTCGGCGAACTCGGTTTGTCTGGCGAAGTCCGCCACGTGCCATATGTAGAACGCCGTGTGGCCGAAGCCAAAAAACTTGGGTTCGAAGTAGCGATCGGGCCTGTTCAACGGGCAAACTCTGGCAAGAAAGACAAGTTTTTATTCGGTGTACGCGATATTCGCACGGCGCTCAATACATTTTTAGAAACTTAGATTCGCGAGCAGTTACTGCGGGCTAGTTATTTTTTTGGCTTTGGATGGTCCGCTCGCGGTTTGTACGTAAACCCTTGTTCCTGGTGATAAGGCAGGGCCAGGGCAACTTCCGTCACCAGAACACACGTCTTCGTCATTATCGGAACGCTTGATTGTACCTACGCCGCCTGACCATGTAAAGTTACTAGATGTAAATCCGTCAGATGTTGCGCTCGTAATGCTTGGTGCACCACCGACGCCGGTGATAGTGCCGCTATCAGAATTGTCGTATAGGACGCTATCGATGACTGTTGCGGTAATTGTCTTGCTGCCGTTAAAGTTAGGCGTGTAGTTCTTGTAGGTTACGCTTCCAGACGAGCTTACTGTCGGGCTGTTTCCAAGTTTTTCGCCGCCAACACTAAACTCTACCTTGCCTTTGAACTTGTCGCTGCTGAGCGGGTGAGTACCACCACTAACTGTTGCGACCAAATTGTAACTGCCGCCACCCGAATCTTTAATGCTCAAACGGATACTTGGCTTACTGTCACTACACTTGTGAATGTCGTCCTTCTGGTTTGCAGCGTTGCCACCGCTGTCTACGAAAGTGTCGCCAGAAAACGAAGTTGCGCTTGTTTCGGTCAAGACTTTTTTCGCTCGTTCTGGCGTACAAGAAGTCGCGATTTTATTAGACACAATGTCGATTGTTTGTTTGGCTGACGAACGTTTCTTGTTGTTTTGATACCAACTTGGATACAAATCTTGCGTCGGACTTGGTTCTATTGATGACACGCCAACGTGACTTCGAACAACGTATGCTGCGGCTGTTTTTACACCATTCGGCTTTGACCAATTTTTAGCGTTGTGGCCATTATGGGCTTCTTGCATCCATCCGCCCCAAATTGGTTGCGTCATGTTTTCCATGAAGCCGCTCATTTCGACACGTCCACTACTGTGACCAACCCAAACCGCAGCGGCGTACTTGGCAGAGTAACCCGTTAGCCAGCCGTCTTTGGCATCGTTAGTCGTACCGGTTTTGAGTGCAAACTTCCAGCCATTATAGTCGTGACTTTTACGTGACATATAACTTGCCCGCGGGTCGCTCAACATGTCGGAGATAATGTATGCCGTATCTGGGCGAATAGCTTGGGTGCCTTTTTCTTTTTTCCATTTGTATATTTCTTTATTCGCGGCGTCATCAATCTTTAGGATGTACGTTTGAGGGATGTTTTCGCCGAGTCGAGACAATGAACCAAGTGCGTGCACATGCTCATCCAACTTAAGGTATGCACCGTCGCCAATCGCTGAACTAGCCCCACACTGAACTTCGTCTTCTGGTGTTGCTGTGCTGACATTGGTACCTTGCTGGTAGCATTTGTATCCACTCTTAAGTCCCAGTTTTTCGGCCGTGCCTATTGTTTTGTCGACGCCAGCGACCAACATTGCTTTCACCGCCGGTACATTTCTGGATCCGCCGAGTGCATAACGAAGTGTCAGCGCGCCCGGAAATCTAAAATCGTAGTCATGAAGACAGTCGCCATCACCACGTGGGGGCGGCAGCCCTTTGCGAGTACAAGCATAGCCTTCAAGTGCACCTTTTGTGTCATATAGTACTGACCCAGCGCCAAAATTGTCGCTATTTTCTATGAGTGCAGCGTAGTCGTACGGTTTGAAACTAGAGCCTGGTGGCAATGGTGCTCGCGCAAAGTTAATTTCATTGAACTTGGTTTTTGTGTAGAAATCTGCACCTCCAACCAAAGTCACCATTTGGCCCGTTTCAACATCTTCGGCAGCAAATGCCGCAGAGTCGCCGCGTTGTGAACGAATTTGTCCCATGCCGGCAGCGACCTTTTCTTCGGCAATTTTTTGTAGTTTCATGTCAAGCGTTGTGGTTACTTTCCAACCGCCAACTTTACCGCTATTGTTGCTAATAAAATCATTCTGAAGTTGTTGTTTTGCAGTCAGAACAAACCAAGGCGCCAGAATGCCTGCGTACTTCGGCTTACTTTTTTTGACTTTCTTGAGTGTGTTAACTTTTTTGGCAGCATCACGTTGTTCGGCAGTAATCATGCCTTGATGCTGCATTAGGTCCAGAATATAGTGCTGGCGCCCGATAACCGCATCCTTATTGTAGCTGGCGCCGTACGGGGAATAGTAAGACGGAGATTGCGGAATTGCAGCCATAAACGCCGACTCGTCTAAAGTGAGGTCCTTCGCTGACTTTTGAAAGTAATCGCGAGTAGCGGATTCGACACCGTATTGTACATTTCCGTATGGAGCAGTATCGAGGTAACCTTTTAAGATATCTTTCTTGGAATACGTACGTTCAGTTTCGACAGCTAAAATAACTTCTTTAATTTTGCGTGCGTACGTTCGTTCTTGGGTCCAGTTTTGGGTTAGTTTTACCC
>CAZDDV010000012.1:431-22169 GCA_964504275.1 uncultured Candidatus Saccharibacteria bacterium | reverse complement strand
CGAGTTCCGCAGCCAGCCTGTTTATGACAATCAGTACCTCACGATTGAGCAACCGCCCAGGAATGGTTTTTGGTTACTTTTGTCCGTAAGCAAAAGTAATATTGAGTTTGTTGGTAAACAAAATTTAGTATTAAATCAATAAATGCTTACTTTACAAACAGGGGTAAATAAAGTATAATTTGGGGCACTATTAACTTGGCTCGCAGTTTTAGACATGCGGGCTGTAACCAGAGAAGGAGTTCTCATATATGGCTGATACAGTAGCAGAAAAAGCCACAACAAAAGATCTGCAAGAGTACGAAATCGGGATTTTATATCACCCCGGGCTTGAGGTTGACCTCACCAAAGCAGAAGACAAACTAGCAAAAATTTTTGCTGACAACGGCGGTAAAGTAACGGCGACCGATAACTGGGGCAAAAAGAAACTTTTGTACCCAATCAAAGGTAACGATCACGCCGTGTATGTTTTTTACATGGTTGATTTGCCGCAGGCAAGCCTTACAAAAGTAGAATCAATTTTGAACATCACCGATGAAGTTATTCGTTATTTGGTTGTTCGAATCGACGCCAAAGAAGTTGCCAAAGCAGCAGCCGCACTGGCCGAAAAAGCAAAGTTCGACCAAAAAAATGATGGCGCTCGAACTTCCAGAGACGATAAAGATAGCAAAAGCGACGACAAAGATAACACAGACGAAGCAAACGACTAATAACGAAGCATTAAGGATAAGGGGAAAACACCATGGCACGAAGCATTAACCAAGTAACACTGATGGGAAACCTCACGCGCGACCCAGAACTACGCCAAATTCCAAGCGGACAAAGCGTTTGTAGTTTTAGTTTGGCGCTTAACCGCTCGTACAAAGACCAAGCGTCTGGCGAGTGGAAAGAAGCCACCGACTACGTAGACGTTGTAGCCTGGGCATCTTTAGGTGAACGCGTTTCGCAGTATTTGAGCAAGGGCCGACGCTGCGTAGTAGTAGGGCGATTACAATCCAGTTCTTGGGAGCAAGACGGAAAAAAGCGCAGCAAAGTTGAAGTGCTTGCTAACGACGTAACGTTCCTAGACGGACGGGGCGAAGGCGGCGACAATGCAGGAAGTAATGGTGGCGGATACAGCGCTCCAGCTGGCGGTTCAAATGACAAACCAGCAAACCAACCAGTCAAAAAAGATGATGTCGTTGTCGAAGACATCGGCGACGAACCTATCAATTTAGATGATATACCATTCTAAGGAGTTAGAGATGACACGATATTTTGTAGGCAGTAATGAAAGCATGGATCAGCTTTTTGATCGCGAAGGCGATTCTTTGGCGCGACATAACTTTGCTCGACCTGATACAAGCCAGGCGCCAGAAGACTATGTTCAGAAAGTAGTAGTTGCGGCGGAAGTTCAAGCCGAAACTGTAATTGACAGCGCAGTACAACCTAGCATAAGCCTCACGGCATTTTTAGAACAATAATTTTAGGAGAAAGATAATTTATGGGAATGATTTTTAAACGAAGACAAGACGTAGCCTATTTTGACTACAAAGATTTTAAGACGTTGCAACGCTACGTTAACATTTACGGGCAAATTGAGCCGCGTAAAAAAACCGGCCTAACCGAGGCGCAACAAAAGCAATTGGCTCGCGCAATCAAACGCGCCCGACACCTAGCACTATTACCATTTGTAGCAAACTAACTAAGGTTTAGAAAGAAGAAAAAATGAGTGTTTTTAGTCATCCAGGAATGTCAGAAGCAGAACGAGTACCTTTGGACTATCCAGATGCGCTGACGTTTAAGCAACATGAGGCATTAGAAGCAATCCATCCGTTAACAGCGGCCGAAGCCACAGCACTGGCAAAATTATCACTAGTGGATCAGGTTGCAGTGATGGAGTTAGCGCACGCCGGGCAAGCATGGCATGGTGATGCAGATGCGGGTATTGCAAAAGATTTTGCGTTCAAACAACCACATATAGGAATCGAGCAGGTTTAACTGTGTCACTCGGAGTAACTGATCTCAAAAAGGGTACGCTGTTTGTGTGGGAAGGCGTGCCATACCGCGTCGTCGAATACGCCCAAAAAGTCATGGGCCGCGGTGGTTCGATTGTAAACGTTAAGATCAAAAGCTTGATCGACGGCAAAATGCTTGCCAAAACGTTCAAGGGCAATGAATCGTTTGAGGCAGCTGACGTTACTAACCAGAATGTGCAATATTTGTACTCAGACGGCAGTAACTTCTTTTTCATGGATCCAGAAACGTACGCGCAGTTTGAAATCTCGAGCGAGATTATTGGTGACCAAGCTGGATATCTCAAAGAAGGCGACACCGTCATGCTGCAATCTTTTAACGACAATCCAATTAATGTTGAGCTGCCAAAAAGCGTCTACCTGACCGTAACGTACGCCGAAAGCGTCGTAAAAGGGGACACCACCAACGCTGTTACCAAAGATGCAGAACTAGAAACCGGCATTAAAGTTCGAGTTCCGTCCTTTATCAAAACCGGCGACGTAATCAGCGTGGACACCGAAACTGGCGCTTACCGCGAACGCAAGAAAGACTAATCATGCCCAAACAGCGGCTTGATCAACTATTGGTTGTGAAAAAGTTGGTCGAAACGCGGAGTCAAGCGGAGAACTTTATTCGTTTAGGCGAAGTTTCGGTTAATGGCCGAATTATTAAAAAAGCCGGTTTTTTTGCAGGCGAGAACGACGAAGTAAAACTGCTGGCAACTGAGCGATATGTTTCGCGCGCGGCTTTGAAGCTCGCATCGATTGCAGTCGAATTTAAACTCGATTTTCGCGGCAAAGTCGTGTTAGACATCGGCAGTTCTACTGGTGGCTTCACCGATTACGCATTGCAGCGCGGCGCCAAAAAAGTTATTGCCGTCGATGTTGGCACCAACCAATTGCACCCGAGTTTGCACAATAATCCAAATATTGAATTGCACGAGCAAACTGATTTTCGTGACATACACGAGCTTTCCGAACCAGCAGATATTATGGTGGCCGACGTTTCTTTCATTTCTTTGCGGGAAATTTTGCCACACGCCGCAAAGCTAGCCAACAAAAACACGCAAATCGTGGCAATGGTAAAACCGCAGTTCGAAGCCGGAAGTAGCCGTAAGCACAAGGGAATTATCAAAAACGATCGCATGCGCCGGGACATTTTAAAAGATTTCGAAACCTGGGCCGGCAGTCGTTTTGTGGTTCTAGAAAAAGCTGATTCGAAAGTCTCTGGCGCACACGGAAACGTCGAACGCTTCTATCTGCTAATAGTTTTATAAGGGAAAAGAGCAGCCGGAGCAACGAATTTATTTCGTGCCCCGCGCGATGAGAAAAACCGTAGGTTTGTCTCATCGGTGCTAAAATGTTTGTAGGATGTATTTCAAAAGCAGAATGGCGGCCGGACGACAAATTGCCGCAAAGCTCGCGCCAAAATATCGCTATGAAAACTGTGCGGTCGTAGCTTTATCTGACGGCGCAGTACTCGTCGGTGCCGAAATTGCCAAGGCGCTGCACTGCGTGTTGACCATGCTGCTTACGGAAGATATTAAGCTTCCTGGTGAACTCAATGCGCTGGCGGTTATTGATCAAGACGGAAAATTTACCTACAACAATATGTTTTCGACCGGACAACTAGAAGCATTTGCCGGCGAATACCACGGATTTATCGAGCAAGAAAAACGCGTAAAAATTCATAACATGAATAAATTGCTGGGCGGAGGCGGTTTAATCACTCGTGATTTATTGTATGGCCACAATGTTATTTTGGTTTCGGATGGGCTCAATAGCGCATTATCGCTCGATGCAGCGGTGGCGTATTTAAAACCAATTCGGATCGAAAAAACCATCATCGCCACACCAACTGCCAGCGTCCCAGCGGTTGACAGGATGCACTTACTGGCCGACGAAATTGTCTGCTTGGACGTTATCGAAAATTTCATGAGCGTGAGTCATTACTATGAAAACAACAAAATGCCGTCACACGAAAAAATCGTCCAAACAATCAAAGATATAGTCTTGGCCTGGCAGTAGTATAATAAAACCCAAACGGGGAACATATGAAAAGTAGCGTGTACAGTGCTCGTGCTCCACAGCCGCAATCGCATCGCAAGAAAATCATTGCGCTCATAGTTGTATTTGGCTTGGGTTTGGTTGTTGCGACGGCATGGATTTTGTTTTTTCGGCCAAAAGCTGCCGCACCAAGTGTGACTCCTGCGGCAGAAACTCCTGCAATTCAGAGCGGCGAGGCGCCGAAATCGGTACAAGGCAAGTACTTATTCAGCGGTACCATTGTAATGGCTCGCGCCGTCGAAAAATACTCAGGCGGAAATTACGCTCAGCCGTTTAGTCAATTTAACAGTTTTAAGCCCGATCAGTACGATGGTTGGCTGGCGGATTGGGAATGTCCAACCGACGGCGACACCGTTATTCCGTATCAACAACAAATTGCTAACCTGCAGTTTAATTGTCGGCCAGAATGGTTGCCGCAAATATCAAAGTATTTTAACGTTATGAATCTGGCCAATAATCACAGCGGCGACATGGGCGAGGCAACGTTTATAAAGACGCAAAATTATCTGACAAAAGCCGGAATTCAGACGGTTGGAAATTACGATCCAGCTGTCAAAAAAGATATTTGCGAAGTAATTGCGCTGCCAGTCCGCGTAAAAATGCCGGATGATTCCAGCAAAAAAGGTACGCTGCCAGTTGCATATTGTGCCTGGCATTATTTCTTCCGTTTGCCGCGTGCAGGCGAGATCGAAACTATGAAGCCATACGCCGAAAAAATGCCAGTGTTTGGTTTGATGCACGTCGGTGTTGAATATCAGGCCAAGGCTGATCCGAATCAACAGGCGGTGGCGCGAAAAATCATCGACAACGGCGCCGATTTCGTTGTTGGTAACAGCCCGCATTGGGTGCAAAACAGCGAAGTCTACAAAGGTAAGTTGATTGCCTATTCTACCGGAAACTTTATTTTTGATCAGTTGGAGAGTGAGACAAATCGCGGCGCGAGCATCGAAGTTTCAGCTACAGTTAATTACGATGAAAACGTAGCAAAGTGGTTGGAACTTGGGGAACAATGCAAAAAACAATACGACGATTGTTTGCAAAAAGCTGTCGACCAAAATCTGCAAAAAATCGACATGAAACTAACCTACGACGTGGTTGCTAACACCAGCGGCGTACGAACCGTTACTAAAAAAGCCCCAGCGAATATTCAGGCTGCAGTTGAGCAGCGCATGAACTGGGCGAGCGTGAAGAAGGAGCTCGGGCAATGATCGAATATAACAATAACCAGCAACCCAAAAAACCGTTCAAGTACAAAAAACCTTTGATTATAGCCGCGGTACTTTTGGCAATTGTGCTTGCAGGCGGTTTGCTATATTTTTGGTGGCGTGCCGATGCTAATTTGCCGGAGCCTGAACCTTTGCCACAACAACTCGAACAACAAATTACCAACAAATCCCAAAAAGAACCCACGAAACCCAAAGCCCAGGCCACGTCAGATTTTAGCGGCGCAAAATTGCAAGCCGCACTCAGCGAGTGGGCTGATAATCACACAGGAACCTACGCGGTTACAATTACCGATGAATCTGGAAAAGTTTTGGCTGAACACGACGCCGACAAAGTATTTTTTGCAGCCAGTTTGTACAAATTATACGTGGCCTACGAAGGCTACCGCAAAGTCGACGACGGCACGTACAAGCTAAGCCAAACATACTTGAATGGTTGGACCCGCGAGAAGTGTTTGCATGAGATGATCCATAGTTCCAACAGTCCGTGCGCCGAAAAAATGATGGCCGAACTAGGTCCGACAACACTCAACACAAAAGTAAAAACCTATGGTATGAACAACACGTCACTCAGCGGCATTTCGACTTCGTCGCGTGATTCCGCCCTGATGCTCAGCCGAATTTGGCAGGGGACGGGCTTGAGCGAAAGTTCCAAAGCAAAATATCTAAAATCGTTAGAGACGCAGATTTACGCCGAAGGACTCAAAACCGGATTCGACGACCAAACAGTGTATGACAAAGTCGGATTTCGCGAAAACATCGAATATCACGACGCCGGAATTGTAAAATTTAGCGACGGCCGCGTGCTGATCGTATCGGTGTTTACCAAAAACGTTGGCACCAAAAACATCGTTGGACTTGCGCAATCTTTACTGGCGGCTACAAAAAAGCTTTAAGTGCTTCGGTGTCAATTAGTGTAATTTTATACTGATGATTGCTCAACAAGCCCTTTTGCTCGAGTCGTGATAATTCGCGGTTAGTGGTTTCGCGGCTAGCGTTGATCGAACTGGCGATGTCTTGGTGTTTGAGCGGAACGTCAATTATCAAACCTTTGGCGGTTTTTTTACCAAAACGCCCGCTCATAGTGAGCAAAAACGAAATTAAGCGTTCGCGCACGGTGCGATATTCTAGGTTAATAATACGTTCGCTATGCAGTTGATACATTTCTACGACGATGTCCATCAGCGGTGGAATAATATCTTTGTTGCTGTGAATCTCTTTGTTGTAGATGTCTTGTTCGAGCCGCCAGACAGTTGTCGGTGCGAGTGTTTGATAAATAATGTCGCGGCCTTTGCCGGTAATGCCGTGGATAATAGGGAAGATTTCACGCGGTTTTCTAATAATCAGTAGGTTTTCTTCGCCGTATTTTGTAATGTCGTAGGCTTTGACTATGCCTTCTTCAATATAAAAAACGCCCGATGGCGTTTCGTTCGGGCGAACGATGAATTCGCCTTTTTTATATGTTAGCTTTGTCCCGCGGTGAAAAAGGTCCACCAGTGCTTTTGCTTGGTCGTTAGAGGCCAACATAGATATATTATGCTACGCATCTTCCAGAGGTGCAACTTTTTATTTTCACGCGAACATTTGTGATATTTGTCGCAGTGATTTTGTGAGTAGATTAACAGCGCACAATTGGCACAAGCCTTATAGTAATAAGTACCATTAACCTAGGGAGGTGCAAAATGGTCAGCACGAAACAAATTGAGAAAATTCTCAAAAAAAATGGTACAACCTTCACCTCCTTCTCGATGCCAGAAATCCGCGAACTGCGTCATATTTTGACCGAGCACGAACAAGTAAAGTTCTGTATTAGCGGTCGCTACGAAGGCGGATTCGCCTTGCTTTGCGCAACTGACCAGCGATTACTCTTGGTCGATAAAAAGTTTATGTATCTGACGATAGAAGACATTCGCTACGACATGATTGTCGAGGTAGATTACAGCTATCGTTTGATGGACGCCGCAATGAGCGTGATTACGCCTAACAAAACGTTGCGCTTTGTTAGCACCAAAAAACAGCCACTTCGAAACACTGCAACGTTTGTACAGCATCGTGTAATGGCGCTGCGCCAGCAACAAAACAACTACGAGACGTACGAGCCGCAACAACGAGATCAGGAAATTATGGCCGCCAACACGCAACCTTTGATGCAGCAGCCGGACGAATCTGCCCCTTTGGTGAGCGTTCATAATGAGCAAGAACCGGTCAAACAATTTGTGCCGCGATTGCCGTTTCGAAATATTCGAAAAGTCGCCAACCCGTACACGCAAACACCACTTTCTACACGGAGGCGAGTTTCCCGCTTTTACCCGAGCTCATAAAGACGAATAGACATTTAGTAATAAATCTGCTATAATGTGTTTGTAAAACTAAAAACAAACACAAACACATGTCAATTGATACATTACCGCTAGTAGAGCAGCAGACGGGCAAATTTGATCGCCTGTCTACGGAAGCGATTACGTTTATGGAACGTGAGGGCTATGCACATATCAAGGGTCTCGCCAGAAAAAATCAATGCGAGCAAGTTAGTAAAGGTTTTGACCAAGAAGATCACTTTGACGCAACCATTCAAGGGCAACTCGTAGAAAGTCGCCAGCAATATTGGGAACACAAGGGCCCCCAAGTTTGGCAAAGTTTTAAAGAAAGCGTTGGCAAGACATTTAAAAAAGCTGCCGGAAGTGATCAGGACTTTGTTCTTTGGGGTCATAAACCTTTGTACGGAGTACAGCCAATTTCTTCCGATACTTTTAGTTACCAGGATGGGGCGGATTTTGCTCGGCACACCGATGATGCTCAATCTGGCTTCCCAACGCAGATAATCGTTACCTGGAGGGGAAGTGCAACGTTCAGAGTGTTTGATGATATGGAAACGGAAACACCAAAAGTGGTTTTGAAAGTTGACGCTGGCGATGCGGTTATTCTGCGCGGTGATGAAAAAGAAGGTGGACAATTGCCCCATAGCGTAGAGGGTATGCAGGGTGATTCCGAGGGTAATCGCATGGTTACCTCCTTCTATCCTGATCGAGATTACGTCAATAGTGCGGGCGCAGAGCGATATAGACAGGAGCGCAGCAGGCGATGGGAAACGGATAGATCAAGTAGGCGTGGAAGAATTGCTCACGGTATTGGCCTACGAATTATGGCCGCAAAACGACCGGTTATAGTTCCGGAATCACCTGATACTTCTCGTTATATACGTTCTTAGACGTTGAATTTGAATTCGACGACGTCATTTGGCTGCATGACGTAGGTTTTGCCCTCGGTGCGGAGTTTGCCGCTGGCGCGGGCGTTGGCCAGCGATCCGGCTTCGATCAGGCTTTGGTAGGGCACAATGTCGGCGGCAATAAAACCACGTTCAAAATCGCCGTGAATTACGCCGGCGGCTTGCGGCGCGGTCGATCCTTTGCGGATTGTCCAGGCGCGAACTTCTTTTTCGCCAGCGGTGAGGTAACTTTGCAAGCCCAGCGTGTCGTAGGCGGCGTGGATGGCTTGATTTAAGCCGCGCTCGTTCTGGCCGTAACTTTCTAATAATTCTTGAGCGTCGGCTTTGTCGAGCCCGTTTAGTTCGGCCTCTATTTTGGCGCACACAAATAATGCTTGCGCTGGCGCGACTAAATCCGTCAGTTCTTTTTTGCGAGATTCGTTGGCGATTGCCGCTTCGTCGACGTTAAAAACGTAGATAACGGGCTTTGCGGTAATTAGGTGCAAATCTTGCAAATGCTCGAGTTCGAGGTCGTCGACCGAAGATAACGGCTGGCCATCGTCGAGTAATTTTTGTGCTCGCTGTAGCGTGTCGGCAATTGGTTTGAGTTTGGGGTTCGCGCGAGCTTCTTTGGCGAATTTAGGCAGGCGGTTTTCGACCGTTTGTAAATCGGCCAGGATAAGTTCGGTGTTAATAACATCGATGTCCTTGCGCGGATTATGTTCGGCGTCAACGTGCTGAATGTCGGCGTCTTCGAACGCGCGAACCACGTGCGCAACGGCGTTACATGAACGAATATTGGCCAAAAATTGGTTGCCCAAGCCTTCGCCCTTGGACGCGCCCGCAACTAAACCAGCAATGTCCACAAACGTTACGGTTGCCGGAACAACAGGGGCGCTATTGTATAGCTCGGATAATTTTTGCAAACGCGAATCAGGAATCGGCACAATGCCAGTGTTGGGCTCAATCGTTGCAAATGGATAATTAGCCGCCAAAATATTATTGTCGGTCAATGCATTAAACAGGGTACTCTTGCCAACATTCGGCAATCCCACAATCCCAATCGATAAACTCATAAGTGATTATTATAACAGGGGTAAGTATAAATACCCATAGGATATTAAGTTCGGGAGATCGTGATGCCGATAACGCCCACAAACGTTAGGACTATTGCAACGTATTTTTGAAGCGAAATTCTATCTTTTAAAACATAGTGAGATAGCAATACGGTTAATGCGCCACTTGCGCCGGTAATAGGCGAGGCAACCGAAGCGGGTGCAAATGAAAAGCTTAACCACAAAAATCCGGTTCCGATAATATTAAGCAAGCCGCCGAGTAACGAAAATTTGTAATTGTTAAACTTTTGAAACACGCCTTTGACTGCGTGCATTACACGTTCACGCTCGAGTCGTAAGTAAGCAACGGCCACAGGGATCTGTACAAATCCTAACATAAATAACAGGCTAAAATCCCCGGAGCGATTTATGTAACCTTTGGATACTGTGTCGGATAAGCCAATGCAAATTGCTGCTACAAATGGCCACACGATTTCTTTGCGAAGTCTTAGTTTGGAGCGTTTTACTTTGTTGGGCCAGCTTGCCCAAACACTACCCATGATTGCAATTGTAACAAAGAATAATAGGGCTGGACTGAGCAACTCATTGTTTAGAATGCGCGAGAAAAATACGGTGTAAACAGGGTAGGTTGCCAAAACGGTTGCAGTAACCGCCAGCTCTCCTTTTGAAAGCGCGTAAAAAACAATTGCCTCTGATAAAATCGCCGAAATTATCGCAAAAACAAATGCTTCTTTGAGGCTGACGCCAAGATTTACGCCCATCACCAAAGCTAGCGGAACCCAAATTAACAAACCAAAAATTGCATCAAAAAAGAACGCAACCGACGGCTGTAATTCGCGATAACTTTTGCGCAATGATATTTGTGATAACGCTATAAAAACAGCGCTTAAAAAAGCTAGTATAACGCCAACCATATTCAAATTATACCAGATTTACCTCTGTTGGTGTATAATTTGGGGTATGAAAAACGCGATTATTTTGCATGGAAAGCCAAATATAGAAGAGTTTTTAAAATGAGCGAAGATTTTATAGAAAATATTGCGGCGGAGGATTACAAAAGGCGTGGCAGTTATACTCCGGCCAAAAAAATCGACATGGGAAATTTTTACCAAATCTATGTATCTGGCGTTCAGGCACCAAAAGATGAGAATCACCGAGTAGTAACCGACGATGTAGAAGAACAAACAAAACTAGTCTTTGAAGATATCATTAAGTTACTCAAGCAAGCCGATGCGACTATCGACGATGTCGTAAAAGCGGTTATTTACGTGACGGATATGAAAGATTTCGACAAGATTTCAAAAATCCGCGGCGAATATTTTAAAAACGCACAACCAGTCAGCACACTAGTAGAAGTAAACCGCATGACGCGCGACGGCGCAAAAATCGAAATCGAAGTCACCGCAATCACCAAAAAACTGTAAACTAGTAACCATGAGCGGCGAACCATCAGCACCAAACCCCGGGCAACGGCCAGATTTAATCACGGAAGTGCCGGGTCATTTATTACCAAAACCGCCAGACGAAATCCCCGAGCACGCCTCGCAGGATGCAGCTCTGCCGTTTCCGACTGATCGTGTATACGAGCCAAAACATCCACGCGACCCCAGCCTGAGTAATCTGCAAATAGCAAACATGCAGCAAGATCCGCGGTATGGTCTTGAATCTGTAAATGTGCGAACAGAGCGGAGAAACGCCCACAACGAAGCCATGAATTACACAGCTGGAGTTCGCGCGATTGAGGCCCAAGCCCGGCCGTACGAACCGGAGGATTCGCTGGTTTTTAAGCTCGAGGATACGCACGTTGCTAATCCGCTAGATTTTGATTTTATGGCTAACGGACTGCCGATGGTGCCAGAAGACTTGGAGCCTTTGGCTGTCGTAGTAAGTCATGAGGGCAATCCGGAAACCATAACGAGCGTTATGCTTTTAGCAAAAAACCCGACGTATTCGGGCGTGGAATTACTGTTTTTAGAAGACGAAACATTTCGCCCGGAGCACGAAGCCCAAGATTATAGCCCGAAATGGCATTTTGGCGGTAGCGCGCATCTGACAGCTCAGCACTATCATGCTGAGGTTTTGCCTGGCGATAATTCTTCGTTGGTTTTTAGACTCGGTAGGAGCGATATTGTGCCAGCAACGGTTATTCCGCCGCGATTATCTATTTTGCGCGCTCAGCCAACGGCCGACGAGGCAAAATTGGCGGACATCGAAACGATCGACAAGCGTTTTAATCGGGCCCGTCGGGTTGGTAAAGCGCTCGCTACGATGGCGATGGTCGCAGGACTCAGTATGATGCAAAATCCGTTGAGTGCACTTGAGCCAGGGCCAGAAAAAACGTTCGAAGGCGAGCTCAAAAAGCAGGATCATATCAGCGCGTCAGAACAACGAGTACTCGACAATCGTCAGTTATTCCGCGAGGGGAATATTGCTGCACTCGATGAGATTATTGCAAAATCGGCGTTTGCGAAACCAATATTCGAACAAGCTCAGATTGATAGAATATCGCAGGCTTCTACAATGGAAAACCTCGAGGGTGGGATGAATGATGTTTTGGCGCCCCGAGACATAGTTGTGAGTATCCCGAAAGGTAGTTCAGACGAGTTTACGGGTTTTAAGCCCGAAGAATTCCAGATGGCCCGATCACGAGCGCTCGGAATCCTGGATGGTTTTAACAATTTGGGTTTTGTGCCAGACTCGCAGGTATCCGGTAATTATTCGGCTGACAAAAAAATGCATATCTACATAGTCGAATCGGCTTTTTCGGATGCCCACGTGCGCGGTGACAAAGTCGACGGGTTTTATGACGCCGATTATCGTACTGGCCCACGTTTAGTTATTGGCGGCGGTGATAACGCCGATCAAGCCAGGGCGGCCGAAATAACTGAGCATGAAATAGCGCACCATGTCGATAGTAGTAACGCGCGGCAAGAACACAGGGACGGCGACTTAATGACACTTGGCTCTATTGGCCAAGAAGTTGCAGTTTTGCTGCCAAAGGATTTCCGTTTTGGCAAGAAAGGACAAGGCAGCGGAGAAGTAGGCAGCACGATTCCAACAGAGTACGCCGGAACAAATTATCAGGAACTTGCGGCTGAACTCGTTGCCACAGCGTTCGGCGACAATAATCAAGTTGATGCGAACCAAAAAACGCTAGTTCAAGAGCAGTACTCGGCGATGCTTGCTGAACTCGAAGAATCGTACCCCGGAGTCTCCGCCTATGTGTACAAAAAATCGCTCGAAACAAAATCCCGGCCGCTCGACTCGGTGCGTAACAAGGCCGAGCTGGTTGTGATCGGATCAATGCTGGCTCAAGCTTTGGCCGCAGCAGTGCTCGAAAAAAATAAAAAAATCCGCGAAGCCCAAAAATCTGCCGGCATTAGGTAGCTTCCCAAGAGTTTACACCGCCGAACCGTCTGCTATAATTACCACTAAAGCGTAAGCGAGTTTGCAACAGGTATGAAAATGCGTATGCAAATCGCGAGGGTGATAAAAAGGGAATGGGTTTTATATAAAGTGAAGTGGCCAACGAAACAAACATTCTTTTCCGGGAAGACTAAGTGGCTGATCTTTGTGGTTTTTGCAGGTTTGGTTTTGGTTGCAACCGGCGCATTTATTATTTCTAGGTTTTCAAAAAATGAGCCCGGGCAAAAAATGGTTGAGTCAAACTGCTCGGGTGATATTGCAATTGCAGCCGCTCGCGCAATGCAGGCGTCACCGGCAGAACAGGCTGCAGCACTTGCCGGTGTTGTTGAGCGCATCAAAAAAGTTCCACAATACGACCAAGATCCAAACTGTTTGTATCCAATCATGAAACAACACCTTTTAAAAGGTGAATATACCCAAGCGAAAGAACTGCACAGTCAGTTTAATAAGGTTTACGAAAAAGGCTTTTCTGGCCACTTCGGTGCAACAAAGAAATCTGTAAGCGCCGAGCTAACATCTACCGACGTGCTTAGTAAAACCAGGAAGAATAACTCGATTAATGTAGGAGTACAAGAGCCTGCTACGAAGGATAAAGAATGATAAAAACTGCTTTACGCGCAGTCGCGCTCTGTTTGATCGTCATCACTAGCGTCATTATCATGGCTCCGCAATCGGCCTTCGCGGTGATTATTAATGAAAACGCACAAGGTTGGGCCGATATCATTCCAAGCAGGTTGCATTATCACGAGACCAATCAAACTAACGACGGATATAATTATTTGTGTGAAAACACCAACGGTGTTCGATTCCCAGGATCTTCGACCGGATGGATATCACTCAGAAATAATTCTCTACAAGAAACAGTCGAGGTTGTTGACGGACAAACCAATAGCATTGATATGCAAATTAACTATGTTGGCAACCACTGTACATTCAACATGGTTAACAGCGCTGGCGTCAGGATGGAAGGTGACGTATCTAGCCAAGGCGAGATAGAGGGTGCAAGTATATTCGCTGATTATGTGAAGCGAACACAGCTCAATATTACAAATGTTTCAGCAAATAACGGCCTGACTGTGAGTGGCATCAACGCCTCTAATAATAACCCTGTGCCGCTGCCCATAGACTGGGCAAACACTAACCCGAATAGCGGCTCAAATGCGTTATTCTATGCAAAAGACACAAGTGTTCTTGGCGGAAAGCCATGGACAGCAGATTTTACCCTGTCCGGTATCCAGAATCTTGAGCCGAGAGATGAACCGTATATTATCGATGTTGGTGTCAATTTTCGTATGGTGAACGAATGGAATACGGCTGTTACGGCATTTGGAGATAAGCGACCATTCAACTGCGTTATGGACGGGCCCGACCCTTACGAGGCAAGTGATATTACTGGTAATTTGGTTATTCCTTCTCAAAATCCAGATGGAAAATGCCCGGGCGATGGCATGAGTCTGCGATTCCTGGTTACCGTTAAGCCCGTTCCTGCAAAAATGACCGTTAACAAATACGAACCACCAAGCCGCGAAAATAACGGAGGTTTTGACGACCCAGCTCGTCCGATAGATGATGCGATAAGTAACGCTGAAGCTTGCGTAGAGAACCGTCAAGCAAACTGGTATTTCTGTAATCCGCCCGATGCTTCGCAGAGCGACCCAAACAGCTACAACGTGTACATGCGTAACGGCTGGAACAAAGGTGGCTTGTTGATTGCCGATGGTCCGTATAAAGCATATGTTGAAGTTCCGAGCGGCTGGAGAGTCAGAAAAGCCCAGATCAATAATTCGCCGACAGCATTTACGTGCGATAATCCAAGTCCAAATCAGGGAAGATGCTGGGTCACCGTTCCGGTATCGTCCGGTGGTACATACAACGTTGATTTTTGGTATGAACGGATTTTGGATACAGTGTGCGCCAATGGCGCTCAGTTGACAACAAGCCCACGGTTACCAGAAAGAGGCGGCAGATTTGATCTTGTGCTACCTTTCTCGGCTAGTCCAGGTGACTATACGATTACCATCGACAGCGTTAGCCCAAATATCCCGGGATTAGATAATGAAAGCAGAAATGTCACGATTGACGACGGCGAAGATTCTGGCCAAGCCGAGTTTAATAATATCTCGGCTCCTGATCAGGCGCGAGAGTATACCGTTCATTGGAAAATTAGCGGTGATGCTGACGAAGACTGCGAAGGCACAATTCCAGTTACCGCCAAACCATACCTCAAAGTCTACGACGGTGATATTCGCGCCGGTGGATCATTCCAGAGCAAACAGCCGGCGCAAGAATGCGCAAGTTTGTATGATAGCCCGCGAATAAATCCAAAAGCGTCAATCCTGACATTTAGCAATGAGCGTAACATCGGCGAAACAAATGGCGTTGGCCAAAGTATCGATTACTTTTCGGGGGCGTCGGCGGAATTTGCAGTGTTCGCGTTGGGCGAGATCGAGCAGTTTTCGAGTGCTGGCGGCCGCCACACCAGAACAAATAACAGCGGCGAAACGCGCACAACTTCGCCGATCGACCTGACGTTTGGTAATTATGATCCAACATTTAAAATTGCCGACAATGGGTTTGGTTATGGCATAAATGACCCGGCTGTTGATAACCAAAAAACGGTGAACTTTGGTGGCGAGTACGGCATCCCTGGCTGCAACCCAGACTGGTTTGCAGACGCAAAAACAGTGCTGCCAGGCCCGCAAACTTTCCCAAATGCTAATAACGGAGGCCCCGTTCCGTCAACGGTCGCTGTTGGTGATAAAATCGTCACCTATGTTGAGGGCAATGTAATAATCGACGAAAATATAGAATTTGCCGGTTCTTGGGGCAACAACCCAAACAATATACCGTCGTTATACATCATCGTAAAAGGGAATATTCACATATCAAAAGACGTGACGCGTTTGGACGGAGTATTTGTAGCACAACCAAGTGGAGTCGACTCTGACGGTAAACCAGTTGGCGGTCGAATCTATACATGTACCACAAGTTCTGGCGGCCGAATCGCTGCCAACGATTTGTACAAAGAGCCAAATGATGGTGGCTGCCGCCAAAAACTAACCGTTACTGGCGCATTTATTGCTCAGCAGGTAAAATTCCTGCGCACCAACGGCACGCGGCTTAATAGTCCGGGCGCCGGAGTCGAGGCATCTAGCAGCGGCAATATTGCAGAGGTGTTTGTAGCGACACCAGGGCTGTATCTCACTCGGCCAAACGAGTTGTTAAAAACCGGATCAGCATCGACAAAGTACGATTACATCCAAAGCTTGCCCCCAATTTTGTAAAAAACATATTTTGTTACTTTTACTTTCAAGCAAACTCATGTTACTTTTGTTTTCGAACAAAAACCAATCTAATATTTTTTTCCGCAAAAAGTATTTAAAAACTCCGAGGCGGCTGAAGCCACGCGACAATAAAATAGGGTAATTTTTCGCGCCAAAAGGACTCCCTCCGGTCGGTCCTCGCCATTTTTTAATGGCTTGCTCGGACTTGGTTTTTGGCTGAACTCGAAAAATTACCCTATTTTATATCGGTGTTTCAGAGCCTCACCTTAGCAGAATCTGCTAAAGCAGATTATATTACTCCGACTTCGTCGGAGGCGTCTAAGTCTGGGCTTTGTGAAATCCTGAGGTGACTGTTGTGAGAAACAGGCGCCTTTGAGTGCGAGGACTGTTTGAGCTAATTTTTAGCCTGCGGCTGAAAATTAGTGAGTTCCGGAGCAAGCCTGTTTATGACAATCAGTACCTCACGATTGAGCAACCGCCCAGGGATGGTTTTTGGTTACTTTTGCCCGTAAGCAAAAGTGATGGCCCTGACTGCCTCAGGTTGTGTTGAATCCTTTTTGAAAAGGTATGCGCTGGTGTTTTGCTAAAAACGAAACATTATTTCAAGAGTGGCAATAAATAGACTTGCCAGATCCGTTACTGCTTATGTATAATCGTTAGTAAGTCGAGTCGTACATAATCCAATCCGTATAAAAGTATATAAAGTAGTAAGCGTGGTGGGTCTCGTGAAGTCACAATAAGGGCAGATGAGAATACTAACAATGGTCAAAAACAGTACACAACATCAAAAACTGATACAGAGAGGCACTAAACAATGAGTTTAATGTCTGGAGTTTCTAGCTTTTTTGGCCTTGATTTAGGTACTACGGCGCTTCGTATTGTCGAATTAAACGGTAGCGGCGCAAATAAGCAGCTCGTTAAATATGCTTACGCACCTGTTGACAGCAAGATTGCTGTGAGCGACGCGGCAGCCGACCAACAGAAAATGGTCCAAGTGCTGCGCGACCTTATGAGCCAAGCACGAGTTACGACAAAAAATGTTGCGGTCGGCATTCCATCGTCAAAAGTGTTTACAACGGTGGTTGACATCGATCGATTATCGCCGAATGATTTAGCGCGAACCATTCGCTTTCAAGCCGATTCGCTAATCCCAACGGCGCTGGCCGAGTCTAAAATTGACTGGGCAGTTTTGGGCGATTCGCCAAAAGACAAAACCAAAGTAGAAGTTTTGCTGACAAGTGTTACCAACGATTTTGTTGAGAAGCGCTTGGACATGCTAGAGTCGATTGGCCTCAACGTTGTTGCGCTTGAGCCAGACAACTTGGCCTTGGCGCGAGCACTTATTTCTACAGACAGCAAAACCGCTCAAATGGTGTTGGACGTCGGTTACAAAAGTACTGATTTAGTGATTGTCATGAACGGCGCACCACGACTAACACGTTCGATCCCAACAGGGTCAGAGGCAATTATTCGTGCGGCAATTCAGAGTTTGAACATCGACGAAAAACAAGCCGAGCAATTTATCTTTAAATTCGGCCTCAGCAAAGACAAATTAGAAGGTCAAATTTACCAAGCAATTATCGGCACTGTCGATATTATCGGCTCTGAAATAGAAAAATCAATCAAGTTTTTCCAAACTCGTTACAATCAACCGCTGGAGCGAATTATCGTAACTGGTGGCGCTTCGACATTACCAGAGTTCCCGCTGTATTTGGCGAACAAATTTAATCTGAACGTCGAAATTGGAAACGCATGGCGAAACGTCGCGTATTCGCAAGATCGCCAAAACGAACTCATGGCTGTATCTAATAATTTTGGTGTTGCTGCCGGACTCGCAGAGAGGCAAGAGTAATACGATGATTCAATTTAACTTACTACCGGATATAAAACTCGAATACATTAAAGCCCGTCGCATGAAGCGACTTGTGGTCACTGGCTCGCTGATTATTGGTTCGTTAGCGCTGGCGATGTTCGCTCTACTTTTTTTGGTAGTGAACGTTATGCAGACACGACATATGAGTAATTTGGATCGCGACATTGCATCTGGCATTGCTGAGATCAAGGCCATTCCTGATATCGACAAAGTGCTGACGATTCAGAATCAATTGCGCAACTTAACTCCGCTTCACGAGAAAAAGCCTGCTGCGTCGCGTTTGATCGAATATCTAGGACTGGTCACTCCTGATGAAGCAACTATTTCGCAGACATCAACTGACTTTACCCTAAGCACGATCAAGGTTGATGGCGCTGCCAAAAACTTGGCAGTGGTTAACAAGTACGCAGACACGCTCAAGTTTACGACGTTTACGACCAACGACAATAATGTGCCACAACCAGCATTTAGCGAAGTGGTACTGAATGGTTTTGGTGTCGGCGAAGCTGAAGCGACTTACCAGATTAGTTTTAAGTTTAACCCAGAGATATTCAACAATACCCAGGATGTAAAATTATCGGTGCCAAATATAATCTCGACCCGTTCTCAAACCGAAAAACCATCAGATTTGTTTAAGGAATCTAGGGGTGGATCTAGTAGTCAACCAAGCTCGTCGACTGACACGACCACACCTACGACAGAAGGGATACAATAATGGCGGGCGTTACTTCGTTTAAACGATTACAGATTAATAAAGCAAATACTATGATGGTGGCGGCGATTGCTGCAGCTGCATTTATTACGGTATTTTCGCTTGTTGCTGCCCGTGCATTATGGGTTAAGCGAGGCTATCAGCAACGCGTCATCACCGAAAAAGAACTCGCCGTAAACCAGTTAGAGCAAAACCTGGCAACTGTTGATGACCTGACGCTGGCATACCGCGCGTTTGTCGAAACCCCGAATAACGTCATCGGCGGAAACCCCGGCGGTAGCGGCGATCGTGACGGCGACAACGCAAAAATTGTGCTTGATGCATTACCAAGCAAATACGACTTTCCAGCGCTCGCGACCAGCCTAGAAAAAATCCTCAAAAGCAAAAACTATAACATTAACAGCATTAGCGGTACTGATGACGAAGTTGCTCAAACAAAACCACAATCGGCAACAACTGGCCCAGTGGAAATGACATTCAACGTTAGCGGAACCAGTAACTTTAAGGCTGCAAAGGGTTTGCTGGAAGTTTTGGAACTTTCGATTCGTCCAATTAGCGTCGATAGTTTGCAGCTGTCTGGTAGCGACGGAGATTTACAGGTAACCGCCAAAGCTAAAACATATTACCAACCAGAAAAACCGCTGAACGTAGCCAAGAAGGTAGTAAAGTAATGAAACAAAAAGATATTATTTTGATCATCGTCGCAGTGTTTATTAGTGGCATGTTGTCGTTTTTTGTGTCAAATAAATTGTTTACCGTTCAGCCAAATCAACAAGCTGAAGTAGAAGTTATCGAGCCGATTACTGCAGAGTTCCCAACTCCTGATGCGCGATATTTTAACGACAAGTCTTTTGATCCCACGCAGTCGATTAAAATTGGCGAAGGCCAGAACTCTCAGCCATTCACCTCTGGCAACTAGGGAGTTATTAGGATGAGTGTCCTATCGGAAAGCACCCAAAAGGCTGTCGAACAAGCATTGATACAAGATGGCGTGCTTACGAGCGCAGAAGCAACACAACTGCGTAAACAGGCGGCTGCTGACAACACGCCTTTTTTGACCGCGCTGGTGGCCGGGGGCAAAGTCACAAACGAAACATTAACCAAGATTATTGCGCAGGTTACCGATGTTCCGTATGTTAATCTGATCAATGCCAAAATTGACCCAGATATTTTGGGTTTGTTATCGCAAGAAATTGCTGAGCGCTACATGGCTGTGCCGCTTGGTGAAATGCAACACCGACTTGTTGTGGCCATGCTGGACGCCGACAACGTACAGGCCGTAGACTTTTTGTCGAACAAAATTGGCCGTCCGCTCAAAGTATACGCTGCCAGCGAGGAAGGCATTCGCCGCGTCCTGAAGCAATACCGGGCAAAACTCGACAAAGACGTCACCGAAGTTTTTGAGCAAAAAGCCGCTGCAGAGCAAGCCGAAGAAGCCACCGAAGTTGAGAAGCAGCAAAAAAACATCAAAACTATTGTCCAAGATTCACCAATTAGCAAGGCGCTGTCGGCAATTTTGGAATATGCGGCAACTAACCGCGCCAGTGATATTCATGTCGAACCACTCGAGAAAGATATTCGAATTCGTGCTCGTATTGACGGCGTGTTACGCGAAATCATGCGGCTGCCAAAATCAATTGAAGCACCGCTGGTTTCACGAATAAAAATTCTTTCGAACCTAAAAATTGACGAACATCGCATTCCGCAGGACGGTCAGTTTACGATTAAGGCCGCTGGCCACGACATTGACTTACGTATCGCGATTTCGCCAATCGTATGGGGCGAGCAAGTCGTGATTCGTCTGCTCGATAAAAGCGGCACGAGCCTAAAACTGGATGCAATGGGTTACCGCGGCCGTTCGCTTAACCGTATTCACGAAGCGTTGAAGTTCTCTAACGGCATGGTTTTGACCTCTGGCCCAACCGGCTCAGGTAAATCAACGTCGATGTACGCCATGATCCAGGAGATCTTGCATGACGACATCAATATTGTGACGCTAGAGGATCCAGTCGAGTACAAAATGAACGGTGTTAACCAGATTCAGGTCAATAACGATGTCGGCTTAACGTTTGCGACGGGCCTGAGATCAGTGTTACGTCAAGACCCAGATGTCGTGATGGTTGGAGAGATCCGCGACAAGGAAACAGCGCAGCTGGCAGTGCAAGCGGCGTTGACCGGGCACTTGGTTTTTAGTACGCTCCACACAAACTCGGCAGCTGGAATTTTGCCACGTCTTTTGGATATGGAGATCGAGCCGTTCCTGATTGCCTCAACCGTTCGCGCCGTTATTGGCCAGCGTTTGGTGCGTCGTATTAGCGATGACAAAGAGCAATACCAGGCCGATGCCACTGAAATTGAAGCAATTCACAGCACGCTCGACAATCTTTTGGGCGCAACCAAAGAAGAGAACGCCAAGATTACGGCGGAGCTTGGGTATAAAACCTTGCCCTTTAGGGGTCAAAACGCTTATACTTTGTACAAGGGCAAAGATAGCCCTGATGCACCTGGTGGTTATAGAGGGCGAATGGGTCTGTACGAAGTATTTGCGGTCACCGAAGAAATTCAAAATTTGATTTTGAAGCGGTCGACAAGTAATGAGATCCAAAAAGCAGCACTCGCACAAGGAATGATCAGTATGCGTCAGGATGGATATCTAAAGGCTTTAGACGGGCAAACGACACTGCAAGAAGTAAACAGGGTCGCAGCCGCGGACAGCGCGTAGGAATACGCAAAATGCATAGGGGGGAACAATGCCAGAACTAGATAAAACAAATTTACGAATCGAGCCGTTGCTTGACGAAGTTGTCAAAAAGAAAGCATCCGATTTGCACTTGCAAGTTGGCCTGCCGCCAATTTTGCGTGTCGACGGCAAATTAGGTGC
>CAZDDV010000012.1:0-421 GCA_964504275.1 uncultured Candidatus Saccharibacteria bacterium | reverse complement strand
GCCGTTTCCGGTACTGAAATTTTGACCGAAGAGGGCGTCGAAGCGCTGATTTTTGCAATTTTAGACGAAGATCAAAAGCAGATTTTATTAAAAGACAAAGAGTTCGACTTTAGTTTCGCGTACGGCGATTTGGGGCGATTCCGCGTAAACGCATTCCACGAACGGGGAAACTTGGCCGCCGCGCTGCGACTTATTCCGAACGAAATGCAATCGATCGAGCAACTTGGTTTGCCGCAAATTGTAAATAAATTTGCTGAATACCCACGCGGATTGGTGCTGGTTACTGGCCCAACTGGTTCTGGTAAATCGACCACGCTGGCGGGACTAGTCCACAAAATTAACATGGAGCGCGCCGAGCATATTGTCACCATCGAAGATCCAGTAGAATTTACCCACAAGTCTAAAAAATCGGTGATTGTAC
>CAZDDV010000011.1:0-22368 GCA_964504275.1 uncultured Candidatus Saccharibacteria bacterium | reverse complement strand
CGGCGGTGCGACCATCGCCCAGCGCACCCGCATCGAGTATCACCGCGCCGGAGTATGGCTAAAAGATTTTATTCCCGAGCACGCGCTACAAACAGATTTGCTCGGCAGTCTTGATCCAAAAAGCTACGACCGTGGTGCACGGCGCATGCATGCGCTTGATTCCATCAACAAACGCTACGGCAAACACAGCGCGTTTTACGCCAGCGAAAACCTCGGCAATTCCTGGCAACCCAAACGCAATATCCAAACACCTCGCTACACCACCCAGTGGCAAGAACTGCCTAAAGTTACACCAATAGAATAAATAAACTTTATTTGTTATAATGTCAAAATAATGAGTAAGGAAGAAGCGCGCGTAATACCGCCCGAGATATTTATTAATACCCAGAGCGGCGCACTATATATCGGCCGCTTTGCTGTAAATATTGCGATTGAAGAAGAGCAGCATAATGGACTCGACATTATGCCACTTGCCGTTGTCCTAAAAAATATATCGTTACTGCAGCCAAACCACACAATCGAAAACACTGGCAAAAAACGACAAACTACCGAACAAATCACACAAACAGGTAAGTGGCTGCTGACTATTTTGCGAGCAGACAAGCCCGCCGAACATGTGACCGGCGATATCATGAACAACGCCTTTTCACTAGGAATTAGTGTTGGCGAAAAGGCCGCAGCAAGCCACTTCGACAAAAAATTTTGGAAGTTCAGGGCGGCCATAGGCGACGGCGGTTACGCTCGTGGCTTATACGCAGACTGGCAAGATGAAGACTTCAACGCGTATGCTGATCGTGTAGAAGAAAAACTTAAGAGAACGGCGACAAGGGAAGACTTTCAGGCGTTGTTCGATGACGGCCTTGGACCTAGCGTAACAATGATCCAAAAAAATGCCGGCACAATCTGGGCACTACGCCGTAGACGAAAAATAAAGTTGCAAGATGCTAATAAACATCACGCAAAACTGAATAAATCTCCGAGCAAAAGAATATATTTAGGTACAGTTCCTGGATTAGTGGATACGACAGATGATTTTAAACTAGAAAAGGATGATTTTATTAATTGGGCTCACCAGACTATTATCTTAAACTCTCATATTAATCCTATCGATATAGAGCTATTCAAAAAGGTTATCGGTACGCAAGCCAAGTTTGTATCCAATCAAATACTGACGTTCTTTGATTCTGCAGAAGATTTATACGCGCAAACAAAGGAATATACCGATGCTGTCGATCATCAAAAAACAATAAAGGCTAATGAGATCATGGACGAAGTCCGGCAAGGACAGCTACCAAGTTATATTTTATCGGAAAATATAAACACCATGCTGAGAAGGGCTGGAATATATCGAATACTTCAGGCAACGCACACTAACTTTCCGCCAATACTAACAAAAAATCTTTGCTATAAAGGCCCGAGAAGCTTGATTACTGCAGTCGCAAAAAGAAGTCAAGGCGCAGTCTCTGAAGCCGACATCGAAATGATTGCTTTAAAACTAGGCGTGAGTGAAGAAGTGTGGAAACCGTGTAAAAGCAAAAAATATGTAAGCTACAAAGTTTAGTCTAGATCAACCCAGGCGCGGGCGTTTTGGAACATTTTAAGCCATGGGCCGTTTTTACTCCAATCGGCCGGGTGGGTAGAAAGTTGATCGGTTAAAAATGCACGTTCGGGGTGCGGCATCATGATTGTGGCACGGCCATCAATAGTCGTAAAACCAGTCATGCCGAGCAGGGAACCATTTGGATTAAACGGATATTGCTTGGTGGTTTTTCCGTTGTTGTCGACGTACTGCATGGCAACTAAACTATCGTCGACTTTTGATTCAAACTCAACGCGACCTTCGCCGTGAGCCACCGGAATTGGCAAACGTGAGCCACTCATACCCTTAAAGAAAATTGATGGCGTGTCATTAATTTGCACGGCTACAAGTCGGGCCTCAAAGCGCGAAGAATCATTCTGTAAAAACCTCGGCCAGTTTTCGGCACCAGGAATAAGCTCTTTTAAGTTCGATAGCATTTGGCAGCCATTACAAACACCGAGCGTGAATGTGTTTTTTCGTTCAAAAAACTTTTTAAACTGGGCGCGCAATTTTTGGTTAAACAAAATTGTTTTAGCCCAACCTTCGCCAGCACCCAAAACATCGCCGTACGAGAATCCGCCGCACACGACCAAGCCTACAAAATCATCAAGCTTCTGCTGGCCACGAATAATATCATTTAGATGGACGTCTATTGTTGTAAACCCAGCCCTGTCAAAAGCAGCCGCCATTTCGACCTGACCGTTCACGCCTTGTTCGCGCAAGATCGCAACTTTCGGTCGTTGTTTGTATTTTTTGTTTGCGATCTTAAATGTAAGTTTTGACGAAATGCCAGGGTCGTCAGCACGCGAAATATGATCAAACTCCTGCTTAGCAAGTTTTGGATTATCGCGCAGTGACTGAATCCGATAGCTGGTGTCTGCCCACATTTGCTCAAGTGCGCTTCGCGAATTTTTATAGATTGTTTTGCTGCCGTTTTTTATAACTACGTCTTGAGTTTTCGTAGGCGAACCAATCTCGTGAACAATCGGGCCTAGTTGTTCACGCAAGAATTTTCGTATCTCTACTTTATCTTTTTTGCGAACTTGAATTACTCCACCGAGCTCTTCAGCGAAGAATACTTCAAGATCGGAGCCCTTCAAGCTTTTTATATCAATGTCTAGTCCGGTGCGCGCCGCAAAACTCATTTCTAACAACGTCGTAAGCAACCCACCGTCAGAACGATCATGGTAGGCAAGTAATTTATTTTGAGTGTTAAGTTTTTGGATTGCAGCAAAGAATTTTTTGAGTAGCATGGGCTCAATATCCGGCGTGGCGTTTCCGACCTGGTTAAAAACTTGCGCTAAAGCCGAGCCGCCCAAACGATTTTTACCTTGCCCAAGATCAATAAACAAAAGTGCTGAGGCTTCATCCATCTTAAGCTCTGGCGTCAGCGTTCTTTGCACGTTTACAACTGGCGCAAAACCAGTAATTATAAGTGAAAGTGGGGAAGTAACCGATTTATCTTTTCCTGACTGCCGCCAAATGCTGCGCATACTCAGCGAATCTTTGCCAACCGGAATAGTCAGTCCAAGTGCCGGGCAAAAGTCTTCGCCGACAACCTTAACAGTATCGTACAAATTTTGATCTTCGTTTTTGTAGCCTACCGCAGCCATCCAGTTTGCTGAGAGTTTAATATCTTTAATGTTGTTTATGCTTGCAGCAGCGATGTTGGTAATCGTCTCACCAATTGCAACTCGGGCAGATGCTGGTGAATCAATTATTGCGAGTGGTGAGCGTTCGCCCATACTCATGGCCTCGCCAGTTTTACTGCCAAACGAACTCATTGTCACGGCCACGTCAGCAACCGGAACTTGCCATGGTCCGACCATTTGATCACGAACCGTCAGGCCGCCGACTGTTCGATCGCCAATTGTAATCAAAAACTTTTTGCTGCCAACGGCCGGCAGTTTTAGCACGCGTTCTACGGCTTCATCAATTTTGATCGCACTCGTATCGAGTTTTGGTAACTGGCTTTCTATTCTTTCGAATGTCCGAGTCATTTTTGGCGGCTTGCCAAACAAAAGATTCATTGGAATATTCACCGGCTTGTTATTAAACTGCTTGTCGGTAACAACCAGTTGCTGCTTTTTGGTTGCAACACCCACAACTGCGTACGGGCAACGTTCGCGTTCGCAAAACTTTTCAAACGCTGGCATATTTTTTGGAGAAATGCCAAGTACATATCGTTCTTGCGATTCGTTGCTCCAGATTTCCATTGGAGACATTCCCGGTTCGTCATTTGGAATACTTCTAAGCTCAAAACTTCCGCCCAGCCCAGAATCATGCACCAGTTCGGGGAAAGCATTTGATATTCCGCCAGCGCCAACGTCATGAATCATGCTGATCGGGTTTTTAGTACCTAGTGCCCAGCAACTATTTATGACTTCTTGGGCGCGACGTTCCATTTCGCCATTACCGCGTTGTACCGATGCAAAGTCCAAGTCTTCGTTGTTTTCGCCGGTTTGTAGACTCGAGGCCGAACTTCCGGCAAGGCCAATAAGCATTGTTGGCCCGCCAAGCACGACCAGCTTATCACCAAGCAAAAGTTTTCGTTTTTTGACATGAGAAGGGCGAATGTTTCCAAGACCGCCGGCAATCATGAGTGGCTTGAGATAACCCCATACTTCGTTTTCAATTTTTTGCTCGAATGTTCTAAAGTATCCGCTCAAGTTTGCTCGACCAAACTCGTTTGCAAAAGCAGCGCCACCAAGCGGTGCGTCAATCATTATTCCAAGCGGGGAAGTAATGCGATCGGGTTTTCCGTATGGCTTTTCCCACGGTCGCCGCGCGCCTGGTAGGTTGAGGTTCGATACCGTAAAACCAGTTAAGCCCATTTTTGATTTTGCGCCGCGTCCTGTTGCGGCTTCGTCGCGAATCTCGCCACCAGTTCCGGTTGCCGCGCCAGGAAAAGGCGCAATGGCAGTTGGATGATTATGCGTTTCAACTTTTATAACCAGCGGCATTTGCTCAGTGTGACTGCGATAAACATTGTCTTTTGGATCCGCAAAAAATCTATCCGCAACAGGACCAGCTAAGACCGCAGCGTTGTCAGTATATGCAGACAGAACATTGTCACCGTTTTTTTCGTATGTATTGCGAATCATTTTAAACAAACTTTTTGGTTGTTTCTGATTATCAATAACCCAGTCGGCATTAAAAATTTTGTGTCTACAATGCTCGCTATTTACAACACCAAACATCATAAGCTCGGCATCGCTAGGATTGCGCCCGAGTTCTTGATAAGCCGAAACCAAGTAATCAATCTCGTCCGTCGCCAGTGCCAAACCCCATTTTTTGTTGGCAGCTTCTAGCGCACGCACACCACCTTGTACCACGTCGACGTACTTAAACGGCTTTGGTTTGTGCTGTTTAAACAAATTTTTTGCTGCGTCAAAACTTTCAAACGCAGATTCAACCATACGATCATGCAAAAGTGGCGCTACGTTCTTAAACGAGAATTTTCCAGAAATATAATAGACAACGCCGCGCTCAATTCTTGCAACCATGTCGAGGCCGCTATTATGTGCAATGTCCGTAGCTTTTGAAGACCACGGCGAGATCGTCCCAATCCTGGGTACAACGAGCACTAGTTTTTTTGTTGGCTGACCGTGAAACTCTTGTCCGTATGTCAGAATTGTTTGCAGTTGTTCTGTTTCAATGGTTGTAAGTTTTTTGCTGTCCACAAAATGCACGTATTCAGCCGAAACATCTGTAATGCCAGAATCTGCTTTACGAAGTTCTTTGAGCAGTTTTACTTTTTGCGGATTACTCAGTGCAGAAATGCCTTTGAAGGTCAGCATTACCGAACGCCCAAACTTTTACTATCAAACGTTATGTCGATATTTTGATCGGTGTTTTTGATTACAACTTTTTTTGGACCTTTTTTTACTGTGCCGGCAACCCACGCTTTAAGCCCGACTTTTTTGGCGCACAGAACAACTTGCTCGGCTTGTTTTGCTGGAACGTACACGGCAAAACCTGCGCCCATGTTGTAGTTGCCGTACATTTCGCGCTCAGTTAGTTTGGCGGCTTTTTGTAGCAGTAAAAATTCTGGTTGCGGATTTGGGGTTACATTCATTTCGTAAGTGAAAGACTTTGTGGCGCGCATTAATTTTCGCCACCCGTGGCCGGTTATATTAACCATGTAATGTACGTTTAGTTTTTCGGCTTGGAGTTTTTGTACAAGCTTTACGTACAAGTGACTCGGCGAGAGCAAAGCCTCGCCAAACAATCGGCCGTCAGACATTTTGGTGCGATACAGTTTTGGATTCTTTTTAGCCAGACTCCTAATTAGTGTTACACCATTGGCGTGAATACCGCTGCTTTCAATAAGTACGATTTTGTCACCAGCCGCCAGTTTGTCTCCGAGCACTAGGTTTTTTTTAGGTTTAATAATTCCAACCGCTGAACCGCCAAGATCAATTGTCTTTGGATCAACAATGCCTTTAAGCGTTGGCGTTTCGCCACCACCCCACGTGGCGCCAGACTTTTTGCAAGCTTCCGCCCAGCCGTTGATCAAATCGCTGGCGCGCTGTTCATCGCTCAACCAGTTTGAATCGCCAACCGCAAAGTATGCATTTACAACTTGTGGCAATGCGCCAACCACCACTAAATCATTCACGATCATCGCAATTGTATCCTGCGCAATATTATCGTAATAGGTTTTGCCGGTAATTTTTCGCACAGCATCAGCAATAAGATTTTTTGTGCCCAGGCCTTCAACAACAAGTGCACGGTAACTACCGGGCTCTTCCCAAACATATGCTGATTCACCGCGGCTGGCTTTTAATTCTTGCATGCCAAAACTGGTTAATTGATTCGACGTCGATCGAGCTTTTTTTTGCGCAAGAAGTTTTATTGGGTCCAGCTTGCTGTAGTCAACGCCGGAACGAGAATATGAATCTTGCGTATTGCTCACGATTTTTTCGACCCCTCAAAACTTATACTTTCTAGTGTAACGACCGCTGTCCTGGGGCACAAGCATAAGCGTCTCAATTGTGTTGTGATATTATCCCCAGCTGAAAGCAGAAAATACCAAAAAATAAACTCCAAATAACAAATAAATTCCAAGTTCCGAATTCGAAGTACGAAACGTTTTGGATTTGGTTATTGTTTTTTGGTGCTTATTTGTGATTTGAGATTTGTTATTTGGTATTTATGGTGCCGCGCTAAATGGATTCTGCTGCGAGGCCAATGTCGGTGCGATAATGCATTCCGTCGAAGGAAATTTCTTTAATTGCCGCGTAGGCTTTTTTACGGGCATCAGCGACATCTTTGCCGTAAGCCGTCACGTATAAAACTCGACCGCCGTTTGTTACTAATGTATCGCCGTCTTTTTTACTGCCGGCCTGCAATACCACGACGTCATCATGGTAACTTTCTGCTTTTTCTATCCCGTGAATCTGCAAACCTTTTGGATACTTTCCAGGATAACCACCCGAAACTGCCGCCACTGAAATTGCCGCACCCGGGCGCCAGACAACTTTGCTTGGGTCGAGCGTACCGTTAACGCAGTCCATTAAAATGTCGAACAAATCACTTTCTAACAATCGCAAGTATGTTTCGGCTTCGGGGTCACCAAAGCGGGCGTTGAATTCTAAAACTTTGATGTCTGAATTTTCGACCATGAGTCCTGGATAGAGGCAGCCTTTAAATTCGGCGCCTTTGTCGCGCAAGCCGTCGAGTGTAGGACGAACAACTTTTTCTTTGGCGAAACTCATGTGCTCTGGCGTCACCCATGGCACTGGTGCAACGACGCCCATGCCACCAGTGTTCGGGCCTTTGCCGCCATCGTTGACCTGTTTGTGATCTTGCGAGGCAGGGAAGAGTATTGAGTTTTTGCCGTCGCACAGCGCGTGAATCGAAACTTCCTGGCCACCTAAAAATTCCTCAATTACGACTTCGCTTCCGGCTTCGCCAAAAACTTTTTTTACCATGATGTCGTCAATGGCTTGCTCGGCAGTCTCCATGTCTTCGGCGATAACAACACCTTTGCCTTCCGCCAAACCACTGGCTTTTATAACAATCGGCAAAGATTTTGATTGTATATATTCGTTTGCTTTTGTTGGATCGGTAAAGTTTTCAAACTCGGCCGTTGGAATGTTTTGCGCTTTCATTAAATCTTTCGAGAATGCTTTGGACGATTCGATCTTGCACGCAGCGCTGGTTGGGCCAAAAATTTTTAGTCCAGCCGCCAAAAACGCATCAACAACTCCAGCATCACTGGCAGCTTCTTGGCCGATAACCGTCAGGTCAATGTTATTTTTCTGCGCGAATGCTAACAATCCATCAACATCAGTAAATCCAATGTCGACATTTGTAGCAATCTCGGCCGTGCCGCCGTTTCCTGGCGCGACAAATAACTCGCCAACTTTTGGTGATTCTTTGAGTTTCCAGGCCAAGGCGTGTTCGCGGCCGCCGCCACCAATTATTAAAACTTTTGCTTTCATCTGTATGCTCCTTGTGTTTCTATATATTCACGCCGATTTTTTATAAAGCTATCTACATCCGCGGGCAAGTATTTCTTCTCGGCAGTTTTGACTTTTTCGAATAGACTCTCGGGCGTATCGCTAGAATCTACATCAACCTTATGTTCAGCAATCACCGGTCCTTCGTCGTAGTCTTGCGCCACGACATGTAATGTTTGGCCACCATGTTTCAAGCGTTCTTGTATGACATGCTCTTGAACAAAAATTCCATACAAACCCTTTGTTTCTGGCAAAAGGCCCGGATGTGTATTGAGCATCACAGACTGATATGGAGTTGTAAATTCTGGTCTCCAGCCAAATACATCAATGATAAGCGGCCCGATTTTTTTCATGTAACCCATCAGCACAATTACATCAAAGTTCCCAGCTCGCAGAATTTCTATCATCTTTTTTTGGGCGTTTATACTTTGCTCGCCACGTTTTGGGGCGTTTGCATCCGGGTGTGTTTTGTTATTTATAACTATGACTTCTACCGTCAATTTATGTTTTTTGTTCAAAAAACTAATGCGCTGGATTACTCCGGCGCTTGGATTATTGCAGATTATGAGTCCGACGGTAGCGTCGATGTTCCCGGCAACGCTTTCATTAATAAACGCTTCGGCAGTAGTTCCAGAGCCTGACGCAAAAATGGCAATGCGCGGTCTGCTCATAGAATTATTCTAGGCAAGTGCCTGATGAGTTTCCAGGATTGGTTGATCTTCTTCGAACAGTTCGGTCTGGCCTTCGATGGCGCTGGTTGTCTTGTTAACGACTTGCAGTTTTTCGAAATCTTTGGCGCGCTCACCAATATCAACTGGGTAAACTCCGTCAAAACAAGACAAAGAAAAAATGCTATGTGGCAAATGTGTCGCCTCGACCATTCCGTCGTACGACAAAAAGTGCAGAGAGTCCGCGCTTAGATATTCGCGAATTTCTTGGACAGTTTGGCGAGCAGCTATTAAATCGGATTGATCAGGAGTATTAATCCCGTAAAAATCAGGGAACCGAACAGGAGGGGAACTAATCAAAATATGCACTTCTTTGGCGCCAGCATCACGCACCATTTGTATAACTTGACGCATGGTTGTTCCGCGCACGATTGAATCATCAACCAGCACCACGCGCTTATCGGCCATTACGTCACTCACTGGATTAAGCTTCATTTTGACATCGCGTTTGCGCAGTTCGGCAGTTGGCTGAATAAACGTCCGGTGGATGTAGCGATTTTTTATAAGCCCCGTGTTGAACGGAATGCCACTGGCTTGCGCATAGCCTATTGCAGCCGGAACCGCCGAGTCCGGAATCGGCACGATAACATCGGCGTCAATCGGAAATTCTTTGGCCATTTCAACGCCAAATCGTTCGCGAACACTGTTAACTCGCTGACCCATCAAAACACTATCTGGGCGGGCAAAATATACAAATTCAAAAATATCTAACTTTTGCTTGCCCTTAACAATTTGTTCGGATCGTAAACCGTCTTTGTCGACAATAACCATCTCACCGGGCAAAACATCGCGCAAGAATGTAGCGCCAATTGTATCGAACGCACATGTTTCCGAAGCGACCACAAAAGCGTCATCCGTAGTTGCAATCGAAAGCGGGCGAACGCCACACTGATCGCGGAAAGCCACCAGCTGGTTATTATCCATGGCAACTGCAGAAAATACTCCGGTAAAAAGCGGGAAGGCTTTTTTGATTGCCGCGTCCAGCGCTAGACCTTGCTTGACATAGACACCGATCGCGGCGAACATCATACACGAATCGTTAAAATCTTTGGTAGAAACTTTGTGCTTCTTTAAAAATTCTTCGAGCTTAGTGGTATCCGGCAAATTCCCGTTATGCGCAAAAGAGAACTGCAATTTTTGATCAACAAAAGGTTGATTTAAATCCGCCCCAGATCCGCCAGAAGTGGCGTAACGATTATGCCCGATGGAAATTCCACCGGGCAGTTTGTCTAAATCTTCGTTTTTGTATACGTGGGCGACGAGTCCGTCTGCTGTGTAGCGATGTATCTTTTTAGTATCGCTTGTGGCAATGCCGGAACTTTCTTGGCCTCGATGCTGCAACGCCCACAACCCATAATAGGTTACGCGCGACGCGCCATCGTCGGGGCCGTATACACCAAACACGGCACATTTTTCGCTGAGCTGCGTTGTTCCCAAATCAGCCATTACAACAATCCCTCGAATTCCTTATTTTCCCCATACCTTGATCTTATCATAACCTTTTTGTGCAAATCTGTGCAATATATCACGATGCATGTTTTGTTGTAGTTTGTGCAGCTTGAACGGTTTGTTGTAAAACCAGCGCTGTCGTTACGGGTCCGACGCCGCCAGGAACAGGAGTGTAGGCACCAACTAAATCCTTTATTGATTCTGCGTCGACATCACCAACTAATTTTCCATTGTCGTTAACGTTTGTTCCGACATCGATCACGATTGCTCCGGGTTTTACGTAATTTTTATCGATCATTTTCGGCTGGCCGACGGCAACTATCAAAACATCTGCACGCTGTGAAATACTTTTTAAGTCTTTGGTCTTTGAGTGGCAAATCGTTACCGTTGCGTCCTGATCAAGTAATAAATAACTGAGTGGCTTTCCGACAACCAAACTACGGCCAACCACAACCGCGTGTTTTCCACTAAGATCGATTCTACTTTCTTGCAAAATATGCATAACCGCCGCAGCTGTACTTGGAGTAAACGCAGACATGCCACAAAATAATTCTCCGGCTGTTACAGGGTTCGCGCAATCGATATCTTTGCTGGGCGGAATTAATAATCTCAATAGATTTACTTCGCTCGTACTGAGTGAATCGGGTAGGGGAGTTTGAAGAATTATTCCATGAGTATGTTTATCGTTGGCTAGTTTTAATAATGCGTGCGTAATTTCATCTTGCGTGGCGTCGGCCGACAAATTAATTTCGTTAACTTTTATCCCGCAGGCTTCGCCAGACTTTTTAATATGTCTGGAATAATAATGTGCTGATTCATCTTTTGTTGCCAGCACAACTGCAAGTGTTGGATTATCAAGTTTTGTGGCAGATAGCTTAACAAGTTCTTTTATTGATTCCGCTAAAGCCTTGCCGTCAATTTTTTTTACTGGCATTACGCAAAATGCTTTCTGGTATCTTGCACGATACGATCGGCGTTGGCAATATTTTTTGTGGCTTGGTCGATCGCAATTTGCAATGCATTTTTTTCTGACTGATTTTTTAAAGAAGTCTTGTTTATTTCAATATTTACAATCGCCGATTCCAGCGCGGCTTTCGCCAGACTTGCGCCAACTGCTACATCAGAAATTACATTTTTATTACCAGCAACCGCGAGTTCGTCGGCAATCTTAACCAACCGACTAGCGATTGTGGCGACTTTTGTGGGCGGTTCTGCTGCGCCCAATAGCGCTGACTGGATTGTGATCCTGCGAGTTGCTTCTTGCGCAGAAGTTTCTTTTGGCAGAGAATACGCCGCGCCAATTTTGGAAAACGCTTTGGCGTCGGCCGCAATAAGGTCCAAAGATTGTTCGCGTAGGTCGGTCAGTTCTTGCGCAATTTCTTGCATACGAGTTTCTGCATCGGCAAATTTTTTGCCGGTTGTATAATTTGCCACCATAGCCAACTGCGCCGCAGAAATCGCGCTCGACAAAGCCGCCACCGCACCACCACCCGGCGTCGGAGTTTTGCTACCCAAACTTTCTAGCCAAACATTTATGTCATCATTCATTGTAATCATTGTAGCATCAGACAGCTTGCTGAATATGACCACAAATAAACTCCGCTCGATCTTTGAGCGGCAGGACGGGTACGCTAGTTACAACAAAGCCGGCGTTTTTATAAGCAGTTCCAAGCAAACCAGTTATTTTATTAGCAAACTCTTGATTCTCGGTTCGTGCGTAGTCGGTCTGAAATTCGGGCAACATTTCTAAAATAAAAACCTTTTTGTAATTAGCTGTGCCAAAAGTTTTTTGCAGTTCGGACGAAACAGGAAAATCGTAATATCGAAGGTAAGCCTCCGTATCGTGCATTCCGCGGTCGAATATAATTGTTTCGTCCGACGACAAGGCAGACTCAGTTTGTATTTTTAATCCTAGGACTTGGTGTTGAAACTTCTCTTCGTCTGCACGGATTTGCTCTATCTTTTTGCCTCTCGCAAGTTGTTGATCAATAAATGTTCTGGCCGACTCAGGAACCGTCTTAAAGCCTTGGCGGGTAAGCTCATTGATTAGCGTAGTTTTACCACTCGATGGCCCGCCAGTGATTACGTACCAGTTATTTTGCGACATTCTCTACCGCACTCCTGACCGAAATAGTCCCTGCATTTGTCCAACGTAATATTCGTCCCCAAATTTCTTTTGAGTTACGAGCCCGAAACTGCTGAAAACCAACAGCTGCATTTTGCGCCAAACCCCGATCTTTTATTTCGTCGTCTCCTACATGTTTTATTTGTTTCTTACGATCAATGATTTGTTCATCGGCGATATTATTTCGTTGTCGCCAAATAAACTCGGCGAGATCAAGCAAAAGTGTTTCTGGTTTGGCACGCTTTTCTGGAGGTATCGCATGAAGTCCCAGCTCGCCAAGAACATCGTCAGTAATAAGTATTTCTGGTGGCGATAGATCATGCTGTTCAAATGAATTTTTTATAAATCTGGTGATCCCCGCGGATAGCACAGCTGTGTCGAAGCCTGCACCTGCCGGTAATCGCGACCCCCTCAAAAGCCACATTTTGTCAAAATCAGGCGAGAGTCTCGGCCAAATTTCGCCATCAGGAAGCGGCTTGCCGATCTGGTCAAGTAAGATATCCAGCTTGATACGAGCCACATCCAAACCATAAAGAGTTGCTTCTTTTGGCGACATGTCGGGTTTCAGGTCGCTAACTATTTCAGCCGGCGTGCGCCCATTGTGACCGCCGCTACTTATGTATTGCTCGGCCGATTCTAACCCGATACAAGCATCAATCGCTTCGGCATAAGCATCATTGACACTTTTTATACCTGGAGCCGATTCGGAAGTTAACGCAATAGTATCGTCAAAATCGAGCGTAAGGAGTTTTGGCACCATAAATTCTTGCGAAACAGGCGATAGTAACATTTCTTATGATACTTTCATGTATTTTTGCCAGCCTTTGGCTTGGAGTTGGGCGTCTTTTTTTAGGACATCATCATGGAGTTTAGCGCGGAAGGCTTGGTATTTTTTGGCCAGATTTTTATCTTGCAAACTTAAAATCTCGACTGCTAAAAGCGCCGCGTTGTGTGCGCCGTTTTCTGGCATGGTCGCTAGCGGAATTCCTGGTGGCATCTTGACATTAGACCACAACGCTTCGTGGTCGTGATGATCGCGCTTTACTGGCACGGCAATCACGGGCAGAGGAGTATGCGAAGCCGTCATGCCAGGCAAGTGCGCCGAACCGCCAGCGCCGGCGATAATAATTCGTAAACCGCGGCCAGCAGCAGTTTGAGCATATTCGTTCATTTTATCGGGCGTGCGGTGAGCAGAAATAACGCGCACTTCATTTGCTACTCCAAAAGCATCAAGTGTTTTTGCGGCCTCGCTCATAATATCGAGGTCCGAATCTGAACCCATAATAATTCCGACTAAAATTTGCGGCGACGTTTTACTCATAACTATATTGTAATCCTTTTGCGGGCGATGCGGGCTTTTTTGCGGGCTTCGGCAATGGTTTTGCCGGTGGCGGTGATGTGGCCCATTTTGCGCTCTTTTTTGGTTGGCGATTTACCGTACAAATGCAAGCTGGTTCGAGCCTTGGCCAAAACTCGTTCAGCACCTTTTAGCTCAACGTCGCCGTCGCGCTCGCCCAAAATATTTATCATCACGCTGGCCGGAACTCTCATACGCGGATCGCCCAGCGGCAGGCCAGAAATTGCCCGAATGTGTTGCTCGAACTGCGATGTGTAATTTGCCTCAATCGTGTGATGTCCGGAGTTATGGACTCTCGGCGCAATTTCGTTTACCAAAACTTTGCCGTTTTTGCCATTGCTGGTCAAAAACATTTCAATTGCAAATACGCCGGCGCCGTGCAGCAATTGTGCGGTTTTATAGGCAAGTTTGAGCGCGGCTTTGGTTTGTTTTTTGCTAATCGGCGCAGGCGAGAGAACCTCGTGGCAAATATTGTTTTTGTGGATTGTCTCGACCGGCGGATAAATCGAAATATTTCCGTGTATGTCGCGAGCTATCACTACGGCTAGTTCTTTTTTAAATGGCACAAATTTTTCGGCATACAACTGTGCGTCGCCAAAATCTTTGAGCGCCTTAACCAAATCTTTTTCTTTTTTAATGACACGGTTGCCACGGCCATCGTACGCACCGGTTCGGGTTTTTAAAAGCATTTTGCCGCCAAAAATTTTGAGTGTTTGCACGGCATCATCTAGATTTTTTATCTCTACAAAATCAGCCACCGCTACGCCAGATTTTCGCAGCAATTGTTTTTGCCATAGTTTATCCTGAATAATTGCGATTGTGCTCGGCGCTGGATTTACTGGCTTGCCAAGCGCCGCGATTACCTCCAACGCGCCGGCGTCTAAATGTTCGATTTCGATAGTAATAAAGTCGGCCCGCTCGGCAAGTTCGTTCAACGCATCACGGTCGTACAAATCGGCGACGATTTCTTCGGCACCAACTTGCGAAGCGGGGGAGTTCGCACTCGGATTTATAACCACCACATCAAACCCCAAAGGTTTAGCCGCCAGCGTTAGCATGCGACCGAGTTGCCCACCACCGATAATCCCGATGGTCCCATTCATGCGTCTATGATATCACGATCATTTCACGCATCTGATACAATTGACGTAAATGAGCGACAGCGGAGTCACACAAACTGATTTTAATCTTCCGGGGCAGACGGCGGTGTATCATGGCAAAGTTCGCGATGTTTATACCATTGATGGTACATATATGGTGCTGGTTGCCACCGACCGAATCTCGGCGTTTGACGTTATTTTGCCGCGAGCAATTCCTGGCAAGGGGCAGATTTTAAACCAACTGGCCGCACATTTTTTGGAAGCCACAAAAGATATTGCGCCAAATTGGTTGCTGAGCACACCCGACGCGCAAGCGGCGATTGGGTTAAAATGTGAACCTTTCAAAGTAGAAATGGTCATTCGCGGCTGTTTGGTCGGGCATGCCTGGCGCGAGTACAAACAGGGAAGTCGCGAACTTTGCGGTGCTAAAATGCCAGACGGCTTAAAAGAATTCAGTCGATTCGCAGAACCGATTATTACTCCAACAACCAAGGCAGAGGCCGGTCACGACGAAGACATCAGCCCAGCCGAAATTCTAAAGCAGGGAATTATTAGCGCACAGGATTGGGCAGAATTAGAACGCCTGACACGCGAACTCTTTGCGCGTGGGCAACAAATGGCTGACGAGCGCGGACTCGTCCTAGCTGACACCAAATATGAGTTCGGTAAATTGGATGGCAAAATCTACGTCATAGACGAAGTTCACACCGCCGACTCCGCCCGATACTTTCACAAACGAAGTTTTGAAGATTATATAAATGGCAAAAGCAAAACTCCGCCCAAACATTTGTCCAAAGAATTCGTACGCGAATGGTTAATGGAGCGCGGCTTTAGTGGGCAAGATGGTCAGCAAGTGCCAGACATGGACGACGAATTTGTACAAAGTATCCGCAATCGCTACGCCGAGCTATTCGAAGTTTTAACTGGCAAAAAATTCCAACTTGCCGATAATACCGATACACTAAAACGAATCGAAGGGAATGTGGTGGGCGCCCTTGCGAAATTAAAATAAGCAAAAATAGGACCGCCAACATGAAACCACTCAAACTTCCAACGCCAAGCACAAAACAAGATTTCTCGGCGCTCGATCCGCTGGATAGCCGCTACTACGACGAACAAGTTGCAACTTATTTGTCCGAACAAAGCCGGATTGCCTACCAAGCGCATGTTGAAGTTGCACTAGCCGAAACCTTGGCCGAATTTGGCGTCTGCAGCAAAAAAATCGCTCGCGATATTGAAGCGGCCGCCAGCAAAGTAACCGCCGCCCAAGTCTACCGCGAAGAACAATCCACCAAACACGACATCAAAGCCCTAGTAAATTCGATCAAAAAATATGCCAGCAAAGATGCCAAACCATACGTGCATTTTGGCGCAACAAGTTACGACATTATTGCCACCTCGCAAATTTTGCAAATGCGTGACGCCGCAACGTTTGTTGTGATTCCTCGGCTCAAGCAACTTATAAAAACCTTGTTAGACCTTGCAGAAAAATACGCCGACACCACCCAGATTGGCCGCACGCACGGACAACACGGCGTACCAATTACGTTTGGCTTTGCTATCGCCGAATACGTATCAAGACTAGGGACATCGATGCAAGCGATTGAAGATTTAACCAACATGCTGCACGGAAAGTTTTCTGGCGCGGTTGGTTCGTACAACGCGCTCAGCACGTTTATTGACGATCCGCTTAAATTTGAAACATCGTTGCTTGCACGACTAAACCTCAAGCCAGCGCCGTATTCCACGCAAATTATTCCACCCGAAGGTTTAGTGCGATTGCTGGACGAAATGACAATCGCCGCGGGAATCATGGGAAACCTGGGCCACGACATGCGACATTTACAACGAACCGAAATTAACGAAATCCGCGAGCAATTCGCCAAGGGCCAAACCGGCTCGTCCACCATGGCGCACAAAAAAAACCCAATTAATTTTGAAAACGTGGTGAGCCTTTCCAAACAAGTCATCGCCCAAAGCGTGAACGCCAACCTTAATTTATCTAGCGAGCATCAACGCGATTTAACTGACTCGGCCTCAGCCAGATTTTATACGATTATTCCGGCGTGCTTGGCCAGCATGACATCGCGGTTGAACAGAAGCATGGGCAAACTCGAGGTAGACGAAGAATCAATGCAAAAAAACCTGCAAATGACTGGTGGCGCAATCGCTGCCGAACCACTGTATTTATTGCTGGCAAAACACGGCCACACCACTGCCCATGAACTTTCGAAATCACTGGCACACAAAGCGATAGCAGAAGGCAAACAGCTCCATGAAATTATCAAAACCGACAAAGAAGCCCAAAAATACTGGATAAAATTTAGCAAAAAAGAACAACAAATAATTATTGACCCCGCCCAAAACTACACAGGACTAGCCGCCAAAAAAACTCGCCTGATCATAAAACACTGGCGCAAACAACTCCGATAAATACTTTGCTGCAACGCTTAAACACTTAGGTGAAAAAGTGTTCACTGCTTTAGTTTGGCCATGCGCGCAAACTAGCAGACATGGAAACATTACAACGACCCTACAAACACTTCGACTTATCAACTAAGTTTTTCGAGCGTGACGAGCACTGGGCTCCAACACGCACTCACGATGAAGACGAAGCCGCACGGCGCCGCTCTCTTGCGCGAGGAAGTCTTGTCTTGGAGCAGCAGCAATTTGGACTCGGCATGATTTCAAGCATGATCAAACTGGCGCAAAGCCCAGAAGACATTCGTTTTTTGGTCAAGATCATGTCTGCTTGTGGGTTGAATACTTCGCGCTACACATTCGGGCCCGAGCAAGATCAAGAAGTCATGCGCCGCGTGCTCAAACTTCCAGACCTAACAATTACAAACCTCGAATATCCGCGCGTCACAACCACAGAACTTTTAGACGAATCAGCATTTTTGTTTGGGGAAGCAATGGCGCTGAGCGGGCAAGCGGTTGATGCGCTGCAAATAAATCACACCAGATACAACCGAATCAAAAAATCTGCGGCGCGCGTCACTGGCCGCGCGTCACTATTGCTAGCATGTGCACCACTGGCCGATCAAATTATCGAAAGTGGCGGAGTGACCAACTTTGATGCGCAGTATTTGGCACGGCAACGCGCACTCGGCGCAGTTGGAACATCACGAGAACTTGCAGAAACTATTGGCGTGTATCCATCGGCGGCACAACTAGCAAATCCGTACAGCAACGTGTCGGCGTTCATTCATAACCAAGCACCTGGCAATGTTGTCCAAGCATTTGACCAAGCCTACCAAGTCCGGGCGGCAGCGTAAAACTAAATATGAAACGTTTGCTCGATAAAAAAGTTTTGCCCATCGCTACGAGCGCCAGCGTACGCGTCGGCAAGTACGCGCATATTTGGCAACATCCGCTTGTCCGAAAAGTCTGGGTTTTGCACCCAGTAATATCGGGCTTGCTGGTCGTTTTCGACCAAATCTCCACGCGCGTCTTCGCAGGCAAGCAACGTAAAGTTCGTAAAACTCTCTAGATTTTTACCGTCAAAAACACGAAACATCCCGCTACCAATAACTTCAAACGTGCAGTCTAAGCCAGTTTTTTCCATGACAGATTGTTTGGCGGTTTGCAAAATTGATTCTGTCGCATTTGGGGTTGTATGCATAAACCCCGAGCGGTCCATCAGCGGGTGAGTCTTGCGTTCGTACAACAACCAAGCGCCGTCGGACTGTCGGCGAATCACTAAAAACAACACCGATTCGGCGTGGTCCAAAAGCGCTTGTTGTTTTTCAAGCACGCGCACGCCCATGCGACGACCTTCGGGGGTTAGCGTATACGAACCGTCGTCGGCTTTTGTCACAAACTTCGCTGCCACCACTTTTTTTAAATGATACGTAAATAATTTGTTGTCAATCGTATCAGGCTTGAGCTCACTAAACCGCAGTCCGTCCGCAAACGCCAACCGATACACAATATCCCGCTGTAAATAATGATCAAGCATAGTTCTAGTATAAGCTAATGCGCAGCACTTCGGGCTAGCGTACGAGTTGCTCTGATAATGATTCGTATATTTTTTGGTGCTCGGCATCTAATACATTCTGCGGTGGCATTGGTTGCTGTCGCTCATCAATAAGATGGAATATCGAATCAAACATCAACGTTGCATAAATCCAGCGCCTTTCTTGCTCAGACGAATTATCTTCTAAAGGTGCAGTATTAATTTTAGGAAGCGTCAAAGCAGCTTTGTTGGTGATAAATGCCTCGAACTGTGGACGCATTTTTTCTATAGTATCTTTAAGTTGTGTGTCGTACGTGTCTTCGAATAACTCAGAGGCGAGTCGATGATGGAAACTTCGCGTCGTTGCTTCCTCGTTAGGGTTCTCAGGGCCACCGTCTAAACCATTTTCAGCATGGTTTAACTCATGCAAGGCGAGAATACCAAGCCAACCTTTCGAAAAGTCACCGCGTTCATACATAAATAATGTTTCGAGGTCTCCGACGTACACGCCATTTACTGGCGCTAACAGATAGTCGTCAGCGATAGGAGTAATACCTTTGTCGTTGTCATTGAGCGAAACGAAATAGAACTCGTCCAGATCTTTTGTCGCACCATCAAGCGCGATTGGCCCAAGATTCGTAAGAACACTAGGCAAACCCTTAGCTTTGGCGAATTCGACAAGCTCTTTTGCGCGTTCGTTGCCAGTTTCATTTGCCACAAATTCAGCTGCTTCAAGGGCTCGTGTAATTTCAGCTCGGCGTTCGCTGACAATCTCAGGCGCAGGCAACTGGCCATTACCGCCATCCATCCACTCGGCAGCGCCTGCAGCTTTATCATTCCAATTTGGCATGGGCTCGGTTTCCGGACCACCAGCACATCCTGCAATAAACATTGCGGACGCAACTGCCATTGGGGCGATTTTTCTCATAGTGTAGTATTATACATTATTCTTGTTTTTTTGTCAATCGTAGTCACCCGGTGGGATGGCGCACGTTAATCTGTGCGCCGAGCTTACTCGGGCAAGCAGACTAACGACCGAACTTGCGCGCGGGTTCGTTTCTCTGAAGAGAATAACCACGCAAAAGCCCGAGCACAAGACTCGGGCATTCGCGTGGTGATCCCGGCGGGATAAACGCACGACTGCAACCATGCTCGAAGTAAACTTCTGCGCGTGGCTTTGCCGACCGAACCCGGCGGGTTCCATTCTGCAAGAATGACCAAAGAAAACACCCGAGCAAACACTCGGGCGCTTTCTTTGGTGATCCCGGCGGGATTCGAACCCGCGATCTTCTGGATGAGAACCAGATATCCTAACCACTAGACGACGGGACCTCGTCGCAAGAATAATAACTGAGGTATCCTACCATATTTTGCCTCTGTTTTCTAGTGTGCGAAGTCTGTTACAATAATCATAAGCAATTATGACATTTCAAATTTTGATTATTGGTGGGGTAGTTTTAGGGATACTTGTGATTATTTTAGGTATCACAACACTTAAAAGCGTGCTCGATAAACGCCCGAAGCTTGCTAGCCCTGAAAATAAAAAGCCAAAAAAACACGATAAATCCAAAACTGGCGGCAACAAAATGGGATCCGACATTATTTTAAACGCCATCGAAGACGGGGTAGTGCAGGTAGACATGCAAAAAATGATTCAGATTTTTAACCCAGCGGCCAGCGAAATCACCGGCTGGCCAGAAGCAGACGCGGTTGGACTGGATTATCACAGCGTATTCAAATTCATCAACGACAAGGGCGAAGAATACAAAGATGTCGAGCGGCCATTCACCCGCGCATTTATGCAACAAGCGCCAATCCGCGATAACCAAGTCACGCTGGTAACGCGATCAAACAAACACGTGGCACTGCATATGAGCATTTCGCCGTTGTTCGACAAAAATAAAGTGATGACCGGCGCGGTTGGAGTGTTTCGTGATGTTAGCGAAGAGCGCGGCGAAGAACGCCAGCGCGCCGAATTCATCAGCACCGCCAGCCACGAAATGCGCACCCCGGTTGCCGCTATCGAAGGGTATCTAGCGTTGGCCATGAACGACAAAGTTGCCAAAATCGATACCAAAGCCCGCAGCTACCTCGAGAAAGCACATACTTCCACGCAACACCTCGGCCGATTATTCCAGGATTTGCTCACCAGTGCCCGCGCAGAAGACGGCCGCTTGTCCAGCCACCCGCAACCCGTCGAAATGGGCAGTTTTTTAGAGCGCTTAAGCGAAGATTTGCGTTTTGCTGCAGAAAAAAAGAGCCTACAAATGGAGTACATTATCGGCTCGCAAAACGACGGTAAAACCATCGACGCCAGTTCGAACAACAACAAAATGGTCCGACCGTTTTACTACACCTATGCCGACCCTGAGCGGTTGCGCGAGGTTATCACTAATTTATTTGATAACGCTACCAAATACACCGATACCGGCAAAGTTTCAATTGGCCTAACAGGTGACGAAAACGTGGTGCAATTTTACATCAAAGACACCGGCGCCGGCATCGCGCCAGAGGACATTTCGCATTTGTTCCAAAAGTTTTACCGCATCGACAACTCCACGACGCGCACCATTGGCGGCACAGGTCTGGGGTTATTCATTTGCCGCAAAATTATCGAACTCTACAACGGTCGCATTTGGGTCGAAAGCGAACTCGACCGCGGCAGCACATTTTTTGTAAACCTGCCACGATTGCCTGATCAAAAAGTCAAAGAACTGCAAGCGCAAACTTCGCAGGCACCAGTCGCGCTGCCAGAGATCAACAGCGAGGCAAAATCGTGATACAATTGGATCAAACGTAAGCATTAACACGCATAAAAGAGGGAACAAGCAATGGCAAAAATCATGTTGGTCGAGGACGATAACAATCTTCGCCAAATTTACGAAGACAGACTAGCAGCAGAAGGCTACGACATTGTCAGTGCGCCAGACGGCGAAGAAGCGTTAGCACTTGCTGTCAGAGAAAAACCCGACCTTATTATTGCCGATATTATGATGCCCAAAGTTAGTGGTTTTGATATGCTCGACATTTTGCGCTCAACCCCAGAGACAAAGGACTGCAAAATCATCATGATGACCGCACTCAGCCAGGCCGAAGACAAAGAGCGCGCCGAACGGTTGGGTGCCGACCGCTACTTGATTAAATCACAAGTCACCCTAGAAGATGTTGCCAATATCGCCAACGAAATTTTGGGCAATGGCGCGCCCGCTGCGGCACAAACGCCAGCTCCGGCCGTCGCCCCAACCGTTGCTGCTCCAATCAAAGTTGCTACCGAGCAATCGAGCGAAACATCAGACATTGCACCAGCAAATACGCCAGTCATTGCTCCAGTCGAAGCTCCAGCTGCGGCGGCACAAACGCCCGTAGCCGATGATCCAGTACGTGATCCTATAGCGCCGCCTAGCGCCGCCACCGAAGAACCATCATCCGCCCCTACAGTTCCAGCACCGACAGCCGCGGCGCCAGCCAGCACAACAATTCCAGTAATAATTGCAGATGATGACACTCCAGATACCAGCCAAGACACCGACACCAAAAAAACGGAAACCACCGAAGTCACAACCGAGCCAAGCTCAGGCGAACCAACAATCGAAATCGTACCAGAT
>CAZDDV010000010.1:0-25669 GCA_964504275.1 uncultured Candidatus Saccharibacteria bacterium | reverse complement strand
GTTGAAGTGATTTTGAAGGCCGATATGACGCCGCGACAAGTTGCTGATCTGGTCAAAAAACAGCTTTAATTAGAATTATTTAGTAGTCGTTTAAGAAAATTTATTGTTTTTGTTTACGAGTCAACATAATGTTACTTTTGTTTTAGAACAAACAACTAGCTCCATACCTTTTTAAAAAGGTATGCCAAAACTTCGAGGCGGCTGACTCCCTGTGACTGTCTCGTTGTCAAACATCACAATGTCTCGGACAACTCAGATCGAACGAGTTCGATCTTCAAACACGCCCTCGCCAATCAGCAGTCGTCAGAGCCTCACTTTAGCAGCATCTGCAGGAGCAGATTATTTATACTCCGACTTCGTCGGAGGCAGCAGTGCTGAGGCTCTGAAACACCGAGCAGAAATACTGCGATTTGGTCGAATCAAGCCAAAAGCCAAGTCCGAGCAAGCCATTTAAAAATGGCGAGGACCGACCAACGGGAGTCCTTTTGGCGCGATCAAATGGCAGTATTTCTGCTTCGCGTGGCTTCAGCCGCCTCGGAGTTTTTGAATACTTTTTGCGGAAAAAAGTTGAAAGAGTGCAGCCGGTTGGTGCAAAAAAGTACCAGGCAAGTTTGATGCAAACTAATAGGCCAATATTCGTTATAATACTATTATGAATATCGCACTTCTTGGTTTTGGCATGCAAAATCGCTCGGCCTACGACTATTACAACAAACCCGAAAACACCATTACAATTTGTGTGCCGAATGATCCCGGGAACTTGCCCGGTGGTGTCGCCACCAACATTGGCGAGAATTATTTAAGCGAGCTAGATCGTTTTGACCTTTTAGTAAGAACTCCTATCATTAACCCCAACCAAATCACGCAGTCCAACCCAGAAACCCCAAACATCCTGCAAAAAGTCACCACACCGACAAACGAATTTTTCAAAGTCTGCCCTGCCCCGATTATTGGTGTTACCGGCACCAAAGGCAAAGGCACGACATCGACGCTGATTGCAAAAATCCTGCAAGCCGCCGGGCACACCGTTCACTTGGGCGGAAACATCGGCGTGCCGCCGCTGGATATGCTAAAAAAAGATATTAAACCAACCGACACTGTTGTGTTAGAGTTGGCTAGTTTTCAATTAGTCGATTTAAAATACTCGCCCAAAATTGCCGTCTGTGTTGTAGTAAACCAGGAACACACCGACTGGCACGGCGACATGTACGAATATGTTTTAGCCAAACAACAAATGTTTGCCCACCAAAAAACAGACGACTTGGCGATTTTTGATGCACGCAGCGAGCTTTCCGAACAAGTCGTAACACCATCGCCCGCTCGAAAAATTGGCTACGAAGTCCCGCCAGTCGGCGAACAACCAATCGAAGAAGAAAGCGTATTTGTTGAGGGAGACACTATCATGGCGTTCGGCAAACACGTTTGCAATACTAGCGACGTCGCGCTTTTGGGTCACCACAACCTCGAAAACGTTTGTGCCGCAATTGCCGCAACCTGGGATTTAGTCCAAGGCAACACACAGATAATTAAAAAAGTCCTACAAAACTTTGCTGGCTTGCCGCACCGCATCGAAATCCTGGGCCAAAAACACGACGTTTGGTACATCAACGATTCGTTTGCCGCCAACCCCACCGCAACAATCGCCGCCATCGATGCGATTGATAAACACAAAGTTTTAATTATTGGCGGGTTTGACCGCGACTTAAACCTAGACGAACTCACTCAAAAAATAATTCAGCGCAGCAAAGATATTCGCAAAGTTGTATTAATTGGCGCGAGCAGCGAGCGCGTCAGCGAGCATTTAACGACAAATAAATTTACAAATTTTGTGATCAGCAAAGCCGAAACGATGAGCGAAGTTGTCAAAGAAGCCACCGCCCATGCACAAAAAAATGACGCCGTTTTGTTATCCCCCGGCTTCCCAAGTTTTGATATGTTCAAAAACTTTGAAGACCGCGGGTTGCAGTTTAAAGAATGCGTAAAAAATCTGTGAGCCAAAATATGAACACGTATTCTTCGTTTATTTTTAAAGATTATTCGTTTGACGAAGGTTCTAAAACACTAAAAATGCACTACGGAATCGACGATGCTTTTTCGTTTACCGAAACGTACAAGTTTGATTTTGAGTTTGCAAAAAACATAAACCCAGAACTTTTAGAGCGAGCGCTTACTAGTTTGTTTTATGTCGCAGGCGTTTCGTACTACAAAACTTTTGTGCCAAAAAATATTGTGCCGAGCAGCAAGCATCCTATCGATCAGCCAATGGCCGAATTTTTGTCTCGCACCTACCGGAAAGGTTTGGGTGAATTTTTTTATGTTAATAAAATCGATCCTAAAACACCGGTGCTTTTTCCCGCGAATGCAACGAAGAATTTTGCACCAATTAGAAACTCAAGCACTGGCGGAAAGCTGGTTGGTTTGGGCGGCGGCAAAGATTCACTTGTCACGGTGGAAATGCTAAAAAACCAAAACGAAGACTTTGCGACGTGGAGTGTTGGCCATAAATCGCAACTAGAACCTCTTGTGAACAAAATTGGAAAGCCTCATTTTTACGTGGAGCGCGAATGGGATCAGCAACTTTTAAGTATCGAAAATCATGGCGCCATGAACGGGCATGTTCCAATCTCGGCAGTTTTTGCATGCGTTGGATTTGCGGTTGCTGTACTTAGCGGCCGCCAAGATGTGATTGTTTCGAACGAACAATCCGCCAACGAACCGACACTGCAATACCAAGGTACTGACATCAATCATCAGTATTCTAAATCGCAAATATTCGAACAAGACTTTCAAAACTTTTTACAACACGTAGCCGGCGACGGTGTTCGCTACTATTCATTTCTGCGAAGTTTGAGCGAACTGCGAATTGCGGAAATTTTTGCGCAAACCGGTTTTGAAACATACAAAGATGTTTTTAGTTCTTGCAACCGCGCATACACCCACGACCAAAATCACATGTTTTGGTGCGGCGAATGTTCTAAATGTGCATTTGTTTTTTTGGCGCTAACGCCTTTTGTTGAACGCGCAAAACTAGAAAGTTTGTGGCACGGCAAAAACTTGCTGCTCGACTCTAGCCTGCAAAACACATACAAAAAACTTTTAGGAATCGAGGGCGAAAAACCACTAGATTGTGTCGGCGAAATTAAAGAATCTCGGGCGGCGATGAAACTCGCAGAGGAAATCTACCCAGAACTAAAACAAAAATATGTTTTTGAGTTACCAGATGATTACGATTACAAAAAAGTTATCTCGAATGAAATGCCCCCCGAAATACAAAAAATTTTTACCGCGGCGCTTGACTCAGCTTCACACATGCCCGAATAACATTATCAAACAGGGCGCAAACGGTGAGCGGGCCAACGCCGCCTTTTGTTGGTGTGATCGTGATGTCGGGGAGTTCGCGTACTTCGTTATCTACGTCGCCAACTAAACCATTTTTGTCGGTGGCAACGCCGGCGTCAACAATAACTGCGCCCGGTTTTATCATGTCTTTTTTGATTAGCCCCGGCACGCCAGTTGCCGACACAATAATGTCTGCCTGTTTTGTCACCAACGGCAGATCGTCAGTTTTTTTATCAACAACCTCCACATCGTATCCGGATTTTTGCCACATTTTTGCCAGCGGGTTACCAACCAAACGGCCGTGACCAACTAATACAATTTTTGCATCTTTTAGGTTTATGTTATAACCAGCCAGCAACCAGTTAATCGCAATTGGTGTGGCTGGGTCAAAGTCGGAGTCTTTTGATAAACCATCAACGTCTTTTTTAGGATCAACTGCATTTAGGATTTCGTCGGTTAGTTTTGGGTCGGGATTTTGCAATGGAATTTGTACGATGATGCCGTGCACTAAATCATCGTCATTACATTTTTTGATTTCAGAAATTGCATCTTTTTGGTCAACCGCCAAAACTTCTACATCAATTAAAATATCCAGGCCATATGCGCTTTTTAGTTTCATGTAACTATCAACAACTGGGTCGGGATTGGTACGAATAATTACCAGTTTCGGCAAAATTTTATGCGCCTGCCGAAGCGCGCGAACCTGTTTGGCCTGCCGTTCTTTTATAAACTCTGCTAGTTCTGATCCGTCGAGTAATCTCATTTACTGCAATTGTAACATCCGCGGATAGCACAGAACTACAAATAAAAAGAGAGCCGGTGATTGGAGGCTCCCTTTTTAGTGTTTTTATTATACTTTAGTTGCGGCTGGTTTTGCACCTTTAACACCACCGGCGCCAACGTATTTTGCGTCACCAAATGCCAACATCGGGTAACCAATCACTGGCACCAATATTAGTAGCACGGCAAATCCAGTCTCTTTACCAAATGATTTGGCAAGTTCGATTGCGATGATAACACCGAGAACAATACTAGCAATACTTGCGACCCAGCCCAAAACTGGTATCACGCCTGCGAGTCCGACAATTCCCCACCAGCCTGGTTTGCCAGCGATTTCTGCCATAACCCAGCCGTTGTAGCCTGGAACAATTGCTTTCCAGCCTTCGACGCCAGCTTTTTCGAAAATTTTCCACATGCACACGATCATAAAAATAATGACCGGAATTGCAATAAGTAAAATAACGCCCATCATTGCCATGACGGCAGCCAATGCGCCTTCGTCTCCTGCTGAAGTTGTATTGTAAGAACTGTAGGTGTAATCCACCTGTGCGAGTAAATTGAGCATATGCTCCCCCTTATTTTTATTTATGATTTGATTATAGTCCGCTTCGCCCCGTGCGCCAAACAATTATGCACATAATTTACAATCCGATCCGTATCTGTTAAAATACCCCTTCGTCTACATTGTTAGAAGTCCGCAAAAAGCGGGCCATTAGCTCAGCTGCCCGAGGCACTTGTTGCCGAGAAAGTAAATGATAAGCACTTGGTGCTCGAACCTTACAAATTAAACTTCCAGCCTACAACAAATATTTGTAGCCGTATTCTTACGGGCCATTAGCTCAGCTGGTTAGAGCACCTGCCTCTTAAGCAGGGTGTCCAGGGTTCAAGTCCCTGATGGCCCTCCAAATCGTAAACGCTTAAACAGAGACAAATGTCTCTGTTTTTTGTTATAATCATACATATGCGAGTATTAATTTTTGGTGACAGTATTACACAAGGCTACTGGGATACGGACGGCGGGTGGGTAGAACGAATCCGTAAACATTACGACTCGCTTCAAGCTAGTGATTTAGAGGGCCGTGACGAACCTACAATTTTTAATCTGGGAATATCCGCAGACAACTCCAGAAATATTCTGGATAGAATAGGATCAGAAACTGTGGCCAGGACACGATACGGTGACTTGCCCGTGATAGTAATTCAAATTGGCGCAAATGACTCATCAAGCGATGAACTTCCAGAGGAACAAACTGTTAGTCTACCAATCGATAAGTACGAACTAAATTTAAGATTAATCATTGCTAAAACTAAACCTCTTAGCTCGAGGGTGATTTTTGTTGGGCTTTCCGCGTGTGATGAATCACAGACAACCCCAGTGTCCTGGGGAGACTTCCACTACACGAATGATTCTATAAGAATGTATGAAGACAGAATGAAGGACGTAGCCCGAGAGCATAATATTCCTTTTGTGCCAGTATTCGACAGGTTCAAAGCTGAGCTTGGCAAAGGCAGAGACTTACTTCCAGACGGGCTGCATCCAAATAACGAAGGCCACGCTTTTATGTGCGAGTTAATACTAAATGAATTGGATTCTTTGTTTGTAAAATAGTTGCTACAAGAAGCACGGTGTCCCTCCAAATAAAAAACACCGAGAACATCGCTACGCTCGGTGTTTTTTATTTTGTTATACTGTTTTTGTGGAATTAAAAAATTACTTACCCAAAAGCGCCGCAGAGTACATTAACTGCTTTCGAATGCTGGCGGCGATCACGGACGCTGCCCTAAACTACGTCGAGAATAAGTCAGACTGGGTTTCAAACGAAGACAAGAACAAATCACTAACGAGAATTGCAGAATCTGTCGAAACAATAGCTTCGCTAAGAGGCGATCATGGCGCATACCACGACGCTAGACCAAACGACCTTATCGAATACCAGAAAGAAATGTATGCGACAGAAGATCAACTTCGCGCTCGTTTAGTTGGGTTGGGTTATACGTACCCAAAAACTTCCTGAACACAGCCTGACTATTTAGGAAATAGAATATTTGACTTCTAGAATGTTTAGTGTATACTCCTTTGCATGGATGATAAATTAGCCATGTATTACAAAGTTCTATCAAACCCTGTTCGACTGCGGGTATTTATACACATTGCCGACAAATCAGTTGGTTTTGCTCCAGCCGTCAAGGAAGAGACTTGTTTATGTGAAATTGCTCGGACCGTTGGTATTCCCCAGCCAACCGCATCAAACCACGTAAAAGAACTTCGTAAAGTTGGCCTTATAAAATCCGTAAGTGTTGGGACGCGCCGCTACTACTACGTAACGAAGGAAGCGACCGAATACTTACTACAGCAAACGCAGTATATTTATAAACAAGCGCATCAAAACCCGTATTAAAGAAAGGATATATATGAAAATTTTACTACTTATCGGTTCGGCAGACGCACAGTCGCATTCACTTGCGCTCGGCGAAGCAATCCAGACGCAGCTGAAAGAATTGGGAGCGCAAACAGAAATTATCAATCTGGTGGAATATGGCCTACCGCTATATAACCGTGGTATCGAACGTAGCGACACGCTTGACGCAAAGACCCGAGAATTTTTGAAAAAAAGCCTCATAGCGGACGGCTTTGTGTGGGTTACGCCGATTTACCACAACAGCTATAGCGCCATGCTCAAAAACGCCCTCGACTGGCATCATACTATTAAGTTTTCCGGGAAAATTGTGGGGCTGGTTAGCAACGGCGGCAATCGTAGCCCGCAGGCGGTTGATCAACTGATGTTGGTTGCTCGCTCGCAGGGGCTTGTTACAATACCGACTCGCATTTGTACTGATGCCGCGGACTTCGATGAAACACACCAACTGAGTGACGCAAGCATTACCGAGCGCATTGCACGGTTTAGCCATGAACTCACAGATTTTGTAAGTAAACACGGAAACTAATAATTATGTATCGATTTTTTTGGACAATTGCACTCAACGAACCTGTGAAACCAGAGTCAGAAGCAGCATTCACAGATCACTGGCATACGGGTAGCGAAATTTTACAGGAATATCCTGGTGCACTCGGCACTCACCTTCATCCAAAGCGAGACACTCCCGGATCATTTATTTTAATGGCCGAATGGGAATCCGAAGAAGCGCGCGATGCAATGTCGGTTGACGCCACATATGGCGATTCGGAAAGAGCCCAGCGTTGGCGCGCCCTACCGCCCAACGAAAGTTTTGGAGCAATTGTTGGCTTCGCTGGCACCGAAATCGAAGTCGTCATGCCCGCCTAAGCAATCCGCAGTCTGAGCCTTATACAAAATACATCTGAAACGAATGCTAAGCATAAGAGTATACTTATGCTTAGAGCTACATAACGAAAGGTGCATTATGCCAGAGATCAAAGAAACAGTCACAACCAGTCAAGACGAGGGCGTAAGTGCAACCGGCGCCGATGTTCAGCAAGAAACTCGCAAAGTTAATAGCGAAGTTGCAAACAACGGCAAAGCAACAGCCGCAAATATTGTTTGGTATGTCGTTGGGCTGATCGAAATTTTGCTAGCCTTTAGATTCGCGCTGAAAATGTTTGGGGCAAATCCAACCAGTGGTTTTGTGAATTTTATCTACAGCGTAACGGGCATTCTCACTTTGCCGTTTGATAAAATTTTTAGCGTAGGAAGGCCAGAGACTGGCGATGTAGTGCGCTCTGTGTTCGAACCGTCAATACTCGTAGCGGCCGTTGTGTACTTATTGCTTGGCTGGGGAATTGTAAAATTACTGACCCTAAACCGTCCCGCCGGAAATGAATAGACTCCACCGACAAACCGATAATAGGTTTAAATAACGGGACGGGGTATACTAAGCGTAAGAGGATATTAATAACTAATCATGAAATATTTTAGCGGTCACAGAATTAAAAGTCTTAAAGCGTCACTTCTGCTGGCAGGTTTTTTGCTTATTCTGGGTATAAACCAACCGGTGATTGTGCATGCCGCCACATCACCAACACTTGGTCCTGTTGGCAGTTTCTCTGTTTTGGGCCACACAACCGTTACAAATACCGGCTCTACAACCATGCCCGGAGACCTTGGCGTTAGCATAGGCGGATCGCCGACCGGATTCCCGCCCGGCAGCGTCGGGCCACCAGGATCAATCCGAAACGCCGGTGATTCACTCGCAGCCCAAAACGACAACACCGCAGCTTTTGGCTTTATCGATCAAGGCTGCGACACAACCTATGTTGGTACTAAAGATTTAGTGTCAGAGAACCTTGTGGCCGGTGTATATTGCGCCGATGCATTTGAGCTGTCCGGAACACTGACCCTCAGCGGCGCTGGCGTATGGATTTTTAAATCAGCATCAACACTTATTACGTCGGGCACTGCCAATGTAGTTGGCGGTGACTCCTGCGATATATGGTGGCGCCAGGTTAGTTCGGCTGTACTTGGAACGAACACTTCCTTGAAAGGGAATATTCTTTCGTCTACTTCTATTACGCTCGCAACCGGAGTAGACCTAGAAGGACGAGCGTTGGCGCAAACTGGAGCGGTCACGCTAGACAACAACACTTTCACTGGATCTTCTTGCCTTGGGGCACCAGTCTTCGACGATGAAGAAGATGAAGACAACGATAGCAGCAGTTCAAGCACGACACCCGGACTGCCTGATACTGGAGTTCCGCCGGAGTCTACCAATAATACCTCTCCGCTGTGGATGATTTTTCCAGTTACCATAATCACAACGCTTACTTTTTTGTACCTGCTGCGCAAAAAACACACAGCCTAACCGTCTGGTAATCCCTAAAATCAGCATGAATGTAATCAAATCTCTGCGAACTCGTCGGGCACTTATTGCGAGCGTACTGATGATTTTGGTTTCTGTCTCGATTTTATTTGCGATGTATCCGCGACAACCGGGGCGCTCTGCTGATGCGCAGTTACCGATCGCACATACGTTAGAAGATACAACTTCTATGTCACAACCCGGATTTCCGGTGCGAATAAAAATTCCAAAGATTTCTGTAGATGGCGCCGTAGAACACGTGGGGTTAACATCACAAAACGATTTGGCCTCGCCGAAGGCCGACAAAAACGCTGGCTGGTACAAACAAGGTCCGCGACCCGGTGAATCAGGCAGTGCGGTCATCGGCGGACACTTTGGTCTGGTCAAAAACAAACCTGCCCTATTTGACAACCTTCATCAACTGCAAAAGGGCGACAAAATATTTATTACCGACAATGCCGGAACAACCATGACATTCATTGTCACCGGGTCGCGTTTGTACGCTCCCGCAGAAAACGCAACGGCTGTATTTCGATCCAGCCCAGGAACAACTCGCCTGAACCTCGTCACCTGCCAAGGCGATTGGGACAGCAACAAGCGAACCTATACATCCAGACTAGTCGTCTTCTCGGAAAAACAACAAGCGCAATAGGTAATCTCGCGAAAGTGTTTTTTTGCGCCAGGACGAGAGAAGTTTGTCACTGTTTTTTGCAAATTTTTTGAATCATTTACACAAAACACTGTTTTTAGAACGTTTCATGTGGTTCAATAGTAAGCAAGATAACCACAAGGGGAACCCATGGGAAATGTTAAAACGATAACGTCAAAAGCTAGTTTGTTGTTAATTGGATTAGGGATATTGCTATCCGTGACCGCCATAAGTCCGCTAAAAGTTCACGCTACGGCAACAGAAGGCGCACCATCGCAAGCCGACTGTAACAGCGGTTCAACAACCTACACGTGGGACGGCGAAGGCATCGATAGGCCCGTTATAGCTTCACTAAGCGTTGACGGAGAAGTAGTAGCCGACCCGACAAGCCCCACAAGCGGTTCAATCGGAGCGGCTATCTGCCCCAGCACCGAACAAGGCAATCGAACCGGCTTGTTTGTATATTACCGAAACGGTAGCACCAACGATTTTGACCTGACAGGCGCTGTAACTCCTGACACGTCTAGTCCGATAACCGCCGATTCAGACATAACAATTACACTAACCGACATGGGAACTGGTTTTGCAAACCGCTACTCATTTGCCCTCATTCACGGCGACGTGTCTAATTGGGAAACCAGCAATCTAGGAACTGATTCGGCATCGGTGAGTGTTACATTATCGCCAGTTCGTACTCCATATGGCAACGGAGACGACTTTGCATTCTGTACCGCGACTCCTCCAAACTGCAACGCTAACGCATCTGAAGTTGACGCTCTAGGTGCTTCGATGGATATGACATTCAACGAAAGTGACGAAGGCAGCAACGACTTTTCGGGTGCATACTTTGCGTTGACTGGGGCGATGGGCGGATTCGTACAGGCAGAACGTGATGAGCAGGGAGTTGCATCACTCGTGGCAACACTTGGCGCGCCGCACTTTTTGGCAAACGGCAGCACGCTCAACACCGGCAGCATGCAAGCATTTTTGCCAGACGCTATTTTAGAAGATTTACTAGAGTTGCCCCCGGGCGAAGTCGACACATCAAGCCTAGAGGTGACCCGCACAGAAGACGACGAGACAGAAGAAGCACCGTTTAGCATAGAAGCTGTTGATGGCGGCGCTATTGTCGGCTTATCGAACATTACCTTTTCTTCGCCGGCTTATTCGATTTCTCGAGCTTCGGCAGACAGCACCCCGGGACTTCCGGCCACAGGAGACGGTCCATTGCAGCAAACAAACGCTTCGTCTTGGTCGCTCGCCGTGGGAGTCGTTGCATTGCTGGCAGTAGCATTCGTTGTTCGTCGCAAGTACAGCTCAACCAACAATTAGTTCGTCGTAATGCGTAAGCCACTGCGTACATATAAAAAACTACATTTTGTAGTATTGTTATTGATCCTGCTAGTGCTGGGATTAGTCAGTGTATGGTTAGCGACAAAAAATCACGAGCCGAACCAAGACGCCGGTACCGTAAACCAAACTCCCGCCGCTGAACCGACACCAGAAAAAAAACGATACGGCTACCCCGTCAAACTAAAAATTCCTAAAATAGGCGTTGATGCAAAAATCCAATATGTCGGCTTGACCGACTCTGGCGACTTAGACGTTCCAAGCAACTACACTGACGTTGGCTGGTACAAGCTCGGTGTACGACCCGGAAACCCTGGCAGCGCCGTTATGGATGGCCACTTGTCTGGTCGAGGAGGCCTGTCGGCGGTGTTTTTAAATCTAGAAAAACTCAAAAAAGACGACAAAGTTACGGTCATCGATAACAAGGGCGAAACGATTGTTTTTTCGGTCACAAAAACAAAAAAGTACAGCTACGACGAGCGGCCCGACGAAGTATTTAAGTCCCAAAGCGGCACGAATCTAAACTTGATCACCTGCGCCGGCGATTGGTCCGCGGCTCAACGCAATTTTTCTAAACGCACCGTCGTCTTTACTACAATCGTCAATCAGTGATGCAATCTGGCTCCTGATGAATCGAGTCTAGGAATCGGTTTCGCAAAAGCGATTTATAATTCGGTTGGATAGTTTTTGCTATAGTAAGAACAGTGAAAAATACAATCATCGACGTACGAGAACCCGACGAGTACAAAAGCGGCCACGTGAGTGGAGCGATTAATATTCCGCCAGACCAACTACTGCAGGGCGCTCCTCAGCTAAAAGATGTCACCAAAGACAGTGCGATTATTGTGTACTGCCGTTCTGGCAGCCGAAGCAACGTGGCCATGAACATTCTGCAGAACCTGGGATACACAAACATCACAAATGACATAAACAAAGGACAAGTAGAGTCCAAGTTTGGATTATAATGTGCGCCTGCTTGCGGAGCAAAATTGCTTACAACAATTGTAACCCCTAGGGCTTTTTCCGTCGGCTGCTTATTATTTTCTGCACTGCCAGCAGTAGTAAAGTCCCGGTAACTAGCACCAAGACTACTTCGCCGAATTTGCTGTATATGGTTTGTTTGGTTTGGATTGAAACGTTGGCGCTCAGAATTTTCGCGGTGTCAACTTGTTTGGACTCGCTCAGGAAATTTCCGTTTTGATCGATGGCGTACGAATAACTATCGATCGATGATTGTACGAACGGTTTGTTGTTTGCCACGGCGTGAAAACGCGAGATCTGACGCACTTGTTCGTGGTAGCCGGTTGCTTCGCGGAAAATGCCTAAACTTGCGCTGTTGGTTAAAATATCTGGATTATCTTTGCCGGATAATTTTTGGTACAACTGTGGGCTGATTGAGCCCGAACACACTAACGGCCCAATTGAGATTCCCGATTCTGTTTTGAAGGCGTGGTGCGGAATCCAGCCTTTTGTCAGCGCACGTTCGCGGTCAAAATCATCCACCAACGAACCATGCCCAGCAGCTTTTAGCAACACGCGCGCCCAGAGCGTTAAATACTCGCCGCCCGGAATCAAAAAGTTTTTGGTTTGCTCGTTCACAATTTCACCCTTTTGATTGTAAATTCTTAGGTGATTAATTCGTCCTTCTGGCCCAGGATCCTCGGCGTCGGATGTAATATACACCGTTTTTTCGTGTCCCATGTTTTGCATAATGTCCCGGCGCAACTCTTGGTTTTTTGAAGTAAAAAACGCCGAGTGTTCGGGTAAAACAACAACGTCGTATAATTGCTGGTCTTTCGTGTCGTCAAGATCGCTCGCTAACTGCTGCATGTAGGCATCTTTTGTCGTCAGGCTGTTTGTATGCAAATATCCAACGCTTACTGTTTTTTGCGGGGCGTTTGTTTTATATCCAAGGCATCCAGCTGCCACAAAAAATATAACTATACTCATGAGGATTGCGGCGGCTTTGTACTGTTTTTTCATCATCCAAAAAACTGCAAAGTTAATTAAAATTACTAAAACCGCCAGCCCATACATCCCGATAATTCGGCCTGCAAAAACGAGTGGCGTGGTACTCGCGCCAAATGCCAAATTACCAAAATTCCAGTGCGGGCCAATGCTTGAACTTTTATCGTACAAAAAAATTGCGTAGGCGTAGCTGCGCAAAAATTCCAGCACAACCCAGAGAGACACAACGACCAAAACCGTGCGGACTTTTGAGCCGACAAACGGACGAAGTTTTTTGAAGCCAAAACCCAACACAAGCCAGCTCAGCGAATAAAACAAAACTATCAGAGTAAAAAATATTGCCTTGATAAGATTTTCGGTCGACCCAACAACCGGCGAGAACGTGATTGGATTTGTTTGAATCATCCAAAAAAGTACAACCATAAAATGCAGTAAACCGGCTAGCCAAAAAGTTCTGATCATTCGAGCACGAAGTTTTTTGTCATGCTCGGCTTTTTGCAAATACATAACCATTGGCACAAGACCAACAAAAACCAAAAATCCAAGATTATACTGCCAACAAGACAAGCCAATAATTACAGCCGACAAAAACGGAAGATACTTTGCGGGCCGATTTGTAATTGCTGCGCGCAACCGAGTCATCATGATTATGGTATTGTATACGTATAGCCACGAAGAACCAACATGGAAGAACAACAAAAACAAACTACACTCAGCCGAGAAGCAATCAAGAAAAGCGAACTTAACAAACGTTCGCTAGAATCTATCGAGAACGAGTTTTCAACGCGTACACAAAAAGCACACACCATGACCAAGTATATTCCACTAATCTCCAGCGGCAGTACCGCGCTTTTGCTCATAATTATTATTGGTGGAATTTATGGGTTGTACGGACTCGTTTTTGGGCGCGAGTCTCGTTTGGCGATCGTTGGTTCATCACAGCCGTTGGTCGAAACCGGACAGCAGGAGCCAACTCCGCAGCCAGGTCCAGATCAAAAAACCGATACGCCTACTAAGCCTAGCGAGGCACCGACAACCAAAGCCGACCCCAAGTCAGTTTCAAACTCAACAACAAAAACTCAAACACAAACTGAAATAAAAAAAGCCGAACCCACAAACAAATACTGCAGCAAAAATTCCAAAGCTCCCGATCAAGTGTGCCAAGCAATTTTGTCAATCAAGAACGACCGCACCAGCAGCAACAAGTTTTTGAGTATTGGCGTGGTTTCACAACTTGAATCACTGCCAAAGATTTCTAAACTGACAATCAAAGAAAAAACCTGGAAAGAATCCCCAAAAAACACTGGCGAAATTCAAGTCGCCGTGACAACCAGTGATGGAGGCGACTATTTAACCGAAGCTACGCTTACCTACTCTGCTGGACAGTGGACAGTAAAACAATTTACCGTGATTGAGGGCATAGAGTAATGGAAGATACGATGGAAAAGGCAAAGAAAATTCTCAGTACTGTCGTCCCTAGTTTTGTTGTTTCATTTTTAATAAGTCTTGTTTTATTCCTAGTGCTGCTTCTGGACGGAATCAAAACTCGGCTGGTTTCTGGCGAAACACTGGCATATGAAATTAGCGGCCAAGATATTCAGGCGCTGATGTTTGCATACTTAGATAAATCGCTTGTAAACTCGATCTTTACCGTTATTTTTTGGGCAATTGCAGCAATAATCGGCCTGTTTATTGCCTGGGTTGTTCGTAGTACGTACATTACAATTTCTAACATTCTTATCATTGAGCTTGAGTTTTCTAATAAACCAAAATCATTTATCAAAAAGGCAGCGATAGAAGTTGCGGGCAAAGCAATCGTGACGGTTTTGTTAATTTTTTGGGTGCTGCTGGTCGTAAAACTGCTGGTACCACTTTTTGTTGCTCGTAGTGGAGCACAATTGTTGGCAAGTACTCAGACTATAGCAAGTTTTGGATTGGCGTTTGTGTGGTTCCTATCGCTGGTTGCGCTTTTGACAGTGACGTGGCAAATTATTACCTTTGCGATTCGTTTTTTACGTACAAAAGTATAGTTGCAAAACTACTAAAACGTTTTGAATTCTTGCACCGGCACAAACCGTAATATGACTTTGCCGATGATATTCTGATTTGGGATTGTTCCAACCGAATTTCGAGAATCTTCGGACCCGCCCTCTTCGCGGTTATCGCCAACGACAAAAATATGTCCATCTGGTACTGTCATGTCAACTTCGCCAGCAGTGGCGCGCAAATCTGCTACAAATGTTTGATTTGGGTCAAAACCATTTGGAAATTCTTGGTTATACACCAACAACACACCGTCCTTCAAAACCACGCGTTCACCCGGTAGCGCAATCACCCGCTTTACATAATCAGCACTTTCGTCAATTGGGCTTTTTACTACTACAATTTCGCCACGTTTTGGAATATGATCCGCGCGCGTTATGGTCGACCACGTTTTACCGCCAACCCACAAAACAAGTCGATCGTCGTTGTTGAGCGTTGGAAACATACTCAGACCATCAACGAAATATGTTTTGAACACGAAGGTAAACATCAGCAACACAAACCCTATAAATAACCCTAGTAATGCGAAGACTTTTAAGATCCGCTTAGCGAATGAAAGAGAAAGAATACTTTCCGCCTCATCTTCTTCCCCTTGCTCATCATCGTTTAACAAATCTTGCGGAGGCTCATCCGCAATAAACGCCTGCTTAGAAACCTCACTAACAACAATTTCGTCGTCGCGTTTTGGTATTGGATTAGATACTAACTCTGAGGGCTGAGTATCGTCTACTTGTGGTTCATTGTTTTTCATATATTTCTACGACCTTAAAACATTAGCAATATATTATGCATTATGATACATTATGAACATAAATACTAAACAAAAAGGCTCTAAAAAAATGTCACAACAGGCTGCAAAAAAATCTATCGTTGGATCAACGTCTCTTAAAAGTAGTAGAAATAATAAGCTTATCGCCATACTAATCGTCGTATTCGTGGCCCTGGTTGGTGGGTTCTTCGTATTCCGGAGCTTCGCAGTCAGTGATCGACGAGTCTTCACTCCTCAGTCAACCGAGCTACAGGCTGTGCCGAAAGACTCTGGTCAACTCGTACAAGACGGCACTATGACCGTACTCAATCTAAAAGCGAGGGATACTGCAACGACAGAACCATTCAGCCTTGATGCACGCATGCGGCTTTCTTTACCAGCACCCACCGGGACAACAGAAGAAAAGCTCGCAAATACTCTAAACCTTAAGCCTAATGCTTCAATATGCGCATATGTTGCGGTTCTAAATAAAAACGGTCAGCTCGTATCGGCTAGTGATATCGCACAAGCAGACCCCGGAACAGAAAGTCGACTGCTTCTTGCTGGTAAAAATTTAAGCGATGAACAAAAGCTCGTAGAAAAACCAGCCGCAGGTGAATCAAGTGCATTCAACTATACGAAAGGGAGCTTGATTCCAGTAACAATAGATCGCGATGCGCACATTCTTGGCGGCCAATCGAATTTTCGTGGTGTTGGTAACTACCGAAAATATTGCTGGGAAAACAGCGACCCTAAATACAGTTTTGTCGTCAGTGAAGTTAACTTCTGGGTAGCAACCGACAAAAAACTCAATTCGATTCTTAAAAAAGAATACCAGGTCCACATTCTTAAAGTTATCGTGAACGACTTCGCAAAAGACGAACCAATTAACAAAACACCGTAATTAACAAAGTAATCTAAAGGTATTAATAAAATGGCTAAACAAAAAATAAAAAAATCAATTATCAGTGGATCAAACCTTAAGAGTATTCAGCCAAATAAAATTGTGGTTGCGGTCATCGTACTGATTATCGCGCTCGTTGGCGGATTCTTAGTCTACCGAAGCTTCGCAACATCGGCACGACGTGTATATGCAGCCGCTGATAGTGAAATAAAAGCTGGGGTGGCCAGTACTGACCAACGGATCAAAGACGGCGCAGTAACTGTGATCAATATGGCTGGCAAAAGAACTGCCGTTCCCGATGCGCCCCACACGCAAGATTCAATCCTGCGAGTTTCGGTATTTGGCAATAAACCACAGACAGTCAGTAACATACTCTGGTTAAATCCAGGGCAAGCGATTTGCGCTTATGTCGCTGTTGTTGGAAAAAACGGTCAGTCTGTCAGTGCGGCGGAAATTGCACAAGCAGATCCTGGAACAGAAAGTCGATTACGCACAACCTACTTCGTTGGATACCCAGAACCGCCAAAATCAAACGCGTTTAACTATACGGTCGGAAGACAGTCGGTAAATATTAGTGCGCATATTCTTGGCGATGATACAAACTATCAAGGCGTCGGCAGTTACAAGAAATACTGCTGGAAGAATCCTAGCACTACTGAAAAATCACGCATTGGCGATATGAGTTTCTCTGTTGTGACTGACAAAAACTTTAACTCAATTCTTGATAAAGGCTATAGCGTGCGGTTACTCAAAGTGGTCGTAAACGACACCGCCGCAGATGAACCATTTAACAAAAACCCGTATCGATAAATAACAAGCTTTAGTAAGGAAACAACATGGCAAAAGCACAAAAAACAAAACAAGGAAAAAATAAAGTAATTAGTGGGTCTTATCTTAAATCACAAGGCAAACCAAAAGCACACTTTCTAGTATTTGGGCTTGTACTGATCGCGATATTTGGCGGACTTATAACCTACCGCGCTCTGGCTGTGAATACCCGAACAGTTATTCGTGCCACCGACGCAAAAGTTTCGGTAGTCAGTACATCAAATCCAGCAAAAAATGTCTTTAGTGCGCTCGAAAAAGATGGCGCTACGGCGACTGTCCTTTCTATGGCGGGCGGTCCTGCGGGCGGTCAAGCACCACTTCCAGAAAGCCAGATTGAGCAACGACCGATCATTCGTTATGTCACCAATAAGTCGTACCAAGTAGCAAAAAATACACCGATTTGTGCGTACATCCAAGTACTTAATCCAAGGGGTGAAACTGTTAGCCACAAGGAAATTAAAGCGGCGAACAAAAACTACGAAATTAACGTTCGGGTTACCGCCTACGGCTCGAGTGATATTGAATCGACCAGCTACCAGCCAAGCTTTGGTGGCCCACAACCTATTGGCAGTGCGTACTACGGCATCGGAAACTACACGAAGTATTGCACGGTAATTGAGCACGACTGGGTTCTTAACCGCATCGACGTCGACCACCCATGGGCACCAAAAACATACCCAAGCAACCCAAGCCAACAGGTTCCACCAGAAACTCGCTCAATCCTGAAAGATGGCTACAAAATTCGACTACTAAAATTTGTTATCGGCGACAACTTAGGCGACGCAGCGTACAGCAAGAACCCGTACCAATAAACTACTTACGCTTCCAAACTTGAAACGTATACGTGATGTCGTTTTCCGTGATTGGTTCGCTCTCGCTTTGAAACGCAAAAGTACCCGCGAACTCCGGCAAAAATTTAGTACAACCAAAGTCGCGCCGCAGCTGCGTAACATGGATTTCGTCAACAAGATCTAGTGTTGCCGCAATTAAGCCCGGGCCACCGATAACCCATAAATCACCGTCAAAGTTTTTAATAAACTCGCGCGCGTCGTTCACGAGGTCAAAACCTTCACGTAATTTTTCGGGTTTGCTAGATGCAACAAAGTTTTTTCTATCAGAAAGCGGCGTTTTAAATTCTGTGTAAGTTTTATAGCCCATTAAAACATTGCTGTGCATAGTGTGATCTCGAAAATATTTTATATCAGTCGGGATTTTGCCGAGCCACGGAATTCCTGCATCATTAGCCATTCCCCGCTTTTCATCAATTGCAACAACACAGTAAATCATAACTTTTATTGTAGCTTTTTTAGTTGCGGGCGTACATGGCCAAGCAAAAAAAACGAGCCCGTCACAAGCAAATATTCTTCGGATTGTTGCTGCAAAATTTTAAAAGCAAGCTCAGGGTTTGACTCGCTGATTACGTTTTTAAAGCCAATTTGCTTAGCGGCATCGACAATTTTTTGCGCATCAATTGGCGTTCTAATTGCGTCTTGTTGCGCGTCAAAAGTTGTGGCAATGATGCAATCTGATATTTTGTGCAGCTCTTTTAGGCTTTCGCTGAGTGTCACGTCTTTGTCACTAACAAAACTCACCATAACTGCAAATTTTTTACCCGGATATGCTTGTTGCAAGCCAGCTACCAGCGCGCCAATTTTCTGCGCGTTGTGCGAACCATCTGTGATAATTATTTTTTGATTAACCTTGAATTCTTCCATGCGAGCTGGAATTTGTAACTTGGCGGTTGGCTCCAAGTTTACGTGCGGCAATCTATCACGCATCGTTACAAATTCAAAAACCGATCGCGCCAGCGCCCAATTGCGTTTTTGAAACGGCGACAAGTAATCTGGCGTCTGTGCAATTTTTTCGTTGGGCAACACGTGCATTGCCGCGCCTTGTTTGTAGGCAACACGCGCAAAAACCTCCATTATTTCTGGCGCTTGCTTTGCGACAAATACATGATTGCCAGGTTGAATTATTCCAGCTTTCTCGGCGGCAATTTTTGTAAGCGTACCACCTAAAACTTTGGTGTGGTCCAAACCAATGTCAGTGATGACACAAATTTTGTTTGGGTTTTTTATAACATTTGATGCGTCGAGTCGCCCGCCCAAGCCAACTTCGATAACTCCGTAGTCTAGTTTTTTTTCGGCAAATACCCAAAATGCCAACGCCAACAATGCGCCAAAATAACTGAGCGATGCATTTTTGACGACCGGCACTTCAACAAAACTATTGAGCTGTTTCAAAAACTCGGTTTTTGTTAAGGGCTGTCCATTAATTTGTACTCTCTCATTAATGCTATCAACGTGCGGCGAAACCGTCAGCCCAACTTTCTTGTTTGCCAGCCGCAGCATTTCTGCAATGTAATAACTGGTTGATGTTTTACCTGAAGTTCCAGCCACATGAATTGACTTAAACTTTTCCTGAGGATCGCCAAGTTTTTGCATCAAGGCTTGCATGTGTTCGAGCTTAAATTCCCAGTTGCTGGTCATGACACCTGCGCGAATTGTCGTTAGCCATGTTTCTACATCGTCAAGATTTTGCATTTTCATATTATCTGAATTCTAGTGGAGTTTTGTATCAAACAAAAGCGCTAAAGACTAAATTGCTGTGATCTGTAAAAAATGGATTCTTGGTTTGGTGCGCCCGGTAAGATTCGAACTTACGACACCTGGTTCCGAAGACCAGTGCTCTAATCCGCTGAGCTACGGGCGCTCGTCAGAACTAGCTGTGAAAGCCAGCCTACATAAATCACAAAATAAATTTGCTGATTTATGTAGGCTAGCTTAACGCTGTTCTTCCTCTCAAAAGCCCAAACAGCAACAAGTTGCTTGGTTTGAACTTTTGTACTGTGAACTCAGTTATTATAACAGATTATCCTTGGGGTGTTAGGGCTGTCGGCAATTGCGGTTCAGGGGCTGCTTGCTGTTGACCATCAACGTAATATGTCGGCGGTGCATCGGGTAGAGACAGACTCAACGTGGTTGTGGTTGTAACGGTTGGCGTTGCCAGTTCTGGGCACGACAAAGATAAAACCTCGCTACTACCCTCGAGCATAAGCGCTGATGTGGGCGGAGTTTGTCCAAAATCGCTTGAATCGGTTTCTAGCCGCTCTTCTGGTTTCGTATCTCCCGGAGCTATTGTTGTTACTGTTGTCGTTGGCAACGAGCGAGCAATATTTCCGGTAAACTCTTTTATGCCCGCCGCTTCGGCAATCAGCGGATCGACCGAAACATTGTTAAAATTTATCATCAACTGGTTGCCGGTACTACAGGCCACTATTTTGCCGTCAATCATTGCCTGTTTCCTAAACTGCTCCGCGTCTTTACCAACGTCATGACGAAACACATCTGCCTGACTTTTTGCATGATCAACAACAGCGAAACCAGCTACGGTTGCGGCACCGCCAAAAACAGTTGCAGTAAACAATGCTTTAGCTGCAAAAATACCAAACGGACGAGCTCCGTCATGTCTCTCGCCTACACTTTCAGGGCTTTGCTTGCTAAAATACTCTGCCGACCCAATCATAAGCTAGTTTTTTGCCGGATGACTTTTAATATTACTAGGCGGATTTAGTAAACGCGGTTTTTGATTAACTGGGCTCAAAGCTTGTTCTAGCAAATGAATCAATTTTTTAGCATGCGTCTTGCTAAGACCAATACGAGCAGCCGGAACGTTTTGGCCGTTCATGTTTTGTTGCATGAAACTTATTGTGATGCCATTTTCGTTGGCAGAAATTTCGGTGTGTTCGGCGTATTGAATTCGCGAATCAAAAGGTACAAGCGCGAACAGTTGTTGTTTTGCGTCGTCGATTTGCGGCTCATTAGACGTAGAATCGCTGCCATATCCCGCTAATTTTAGTAGCCTCTGCGCTTCGGGTTCGTCCAAATCAAAATGGCTCATAAGTAGAATTAAGATTTCCTCAGACGGTAGCATGTGCCCAGACTCGATGTTGTTAAGCATTGTAATATCAATTTCCACGCTGGCAGAAACTTCGCCGACGCTTTCGCTCAAACGTTCACGAATCCGCTTTAAATAGTTACCGATATTTTGGTATGGATAGTTAAAATTCGCTGGTCCCTCTCGCATACAACCATGGTACGACGCCACGATTGCCCAGCCAAGCATTACAGGAAATTTTGCCAGATTTTACAACAACAAATAACCACCAGCATTTCCCGGCGCCCTAACCACCAAAAACCAGCTATAATACTAGTAATGAAAATTTTGCATAATGTTCCGCTCTGCGTTCGCACGTCGTTTGGCACTGGTGGCCCAGCTGAGGTTGTAGTTGTAGTCCAAGATTCGAGCGAAGTTCTCGATGCATTGCAGCACGCCACCAAGCCTCTTTGGTTTTTAGGAAGTGGCGCAAACTCGCTGATTTCTGATGATGGTTTGAATGGTACGGTTATTCAGTTACAAACCACCGAGATAACTCAGGATGGCGATGTATTAATTGCTGACGGCGGAGTTAACTGGGACGATTTGGTGCAAAAAAGTATTGCGCTAAAAAAGTGGGGCCTGGAGCGGACCAGTGGTATTCCTGGATCTGTCAGCGCAGCAGTTGTTGGCAACATCGCAGCGTACGGCCAAGCAGTTGCCGACACATTAGCGTGGGTAGAAGTTGTCGACACCAACGAATCGATGCCAGAAATAAAAAAAATGCTCGCGAAAGATTTGGGGCTCGAATACCGCAACTCGAAATTTCAAACCAAAAAAATGCAATCACTGCTGATTATTCGTGCGGCGTTCAAGCTGCAAGACAAACCCGAACCGCTGACCTACGCATCTGCTGCCAAAATTGCCGACGAACTAAAACTAAACCCGAACGATTTAAATCAGCGACGCAAAATTATCTTAGAAGCCCGCAAACGAATTGGCTCATTACTTGAGGGCAAAAACAAATCGCTCAAAACTGCTGGATCGTTTTTTAGAAACCCAATGGTCAGCGAAGAACAAGCCGAAAAACTGATGTCTTTCGAGGAACGCGGGATAAATTACGAGGCCATCAAAAAGCAAAATCTGGCGCACGGCGGATCAAGCAAACGTGTTTCCGCGGCACATGTTTTGCTAGCTGCCGGATTTAAACGCGGGCAATCCTGGGGACACGTTCGTTTGCACCCAGACCACATTTTAAAAATCGAAAACACCGGCGATGCCAGTTCGCAAGACATCTACGACGTTGCGCAAGAAATCATCAAAACCGTCAAAGAAGATTTAGGAATCGACCTAAAACCCGAAGTCCGTTTTCTTGGCCACTTCGAATAATTTAGCGCCCGAACCGTGGTGCAACAAAAATAAAAAATATACTGGCTACTAAACTTAGTCCTACGATCAATTTTCGTTCTAGCGGATCATAACGGTACTTCCAAAATAGTAAGGACCAGTAATTAAATTTAACGGCAATGTTATTACCCCCACAAAAGCCGGGACCACAGCCCAGAGTATAATCAATGAGTCTTCTCCTGTGGCGTTATTCGATTCAAAAAACAGAAAAGCGATCGCGGCAGCACTAAGTAACTGCGCGGCCGCAACAACAACCGGAAAAGCGAACGTTGAAGAAACTTTGGGATAGTCACTTTGTTGATTTGGGCGATAAATATTATTCATATAGCTACTTAATTTGGCAGTGGGAATTTTTTGGTGAACGCGGTAATTTCGTGGTGAATTTTCGCCAGCTTTTTGTCGTCATTGTGATTTTTAATTGCTTCATCGATCCAGTTCGCCACTTGGACCATTTCTTTTTCCTTCATGCCGCGAGTTGTTAGCGCTGGCGTTCCAAGTCGAATTCCGCTTGGGTCAAACGGCGGGCGCGGATCAAACGGCACGGTGTTTTTGTTAACCGTAATTCCGGCTTTGCCTAACGCAACTTCGCCCTCTTTGCCCTTGATGTTTTTGTTGGTCAAATCAACTAGCATCAGGTGATTATCGGTGCCACCAGTGATAAGCTCAAAGCCTTTTTTGTTTAGTTCGGCGGCTAGTTTTTGAGCATTTTTTACGATTTGCTTGGCGTACGTTTTAAACGCTGGCGTGTCTGCTTCGCGGAGCGCAACTGCAATGGCAGCAGTTTGATGATTATGCGGACCGCCCTGAAGACCTGGGATAATAGCTCGGTCAATTAGTGTTGGCAAGTTTTCGCGGGTGCGCTCAACCGATTTTAGCGGCGTCGAAGGATTTCCGTTACACATAATGAGCGCGCCGCGTGGACCACGAAGTGTTTTATGCGTCGTAGTCGTAATAACATCGGCAATTCCAGCCGGGCTGGGGTGAACTCCACCGGCGACCAAACCTGCGATATGCGAAATATCAGCCACCAAAAACGCGTTAACTTGATCGGCAATTTCGCGGAGTTTTTTCCAATCAAAAACCCGCGGATACACGGTCGCACCAGTAAAAATAAGTTTTGGTTTGGTTTTTTTGACAAGTTTTGCGAGCGATTCGTAATCCAGCAAACCATCCTTGCCAGTTTGATATTGCACCGAATTAAACCATTTGCCCGAAAAGTTTACTTTTAATCCGTGCGTCATGTGCCCACCAAAATACAGGTCCATTCCCATGACCGTATCACCAGGATCTGCGAGCGCAAAATACACCGCCAAGTTTGCCGGCGAACCAGAATACGGCTGGACATTTGCGTGGGTTACACCGAATAGTTTTTTGGCGCGGTCGCGGGCAATATTCTCGACCATGTCGACATTCTCGCAACCACCGTAATAACGTTTGCCAGGGTAGCCTTCGGAGTACTTATCTGTTAGGCGCGAACCAAGTGCTTTGAGCACGTCACCAGAAGTGTGATTTTCGGACGGAATCATTTCTAGCCCGTCGGCTTGGCGCTTTTTTTCTAGATTAATTAGTTTTTCGATTGCTTTATCTTTCATAACAAAACCCCTCTATCGTAAATTTATTGCATTCGGTGATAAAACAACCTCAGATCATGTCTATATTTTACTGTACTTTGGCGTAACCATAAAATGTAGAAATTACCGTTTCCAAATATATGTTTGGTGATATAATTGCTGGGATTATGCAAAACACAAACGAAAAGATTGGCGCCCTTATTTACCAGATACGACAAGAGAGGGGCTTAACCCAGGTGGATTTTGCTCGCCAGTTAAAAACTAGCCAGTCAGCCGTAAACCGCATTGAGCACGGACGGCAAAACATGAGTCTGGAAATGCTCGGGCGCATCAGCGACGTGCTGAACAAACCGCTTATTAGCATTAATAGCGGCGCCATCAACTTGCGAGTTGAAGGTGGACACGAGCTCAGCGGCGAAATCACGCTCAAAACATCAAAAAATGCCACCGTAGCAATTTTGTGTGCCAGCTTGCTCAACCGAGGAACAACTCGCTTGAAACGCGTGCCTAAAATCGAAGAAGTTAACCGTATCATCGAAGTACTGCGAAGCATCGGCGTAGCCGTACGCTGGATTGGCGAAAACGACCTAGAACTCAAACCGCCAGCAAAACTTGATCTTGATGGGATGGACAAAGCTGCCGCGCGAAAAACTCGCACCGTCATCATGCTGATTGGACCACTAATACATCATTTTAAACAGTTTAAAATTCCCTATGCCGGTGGTTGTGAACTTGGAAAACGTACCGTGCAGCCGCATTTGTACGCACTCGAAGAATTCGGCATCGACGTGTTTACCAAAACTGGCCACTACAATGTCATGGCCGACAAGCATCTACCCAAACGCACTGTTGTGTTGTATGAATCTGGTGACACCACAACCGAAAACGCCTTGATGGCAGCCGCAGGTTTCGACGGCGAAACAGTTATCAAAATGGCGAGCGCCAACTATATGGTGCAAGATTTGTGCTTTTTCCTACGCAAGCTTGGTGTAAAAATTGACGGAATTGGCACAACAACACTTCGTATTCGGGGTGTCAAAAATCCCAAAAAGAATATTAGTTACTCGCCGTCAGAAGATCCGGTCGAAGCGATGACTTTTGTAGCGGCCGCCGTTACAACCAACTCGCAAATTACGATTCGTCGCGTGCCGATTGATTTTATGGAGCTAGAACTACTCAAGCTCGAAAAAATGGGCGTCAAACATTCCAGGGGCGAACTATTCAAAGCCGACAACGGACAAACAGATTTAGTGGATATTACAATTTTTAAACACAACGGCCAACTAACAGCCGCAAAAGAAAAAATCTACGGACGCCCATTCCCTGGCATCAATATCGATCATGTTCCATATTTTGTACCGATTGCGGCAACAACAACGGGCAGAACGTTAATTCATGACTGGATCTACGAAAGCCGTGCGCTAATGTACACC
>CAZDDV010000009.1:10150-25770 GCA_964504275.1 uncultured Candidatus Saccharibacteria bacterium | reverse complement strand
TTGAAGGCTGCTTCTTCTGGAGTGAGAGGGAGGGGTTGTGTTTCAGGGGAGGCAGGTACAATCTCGGCGGACTCGCCAACAACAAGAGAACCAAGCGCGGCAGGATGATTTTCTCTAAGCACTTCAAATAGTTCTGCGTGCTCTTCTAGCGGCGCAGTGTTTATGATTGCTTCAATAGCGTCTGCGGCTGGTCTTACGTCCATAGTCTTAACATCTCCAAAACGATTAGATTTTAGTATATTATACTACTTTTATGCTGGAGTAGCAAACTATTTTTTGACAGACCTTTTTAGAACCGATATAAAGCGCTCTTTGCCTTTTGGATGATCTAACTTTACATTTTCTTTCTTGATTTTCGCCTCTACAGCCTTTTGTCGAGCTAGATCTTCTTTCGTAAATTTTGATGATTTCTTTGAATTCATAAATCTAGTATATACCCAGCAAGGTCGCTAACTAACAGTTATGGTTTGAGGGTATAATTGCCCATTCACTGGGGTGGTGTTTTGTAATTTGAAGTCGCCGACGGAGGTGCGGCGAAGGTTGGACATGTAGGCGCCGCAACCGAGTTGTTCGCCGATGTCCCTGCTCAGGCTACGGATATATGTGCCGGATGACACATTTGCGGTGAATGTGACTTTTGTCCCTATTATTTTGATGTTTTCAATTGAATGAATCGTGACGGATCTGGGCTCCATTTTGACCTCTTTGCCTTCGCGGGCTAGTTTGTAGGCGCGTTTGCCGCCAATTTTTATCGCGCTGAATATCGGTGGCGTTTGCGAGATTTCGCCGGCAAAACTCATAATTGCGTGGCGAATTGTTTCTTCACTCGGAATTTCGGCTTTTGTGGCGGTTTTTTCGCCCTCTTCGTCATCTGTAGTACTGGTAATTCCAAGTGTTATTTCAACTTCATAGGTTTTATCTAGCTTAGAAAATTCCTGTGCGCGTTTGCAGTACGTGCCAATCGTCAAAACTAATAAGCCTGTTGCCAACGGATCTAATGTGCCGGTGTGGCCGACTTTTACTTTTTTGACCCCTGTCTCGGCGCGAACAGTGCCACGAACTTTTGCCACCACGTCAAAACTCGTCCAACCCTTTGGCTTATCAACAAGTAGTAATCCGTCCATATTCTACAGCTTACAGTACTGAGTGTGCAGCGCTTATCGCTTGACGATCTTCATACGGCATATCATGCCATGTGTCTGGGTCAATATTAGCGCGGCGCATAGTATCGACTATTCTAGTGGCGGCCACTGCCCTCTGCTCGTCGGGATTGAGTTGCCCCCACGCTTCAGCCGCAATACCCCAGAAAGTTGGATCAATATCCTCAGGGTCAATCTCTGCCTGGATAGACTCAACTTTTTCAGCAAACATGAGTCGGTATTCGTCGCGCACTAAATGCAAATCTGATTCAGAGTATAATTCCATAATGCAACTATATCATAATATCAGTAAATTATCTAGTATCTATACCCCGTTTGGAAGCGCGCCTACTAGTTGGTGGGCGGCATCATCGGCGGCGGAACTGGCGGAGGCGCGGTTGGGTTGTTGACTACGCCAGTTTGTTCTGGTGGCAAGCCTACGTCTGGTGGCATGAGGTTATTTGGAGCAGGAGTAAGCGGTATTGGCATTGGCGCTGGTTGCGGTGGTGCAGACACATCACTATCCATTGGCGCAACACTTGCCAAAATATCTTGTGCGCTCGGTGCGCCATTGGCTGGCATTGGTAGACTAACTGGCTGCTGTGTCATGGGTTGCATTGGCTGAGTTAGGGGCTCTACAGGGGCCGGTGGCAAAAAGTCCTGGTTTGCCGGAAGGATTGGCGAAGGAGTTGGCATAGGATTTGGAATAGGAGCGAGATCAACAGGTGCATCATTATGTGCTTGCACGTTCGGGTCTAAAAATTGTGCGCCGCTAGCTTGCGTCGGCTCAAGCCGCGTCGGTTGTGCGATTGCGGCAGCTTCGACAGCCTTGCGGGCGTCGTCCAAATGTACTGGTGGCTCAGTCGGGACTTGCGCGTGCGCACTTTGTACCTCTGTCTCGATTTTGCTGATACTCTCGTTGTCTATGACTTTACTGTTTGGATCAACAGCATTCGCGCCGTGCTGCATGGTATCGCCAGTTTTTGATTGACTGAGCGGATCAGTCGACGGGTCATACACTTCTTGGGCGGTATTTGCTGTTAGCGTTCCGCCCATTTGCGGTGGTTCAAGCGGAAACGTGCTGACCGATGGTGGGTTTTGGCTAGGCGGCAATGCAATATTACTTGATTCTGGTAATGGACGAACGTTTTTAATACCGTTTTGCTCTGATGGCGGTTTGATTGGCTCGATCGTCGGCGTGTCTTTTGAATTTGGTTCTGGCAATTCTAGGTCGACAGGTTCTCCCTCAGAGTTTTCGTCTTTTTGGGCAAGTTTTTGAGTCGCGTCTAGTTCGGTGTCTTCTTCGTGCTCGATTGTAAGCGTGCCGTCTTCATCAACGGCAACGGCGCTTTTGGCAGATTTTTTGCTACCAGCAACGGCGCCAGACTGTAATTGCGTCGAAATCAGCTGTTGGTTTGCGCCAGCCGCCATTAATTTAGAGGCGAGGCTCATAGTTTGCGGCGATGTTTTGGCGTTACTAAAACGCTCGGTTTCGGCAACGATTCCGGTCAAAAATGCCGTCGCCATTTGCGGATCAAAACTATTCGGCTTGAGACCTTCGCAAATTCCAACCACCATTTCACACAAACTACTCGCCTGAGCATCTTCCAGATGTAATGTTCCGACTCCGCCGCCCGGGCCGTTATTGAGTGAAATCACGGTAGCGTCGTGCAAAATTCGGCCGTGCTGCACAATGGCTTGGTCTAAATCTTCTTTGGCGTGAATGCCGAGCGCAATAACAACATCGACGTTAAAATCGCCTTGGCTAAAATCAAAATCTTTTTGCGTCAAACTAGTTCGGTACGGTGTAATAAAAATCTTTACGACGTCGTTTTCGATCTTGTATCGCAGTTTATCGGCTTTGGCTTTATCGAGCGCAATGATGAAGTCGCGCAGTGAATCAGTCGTTTTTTCGATTGTTTCGTCTGGTTTTAAAAACTCCAAAGTTGACGGGACTTCGCCACTAAACACCGCTGTGCCGTGCTTTTCCATGTGGTTTAAGAACAATGTCAGGCCAATGCAAGCCGCCAACTGGTCAACACTTGGGCCGTTTTTTACGGTGACCAAGATGTTTGTCGCTTGGCTTACGCGGTCGATAATGCTTTGTCTTGCGGTAGGGTCCATGTTTTTCCGAGTCTTTTTGTCTATTTATTTTAGTTGTATTTACTATGAAGATACCATAAGCAGCATACCTTGTCCAGCGATCAAGCAATTACCAAAACGTTTGATTTTGAGTTTCGGGATTTAGCTCTTGTGTATCTGTTGTTTCTCTTGTATACTAGGTAATCGAATCAAATATTTTTCTAAGTAAGGAACTAGTTTTAAATGCCAATCATCAAATCTGCCAAAAAACGCGTTCGAACAGCTACCAAAGCTGCGGTTCGTAATAGCAAAACTAAGCGATCACTCAAAGACGCCGTAAAAGCGTTTGAAGCTGCTGTTGCTACTGGTAATGCTGGCAAGATGAACGAGACATTAGTTGTCGCTCAAAGCGCCGTTGATACCGCTGAAAAAAAGAACCTTATCCACAAAAACAAAGCTGCGCGCAAAAAAGCTCAACTCGCAAAAATCATGAAAACCGCTGGTGGCAAACTTACAAAAGTTACAAAAAAAGCGACTCCAGCAAAAGCCGCAAAACCAGCCGCAAAGAAACCAACAGCCAAAAAAGCTCCAGCTAAAAAACCAGCCGCTAAAAAATAAACTGCCTCGTCTACTTGTCCTGCGCGATAGTTTTTTATTGACTACTGTTAGTTTTTCGAGTTTTCAGAGCCGGATGCTGCGTAAGATAGCGCGTTACTTCCCCGTCAGGGTGCGTGCCGTTGTCTGGATGATATATTTTCATCAGCGAACGCCTTACTTGTGTGGTTGATTGTCCGGCACTGAGCATTTGCTCAATCTGTCGATCTAGTTTTTCTTGGATTGAATTACCGCGGGATTCTTTTTGCGGAGCTTGCGGACGATCATTGCGCGGTGGTATACGCTGCGAACTCTGCGTTTGACGAGTCTGACCTTGACGATTCTGACCAGAATGCGCATTACGCTGTTCGGCAGACCGACGAATGGCTGCGTCAAGCGAACGAGCGAGCGTTGGTTCCAATGTTTTATCTAGAAACTGCGTAAGTTTAGTCTCGACTTGTTGCTTTATGGCTTCGCGCTCCTGGAATGGTGCAGCAACATATCCACGTTCTGCTAGTAACTCTCTGATTTTCTGGTTAACAGCGTTTTTTGGAATCGAACCAAGTTCGCGCGCCATCCGACTTACCCGATCTTGCACAGTACATTGTTTTTGGAACTGTGAATCATACTTCCCTAAAGAGTTATGTATACTCAGTTTTCCAAGCGTTGATACGACTGGTTTGGCAACAGCTTTTTCTAATTGATCCACGAGTTGGGCCAGTTTTTCATCAAACTGATTGGTGCTAATCTCATCGATTACATCTTGGGTTTGCGGGTCAAAATTGCCACCCGGCATAACGCTTCGTTTTGGGGCGCATCGATCTTTAATTTCTTGGTTTGCCTCTGTAATTTTTCTATCTATAAACGCTGTTGTTCCTTGTTCCATTGTGCGAAATAACTCAGCATTATCTCGATTTCGTTCGCGGTCACGTGTTACCCGATTGCGCTGGCCTGGTTGCTCGGCAAACAATGTATCAAACAAGTCAGACACTATGTCTGCACCGCCCAGACCATACAAACCACTTGGCGGCGTCAATCCGCGACTTGCCATAACTCGAGCCAGTGTTTGCCTGGCCTTATCTTTTTTGGTTGTATTCCGTCGAATAATCAACCCCTGGCTACTCGAATTCGAGTGGAATCGAGATTCGTTGTCGGCCAAGTAAACTGTGTTTTTACGAACTGCTAGCGCATGATCGGTCTTTAATCCATCAATTGCTAACATGGTCGTAGCAAGTTCGGCAGCCACTTGAGGCAATGATCGCTCAAGCTCATCATGAATTGCCTGCAAACGGCCCATCGGTGTTACTGGCAAAGCATCACCGTTTGGCGGTGGCGGTAAATGTTCGAACGGGCTTGGACTATGAGCATTCATATTTGTATAAACATTAGCATATTATTGTAAAATTTACAAGTAGATTTCGCTACGCTGCTATCTGAAGGAGGAGGTTTTGGATAGCGTCGTCGGCGTTGATGGGTTCGGATTTTAGGCGGACGTCTAGTTCGGCACAATCTTTGATGAGTTTTTTGAGCTGAGCAAGCGACAATTTATTGGCCACGCTCATACTTTTTCGTACCACAAACGGGTTTAGTTTCGCAGCTTTGGCGATTTCGTCAACGCTTCTATCCCCCGCTGTTTTTACAATTGCCAGAATATTTAATTGCCAGGCGATCATGCCGATAATCGCCATTGGCTCGACGCGTTGTTTGCGCTGGTCTTCGTAAATCTCCATCATTTGCTTGGTGTTGCCTGCGAACGCCGCATCGAGTAATTGGAAAATTGTAGACTGTGGCAGCGGTTCGCACAGATCGTCGATTGCGGCGCGCGAGATTTTAGGATTATAGGTTGTGAGCTTTTCGATTTCATTGGCCAGCAAACTTTTGTTTACCCCGACGCGAGCGGCCAAATAGTTGGCATCGGTCCGCGAGATTTCGCCGTTTGCGTGTTTGGCGCGTTCAACGATCCAGCCCGACAAATCGCGCTCGTTGGCGGCCGAGAATTCTTTGCAGGTGGTGTTTTTTTGTAAGGATTTGTAATATTGTGCGCGTTTGTCGGGTTTGGGCTGCACGAATATTACCGTTGTTGCATCTGGAATATTTGGCATAATTTCGGCGAGTTTTTCGATTAATTCTTTGTGTTTTTCGAGTGATTCTACAACCACCATTTTGGCATCGGCTAAAAACGGCAAATTCTGCAACGCGTCCAAAATGTGTTCGCTCGTCGCTTCGTCGCCATCGATTCGCTCGAGCGCAAGGTCTCCGTGACGCGCGACAAATTCAGCAACCAAACGCGTTAGCTCAGCGCGCAGCCCAAAATTATCATCTCCAAAAAGCGTTAGTATCATCTCTGTTCAAACCTCGTGCAATTATTGTACACTAGTAAGTAATATGAAAATTATTGGACACCGCGGCGCCGCCGGCTTGGCGCTGGAAAACACACTTGCCGGCATTGAAGTTGCGCGCTTGCTCGGTGTTGACGCCATCGAAATTGACGTACGAAAAACCAAAGACGACGTGTTGGTGCTTTGTCACGATGCCGATTTAAAAAGAACCAGCGACTCGTCAGAAAAAGTCGGCGATCTGACATTTGATGAGCTGCAAGAAATCATTTTAAATGACGGTGAATCAACCGTGCCAAGCTTGCACAAAGCGCTTAAAACTGCCGGCAAAACTCCTGTAATAATCGAATTAAAATCAACGAATGTCGCCAAAGAACTACACAAGGTCCTAGCCGATTTTCCGGCGCTCGATGTTACGGTTGTGTCGTTCAAATTAGATGAACTACGGCGAATCCGCGATGAAAACCCCAACATCCGCTTGTTTGGGTTGGAACACACCAAGCCATTCGACATTATTCAATGGGCACATATTATTAAATTAAACGGTGTTGGTTTGAATTTTTGGCTGCTAAATCCGCTGACATATATGTTGCTGAAACGCCGAAAGCTGTCGATTTATGCTTATACCGTTAACAGTCGTTTGCTCGCTCGTTTTTTGCAGTTTTTGTATCCGGATGTGGCGATTTGCACCGATCATCCCGAGCTGTTTATTAATCGTTCCTGGACAAAACTGCGGAAAATTCGCGGTAAACAAGAGCGTCGGAAAATTCGTACAAAACACAAATAGTTTTACTGAAAACAGCAACCTTTATTACTTTTGCTTACGGGCAAAAGTAACCAAAAACCATTCCTAGACGGTTGCTCAATCGTGAGGTACTGCTGTCATAAACAGGCTTGCTCCGGAACTCACTAATTTTCAGCCGCAGGCTAAAAATTAGCTCAAACAGTCCTCGCACTCAAAGGCGCCTCTTTTGTACAACAGTTTCCTCAGGATCTCACAAAGCCCAGACCGAGTTTCGAGCAAACAGCTAGATAATGCGAGAAGCCGAAGTGAAACGAGTCGTCGAGGCGTGACCAAATAGTATCATTTCTGCATCGCGTGGCTTCAGCCGCCTCGAAGTTTTTGAATACTTTTTTAAAAAAGTATTAGGTTCGGCAGTTTGGCGAAAAACTAGTTTTTAACCTGGCACGTTGGGCAAATGTGGGTTCCGCGGCCAGCAACACGAGTTTTTATGATTATGTCGCCGCAGCGTTGACACGGCGTGTTTTCTTTTCGAAACACTTTTGCGAAACTCATATAACTACCTTTTTTACCTTCGGCATTCACGTAGTTTTTGTCGGTTGAGCCGCCCTTTTCTATACTAAGTTTTAAGATGTCGATTAGTTCTTTATGCAGAACTTTAAGCTGAGCATCTGTAATATTTTGCACGCGAGTTTCTGGGTGAATACACGCGGCAAATAACGATTCGTCGGCATAAATATTGCCAATTCCAGCTACGATTGTTTGGTCTAGCAGCACAGATTTTATATTGCTTTTTTGGCGCCGGCGAAGTCGCTCTATAAATTTTGTATGCGTAAAATCGGCAGCTAACGGTTCAGGCCCAACTTTTTTGAAAAAATCTATATTTGGAACTTCTAGTGTTGGGATTAATTTTACCCAACCAAATTTGCGCTGGTCATTAAAGAACAATTTACTATCGCCAAAATCTAGCACCACATGCGTGGTTTTATCGGGCAAATTATTTATCAAACTGTCGTTAGGATGCCCTGCGCCAAACCGATCCTTATTACTCACAAACACCAATTGACCAGTCATTTTCAGGTGAATCAGCAATGTATATTTTGTGTCCAACTCAATTAGCAAAACTTTGGCGCGGCGTGCCACGAGGACAATTTTTGCACCAACGGCAAATTGCTGCACATCAGCAGGAGCATTTGGAAAACTTTTGGGCCAATCGTGCCAGACATGTTTTATAGTTTTTCCTGGCAAAAATTTACTCAAACCAATACGAACTGTTTCAACCTCTGGTAATTCCGGCATTTTTTTATTGTAACAACATCGTTGCCAGTATAATAAACTTTATGAGTAGTAATTTGGGTGATATTTTAAGTCGGCGGCGCAGTTCGGAGCCGCGCGAGTTTGCGATTATCCGCGAGTTTGTAACCGAGCATTTTGCCGTTTCGCCAAAACTTTCGGTTAGCAATAAAGGCATTGTGATTGGTATGCCCAACTCTGCGGCGGCCGGCAGTTTGCGGCTCAGTTTGCATCAGTTGCAAGAATTATGCGGCGAGCAGTATCGCCTAAGTATTCGAATTAGCTAATACTATTTTGCGAAAAACTAAAACCGTACGCCGCTTACAAATTCGCTGTAATCAGGAATTTGGGCTTGGAATAATCGCTGTATATTGCTCAGTCGTCCGTTGAACGTGCCGACTTTACTGGAACAACTCGTTGTCCAGGTGCGTTGAATATCTTTGTCGCCGTCAAAAGTGTGCATGATGAATCGACGGCCCAATGGACATGCGCCGAGTTCATTTTCGTTGCCGTTATAACGGCGCTCTAGGTTAAATCCTTGGTCTTCAAGGCCGGCCAAGAAGTTTTCGTACGCTTGCTTGTTATTGTTATAAACTTTGCGCTTATCAACAGTGCCTTCGTAGCCTTTGAGGATTTCGATTTCTACAGCTTCATGACTCACGGTAATGCGTTGCTCGCGATGATCTTTTTCGGCCACGATCGGGCCACTAACAATCATGCGCACTTTGGTGTCAGTACTGGCAAAGTCTTGGAGTTTTTTGATCTCTTCAGCAGGCTTGTCGGTTTTTCCGCCGTCGAATGCCGAGAAAATTAAAATGCCACCAATAATCAACAGGGCGAAAATTCCTATAACTGCGGCGACTATTTTGTACATTCAAAAACTCCTTAAGTAAGCCTATAATAGCACTTTTGAAGATATTTTACAATACTTATGGTTGCCGGCATATACCCTAATTGTATGTAATTGGGCTCTTCTCTTTTGGCGCATACTAAATCACATGGATAAATCTAGAAAAAAGAACACCGAACCACTTACTAAGGAAGGGTTTTCAAGGTTCTGAAAAAACTTAGCAAGAAAACAGCTCTAAAGACAAAGAAGCCAAAAACTACCTGAGATCCTTACTGCATATATAGCTTCATAGCACTACGCACTTCTTGCATAGTTTCCTAATGACACTTTGTACACTTGCGTAGTATTTGCTTAACTAACTCTGGCCGAGACTCATATTCAGCCCAATTGGACTACTACTTTCAGTGACAAACCGGATTAGTTACTCCTGTTTTTTAGTGGAATGCATTCAATACTATCAGGTACTTCGATATGGACTACTGGAACCTCTAACTTTACTTCCAGAGTCTTTGCAATAGTTTCCAGTGGCTTTGATTCACTGGCATGATGGGATAGCTCCACCAACATTATGCCAAGATCTTCAGCGTACTTTGTTGCTTCTTGCTCAAATTCACCGGCAATATAGACTTCGGGCTCCAACTGGTCAAAAAATTCGCTAATGAACCCCTTGCCTGAAGTTATAGCAATCCGTTTAAACTTTGTGCGTTTCTTACCAGCTATACGAACATATGGATGACCCAAAACTTGGGCTCTGACTAAAAGTTCACCTAATATCATAGGGTAGTCTTTGGCTAACCGGACGCCACCATTGACTGTATGGGAGCCGTAAATTGTGGTTACCGGTTTAGCCGGAATCCCTAGTAGCCTGCACAGCTCTTCGATAATCCCACCTTCACAAAAATCAAGACTTAAATGACAACGATATACTGCGAGTCCTGCGTTAGCTGCTAGCGTATGTTTTGCCAGGCTATTGCCCGTAAGCGGGTGTTCTTTGTATGTTGGACCGTGGTGAGTAATGAACAGCTGACAGTCGGCTTCTATCGCGCGCTGGATTGCTTGCAGCGAATAATCCAGTGTCAGCCCTATCTTGTTGACCTCTTGTTTTAGATCTCCTTGCAACAGTCCAACATGATCAAAAGATGCTAGTCGTGGTGATGCAAATTTCTCTAATGCTTCTATGATGTATTTCAAGTTTTTCATTTCATGTTCCTATTTAGCGTGAAACACTGGGCTATACTGCTCCGGTGAGGTTAACGAATAGTGGTAGGCTGGTATGGCACTCATAGCATCCGGGGACAAGATTGCAGCACGCCCGCCAACCATTACTCCGTACGCAGCGTATCCAGCTAGCTCTGCTATGACTAACTCACGCCTGGCATCACTATCAAAACGATTAAAATTACCTAGCTTAACGCGCTCTGTCAGCAAGCCATCAATTGTTTTGTTTACTTTCCTGTCCTGAGATGCTCCTATCCGCCCAGTAGCTATTGCTTGCGTTGCGTCGTATTCAATTCCTAATTCTGTAAATGCGGACTGCATTGATCCAACTGTTATGAATTCCCCAACGCCCCTTTCGGCTACTTCTTGCTGCGCTTTACGAATTGTCTCGCTAGTTTTGGCGAAGTGACTTTTTGTAGTCTCGCCAGTACGAGCAAGAATCACGGGGTCGAGGCCTTCAACGTCAGCCACCTGCACATCAAAGTGCACTTTAAAACCATGCTTCGCAAAAAGCTGCTGAACTTCTTCGCAGTAATCTAGGCCTTTAGGCACTACCTCGCCCAGCCCATCACCTAGACGATACTGGTTAGTGTCAGGACAGCAAGGAACCACAAATGGCGCTGGCTGTTCCCGAAGCTTAGATCGGACAAACAATTTTGCTAGCTGTGGTAACTCTATCTTTGGGTTACGGCTGCAAACCTCTATACCTTTCGGAGGCTGGAGCAAAAGCTCTAAAGCCAATCTCGAACTATCCACGCAGGCAGATTGAACTTGTGCTGCTGGCATCGATACGAGTAAGGTCTCAGCTTCTCGTGCCAATGCTCTATTAACAAAGCCGAGTCGCGCGCGTTCTGCTTCATGTCGGCTCGGGCTTAGAGTTCCAAAATTGGAGCGCACAATGTAACCCTGCATTTCAAGTTCTTCTAGATCTTCAACTGTCCGCATTTGGGGTAATAGTAAGGCTATGTTTGTTGCTGTCTGTTCTCTGCGCATAGCTCGTTCTTCGGCCAACTGATTACGTACTTCTATCTGTAATTCATCAAAATTTCTCATATTATTTCTCCTTTAAATTAAAAACTCCCTATTCGGGAGCTGTCTTAAAGCTTACTTAAAAACTTACAAAACTATATAGACTCCCACATATACATGGGAGTACGCCAAGCTCCTTGCTGGCCAAAATTAGTTATGATAGTACCTGTCTTCATAATTATTTCCTGAGTGCCTTAAACCGACCAGCGGCAAGCTCTTTAGAGCCCCGGGTAACGGTTGCAATACCAACACCCAAGTCTTGAGCGATCTTAGCTTGCGGTTCTCCAGCGATAAGTCGTTTAACGATCTCTACTCGTCGCAGTAACTCTTTGCGTTCATTAGGAGTAGTAACTCCCATTAGAAAGTCCTCAAGATCTGCTGTGTCTTGTAGTGATGCGATTAAATTGGTGAATGTCTTAAAATCTGACATATCAGTATACTAGCACACTAGTGCGTTATTGTCAACTAGCCAGTTCTTTATTATCCTTAAGCTACCGCACTCAGATGTAAAAGGCCTTATGGTTGCGGGCAAGTTGTGTTTTACAATTGATGTTATGCAAACAAAACTAGTTGGAATTTTAAACGTGACGCCAAACAGTTTTAGCGACGGCGGATTGTTTTTGGATCCTGCTGACGCTCTAGCACAAGCACGGAAACTTTTTGCCGATGGCGCTAGCATAGTAGACGTTGGTGCAGAAGCGACAAATCCGTGGGCAGATCCACTTACTCACGAGCAAGAATGGGCGCGTTTGTCCCCTGTTCTGCCGACTCTGGTCAAAGAATTTCCGGGTAAATTGTCGCTTGATACGTATCACGCCGAAACGGCAGAAAAAGCTTTAAAAATTGGTGATATCTGGCTAAACGATGTTACGACTTTTCGCTCGCCCGAAATGATTGCGGTCGCTGCCAAATATAACGCAACCTGCATTGTCAGCCACGCTCCCCTTTCGGCCAAAACTGTCAAAGAAACACACGCTATAAAGATTGATGATTTGCAGATTGTGCTGGATGAACTTGAGCAAAAGCGCCAAGAAATGATTACAACCGGCGTAAAACCCGAAAATATTATTTTGGACCCTGGTATTGGTTTTGGCAAAACTATGCGACTCAATTGGCAATTAATCGAGTTTAAAAAGCACTGTGCTAAGTTCTTTGGAGCAGATCAAAAAGTCATGCTCGGCCATTCCCGCAAACGATTTTTGGCCACAAATCCTGTCACAGGCGAGCCATTGCCGAACGAAAAAATCCGCTTCACGTCCGAACGAAATCTCGAAGTCGCAAGGAAAATCATCGATTCAAAAACCGACTACCTCCGCGTCCACGACATCGCCCTGCACGCCAAACTGATCTAGCTCCTTGCCAGAAATTACCTGCAGCTTTTGTTGATCGCGATGTTTCGATGTCTCACACCAAGGTCAACAAGCTTTCAATTGAGGAATTTTTTGAGTTTAACAACGGCTTTGTTGCGGGGGGAGTATTTTGCTACTTCAGTTTCGGACATTTCGGCGAAGGTTTTGTTCTCGCCTTGGTTTTGGCCATTTGGAATAAAAATTGAATTCCAGCCGTGACCACTCGGTGTCGAAGGATCACCACCGGGCTTTCCTGCAATCGCGCCTTCCGTTACGCCTTCAAAAACTTGCATGCTTTTACCATCAAACAAACCAAATAACACCGTTGCTGTTGCGGATTTATCGTCGTAGGCGCTGACCATTTTTGCAATTCCCGCTGGCCCAACAGATTCTAAAAAGTATCGCACTAATGTTCCGGGCAAACCGTTCAGTGCGTCGCACGCCAATGTTACGTCGTCGACCAACACTGGTTTTTGTAAAATTTTATAGGCTTCGCGCGCTTTGTGCTGCACAACTTTGTGCGAATCAAGCGATTGTAGTTCGTCAATATCCATTTTGTGATGCTCGAACTTTTCGCCCAAAAATTGCTCAAGCAGCACAACTTTATACTTGTTTCCCGAAACGAACACAAAATTCTTCATTGCGCTACAAAGTGCCCCAGGTGGAGGCGGTGTCGGTGTCGACGGTTAGTTTTACGGGGAGTTTTATGACGGCTTCCATGGTTTCTTTGAGTATTTTTGCGACTTTTTCGGCATCTTTTTTGGGGCATTCTACGAGCACGCTGTCATGGATTTGCAGTAGCATTTTTGAGTCGGTGCCTTCTAACTTTTGTTGAACGTCGACCATGGCTTGTTTCATAATGTCGGCGGCCGAACCTTGGAAAGGCATGTTTACGGCCGCACGATACGCGCCTTCGCGAACCATAAAATTACTCGATTTGACATCTGGTGTTGGGCGTCGGCGACCAAAAATGTTCTCAACGTAGCCTTGTTCGTCGGCCTGTTTTTTGACTGAATCAATATAAGCTTTTAGTTTTGGGCGAACCTCAAAATATTTGGCAATAAAATCTTTAGCAGCTTCGTAACTCATGCCGGTTGCCGCCACCAATCCGTGCGTGCTCAGGCCGTACATCACGCCAAAGTTCACCACTTTTGCTTCGCGGCGCATGTTTTTGGTAACGTCTTCTGTTTTGCGCCCGTAGACTTCGGCGGCCGTGGCGGTGTGCACATCAATATCTTCGTTGAACTGTCTAATCAATTCTTTGTCGTTGCACAAATAAGCGGCGATGCGAAGTTCGAACTGCGAATAATCGGCGCTGACAAATACGTTGCCAGGTTCGGGTTCAAAAGCGGTGCGAATTCGTTTGCCAAGATCGGTGCGCACCGGAATATTCTGCAGGTTTGGTTCGTTGCTGCTGAGGCGTCCGGTTTGCGCGACCGTTAGCGCAAAAGTAGTGTGCAGGCGCGAGTTTTTATCGACTTGCTCGGGCAGCGTATCGACGTAGGTGTTTTTGAGCTTGGTGACTTCGCGGTACTGACTAATTAAGTCGATGATTTCGTGCTGGCCGCGCAATTTGTCCAGCTCGGCTGCGGCCGTTGAATATCCGGTTTTGCCTTTTTTGACTCCGGCGGTTGGTAGCTTAAGTTTGTCGAACAAAACCTCGGCCAATTGCGCGGGGCTAGCAATATTGAACTCCATGTCGGCGTGGCCGTAGATTTCTTGGGTAAGGTCGCTGATTTTGTCTTCGATCTCGACGCTTAATACTTTTAGGTATTTTGTGTCCAGTTTTATGCCCTGATATTCCATGTGCGCCAAAACGTTGGTGAGTGGCCATTCGATTTCGTTAGCGAGTTTTTGTACTTTTGGCATTTTGGCCAGTTGTTTTTTCTGCAAATCGTACAAACCGCGCACCACGGCAATAATGTCGGCTTCGCTGCCAATGCCGTCGGTTCCGTCAGAATTTTCTTCGATATGAATATGCAGATCTGCGCCAGCGAGTTCGGATAAACTTTGTTCGCGGATCAAACTATTAATTAGAAATGCACCGACCAAAACGTCGTGCTCTACGTGTTTTGCGTCTATCCCAAGCGTAAACAAAATTTGCATGATGGATTTTAGGTTGTAGCCAACCAGCGGCAAATCCTCGATGTAGCTTTTGAGTTTTTTGCCAACCGATTCGGGTTTTAAACTGGCAAGGTCAAACGTAATGGTTGTTTTGGCGTCCGGCGAAATCGTCAAACTGAGCGGCTCTTGGCCGTGGCTTTTGGCAGAAATTGCGTGAATAAAGAGTTCGTCAGCCAAGTTTTTGTTTTGGGGTAGTGTCAGTTTTTCTAATTCTTCGGCTGTTTTAATGTATAAAGCGGCGGCGACCGTCAGTTTTGCCGGTTTGTGCAAGTCGGTTTCGCCTTCAATATGCATGTATTCGGGCAAATTTCGCGCCATACTTTTGAACTCAAACTTTTCGAGCAACACTTGGACTTTTATAGGGTCACTTTTGCTGCCATCGACCGCTTTTAAATCTAATTTTATTGGCGCGTCCGTCCAAATTGCCGCCAGTTTTTTGCTCAGGTACGCCGAGTCTTTACCAGCGACTAATTTTTTCTTGAGCGAATCTTTTATAAGTTCGATGTTTTCGTAAATTCCATCCAGCGTTTCGTACTGCTTTAATAACTCTACCGCGCCCTTTTCGCCAATACCCGGCACGCCCGGAATGTTGTCGGAGCTGTCGCCCTTTATACTTTTAAGGTCCAAAAACTGTGCAACTTCAACACCGTATTTTTCTTTGAAACTTTCTGGGTGAAACAAATCGATGTTACTAAAACCTTTTTTGAGCGCATACACATGTACGTTCGGATCAATCATTTGCAACAAATCTAAATCGCTGGTAATCAGCGCTGTGTCCAAATCTTTCGCCGTCGCCTGGCGAGCTAGCGTGCCCATAATGTCGTCGGCCTCGTAATCGTCCAGCTCGTACAGCGGCGAGCCAAA
>CAZDDV010000009.1:403-10140 GCA_964504275.1 uncultured Candidatus Saccharibacteria bacterium | reverse complement strand
GTTCTTGCAACATCGGTATTTGCTCGTAAAAATCTGGCGGTGCTGGTTTTCGGCCAGCTTTGTATTCGGGATACATCTCGAGTCGTTTGCGAATATTTGTTTTGGGCTTATCCCACGCCACGCAAACGTAATCGGGGTGCAGTTTTTTGATAAGTTCGAGCGCCAATGTCGCAAACCCAAACACGCCGCCAGTTGGCATACCATCTTTTGTACTCAAAAACGGCATGGCGTAATAACCGCGGTAGAAAACCGATTTGCCGTCGATAATCGCCAGCCGTTTGCGACCACCCGCTTTTCGAACTTCCTCTTTCATACAATTAGTATACGCTACTTGGGGTTACGGCGGTCTTTGATGCGACGTGCCGCCTCGCGTTTTTCTGCCCCCGAGTCTTTGATTGGCGCTTTTCGCAAACGCTCAACATAAGGAACAAATACTTGCACTTTTGGCGATGGGCGAATGCGCGCAGCATGGATTGCTTCTGTGCCATCAACTCCAAGCCCAACTATATGGCCAGTGCTGTTTCGGGTTATTTCACCTTCGGGATCAACATGTGCTTCGCTGGCAGGTTGTGCTTCGGCGTCGGCTTGCTGTCCAGTATTATAATCAAAAAATTCACCTTCTGTGCCTGGATTCATACAACTATAAAAACACAGAAACTAAATTATTACAACCGCGGTGCTCTGTAAATGTTGGAAATTTAGTGGAACATTATTATGCTGGCGATGGCGAAGTAGATTAAAATACTTACAATATCTTGCAAGACAGTCGTGAACGGACCAGCACCAACCGCCGGATCGTGATGTTCGATCTGAAATAATTTTGCGACACACAGCGCAACAATTGGAGCGAACGCAACCGTTAATGCCATCGATAAACCGACGGTCAGTGCTAGTTCAAGTTCGCGCAGCCACACAAAAGAGACCGCAGCAACAATCAGGCCAAACAATACTCCAAGTGTTGTGCCAATAATAATTTCTTTGGCTAGATAAATTTTAAACATCGCTTTTTTGTCAGTAATATTACGGACATAAATTGTTTCAGTTTGCGTGCCAACTGCGTCACTAAGATAAATAATCATCGGCATAAAAAACGCTAGTTTTACGTTTTGTGCTAACTGCGCCTCAAAGCGCGAAATTAAAAATGTCGCCAAAAAACCACCGACAAGTCCGGCCATCAGCCACGGCAATCGCAGTCGCAGCAAAAACCCGGTCGATTCTTTTAAGTCATCGGCCTCAACAAACTGCGGTACTTTTTTGTGTTTCATAATCTCCCCTTTTTGTTCATTATACTCCAGCGCCTTGCGGTATACTACGAGGCACTATGCAAAAAACTGATCTACCAAACCAAAACAATTTTTATCACCTGTCTGCCGACGAAGCCCTGCGCGAACTCAACTCTACCGCCGAAGGACTTAGCTCAGCCGAAGCAAAACAGCGCCTGGAAACCTACGGACATAATCGGTTAGAAGATTTGCACAAAGAATCGCTGCTTATAAAATATCTGCGTCAGTTTAAAGATTTGCTGATTATTATGTTGTTGGCCAGCGCCGTTGTTTCGTATGTCTTGGGTGAACATCAAACAGCAATTGCGCTCGGCGTGGTGATTTTGCTCAATACACTAATGGGCTTCCGACAAGAATTTAAAGCCGAAAAAATAATGGAAAGTCTGGAGCGCCTAGTTGTTCCAGTTGCCAAAGTTATGCGCGGTGGCAAACTGCAGGAAACCGCCTCGACCGAACTAGTTCCCGGCGATATTGTGTATCTAGAAGAAGGCGACAGCGTCCCTGCCGACATGCGCACAATTAAAGTATCCGAACTTTCCATTAACGATTTTGCGCTGACTGGCGAATCAAACCCAACGCACAAAAATATCGACGCAATTGTTGGCGACGTGCCGCTGGGTGATCAATTTAACCGACTATTTATGGGCACAACCGTTGCAACTGGTCACGGTTACGGCGTGGTAATGGGCACCGGCATGCAAACCGAGCTTGGTCGCATTGCCAACTTGAGCGCCGAGACTCACAACGACGAAAGCCCATTGCAAAAAGAAATGAACAACATTGCTACCCGCGCAACGCAAGCCACGCTGGCGATTTTCTTGCTTCTACTATTAGTTGCCGACCAGAGTGATCTTGGTTTTCGCGGCGCATTATTATTTGCCGTCGCCGTTGCCGCGTCACTAGTTCCGCAAGGTTTGCCAGCCGCGATTAGCACGGTACTGGCCAACGCCGCCAACAAAATGGTCAAAGCCAAAGCGCTGGTAAAAAAACTTTCCGCAGTCGAGACTCTCGGCGCCACCAGTATTATTTGTACAGACAAAACCGGCACATTAACCAAAAACCAAATGACGGTGGAGCAAATAGATATCTCCGGTCGGTCACTCGCGGTTAGCGGTGGCGGTTACGAACCAACGGGCGATATTACAAAAAACGGCGTACCGCTAGACGCGGCGGAACTTGAAAAGCTTGAACTATTTTTTGCCACTGTCCAGTTTGCGAGCAACGCCCGCGTCAACCCGCCCGACAACGATCAGCCGCAGTGGCACTGCATTGGCGACCCAACTGAAGGCGCGGTGGTAACATTGGCGCTCAAAGCAAAATTAGACATCGAACGGTTGGAAAAATCGCATCCGGAGCTGCGACAGTTCTCTTTTGATTCGGCACGCAAACGCATGAGTTCGATCCGTAAGTACGGTGCCAACAAAGAACTGCACGTGTTTGCCAAAGGCGCGCCAGAAAATATTTTACAGCGCTGCACACATATTTGGGACGACGGCGTCGTTCGTAAACTTACCGAAAAAGATAAAAAAACATTGCTCAAACAAAACGAAGCGCTCGCAAACCAAGCCATGCGAAATCTATGTTTTGCCTACAAAACTTTGCCGCCAAAAACCAACATCGATAAACTCGAACAAGACGACGCCGAATCTGGCCTGACGCTACTCGGCATGGTTTCGATGATCGATCCGCTGCGCGAAGAAGTTGCTGACGCCATGCTGGCCGCCCACAAAGCTCACATGAAAATCTGCGTCATTACTGGCGACTTTGCGCTAACAGCCAAAGCGATCGCCCACAAAGCAGGCTTAGGTATCAGTCACGAAATCTTGGTGGTTTCCGGCGAAGAGTTAAAAACCATGCCTGATAAAAAAGTGCTGCAACTCGCCACGCGCGGCAGCGTGATTTTTAGTCGTGTTAGCCCAGAAGACAAATTGCGAATTGTCGGACTTGTAAAAGACAGCGGTCGCGTAGTAGCGGTTACCGGCGATGGAATCAACGACGCGCCAGCTTTGAAGCGAGCCGACATTGGCGTAGCCATGGGCGTCACCGGCACAGACGTGGCCAAACAGTCGGCAGAGATCGTACTTTTAGATGATTCGTTCAATACGCTGGTGCACGCCGTTCAGCAAGGCCGCACGATCTTTCAGAACATCAAAAAGATTTCGTTGATCGCGTTTGTAGCCAACTTTTCTGAGCTGATCGTAAATCTTGCCAGCTTGCTAGCACTGAGTTTTTTCTCTGCCCCGCTCGCACTCACGGTCATGCTCATTATTGCCATCGATTTGATCGCCGAGTTGTTCCCAATGGTGGCGCTCGGCTGGGACCGTGCCGAAGGCGAAGTCATGAATGAAAAACCGCGTAACCCAAAAGACCACATTTTAAATCGCAAAAATATCATGATGATAATCTGGGTCGGCGCACTCATCGGTGGCTTAGCATTTGCAAACTTTGGTTTGTTCTTTGTACGAAGCAATATCAATTGGAGCGATGTTGTCAACGGCTCCCACGCCCAAATGCACGCCTCGACAATTACCTATGTCACAATCATGTTGTGCCAGCTGGTAAATATCTTGTTCATGCGCAGCTCCAAGGGCTTGTTCACGCGTTACCAGCTTCATAACAGCAAATTGCTCATCGCTATGATGATGTCTGTTGGCAGCATCCTGGCGATCGTCTACGTGCCGTTCCTGCAACCATTCTTTGGTAGCACCGCACTGGACGTTATGGACTGGTTAACCGCCGCCGCAGCCGCGCTAATCTTTATCGCTATCCGCGGATCACACCTACGACTCTCAAGATCCTAGAAATTATGACTCTTTGCTAAGATTTTTTAGCTTTTTTCTGCTTTTCGTCTTTCAGTTCGTAGTGCAAGGCAATGCCACCTACAACAATCCAGAAGATCGCTGCTCAAACATCTCCTTTTGATGAGAAGTATACCATACTACGAGCATGCTACGCTTCATCCCCGCTTACGTAAGAAATAATAAAAAAACTGAATAGTGCAAAGTTATAGACAAAATCTTCTATTGGGATGGTGCCAATTCTAAATCCGGTAATAGCTAGTCCGCCATAAGTTACGATTGGCAGCGCAGTTAAAAAGCTGTTGGCAAAAAAGAATAAAACAAAACTGATTGCCATAAATGCCCAAAAACTTTTAGCGGCAAGTATTTTTGGATTAAACCACAGCGCGACAATTGCAGCCAAGCCCGAAGCTCCAACCACAAATGTGTAAGACCCACCAAAACCAAAAAGCACTGACGCAATTAACGCAGTGGCCGGCAGCACCAGCAAAAATTTTACTTTATTGGTCGAATAACTATCTGTAATATATTTTTTACAAACTAAATAAACGCTTAAGCAAACAAACGGTACGCTAATAAAAAACAGAATCTCTTCGATTGGGATACCAGCGATATTCAAGCCTAAAGTATAGTTTTCGTTAAATCCCCAATGCCCAGCACTAGTCGCTAGCATGTCCCAAATAATGAAGGGTAAACTTACCAGCATGTAACTTTTGAGTAATGGTTTCCAACGGATATTTCGCCACTGGCCGCTTATTCGCAAGCAAACTACGCCAGACAAGATTGTCATGATATTAAAAATTAGGTACGCAAATTTAGCCACGAATGTTGTTCCTAATCACTGCACACAGTACGCGCATTTTACTAGGTTTTATTTTGCGTTCAAACACAATAAACGGATCTCTCTCGATTTGCTCTGCAGTCCAGTCGTACATATCAACGGCAGTTTTGAGCGGTATCAACAAACGCCGTGGGATAAATTGAAACCCTTTATTTGCGGCGGTCTGCCAATCGCGGTATCGCAAAATTTGCATCTGCATGAAAGCTTTGAATTCCTCCGGTTTTTTTGTTGCTTCTTGTTTACTCAAGTTTTTTAAACCAAACTTTTTCAGTTCATTTTGCGGCAAATAACTACGGCCCAGTGCGTTGTCTTCGTTAACATCACGGATAAAATTAATCCATTGCATCGCCTGCCCCTGCAAAAGCGCGTACTGGTCGGCCGACTTTGAAAGCCCCATAATTCGCGCCATCATGAGCCCAATAACTCCGGCTGAACCGTATACGTATGTTTGCGATTCTTTCAAAGTTTTATGCGGCCGAGGTAGCAAATCTGATTCCATTGCTGCCAAGAACGAATCAATCCATTCACGCTTAAAATCATACTTTTCAGAAAGTTCGATAATGTTTGCCAATACCTTTTTGTTCAGATTACTCAACTGGTTTGTTTCGCCAGTCTGCCAGGCTGTTTTAAGCACAAAAAATTCTTTTGGGCGATTGGGTTGTTCGTCTACGTAATCGTCCGCTACTCGTACAAAACTATACAATTTGAACACATCCCTACGCACGGCTGGTGGAAAGAACTTGCTACTCCAATAGTAGGTCGTACTGCCTTTTTTAAAAATGTTTTTTTCTAGTTTCACGTACTCTAACTATAACTGTTTTTTGAGCAAGTCAGTAGCCTGACTAGCGACAACTTTGCCAGAAAGTACAACCATCGGCACGCCAGTTCCTGGATTGGTATACTGGCCGGTGTAAAACAAATTTTTAACTTTTTTGCTCTGCATATTTGGTCGTAGTGGGCCACTTTGCAGCAGCGTATGACTCAAACCAAATGCGTTGCCCTTATAGGCATTGAATGTCTCAACAAAATACTCACTGCCACGAACTTCTTGGCAAACAATATCGTCTTTAAAACGTTGGCCAGTTTTTGTTTCTATTCGGGTGATAATATCATTTACGATAGCTTGTTGTTGGTTTTGGGTCAGTTTTTTGCCGGCTGGCATTGGCGCCAATACAAACAAGTTTTCGTGGCCTTTGGGCGCAACACTTGGGTCAGTTCTAGAAGGCACGCACAAATAAAATAGTGGTTTTGAGTTAACTCCACTGTGTTTAAAAATGTCGTCAAAATGGTTTTGCCAATCAGTATCAAAAAATAAATTATGGTGTTGCAGGCCACGTAAACGCTTCTTTACGCCAACAAATAACAACAATGCCGATGGCGATAATGTACGTTCCTGCCAGTAGTTTTCGTCGTACTGACGAGCTGCTTTTGGCAATAGTTTTGTCTCGACAAATCGATAATCGGCGTTAGCAATAACTACGTCGGCGGCGACAAATTTATTATCAACTTGCACGCCAATAACTTTCGTTTTGTTCTTAGTATTTTTTGTTTTGATGGCTTGCACAGGCCGATTGTAAAAAATTCGCGCACCGTTTTTGCGAGCTTGTGCCTCAAAAGCTTTTGCCACGGCACCAAACCCGCCCATTGGATATTGCACGCCAATACCTAAATCTATGTGTCCAAGTAAACTATAGATTGCCGGAATATTAAACGGGCTGCCGCCCATAAACACAGACATAAACTCTAATATTTTTTGTAGTTCGGCGTTCTTAGTTACTTTCTCTACGCGTTTGTGATAGGAACGATACATATTTGCAGAACCCAAAAATGCCAACGCAGTTTTGTTCAAAAAATGATGAGTTTTTTGCATTGGACGCCCCAAAATATCTGCTCGAACTTTTTGATAAGCAAGCTTGGCCTCAATCATAAATTCATCTAAACGAACCTCGCTGCCTGGATCTTTTGCGGCAAATATTTTTCGAGACTCCGGATATTTTGGCACGTCAAAACTCTCGCCAGCATTGAACACTTTGTAGTTTGGTTGCAATTTTTTTAACTGATAAAAATCACTGGTTTTTGAGTTGAAATCAGCAAAGAATTCTTCGAATACATCAGGCATTAAATACCAGCTCGGACCCATATCGAACGTATAGCCTTTTGTTTTGAGCACTCGAGCCCGTCCGCCGGGTTGATTTGTTTTTTCGAACACCAAAACGTCGTGCCCAGCCTGGGATAAATATGCCGCAGCACTCAGACCGCCGAAACCTGCGCCAATTATTACTATCCGCTTTTTTGAACTCATCAGGCCTTTCGATGCAACAATGTTTGCGCCAAACCACTCAAAAATCGTTGACCATCCGCAGTCCAAAACTCGGAATTTTCTTCTAGCGATGTGAGCGCGGTTTGAACGTAGTGTTTTGCTTTTTGTTCGGTGTACGCAAGTGCGCCAGATTCTACCAAGATGTCCTTGCAACGATCAAACTCGGCTTGTGATAGATTTGAATTACCTAACATCTGCATCAAAAAGTTCCTATCGGCCTTGTCGGTGTGCTCTAGAGCGTACACCGTCAGCAACGTGCGTTTGCCTTCGCGAATATCATCTAGAGGGCTTTTGCCACTTTCAAACTCGGCACCAAAAGTGCCCAAAATATCATCAGTTACTTGAAAGGCGCGCCCAGCATTGAGCGAATAATCGCGGATCGCATCGGTAGTCGCAGTGTTCGCTCCGGCTAAAACCATACCAAATGTCAACGGATTCAAAAATGTATAATAGGCCGTCTTCCATTCCATGACATTCTGCACATCACGCTCGGAAACCTTGCCAGAAACTTCGTTAAAAATATCGTTAAACTGGCCGTGAGCCGTTGTAACCATTCCACCATTTATTGTACCTATTGCAATACTACGCAGTTTTGGATCGACATCTAGAAATGTTAGGAGCATCTGCGCAGCGTGATTTCCAAGTAAAGCACAGTTCATGGCGATTGATTCGCCAAAATGTTCGGCGCTATCGCTAAAATTATTTTTTTTGTGATAATCGCTCAAGGCAATGTGCGCAGTTGGTCCGCCGCGCCGTGTTGGCGAACGATCGTTAATGTCATCGATAATTAAAATGTAAGCGTGAATCATTTCCACGGCTCTCGCTGCTTCTAAAATCATCGCTTTGTTTTTGCCGCCAGCCATTTCGTAGCCAACCATTGCCAGTGCGCCGCGAATCCGTTTGCCGCCGCGACCCAAAATTTCCAAATAACCATCTGTCGCCAATCGCGAGTGCGCGCCAAATTCTTGCAACGTACTTTTTTGCACATTTTTTGCATACTGCGCAATATCCGCATCAATCAACTTTTTATACTCACTCAACTTCTGAGCAAAAAACTTCGTGTCGCTGGTGTGTGTTTTATCTACCATGCATTCAAACTTCAATCCCAAGAGATTTTTTTATCAACGATTCAAAAGCTTTCAAATCATTACCGTTATTTTCGATAGTCTTTGTTGCCTTGGATTTAACGTAATTTAGATCCATCTGCACTTCACGTGGTATTCCTGACTGTGGATCTGCTTGCAATGCTTCTTGGTCTAGCATTTCTTGCAACGTAACAGTCGTTTCACCCTCACGCATATTCGCAATTTTTCGTATGTGACGAATTTCGTCTGTAGTTTCTGACCAAATAAGTTCGCCGCCTTGTTGTAGGATAAAATCCGCTTCAATTGGCGCGCGAATACTATAGATAACCACACCTTTATATGTTTTACCGGCAGTGAGTTTTGATTCATACTCCTTAAGTCCATGTTTTAAAAAAGCATCAGCGCCATTCTCGCCACGGAACCAATTAGAGGTTTCTGTCATGTTTGCCACCGAAATAGGATCGGCCTTGTCAGCGTGACGTTCGCGCGAAAGCTTTCTAGTAGCGTCACCAATTGAGAAACCAAACCAGCCATCTGCAATCAACAAATCGGCAATCGTGTCCTTGCCGCTTCGATCTCGTCCTGCAACACCAATAATATTCATATACTAATGATACCTTTTCTTGTGATTTTAGGTAATGTGGACGTTGTTTCCGTTATTTAATGTAGTCGTGGAGTTTTTTGGAGTCTTTGTGTTTTCTGAGTTTTGCGAGTGCTTTGGCTTCGATTTGGCGAATGCGTTCGCGGGTAACGTTAAATTCTTGGCCAACTTCCTCTAACGTGTGTGATCGTCCGTCTTCGAGACCAAACCGCAGTTTCAAAATCTTTTGTTCGCGCTCGGATAATGCGCCGAGCATGTCTTTGACGTGTTCTTTTAGCAATTGCCCGGTGGCTGATTCTTCTGGAGTTACGGTGTCTTCGTCTTCGATGAAATCGCCCAATACGGAGTCTTCTTCGTCGTCACGAACGCTGGCATCTAAGCTCGAAATATCTTGCTTGATTTTCATAATGTGTTCGACTTTTTCGACGTCGATTTCCATTTCTTTGGCGATTTCTTCGTTAGATGGTTCGCGGTTGAGATCTTGCGTTAAGCGGCGCTGCGTTCGGAGTAACTTGTTGATTGTTTCAACCATGTGGACCGGAATACGAATGGTACGCGCTTGGTCAGCAATGGCGCGAGTAATCGCCTGGCGAATCCACCACGTCGCGTAGGTAGAAAATTTAAAACCTTTGTCTGGGTCGAACTTTTCAACTGCGCGGAGTAATCCGGTGTTTCCCTCTTGAATCAAGTCCAAAAGATCCAAGCCGCGGCCAACATAGCGTTTTGCAATCGAAACCACAAGTCGCATGTTTGCCTCAGCCATTTTGTCTTTGGCGCGTTTTTCGCCGGCCACAACACGGTACGCCAGC
>CAZDDV010000009.1:0-393 GCA_964504275.1 uncultured Candidatus Saccharibacteria bacterium | reverse complement strand
GCGCTAATTCTTCATCTGGTTTTAACAGCGGAATTTTACCGATTTCGCGCAAATATAAACGCACAGAGTCATCAGCAACGTCGTCTAGATAAACTTGTTCAGGAACAACAACTTCTTCCTCTTCTTCGACCCATTCGTCGGTGAATTTTTCAGCGTCGGGTTCGGTGGCTTCTACTAAATCAACGCCTTCTTCGGCGAATTCTGCGTACAGCGCTTCGAGTGTTTCTACGTTTTCAGGTGTGTCGGCAACAATTTTAAAAATAGCGCGTTGCTCGACTTTGCCGTCTTTTTTTGCTTGTTCGATCAGCTTTTTTATAGAGGCTTCGAGCGCCTTTGGGTCTTGTTTTGCTTTGCTGGCTTTGCTACTTGGCACGAGTTTGCTCCTTTGTGGTC
>CAZDDV010000008.1:0-35127 GCA_964504275.1 uncultured Candidatus Saccharibacteria bacterium | reverse complement strand
GCAACTGTTTACCAAAAACACAGGTCTCTGCTAACACGAAAGTGGATGTATAGGGGCTGACTCCTGCCCGGTGCTGGAAGGTTAAGGGGAGTGCTTTACGGTGCGAACTGAAGCCCCAGTGAACGGCGGCGGTAACTATAACCGTCCTAAGGTAGCGAAATTCCTTGTCAGGTAAGTTCTGACCCGCACGAATGGAGTAATGATATGGGTACTGTCTCAGCGAAGGACTCGGTGAAAGTGCATTGGCGGTAAAGATGCCGTCTGTCCGCATCAGGACGAAAAGACCCCGTGCAGCTTTACTATAGTTTGACATTGAATCGAGTTGTAACATGTGTAGGATAGGTGGGAGACTTTGAAGCCGTCGCGCTAGCGATGGTGGAGTCATCAGTGAAATACCACCCTTGTTGCAATTTTATTCTTACATCAACCGTTATCCGGTTGATGGACCGTGTCTGATGGGTAGTTTAACTGGGGCGGTTGCCTCCTAAAGAGTAGCGGAGGCGTTCAAAGGTTGGCTAGATTCGGATGGAAATCGAATCGATAGTGCAAGCGCATAAGCCAGCTTGACTGTGAGGCGTACATGCCAAACAGACACGAAAGTGGGAGCTAGTGACCCGTCGTATCGTAAATTTATTTACAATGAAAGTGGGATCGACGACGCACACGGACAAAAGTTACCCCGGGGATAACAGGCTTATAGCGCCCAATAGTTCACATAGACGGCGCTGTTTGGCACCTCGATGTCGGCTCATCACATCCTGGAGGGGGAGCACCTTCCAAGGGTTCGGCTGTTCGCCGATTAAAGTGGTACGTGAGCTGGGTTCAGAACGTCGTGAGACAGTTCGGTTTATATCCGCTGTGGACGCAAGGAAATTTGAGAGAAGTTGCCCCTAGTACGAGAGGACCGGGGTGAACGCACCGCTGGTGTACCAATTGTTCTACCAAGAGCATTGTTGGGTAGCTAAGTGCGGAAAGGATAAGCGCTGAAAGCATATTAAGCGCGAAGCCTCGCTCAAGATTAGATTTCCCTATGAGGACACTGAGAGACGATCAGTTTGATAGGCGCAAGGTGAAAGTGCAGTAATGTATTGAGCCGAAGCGTACTAATAGTCCCATCGACTTTTTACGACCATAAGTAACGTAGTTTTCATACTTGTATGGTAACCTGCGTTTCTTGTGGAACGATTAAGTGCATTGACTAGTTATTGGTGTTTATCTGTTAATTAGAAGTAATTCTAACAACGATAGACTCCAAAACCGTTTGTTTTTAAACAAAGTAACAGAGAATATTCAGAAAATTATAGAATTTACATCCCAAACCCGTGCGAAAAACATGGACACCAATATCCGCCTCTAATGAGGCGTGAGTATAACGTATAACGTATAACGTATAACGGAGCTAACCCCCGTGATACTTAATACGTCATACTTCATACCGCGCTTCGGGACGAAGCGCAAATTTGGTGCCCATAGCGAGAGGGAAACACCTGTTCCCATGCCGAACACAGCAGTTAAGCCTCTCAGCGGTTACAATACTTGGGGGTTCACCCCTGGGAAAATAGCACGGTGCCAAATTATAGTGAAAGAGTCCGAAAGGACTCTTTTTCTTTTGGTCGCCGTGCTATTTTCCCAGCAGAAAACAATAGAAAATAGCCGCCCATCCAACATCTTGAGTGGGCTAGGGGTGCCAAATTATGCAAAGAACCACCTCTAGGGGTGGTTCTTTGCTTTTGAGAAAAAATAACTCCTCCTCTCAACGCGCCGGTGAACGAAGTAAATTCGTTTGCTCGGGCTGCTCCTCTCCCGAAAGTTAAGTCAGAAAAAGCGAAATAAATCCGCCTTTTCTTCCAGCTTCTCTAATCGTTAACCCTTAACGATATTAAGAACTGTCGCATTGGGTAGCGAGCCTAGAAAACTGCCAGATACCAACAGTTTAGACCCCCTAATACCGCTCCCTACAATGGTGTGTTCCAGCCGGGAAACGGCATCATCAACCAAGATTGGCCAATCAGCTGGCAAGCCAATCGGGTTAATGGCGCCGTATTCCATACCAGTAAGTGAAACAGCCTTATCCATTGAGGTAAACGATATCTTTCGGGCATCGAGCTCGCGACGGACAATGCCGTTAACATCGACACGCTCCGTTCCCCTTACTAGGCAAGCGGCATACCATAATTTGTCTGCGCGCTTCGCTTCAAGAATCACGCAGTTCACGGTTTTATCCATATCGTACTGATAGTGTTCGCAAAAAGCCGTCGTATCAGAGAGGCCGGGATCGATTTGAGCGACCAAAACATCTTGAAGATTGTTGGACTCGATGGCTTGTATGGTTGGCTTGCCAATTAAGTTTTTGCTATCTTTAACAGATCCAAATTCTAATTTTCCTAACTTCATAAAGGACTCCTTAAATTAAAGAATATTAACAATAAAGCAGGAGTTGATCTAAAAGCCAGTAAATTTCTTCGCCATACGTTTATTATACCCGAAATATAGAATGTTATAATAACTCCATGAAGTTGAATAGTGTTTCGGGGTTGATATTCATGGTGAAGGATCCGGTTAAGAGTGCGGATTTTTATGAGGATTTGGGGTTTTTGGTCGCCAAGCGCGAAGCCGATCTGGCCTCCGTTAGAGTAAACTGGTTCTGGTTAGACTTTGTTCAGGCGCACGAATACCGTGCAACAGGGAACGACGGTCAGTATCTATACGTCAGCGTGGCTGATGTTGACGAAACTTGTAAGCAATTAACAGAGAAAAAACTTAAGCCAACCAAACCAGAAGATTACAAAACAGGTCGCCGCGAAACCATGATCAGCGATCCCGACGGCTACAAACTCGTATTCTTCCAAAAAAAGTAGTTATTTTTTGGAAGAATTGCGGTCGATGGCGGCGAGAGTGATTTTTTGGATTAGATCGTAGGGGACTGGTTTGTCGAGCGGGAACTGGACTGTACCCTTGCTGGTTTTATAATTTTTTAGCTCATTGGCGAACTGTGTAACAATTGCGCCAGGGTAAAATCCGATGTGCTTGGCATAAGTGCTAAAATGTACCAGGTTTTTGCCGTTTAAGGCAAAGGTTGGAATTCCGTAGCTCATTTTTTCGGTCGCATCGGGGACGACTTCGTGGATGGTCTGGCGCATCTTTTGCATGATTGTCTGAGTATCTTTGGGATATTTAGCTATAAACTGATCGATTGTCTTGATTGATAAATCCATTTCTCGGGGCATAGCTCAATTATAACTTAAAATAGCCCAAAAACCGTAGCAACAATACAACAATATTGACAATAAATAGTGCTTATGCTAATATAGATTTGTTAAGCAATAAAACAAACATTAACACAAAAAGAAACCCAAAAATATGAGTGCAATCAAAGAAACAATCAACGATCTTCACGAATTTGTCGTGACTCAAGCTGCCGAAGACGCTGAAATGCCCGAAGAGGAACGAGACTACCAGGCTAGTGTTGTAAAAGATGTGTTGCAAACAGAACCTTTCAAGCGAAGCGTAATAAACGGGCTATTACGTGAATATTCCCAGGGTGTTGCTAGCCATCTTTCAAAAGTAGCCTAACAATAGCTCAACGGTGCAAAGTTATTGACATAAGCAATACATAATGATATCATAAGCGTAATTCCGGAGATGGAACAGAGGGTCGTACGAAGCATTCATTGCAGGCGTGCGATCTTTTTCTTCTCTCTGGCATACGTGGTGGGCACCATATCAATCAAGGGAGGCTAACAACATGGCTGGAACTAAAGACGGCGGCAAAGCTGCTGCTTCAACAAACAAAACTAAATACGGTGCAGATTTTTATGCAAAAATCGGTGCTATGGGCGGCAAAAAAGGCCGTACTGGTGGATTTTTCGCTAACCGTGAACTAGCTCGTGCAGCTGGTGCAAAAGGTGGCCGAATTTCACGCCGCACAAAGAAAACAGTTTAATTTAAACTAGTTTTTAAACAAACGTCGTCTTCGAACCCGAGGGCGACGTTTTTGATTTGGCTTTCATGCGATAAGGGCGACAGAATCTTGATGACGAAACTTTCCATTCGCTAGCACAGTTAAAGCAGTGATATTCGTGGCTGTTTTGCTGAAAACTACGATTACCGCATTTCGGGCAAGCACTTCGCTGGTGCAGCCAGTCACGGTAAGTATCCAGACAGTCTTGAATGTGATTTTCGTCGATGTCGATACCGTAGGTTTTGCTAAGTTGTTCGGCTTTATCCCATGCTTGGCTTTCCATCTCGACAAGTTCTAAGTCAGAATCGTACGATGCATGATCTAGGACTGCATGACCGAGTTCGTGCAGGAGTGACCAGCAGTCAATGGTGTCGTTCTGGCGGCTAGTGTTGTATATAATTCTACGTTGTTGCGGTGACCAATAGAATTGTTCACCAGAAATAAAGGTAAAGTCGGGAAAATCCTGAACAAGTTTTTTAAGAAGACGTTCCATGTGCTTGCTTCGCTAGTTCGTAGCAACCATAAATGACAGCTTCTTCTGCTCGCCTCGCAACTCTTAGAGGGGGAACAGTCATGACGGAGCTTGCGAGTTTGTGTAATGTAGCCGTGAGAGGTTTCTCGAACTTTTTAAAATGAGCACCAACGCCACCACCAAATACGACGACCTCTGGCTGGAGAATTGCTAGTAGATCAATAACACCGATAGCGATATTGCTTGCAATTTCTTCCCAAGCTTTCGGGTCGTCAAGTTCGCTGGCTCGTTTGCCATATTTTGCTACGATAGCGCGGCCGGAAGCGACATCTTCCCATTGCTTGAGTTGGCCGTTTTCTTCAATAAGGACTTGACCACCTTCGCTATCACGCAATGATGGGTCAATAACACCATTTACGATAAGAGCATTGCTGATCCCGGTGCTTATTGTTATATAAAGCACCTTCTTAAACTCATTTATGATAATGATTCCCTCGGACAGGCCAGCTAATTTTGCATCATTTTCTATTGTCACAGGCAGATTATTGAGCGCCTTTTGTAGGTCGCTACGTATTGTCGCTGGCGGCCAGGGAAGCGTGCCGTATCCAAGGACTTTGCCGTTTTCTCGGTCAAGTCTGCCCGGCACCGCAGCTATTATCTCTGTAATGCCATTAGTTTCAAGCTTTTCGAATGTTTGGGTGAGCGCCTCTAAAAAGGCAGGATATTCTTTCGGTGTTGCAAATTTTAGCTGTGAGGTAACCTTGCCGTTGGCGTCGAATACCGCCATTAACGTCTTAGTACCCCCAATATCAACCGCCAAATACATAATCTTTAGTATAGCATTTTGGTTGATTAAAGCGCCAGACAGAACGCATTGTTTATGTTTTGACACTAGGGGTGATAACAGATATAATGACACTCAAGTCTGATCGGAGTATTGACCCACGGGTTACCGCAGCACTCATAAGGAGGCATGGATTTATCATGTCAAAAGCAATAAGTATGGATGAGCTTCTCGAAGCATCCGATGTAAAAGCTCTCAAGGCAAGTGATGTCGTTGAGGGAGTTATAACTGAAGTAAAAAAGAACGAGGTCTGGATTGACCTTGGCGCCAACGGTGTTGGTGTGGTCGGACGTCGCGAGATTACCGGCGCTGCAAATCTAAAGGTGGGCGAAAAGACAACAGTAAGCGTGATCGAGCCTGAAACCGACGAAGGCTGGGCGATTTTGAGTATGCGCCGCGCTGCTAAAGATCGTGGCTGGGACGAACTCCAGCGAGTATTTGAAGCCCAAGAAATCATCGAAATTACCCCGTACGACGCAAATCGTGGCGGACTGTTAGTAGAAGTTGAAGGCATTCGTGGCTTCTTGCCGGTGTCACAACTTGCCGCAGGCAACTATCCTCGCGTCTCTGGTGCCGACAAAGACGAGATACTGCAAAAGCTTAACGCTCTGACCAAAAAGACGCTTAAAGTGCGCGTGTTGGACGTGAGCCGCAAAGAAAACAAATTGATTGTGTCCGAAAAAGAAGCAATCAAAGACGAACTGCAGAATCGATTCACCAAACTTAGCGTTGGCGATGAAGTCGACGGCGTTATTACTGGAGTTATCGACTTTGGCGCATTCGTAAACGTTGACGGTATCGAAGGGTTGATTCACATCTCTGAGATTTCATGGGAACGTGTTGAAGACCCTAAGAAATACGTCAAGGTTGGCGAAGACGTTAAGGCTAAAATCATTGCTATCGACAAAGATCGCTTGAGTTTGAGCTTGAAGCAAATGCAAGAAGATCCGTGGCTACAAGAAGTAAAGGCATTCAAAAAAGGCGCCAACGTCGAGGGTAAAATTACCCGAATTACACCGTTTGGTGCATTTGTGCAGCTTTCTCCGTCAGTCGAAGCGCTCGTACACGTATCAGAGATGAGCGACGACGACAGTGTTGACCCAGAAAAACTATTCCAACTGAACGAAAAGAAAACATTCAAGGTGTTAGATATCGATACTGATGCTCGTAAAATCGCCCTAAGTCTTAAAGGCTAAAATTTAGAGCAATTTACAGATACAGTGCAGCATACATCAACAAGAAAATCATAAGGAAGGAGGCAAGACATGTCGGAGACAGACGAAGCAGAGAAGACAATCATCGAAATCGAAGACTCGATCACCGTTGGTGCGCTTGCCGAAAAACTTATGATCCCGGCCACGAAATTGATCGGCGAATTGTTCAAGAATGGTGTTATGGTGACGGTAAATGAGCGAATTGATTTTGACACCGCTCAGATTATTGTTGGTGAGCTTGGGTTAGAGATCGAACTCTCTAAGAAAGAAGAAGAAACAAAGATCAGCCAGCACCGTGCCAAAAAAGTGGCTAGTGACACAGCAGCATCTCGACCACCAGTGGTCGCAGTTATGGGTCACGTTGATCACGGCAAAACCAGTTTGCTTGACGCTATCCGCGGCTCAGAGGTTACAAAGGGTGAAGCGGGCGGTATTACCCAGCACATTTCGGCGTATCAAGTCGAACATACATCAAATGGAATCGCCCGAAAAATTACGTTCCTTGATACTCCCGGCCACGAGGCTTTTGCTGCCTTGCGAGAGCACGGAGCACAACTGACCGATGTTGTGATCATTGTGGTCGCTGCCGATGACGGCGTAAAACCTCAAACACTTGAAGCGATTCGATTTGCTAAAAAGGCCGGCGTTAAGATGGTTGTTGCAATAAATAAAATGGACAAAGAATCCGCAAATGCCGACGTCGTTAAGGGTCAACTCGCCGAAAATGGCGTTATTCCTGACGATAAAATATGGCGTGGTGATGTGCCGATGGTGGCCGTAAGTGCCAAAACGAGCGACGGAATCGAAGACTTGCTTAGTACTGTACTATTGGTTGCTGACATCGAAGAGCTCAAGGCTGATGTTGATATTCCTGCAACAGGCTTGGTTATAGAAGCGCATATGGAACAGGGGCGCGGACCAATCGCAGTCGTACTCGTCGAAACAGGAACGCTTAAACAAGGAGAGTTTGTTGTTGCGGGCACAACGTATGCCAAAGTGCGTAATCTAGAGGACATGCAAAACAGGCTGATGAAATCCGCTGGTCCGTCTACACCAGCAATTATTACAGGATTTAAAAAGTTGCCAGAATTTGGCGATGAGTTTCAGGTTGTAGCTTCCGAAAAAGAAGCTCGCACCCTGACAGAGCAGTCCGTTCGCGATAATAAAGCCGAGTCTAGAACCGGTGTTGATACCAGCAGTGAGTTAATGCGAATGATAAATCGCAATATGACAGTTACCGAGTTGCCAATTGTTGTCAAAGCTGACGTTAAAGGATCATTAACATCTGTGATTGATAGCTTAAAGACGCTTGAGAACGAAGAAGTCTCCGTGCGAATCGTAAGCTCAGGTGTCGGCGATGTAAATGAAACAGATTTACACTTGGCACACACCAGTAATGCAATGATTTACGGTTTCCATGTTGGCATGCCAACAACAGTGAAGCAACACGCCTCACGAGACAAAGTCTCGATCAAGCTATTTTCTGTTATCTATGAACTAATTGATGACGTTAAAGAACAATTAACAGGTATGCTCGCACCTGAAATAGTAGAAACATCTCTGGGGCGATTAATCGTTAAGGGTGTTTTCAACACTACTAAGACTGAGATTATCTGTGGTGGCGAAGTCACAAAAGGCAAGTTATCAATGCCAGCACTCGTGCGAATTACCAGGGGTGATGAGGTTCTGGCCGAGGCCGAAATGATGAGCCTCAAAAAAGGACCGCAAGAAGTTAAAGAAGCGATCGAAGGCGATATGTGTGGCCTGCAACTTAAAACTAATTCGAAGGTGGTGGTCGAAGAAGGTGACCGACTGGAGCTTTTTACTCGAGAGTCGGTTGCACGGAAACTGTAAGGAGCGATAATCATGGAAGGCGATCAGCCCCGCATAGACCTTGATGCTACAGAAATGCAATTGCCAAAAGTAGAGCATCTGCTGCCGGCGCCAGAGCTCGCCCAAGAAACCAGTCATGAAATGCGTCAGGCTCAGCCGACACTTGCGGCGCTCGTGGCGGCCGAAACCCTTAAGAAGAATCCGAATAGTCAAGTGCGGCAAATGGCCGAAGTTGATCCTTCTACGCTGCCGATGCCGCGTCCGGTCAGTATGGACACAGATGCGATTCTTAGGCAAGTTCAACAAGCCGCGGAACGGAATAACGCGCAAGAAGCCCTCGAGGAGCTTAGTCACGAAGCCAAAGATGAGCCCAGTGCATATATCAGCCGCCAGGACGATAATAGCGTAGTCGATGATGACTCAACACATACGTTACTGCCAGATCAATCCTTTGAAGACGAGCAACAAGCCAAGGCAGACTTACGCACCGAATTACGGGATTTAACGAAGACCAATAATTATGTACCAACATCAGTTAGCATGTACCAACAAGCGATTCTGGTTGGCTTGACGGCAGCAACTGCGATTCTGGCGATTTTTATAACGCTCAAACTAACGCAATAGAAAGCATTTTTAATCTTACTAAGCTGTCTGATACAATAAAACTATGTTTAAACTCGACAACAATTTACTGATTGAACTTGGGCTCGGCGGATTGCCACCTCAAGAAAAAAACCGAATGCTTGCGCATATATACGAAACGCTCGAGATGCGTGTTGGCATGCGACTTGCAGAGGGAATGAGTGAATCTCAGCTTGATGAATTTGAAACGCTCATGCCACTTCAAGAAGATAGCCAAGAAGTCCGACAGCAAAAAGAACAAGCGGCGCTTAAATGGCTGGAATCAAACTTTCCAAACTATAAAGCAGTCGTCGCCGAAGAGTTAGAAAAACTAAAAGTTGAGATTAGAACGGCCGCTCCGCAGATTTTGGCCTCTGCTCCGCCAGTACCACAAATGACTGCTGCGCAAGATCCAGCGATGGGCATTGGTCAGTCGCCGCAAATACCACAACCACTAGCAGTCCAGCCACAACAGCCTCAACCGATGCCGCCTGCGCCGCAGCAAGCCCAAAATCCACCACAGTACCCTCAGTAATAATAAGTTTAGATAAGTAAATCTTTATGTCCGACTACAAACGCAGCGCCGGACATTTCTTTTTTGCCAGCAGGTTTCAACGAATCAATAATTAGTGCGTTTTTACCGCAGAATATTACTAAATTTTTATCTTTTACAACGGCTTTGCCTGACTCTCCCAGATCTGTTAATACGCGGACAGACGTAATAATTACATCTTTATTTGCAAGTTGTGTTCGACTAGCCGGCCAGCCCAAGAAAGCTCTAATTTCTCGCTCAATCTGTTCGGCAGGTTTTTGCCAATCAATGATTCCATCTGCTTTGGTGAGTTTTCTCGAGTACGTAGCTCTGTCTGGATGCGACTGATTGCGAGGTTTTAAATCACTGCTAAGATAGGGCGGAATGAATTCTAGAAGTAGCTGGTTGCTGAGCTGAATCAGGCTGTCGGTTAGGGTTTGAATTGTATCTGCCGGACGAATAGCGAGACTACGTTGAGCAATTAATTTACCGGTGTCTAAATCGGGCTCAATAATCATTAAACTAACGCCTGTTTTTTTCTGGCCACTCAGTAGTGAAAATGTAATAGGGTCTGCTCCCCGCCACTCTGGGAGTAGGCTGAAATGACTGTTTACGATGCCGAGCGGGAAGTAATCAATGGTTTGTTGACTTACGATGACGCCGTAATCAATGATTATTCCAAGCGGACTTGAGAACTGGTTCGTACCAACAACGTTATCGAGTTCGCTCATGGAGTTTGCGTAGTGAGTTGGGAGGTTTTTTTCTTTGGCGAACTCTTCAACTGGCGCCGAACCTTTGTGGTGCGCTGGTTTTGTTTTAGTAACAACCGCTTCGATTGAAAAGTGTTTATGCAAAAACTCTAGTGACGCGGCAGCAACCGGGCCACTACCAAAGAATACGATTGTTTTTGACATCTTTGTCATAATCGAGCGCCTCCAGTTTACCGTCTTTGCTGAGTTTGTAGAATGCCTCGGGGTCGTCTTTGATGTGATCGACAAATAATGTTCCTTTAGTATGATCAATTTCGTGCTGGAACACGCGCGCCAAAAACCCTTCGGCAGTGATACGGACTTCTTTACCGTTACTATTCAGCGCTTTAACCCTCACCTTATTATGACGGGGGACTTTACCGTAGACGTCGAGGATACTGAGGCATCCCTCGAAATCTTCTTCGATTTCGCCCTCGAGTTTGGTAATTTCTGGGTTAATGAATACCATAAAGTTACGGTTAGATTTATCTTCAAAACTTTCGCGGATAATTACGATGCGCAGCAATTCGTCAACTTGCACACCAGCGAGGGCCACACTGACTTCGTGATCGCGATGATCTTCCCAGTCTAGGGTCGCGGTCTTCATATCCTCAATTTTTTGATAAATCTCAGGGGTGATAAGCCCAACCCGTACGGAGCGTTTGCGTAAATCCTTATGAGGTAGGGTGATAATGTCTTTTCTACTTGCGGCCATTGACGCCAGTATAGCGCATATTACGGTGTTATAACAGATTGCCAGAGTAAATTGCTAGAGTAGATTAACTGGGTCGATATTGTGTCGCCATTTTGGAGGCAGCTGCTTGATCACCGCAAGAAGATCCTTGCGATTCTTTGCTTTCACGATGATTTGCCAATTATAAACGTCGTTAATTTTGTGATGAAACCTTGGTGTCGGTCCCAAAATAGTTAGTCGAGAACTGGCTTTTTTAAGTTGTTCGGCTAAAGCATTCGCATGTTGTTTTACCGAAACCTCTGTTTTTGCCGAATAACTCAGCTGTAACAAATAGTGGAAAGGTGGATATTGATATTGTTCACGTTCAATCAATTGTTTGTTGTAAAAATCATTCCATTTCTTCGCTAAAGCAGCTTTTAGAACTGGCTGATCAGCGTCATATGTTTGAACAATAATCTTGGTCGCCTGATCGGTGCGACCAACACGCCCCATCACCTGTGTAAGGAGTTGGAAGGTCTGCTCATCGGCGGTGTAATCGGGAATATACAAACTGCTGTCGGCGAACGGAATGCCAACGAGGCCGAGTGTGGGCAAATCAAAACCTTTGGCGATAATTTGAGTGCCGATAATGATGTCAACTTCACCACGGTGTAATGTATCAAATGCCTTTTCGAGCGATTCGCTCGTGGTGTTATCGCTATCAAATCGGCTGATAGACAGATCAGGGAATAGTTTATGTAATTCCTCTTGCAGCGCCTTTGTGCCAGCCGATCGAAACTGTATATCGGTGTTTTGGCAATCAGGGCAAGCGAGCTTCGGCGGGGAATTATATCCGCAAACGTGGCATCGAAGCGAATGCTGATCTTGATGATAGGCAAGCGGCAGATCACAGCGTGGACAAGTTGCTTGCCAGCCGCAGTTATTGCAAATAACAAGCCGAGCAGTGCCGCGTCGATTCAAAAATATTAGGGATGTTTTTTTATTCTGTTTTACTTCCTCAATTGCCTGGAGCAAGGGCTCAGAAAACAACCACGAACGCTTAAATTTTTCTTTGTCGCCGCGCGCAATGACTACAATCGAAGGTTCTTTGATGTGATCCCCGATACGCTCGGTCATTCTGATGATCGGTACATGATGAGCTTTAAAGCTGTAAAAATCAGCAACTAAAGGTGTTGCGGTGCCAAAAATACAATCCACATTATGTAGCTGGGCCAGTTTTGCGCCAACACGCGAAGCAACATAGTTGGGCGACTGTTCTTGCTTGTAACTGTGGTCGTGAGCTTCGTCCAGAACAATCAGTCCGAGATTTTTGACAGGCAAAAACAGTGCTGAGCGGGGCCCGACAATAACGAGTGGCTCTATTGTTGCCGCAACGCGCAACCACAACGATCGTCGCTCGGCAGCCGTTAGTTTAGAGTGATTCACGACAACGCGCTCGCCAAACACTTCGCGCAGCGTTTTTTGCAGTTGCGGGGTGAGGCCGATTTCTGGCGTTAAAATTATTGCTGATTGATTGTTATTGAGCGCTTCCTCTGTGAGTTCAACGTAGACGCGAGTTTTGCCGGTGCCAGTATCGCCGTGCAGCAAAAAGTTGCTGGGCCGCTTGCTGCGAATTGTTTTCAGTGCACTTGTTTGTTCTTTGGTGAGCGGTGGCAAATGCGAAGTTTTTATGTTGCTGGCAGCGGGCGAAATGCTGGTCGTAATTTTTTGCGGCAAATTAGTCGGCACAAAAAGTTGGGTGATTTGACCGCTTGGTGCCGGGTAATACTCAAGTAACCAATGGTGCAGTTTGATAAGTTCGCTTGGAAGTCGGGCAGTTTCGATCACCCGAATTACTGGTTTGGCGCTGAATTTAGGTTGCGGACAAGCTCGCGCGACAAAGCCGGTGATTACCTTGGATTGTAGGTGTACCTCTACAATATCGCCGACGCTGAGTTTTTTATCGCTCGAATACGTCAGCGGTGCTTGCTTGTGATAACTGATTGACGCAACCCAAATTTCGTAAAAGAACATACTAATCAGTATAAAAGTATGTGTCGCATATTGAAAAATATAAATCTCGCGCTATACTAATATTTACGTTGTTCGAATAACAATAACGCTCATGCTCTTTGGGAGGGCTGACAGATAAAAAGGTCATAATTATCATGCTAGACGTATTTATAACATCACGAGTCCGACGCAAAATTATTGTTGTATATGCTAAATATCCAGACTTTAAAACGCACGTTCGGGGTCTCGCAAAACTTATTAAAGAAGATGCTGGAAACATTCAGCGCGAACTTAAACGCCTCGAGAAAATCGGTTTTTTGATCTCAGAGCGACAGGGAAATACCAAAGTGTACTACACCAATAAACACTTTGTGATCTTTAAAGAATTGCAAAGTATTGTGTTGAAATCACAGCGCACCGCACAAAAAAAGACACACGCCTAAATACTCATCCAGCCAGGGCGTCAATAACAGAGAAGAACTAGTTGCAAATAATAAAACTTTCAAGTAGAATAGCAAACATATGATTCAAGTTTCACGCAAAGATCCAAAAGAACCACTCGAGAACTTACTGCGCCGTTTTACGCGCAAAGTTCAGCAATCAGGCGTTTTGGCCGAGGCTAAACAAAACCAGTATTTCGAAAAGCCAATCAGTAAACGAGAACGTCGCGAACGCGCAATCGTCCGTAAATCTCGCAAATCTGTAAAAATGACTCGACCAACTACAACAACTCAGAGATAATCGCTACGATTATTCGAGGGCATTAATTAATGGGCATCAAACAAACAATCGAACAAGACCTAAAAATTGCACTTCTAGCCGGCGAGAAAGAAAAGGCCACAGTACTTCGCGGGCTTAAAAGTGTTATTTTGAACGCCGAAATTGCCAGCAACAAACGAGATACCGGCTTAGATGACGCTGAAGTAATACAATTGCTCAAAAGAGAATCAAAAATGCGCACCGAAAGCGCCGAACTGTACATTCAGGGCAATAGCCAAGATCGCGCCGACAAAGAACTTCGCGAAAAAGTTCTGATAGAAGTGTATTTGCCAGCGCAAATGCCCGAGGCGGACGTCGCTAAAATTGTCGATGAAGTCATTGCTGGTACGCCAGACGTCACGCCGCAGATGATGGGGCAAATCATTGGTAAGGTGAAGCAAAAGATTGGACCAGTCGGTGACGGCGCTACGATTGCTCGGCTTGTAAAAGAAAGACTCAACTAATGATTATTATGATGGGCCTAGCTGGGGCGGGCAAAGGCACGCAGGCCCAAATGCTGGTTGATAAAAATAACTATTCCCTGATTTCTACTGGCGAAATGCTACGAACATTTGCGACTGAAGATCAAAAAAAGCGAATGCACGAGGGCGTTTTGTTACGCGACGATGAGATTTTTACAATGATCGGCGAAGCGATTAAAACTGTCACAGATCTCAAAAAATGTATTTTAGACGGAACGCCGCGCAGTATTCCTCAGGCGGAGTGGCTGGTTTCGCAGGCTGCACACGGAAAGTTTAGCTTGGATGCCGTTATTCATCTTGGTATTGACGAGGCGGTGGTGCGAAAGCGTTTATTGGCGCGCGCCCGAACAGATGATACCGAATCAAGTATTACGAAGCGATTCGAAGAATATCATCGCGCGACAGAACCACTTTTGGACTATCTCGAACAACAGGGTGTCGCAGTTCATCACATCAACGGCGATCAACCAACCGGAACCGTTCACCAAGATATTCTTAAAGCATTACAGATGGAATAAGTACTAGCTATGGCAATGACTCAGCCTAAAACAGCCGAAGAAATTGTCGCAATGCGTGAAGGTGGCGCAATGCTTGGCAAGGTCTTTTCGGAACTACAAACGTATATAAAGCCCGGGCTAACGACTAAGCAAATTTCTGATCATGCGCACAAAACGTTGACCGATCTTGGCGGAAAACCGGCTATTTTAGGCTATTACGGTTTCCCGGAGGCCATGTGCGTGTCGCTTAACGACGAAGTTGTACATGGAATTCCAAGTAAAAATCGTGTTGTCGAAGATGGCGACATCGTGAGCGTGGATTTTTGTGTTTTGCACAAGGGATTGATTACCGATGCGGCGTTTAGTATGATCGCTGGCAATCCAAAGAGTAGGGCCGACGAGAATTTGCTACGCGAAACTCGCCGCGCTCTGGAAGCAGCCGTTGACGTTATTGAAGATGGCGTCAAAACTGGCACGATTGGTGCGGCGGTTCAGAACATTCTTGACCAGGCTGGCTTTGGTATTGTGCGTGATTTTGTTGGTCACGGTGTTGGTCATCAGATGCACGAGGATCCTAATGTTCCAAACTATGGTTTGCCAAACCAAGGGCCGATGTTGCACGCCGGTATGACGATTGCGATTGAACCAATGTCGACGCGCGGCGCACACGAAGTATACGTTGATGCGACCGATGGTTGGACGGTTCGGACCAAAGATGGTTCGCAGTCGGCTCATTTTGAAATGACGGTATTAGTCACAGGGGATGGTGCTGAAATACTCACGCCGCTGCCATAGCATGTATCAGTAAAATGGCACAGGACTTGCCCGAAAGTTAGTATAAGCGGTATACTGCCAACATGCGCGAACAAAATTCCCCCTACTTCGTGGGGTTAGACATCGGTACGGCTATGGTCCGTTGTGTTGTGGGTACACCAGACCCTGTTGATCCAACCAAGGCTGCGATTGTTGGTCATGGCCAAGCCAAAAACAACGGTATGCGAAAAGGCGCCGTTGCTCATATGGAAGAAGTGTCAGAGGCGATAAGTAAGGCTCTCACTGAGGCCGAGCGCGTTTCAGGTTTTCATATTCATTCAGCAACCGTAAACGTTAACGGCTCGCACGTCAGCGGTATTAATTCGACAGGCGTTATCGCGATAAGTTCGAGCGATCGACAGATTGGCAATGAGGACCGCTTGCGAGTTGAAGAAGCGGCCACCATTGTCAATTTGCCAGCTAATCGCGAAATTATCCAGGTGTTTGCTAAAAATTATCGCGTCGACGGCCAGGATAATATCAAAGACCCCGTTGGCATGCACGGCGTCCGCCTAGAAGTAGACACGCATATTGTGACAGCGGCATCACCGAATATGAAATCACTCGAGGTCGTACTTGAAAAAGCACACGTCCGACCATCACACAGGACCGTTTCGAGTTTAGCCGCAGCAGAAGCAGTATTGACCCGCGAGCAAAAAGAGGCAGGCACGCTTATTTTGGACATCGGTGCCGGCACAACGAATATGGCAATTATTGAGGACGGCGAGGTTCAGCATGTTGCGGTTATTCCTGTTGGTGGTATTCACCTAACGAATGATTTAGCAATTGGGCTCAAGACTGATTTAGATATCGCAGAGAAAGTAAAACTCGATCACGCCACGCTTGTTGATCGTAAGGGAACTGCCAACGTTAAAGTGATGATTGGCAAAAAGCAGTACTTCTTTGAGAATGATGACGTAAAAATGATTACCGAAGCACGGATCGAAGAACTGTTAGAACTGGTAGAAAAAGAGCTCAAACGTATACATAAATCGCAGCGCTTGCCGGGCGGAGTTGTTATTGTTGGTGGCGTTTCGCGCTTGCCAGGTATTGCCGAATTTACCAAAGAGAAACTACAGCTCGCAGCACGCTTGGGCAAACTACAGTCAGTTGGTGGTTTGGTTGATACAGTCAAAGACCCGTCGTATAGTTCTGCGATTGGGCTCATGTTACTCGATATGTACTTGCTGCCACAGAGTGGCGGACGCCAAAATGGCAAGGGTGCGAACGAAAAAGTGTTCGGTGCAATCAATGGTTTTTGGGACAAAATTAAAAAACGTGTTTCGTAAGACGACGCATCCAAAATAAATTACTCAGCATTTTTTGATTGGTACACAAAAGGTATTCGCTCATGATTGCAGTTGATACGACCATGCGGTATACTGCCCCTACATAGGTAAATAAGGGAATAGGGAAGAAATTCATGCCACAAGTTGCTCCAGCGATCGAGACATTTGCGTCAATTAAAGTTGTTGGGGTTGGCGGCGCCGGCGGCGCGGCGATTAATCGTATGATTGAGGCTGGCGTTGACGGGGTAGAATTTATTGCCGTAAATACAGACGCGCAGGCGTTGCACCACTCTCGGGCAACCAAAAAACTTCATATTGGCAAAGACACAACGCGCGGACTTGGTGCCGGCGCAAACCCTTCGGTAGGTCAACAGGCGGCCGAAGAATCAATCGACGAAATCAAAACGATGCTGCAAGGTGCAGACATGGTGTTTGTAACTCTTGGCGCCGGTGGTGGTACCGGCAGTGGCGCTGGTCATATTGTGGCTAAAGCGGCAACAGAAATGGGTGCACTTGTTGTAGGCTTCGCTACAAAACCATTTGCATTCGAGGGCGAAAAACGCCGCCGAAACGCCGAATCAGCAATTGATAACTTGCGAGATGCTGTAGACACACTAATTATTATTCCGAATGACCGTTTGCTGCAGACAATTGATCGCCAAACTCCATTGCTAGAAGCTTTCAAGGTTGCCGATGATGTCCTTCGTCAAGGGGTTCAAGGTATCTCTGATCTTATTACAGTTCACGGTTTAATTAACCTCGACTTTGCTGATGTTAAAACAGTCATGAGCAAGGCCGGCTCAGCTCTTATGGGTATTGGTCGCGCCAGTGGTGACGACCGAGCAGTAAAAGCCGCTCAACAGGCGATCGAGTCCCCATTGTTAGAAGTATCGATCGATGGTGCGCGTGGCATCCTGTTTAATGTCATTGGTGGTCACGACATGAGCATGCACGAAATTAACACCGCAGCCGAAACCATTACAAATGCCGCTGATCCAGATGCAAATATTATCTTTGGTGCAACAATTAACCCAGATTTGTCGGGCGAAATTATTATTACCGTTGTTGCGACAGGTTTTGACGCTTCGTACTTTACTAAACGTGGTGCCGCCACCCAGTCTTCGGCGGATGATAGTGCTGCTGATGATTCTACGAGCACAACAAAATCGACCAGTCTTACAAATGATCAAGATATGCAAGATATTGACATGGAGCTCACTACATCTGCGCACGCAGTAGGCGCCGATGATTTTCACAAAGACACGCCTATGCCAAACATTTGGTCTATGGACCACGGAGACGATGCTAGTCAAGAAGACGACGGCCCGGGAATGGTTATTAGCCCCAGCGATGACGACCAATTAGATAAACCCTCATTTTTGCGTCGATTCAAGTTCGGCGGCAATAAGGGCGTCAAAAAAGAAGACGACGCTAACGAATCAAAAGAAGATACAGAAAAAAAAGACTCCAAAGACACCCCTGATACTTCAGAGTAATTTGGCACAGAACGTACTAAATATTACATCGCAAGAACCATAAGAATTACTTGTAAAACGCTATGCGTGGGGCTATGATTGTTTGTAAGGACGCTATATATAGTGATAAATTAGCGAACCAGTACATTTACGCTGAACAAAGGAGGTGCGCAATATGAAATGTAGCCAATGCCAACATTTGGACACGAAAGTAATCGAGTCGAGGGATGTTGCAGAGGGTGAAGCTATTCGCCGCCGACGAGCCTGTCCGGAGTGCGAGTATCGGTTTACAACCTACGAACGCATCGAACGACCGCAATTAATCGTTATAAAAAACGGGGGTAAGCGGGAGTTATTTAATCGGGATAAACTGTTGGGAGGGTTGTACCGCGCATGCGAAAAAACAACCATTACCAATCTGCAAATCGAGCAGATGGTCGCAGACATAGAACATCAACTTTATGCTTGTGGCGATGCAGAAATATCAACGACTAAAATTGGCGAGCTTGTCATGGAGCGATTAGCCGAGCTAAACGAAGTGGCTTACGTGCGATTTGCGAGTGTCTATCGACGATTTAAAGATATCGCCGGTTTTGAGCGAGAACTTTCGCAGATACGCAGCATGAAAACAGATCAGACCAAGCTATAAAAATCACAATGGTCTGAAAATCACCGGCTTGATATACTAGCTATACAAGTCCTGGGTGGCAGGGAATTATCTTTGAGAGATGGATAATTTTCGGCTCACCGAGAAGTAAGAAGCCTAGAAATAGGCACAAATAAAAACAACAAACATAACAACATAAGTGAGGGTAAAACTATGGGACAAACAACGAGCCTAAGCCTGGGCCGATTATTTACAAAGCCAAAAACGAAGGGCTACGACGCCTTAAAGTGGACAAAGCGCGATTCATTAATTATGAATCCGATGACTCAGAAGCCAGTTTTTGAACAACGAGACATTGAATTTCCAGAGGGTTGGTCACTCAATGCGATTAACATTGTGGCGCAAAAATATTTTACCGGTACGCCGGGTACTGAGGGGCGCGAAAAATCCCTCAAAGATCTGATTGATCGCGTTGCAGACACAGTTACTCGCCACGGTTCACAAGAAGATTATTTTGCTTCGGACACAGAAGCAGAAGATTTCCGCGAAGAGCTTAAGTATATTTTGGCAACACAACGCGCGGCGTTTAATTCGCCGGTGTGGTTTAATATCGGTGCGCCAGAGCGAGCGCAGCAAGCAAGTGCGTGTTTTATTTTGGGTATCGAAGACACCATGCCAGCAATTTTAAACTGGTACCGAGAAGAAGGCATGATTTTTAAAGGTGGTTCTGGCTCAGGTATTAACCTGAGCGTGCTTCGCTCATCGGTAGAAAAACTTGGTAAAAGTGCTGGTACGGCCTCTGGCCCCTTGAGCTTTATGCGTGGAGCTGACGCGTCAGCTGGTGCAATCAAGAGCGGCGGCAAAACTCGCCGCGCCGCCAAAATGGTGATTTTGAATATTGATCACCCTGATGTCGAAGAATTTATTTGGTGTAAAGCAATCGAGGAGCGAAAAGCCCGTGCGCTTGAGGAAGCTGGCTACGACATGACACTGGACGGCAAAGATATTTTCTCTGTTCAATATCAAAATGCTAACAACTCAGTGCGCGTCACGGATGAATTTATGCAAGCTGTTGAGAACGACGAAGATTACGAACTCCGCGCCGTAAAAACCGGCAAAGCAGTTCGCCGCGTTAAAGCTCGTGAACTATTCCGACAGATTAACCAGGCGGCGTGGGAATGCGCCGATCCAGGCATGCAGTTCGACACCACCATTAACAAGTGGCACACCGCTCCAAATGCTGGTCGTATCAACGCCAGCAACCCTTGCAGCGAATACATGCACTTGGACAACTCCGCCTGTAACCTCGCGTCAATCAACTTACTGAAATACCTTAAAAAAGACGGTTCGTTTGATGTCGAAGCATTTAAGCACACGGTTGAAGTAATATTTACAGCACAAGAAATTTTAGTGGGTTATTCTGAATACCCAACAGAGAGCATTGGCAAAACTGCTAAGGCATACCGCGAGCTGGGAATTGGCTACGCAAACCTTGGCGCACTACTGATGGCTCTTGGTTTGCCATATGATTCGCACGAAGGTCGCTCAATTGCCGCAGCAATTACAGCGCTTTTGACTGGGCATGCTTATGCAACCAGTGCAAAAATCGCCGAGCGAGTTGGTCCATTTGCTGGATTCCACAAAGATCGCGACGGCATGCTACACGTACTAAAAATGCACCGCGAAGAAGTGTCTAAGATTGATGCAAGCTCGGTTTCGGAAGAATTATTGAGCGCCGCAGCTCATTCGTGGGATGAGGCAGTGGAGCTTTCGCAGATGTTCGGTGTTCGTAACTCGCAGGCCAGCGTGCTTGCGCCAACCGGCACCATTGGGCTGATGATGGATTGTGACACTACTGGTATCGAGCCAGATCTCGGTCTCGTGAAGGTGAAAAAACTCGTTGGTGGTGGAACTATGAGCATTGTTAACCAAACTGTGCCACGAGCGCTCAAGATGCTCGGCTATAGTCCCAAAGAAGTTGACGACATCGTTAACTACATTGATGTTGAAAAAACAATACTCGGCGCTCCAAAACTCAAAAAAGAGCACGAACCAGTGTTTGCTTGCTCGATGGGCGACAATTCAATTCACTACATGGGTCACGTAAAAATGATGGGCGCAGTACAGCCGTTTATATCTGGTGCAATCAGTAAAACGGTTAACATGCCAGAAGAAGCTACCGTAGAAGACGTCGAGCAATTACACATCGAGGCCTGGAAACTTGGTCTCAAAGCCGTTGCGATTTACCGTGATAACTGTAAAGTTGCACAGCCACTATCGATGGCTAAAAAAGCTGGCGCAGCTGAAAAACCGGGTATTGTCCCAGCCGCTGACCGCATTGTTGTTAAGGGCGCAGTTCGCCGGGCATTGCCGAAAGTTCGCAACGCAAAAACGTTTTCGTTTACAGTGGCAGGGCTGCACGGTTACTTTACCGTTGGGGAGTACGAAGACGGAACGCCGGGTGAGCTGTTTGTTAGTATCGCCAAAATTGGCTCAACGCTAGCCGGACTAATGGATTCATTTGGTCGCTCAATCAGTTACGGTTTGCAATATGGCGTGCCAATCAAAACCTATATCAAGGGAATGGCGCATATGTCGTTTGCCCCAGCCGGTATCACCGACGATCCAGAGATTCGAACTGCTTCGTCGCTGGTTGATTACATCTTCCGACGACTTGCGCTGACGTACTTGTCGTTTGATGATCGCCTAGAGTTGGGATTAGCTTCGATTGATGATATGCCAAACGAGCAAACGACTTTGCTACAAGAAGAGCCAAAGGTGGCCGAAGTAGAGGTTGTTGAAGAAGTAAAACCGGTTATGCCAGTAGCACCAGTTGCTACGGCAGCACCGAAGAAAACAACCAGCTCTGTTAAATCAGATGACACTGCGCCAATGTGCTACAACTGCGGCAACCAAACGCAAAAAGCTGGTAGCTGCTATGTCTGTACTTCGTGCGGATCTACCACCGGCTGTTCATAGTATTTGTTAGTGTTCGAGAGCAAAGAGCGACCGGAGGAACGAATTTATTTCGGGTCCCGCGCGATGAGAAAAACCGCAGCTTGTCTCCATTGTACTTATGGTATTCTGTAGGGTATGAAAGCACTCGTACTCTACAGGCCAAACTCTGAATTCGCCCGCAGTGTAGAAGAATTTGTTCATGATTTTAAATCACGAACAGATAAGAGGATAGAGCTCATGAGTATTGATACTCGCGAAGGCGCATCGACGGCTGCATTGTACGATGTCATGCAGTTTCCTTCGGTGTTGGCAATTCAGGATAACGGCAGCTTGGCAAAAAGCTGGACTGGCGAGCATTTGCCATTAGTCAATGACGTCGCTGGCTATCTTGTGGGCTAGTAAAAACTGTTGTACAATGCACCTTGCAACGATGTTGCGATAATTTGGAAATCCGCTTGAGTAGTCATCAGCTACGATCCTTCTTCGTTAAAACTTCGAAGGAGAACGGAGAAGAAAGAACGGCTCACGATTCAATAATCAAGCCCAGTAGAATCTTCCGGAACCCGATCCGTTAATCGGCAAGAAAGTGCTAGAAGAGTGAGAATCACTTCTTTTGGAAATCAGATGGTACCTCCCGAGAACCCTTGGGATCTGATAGACAAAAGAAGTGATTTTTAATTTTTAGAAATACAGCAAGAAAGGCAAATATGCAAAAGTGGTCAGATAAAGACGGCGTAGAATTCAAAAACAGCGATATCTGCTATGGTAAAGAGTTTAAACCATCGAGCACCGATAAAATAGATATTGCCAAGATTTTTATTCGCGGAAAATTTCCAGCGTCTGGCTACGGCTATCTGGAGGAATCGCACGAAATGGCAGTGGTGATTCGGGGTGAGGGATACATCGAGACTAAAACAGGCGAACATCATGATCTAAAAGTTGGCGATGTTGTTCATGTTGAACCCCTTGAGCGATTTCGTTGGGGCGGAGACATGGATTTGATTATTCCATGTGGTCCAGCATTTGACCCTAAAAAACATAAATTCGATAAGGAAGAAGCATAATGAAATTTACATCAGGATCACGGCGAAAAGCGATTGAGTACGAAAAAGACCTCGTTGTTCAGTGGAAAAAGAACAAAACGTTTGAGAGGTCGGTCGACTTGCGGCCAAAAGATAATTCGTATGTGTTTTATGACGGCCCGCCATTTATTTCGGGTTCGCCTCACCACGGAACGCTGCTTAGTTCGATCGTAAAAGACATTGTGCCCAGATATCAAACTATGAAAGGCAAGCGAGTGGAACGCGTATGGGGCTGGGATTGTCATGGTTTGCCAGCCGAGCGTTTTACCGAGAAAAAACTTGGTATTCACTCGCGCCAAGAGGTAATTGAGTACGGAATTGAAAAGTACATTAACGCCACCCGCGACAACATGGTGCAAACCAGTAGCGAATGGGAAGACGTCGTCGATCGTATTGGCCGCTGGGTCGATTTTAAGGGCGCGTATAAAACAATGGACAAAGATTACATGGAAAGTATCTGGTGGGCGTTTAAAACATTGTACGAAAAAGGCAAAATCTACGAGGGCGAAAAGGTTTTGATGTACTGCACGCTCGACGGCACGCCGCTTTCAAAAGCCGAAGTTACAATGGATTCGGGTGCATATCAAGACATCACCGAGCCAAGCGTGTATGTAAAATTTAAGCTAGAAGACGGATCAACGCTACTGGCTTGGACGACAACACCGTGGACATTGCCTGGAAATACGGCAGTTGCCGTTAACAAAGACCTTGAATACGTCGAGGTTAAAGTTGGCGACGAACAATTTATTTTGGCAAAAGAACTTCTCGAAAAAGTGCTTGTTGATGAAAAACACCAACCGCTTGACCACGAAGTTACCAGAACTTTAAGAGGTAAGGATCTGGTTGGCCAATCTTACGAACCACTTTTTGCCGACAGGGGCGAGAATGCGCACAAAGTATGGCATGCAGATTATGTGAGCGCCGACGATGGTACGGGAATTGTGCATCTTGCGCCGGCGTACGGAGAAGAAGACTTTGAGCTCGCCAAAGAAAATAGAATACCAGTCGTACACACGCTGGATCAAAACGGTGTGTTCACCGAAGGCGACTGGAAAGGCGAAAACGTTTGGGAGATTAACAAACAGATTGCCAAAGACCTGAAAGAAAAGGGCGTTGTCTGGAAAATTGACTATATTCTGCACAGTTATCCGCACTGTCACCGCTGTGGCACAAAGCTCATGTACCGTGCCCACCCCAGTTGGTTTATGGATATCGATGGCCAGCGCACAAAAATGTTAGAGAAAAATCAGCCAATTAACTGGTTCCCAGAGCATCTCAAGAACGGGCGCTTTGCTAAAACAATTGAAACGGCACCAGACTGGAACATCTCGCGCGATCGATTTTGGGCAACCGCAATGCCGGTATGGAAAGCCACCGATAAAGACGGAAAAGAGCACGTTAAAGTTGTGGGAAGTTATGCCGAACTTAAAGAGTTATCGGGCAAAGAACTGGATGATTATCACCGGCCGTGGATTGATGATGTTACATTTACAATAGATGGCCTAAAGTACACGCGGATTGATAAGGTAATGGATAGCTGGTTCGAAGCGGGCTCAATGCCGTTTGCACAGTTTCACTATCCGTTCGAGAATAAAGAAAAGTTTGAGGCTAATTTTCCGGGCGATTTCATCGTTGAATATATCGCACAAACTAGAGCGTGGTTTTACTACATGCATGCTGTAAACATTGCACTATTTGACACATATTCATTCAAAAACGTAATTACTACCGGTACGCTCGCTGGCAATGATGGCCGCAAGATGAGCAAAAGCTACGGCAACTATACTGATCCGAACGAACTCATGGATACGTTTTCAGCGGATAGCCTAAGATTTTTGCTGGCCTCGAGCCCACTTTTGAACGGCGAGGATTTTACGCTGCAAGACAAAGAAGTCTCGGACGTAAATCGCAAACTGTCGATGATTTGGAATATGTACGACTTCTTTACCATGTACGCTGATGTTGACGGCTGGAAATGGAATGGCAAACTCGAAGACCCAAGTGCTGAGCTGAAAAACCCGCTGGACGAATGGATTGTTTCGCGCGTACATCAGCTGACGCACGAAGTTGACGAACACATGCAAAAGTATGATCTGCCAAATGCGATGAAGCCGATTTTGGAGTTTATCGAAGACGCCAGTAACTGGTATGTCCGCCGATCTCGCAAGCGATTCTGGAAGAGTGACGACGATGCCGACAAGAACGACGCCTACAAAACGCTTCACTACGTGCTAGTTCGACTTAGTTTGACCATGGCGCCCTTTACGCCATTTTTGGCCGAGGAGCTGTTCCAGAAGTTTACAGGCCGTGAATCCGTTCACCTAGAAGACTGGCCAGGAGGCGGAGCAATCAACAAGGTGCTTATCACTAACATGGAGTTCGTGAGAGATCTTATCAACGGTGCTTTGTCTCAACGCGCAGAGAAGGGGCGTGAATATAAGGTCAGACAGCGTCTTGCCGGTAACTCAAAAATTACCACGAACGTGGAATTACAGGATGAGCTGAAGGCAATTATCTGTGAAGAAACTAATATTGATTTTACTTTTGCAACGGGCAATAGCGAAGTTGATAAAAGTACGCACGTTCTTATTGACTTCACACTAACACCGACGCTCAGGCGCGAAGGAATGATGCGCGAAGTTGTGCGGCATATTCAGAGCGCGCGCAAAGCGGCCGAGCTGCAAGTAGATGATCGTATTGAACTTGCGCTCACAACAGATGACAAGGAACTGCAAAAGGCCATTGATGAGCACGCGGACACAATCAAACACGAAACGCTAACCACAAGACTACCTAACGAAGTAAACAGCGGATTTGAAGTTACCGTAAAAGTCGAAGGCTCCGAACTGGCGATTTCGCTCAAAAAAGCGGCTTAAGTTACCTTTGACATCTGTTAGGTAATCTGGTAATCTCTATTGGTAACTAAATTCTTTAAGAAGTAGAACAAATGAAAAAAGCAGTCATTATCACTGGTGGAAAGCAATATCTCGTCTCTGAAGGCGAAACTATTGAAATTGAGCTTTTGAATACCGATAAGAAAAAAGTCGAATTCAAAGCATTATTGGTAATTGACGGCGATAAAACTCAAGTTGGTGCTCCTGAACTGACCGCTACCGTCACCGCTGATGTGCTCGAAGACACTCGCGCCGAAAAAGTAACCTCAATTCGTTACAAAGCTAAAAAACGTGTCAAAAAAGTTCGCGGTCATCGCCAACACCTCTCGCAAATCAAAATCGCCAAGATCAGCTAATCACGTTTACTTCTAGCTAAGCATAAACAATTTAATCGTTTTGAAGTATAATTGATCTAACTTGGTTTTGAACTTGGTTAGCAAACAATGAAAAAAATACACAATTTGATATATGGGGTTGGGCTTGCGCTGAGTACGGCGTTCATTTTCGGTGTTTTCTCGTTGCCGGTATCGGCAGTTTCGAACAGTATCTCTAGGGGTTATAAAACGACAGATCAAAATATCGCGGCAGGTATGGCGGTTTCGCTTTCATCTGGAAACGAAGATACGAAGCCAGTTGAGGCAACCACCAGGCAAAATGTTAAAAACTTTGTAGGAATTATAACAACAATTGACGACAATATTGTGTCTCTGACCAGTGATGCCACTAATGTGCTCGTCACGACAACTGGCGAAGCACCAAGCTTCGTGAGCGATATCAACGGAAGCGTCGCAAAAGGTGACTTACTGACAATTTCGCCAATTAGTGGTGTCCTCATGAAGTCAAATCGACAAGATACAAATGCATTTACGATTGGCGTTGCGCTCGAGTCGTTTGATCCGACGCAAGCTACGGACCGAGCCATTAATGATGCGCAGAATGGTCAAAAAACAGTCAAGGTAGACAAAGTTAACGTCGAAATACGAGAAAACTTGGCCAATGTTACGGGGGGCGGTAAAGAGGAAGATCCCGGACTGTTGGTTGCTGCGGGCGAGTCTTTAACTGGTCGTCGGGTTGGTCAGGTGCAGGTTTTTGCAGCCATTTTAGTGCTTTTGGTTATTATGATTGTCGAGGGTTCAATTATTTACGGTGCGGTACACAGCACGATTTCTGCACTTGGCCGCAACCCGCTAGCCAAGAAAGTAGTGTTTAAACAGATCTTGCAAGTGTCGTGGCTAGCCTTAATTGTTCTAATTTTTGGACTGGGCGCTATCTATATTATTTTGTGGATATAAATTACAACGTTATTTTTTGTACTGTACAGGGGTGAATGTAAAAATTACATTAGCCCTAAAAATCGGATGGCAAAACCCCACAGAAAGCTGTGGATAACTGTTTATTTACCTCTTAAAATCTGTTAGAATTTGGAGTAAGCAAAAGCGCTCGAAAAAATACAAAAAAATCTAAAGAAAAACGAACACAAAAAAGTCAAAAAATGGAAAATAACAATACGTTTGCAGCAAGTGGTCCGCAGGTGGTAACACCTTCGGTTCCACCGCAGAATCCTGTCCAAGTTTCTGGCGCGCAAACAAGTTTTTCTGATCAATCGGCTACAAAAACGGTTCAAGAGTTGAGCACCAACCCCACTCAACAAGCGTACACCTTGGATGATCTTGAAAGTCCTGCAACTGCAAATATCGATACTCCTAGGGTGAATCCTGCCGCAAATTCGGTAGATGCTCGGCAACAATCACCAATAGTAGACCCGAACATAAACCAAGAGCCACCGCGCAAGAAGTTTATCAAGCGAATCTTGATCGGTGCCGGAATTGTAGGCGTGCTTATTTTTATTGCAACATTAGCAGTTGTGTTTATCACGCAGAATCAAGAAGCGCCAAACGTGGATCCCACAAGCAATATCCCAGAGCAACGAGTTGATTTGACTGTCGGGCAAGCAAAAGGTGTGTTTGATTTGGCGATTGAGGGCCAAGAAAACAAACTGATCGTTAACGGTAGCCTTGTTTCCAGAGGCGATATTATCTTGACCGCCGATAACGACGGAGCGTACGGACAAATATCGGCGCAAAACGTAGCAGGGGTATACACGTACTTGCTGCCAAATGCGGCGGGAACGTTCTGTTTGGACAGCAATAACTGTAATTATCTAACAGAAACGGACGTCACAACGACGCTGGTAAATAACGCAAGCGGAGCCGTGACTATACAGGGTACCGAGAGCCAGATTACAGTTACTAACAATGGTAATACAGTTACGCTTGCGACCCCACAAAATATAGCAACGACCAGTTCGCCAACGTTCGCAAACCTAACCGTTACCGGAGCGGCAACACAGGATGGTAACGAACTGTGTGATAACTCAAACAACTGTGGATTCGTAGGCGCAGCGGATGGATTCGTGCAAAATGGCAATAGTTTCGGCGAAATAGCTGTACTGGGTACAAATGACGCGCAATCACTGGTGTTCGAAACGGGCGGTAATGCTCAAATGACTATCGCAGCTGGCGGCGCAGTAAGTTTTCAAAATAGCACTGATTCTACCAATGCGTTTTCGGTTGTAAACGCAGCAGGATCGGCGAATGTTTTACAGGTAGATACAATAAATGAGTATATGAATGTTTCTGGTACTATCGATGTTGGAAACCTCAACACCTCTGGGTATGATCAGTGTACGATATTAGTAGCGGTAGAAGATTGTAACGCTAGTATTAGTGCCGAATCAGCCTACGAAGAAGAGACAACGGATTCGTACGGCATCCATAATTTGCTTGGCCTTATTGCGAATGTCACGCCAAACACATCGAGTAGCGCAGGGATTTACAATCAGGTGATCACGTTAGGTACCCAGGATTTCACAGATTTAAGAGGTATCGACAATAATGTATCTAGTTTTAGCACAGGATCAATCAATAGTATTACGGGCATTAATAACGACGTTACTGTCAGTGCGGTTGGTGGACTAACCGGCGACCAGGTAGGCATCAGAAACACCGTAACGGCTAATAAGAGTACTTTCTTTTTGCAAGGTATGACCACTAACGTAATAACTGGGCCAACGCAAAACTACGGGGAGGTTATTGGTAGTGTTGTTAATATTTCTAACTCAGGAAGTTCTGGCACGGCGATCGGCTTAAGAGTTTCGATGACGAATACAGCTACTGGCGCAATCAATAACCAGTATGGCATTTTGATTCAAGCGCCAGCTGATGCTTCTGGGAACATCGTAACGAATAATTATGGGCTGTATGTAGAAGATCAGTCTGCGGTTGGCTCAACAGATGCTTTCAATATTTATTCGGCTGGCGAAGATAGCCAAAACTACTTTGAAGGTAATATAGCGGTTGGTGCCGCAACGGGGGCGTACAGGCTACATGTCGGCGAAGACGTAGCAGGCTTTGCCGCTAGTTTTGACAATGTGGGCAATAACGCTAACCGTAGCGGTATCCGCATTCAAGCTGGTGCTGATGATGCATCGGGCACAACGTATTACCTCGATGCATACGACGGCGATGGCACGCAGGTTGGTTACATTGCTAATACCTCTGGTACTTTTGCTGTAACTGATATTTCAGATGTGCGGACTAAAACAAACATCAACGATACTGATATCAATGCTGATGAAATTCTAAACGGGTTACGCGTGGTTGACTTTAATCGTCTACAGAACCCCGACGGGCCACTCATAACAGGCTTTATAGCCCAAGAAGTCCAAGATGTATATGGCCAGGCAGTTACCGAGGCTGCGAACGGGTATCTTGGCATCAGCAAAGATGCGTTTATCCCAGTGCTCGTTAAGGGCCACCAGTCTCAAGATACTAAAATCACGGGTTTGTCGGATCGAATTACACAGCTAGAGATCGGGCTTGCGAGTCAGCAATCTGCGTCGACTACGCAAACCGTGAACACATCCGGACCAACAACGCTCAGTAAGCTTGAAGTGACTGGGAGCGCTTCTGTGCAGGGTGATCTAGCGGTAACTGGCGATACGACTTTCGAAGGGAATATAGCGGTCGAAGGACACATCATTGGTAACGAAGATACGCGCGGTGTGGTAACAATCCCTGCAGGAGAAACAGAGATGGAGCATGAGTTTAAGGCGCCGTACAAAGACGGCAGCAAGCCGAACATCATCCTAACGGCAACGAACACATTTGCACCGAATTACCGTGTCGAATCGGACAAAGACGGCTTTACGGTGTTTTTCGAAGCACCCGCTGCATCAAACGTGAAGCTTAACTACCAAGTCCAGCAGTAATGCGGTTATAATTGAACACATGCCACAACTTATTCTTGCGTCACAATCCGTCAGTCGCAAACGCCTGCTAACAGAGGCGGGATATGATTTTGTGGTTAGGCCAAGTCATATCGAAGAAGTTATTGATCATAGCTTGCCGATTCCAAAAGCCATCGAAAAGCTCTCACTCGAAAAAGCCCAGGCTATCGCCGATCGAACAGATACTCCAAAAGATGCCGTGATTATTGCTGCCGACAGCGTCGTGGTATTTGGAGGCCAGATTTACGGAAAACCTAAAGACAAACAAGATCTTATCAAAACATTAACTCGGCTTAGTGGGCAGACACACCAGTTCATTACAGGCTTCACGATCATAAATATGCAGGGTCGTACAATAACTACTGATTTTGATATTGCATCAGTAACACTCAAGAAGCTGTCACCACTGTTGTTGGAGCGTCATGCTGACCGTAAATCTGCTTACACCAAGGCCGGGGGCTACGGAATAACAGAGAACGGGCGCGAGTTCGTACAAGGCTACACCGGGAGTCGCTCAAACCTGAGTGGTTTGCCGCTCGAAAAGATCGAGCCAATACTCGAACAACACGGAGTAATAAAGCGCCAGTAAAATGGAGCTAGTACTATACGGCTATATATTCAAGCAAGTGTGAATGTGGCATGGCGGGCCGGGAGATGGTAATCTAATGTATGTAATTGCAAAAAAGCCTGCATAGCGGGCGAGGGTACAAAATGGCAAAAATTATCAGTGTAATTAATCAAAAGGGCGGTGTCGGTAAAACAACGACGGCCGTAAACTTGGCGGCGTATCTGTTAAAGGCCGGTAAAACGGCATTGATAGTTGATATTGACCCCCAAGGAAACGCCAGTAGTGGACTTGGCGTAGACAAAAATTCCGGCGCTAACACCACCTATGACGTACTTTTGGGCAGAACCCCTGTTGAACAATCGATTGTAGAAACTGCCAGTGGTATTGCTATTGTTCCCGCAAATGCGAAACTAGCAAACGCCGAGATTGAACTGGCCAGCGAGCTGCAGCGCGAAACGAAATTAAAGCAGGCACTTGAAAATCTTACATACGATTACGTACTGATTGATTGTCCGCCAGCGCTTAGTTTGCTAACGATTAACTCCTTAACAGCGTCTAACTACGTATTGATTCCTGTGCAGGCAGAATATTACGCGCTCGAGGGTTTAAGTCAGCTTTTAGACGTAATTCAAAGAGTTCGCAAGGGGTTGAACACGCAGCTAGAATTGCTGGGCGTCGTCGTAACAATGTATGACAGCCGCACGACATTGGCCGACAACGTACTAGACGAGCTCAAAAAACACTTTGGTGATAAACTATTTAGTACAGTGATTCCGCGCAATGTGCGACTGGCCGAGGCGCCAAGTTTCGGCAAAACAGTTCTGGAGCACGACAAATGGTCCAAGGGTGCGCGGGCGTATAAACAATTAGCAAAAGAATTGATCGAAAAGATGGGCAGAAAGGCGTAAATGACACAGTCATCGACGGGCGCAAAGGGATTAGGCAAAGGATTTGGTGCATTATTGCCGGATGATTTTGACGACACAATTTTGCTTGATAACAGTGAGCGAATTCAAAAATTAGCGGTTGGCGACATTACTCCGAGCGCCGATCAGCCGAGAAAACATTTTGACCAAACAGCACTAGCGGAACTGGCTGAATCAATCAAGCGTTTTGGGATTTTGCAGCCTCTTGTTGTGACCGAAAAAGACGGCGGCTATGCAATTATTGCTGGCGAACGGCGCTGGCGGGCGGCGCAAATTGCCGGACTAGAAACTGTGCCAACCATTGTGCGCACAACGGAAGATCTGGAGCGACTCGAGATTGCTCTAGTAGAAAACGTCCAACGTGTTGATTTGTCTCCGTTAGAACAAGCCTTGTCGATTGAGCGGTTGCATCAGCAATTTAGTATGAGTTATAACGACATTGCTTCTCGGTTAGGAAAGGCGCCGCCAACAGTGAATAATATCGTTCGATTGCTGCAATTGCCCGAGGCAGCCAAAGAAGCGCTGCGCGAAAGCAAAATCAGCGAAGGCCATGCCCGGACGATTTTGGCGCTTAAAGGCCAGCCAGAAAAACAAACGGAACTGTTAGATAGTATTCAAAAGTATGCATGGTCGGTTCGTCAGGCTGAGCAGTTCGTAACTTCGGTAAAACAGGGAACAAAGACCACTAAAGACATCAAAAAAACTATGGCAGTTAAGACCGAGCAAACCGAAAAACTGTCGCAAAAAATTGATGCACCGGTGAGTATTCGTCGTACCGCAAAAGGCGGGCGCTTAGAAATCCACTTCGCGGATGATGCGCAGCTCGGCGTAATAATCGACAGCCTAACGAACTAGCTTGCCTAGTAGTTTTCGAATTTGTCGAATGGATATATTCGCAGAGATAGCGTGCCATGTATGGTGTCGGTTTTGATTTGTCCTATCACACGCGAGTCTTGTGAGTTTGGGCGATTATCACCGAGCACAAATACGTGGCCTTCGTCGACGGTTACATCAATATTGCCAGATGTAGGCGTCGTAATATTGTCCGAAAAAGGCTGGTCCTTATCCGGATTATAGCCGCCTGGATGTTCGTCATTATAAATGGTTACAGTGCCATTGTTTACGATAATGTGATCTCCGGGGATACCAACAACTCGCTTGATAAGCTGGCGCTGGTTTGTTTGGACGGATAGACTCGTTGTTTTGGTGAACACTACGATTTGGCCGCGTTTCGGTTGATACGTTTGCCGCCGAATGGTAGACCACGTTTTGGGCCACTTATGAATTATAAGGCGATCTTGGTCTTGGAGCGTGCGTTCCATGCTTTGACCTTCAACCTCGTATGTCCGAAACACAAAGGTCGTCAGTAATATCGCAACCACTGGCGCGAGTAAAAAAATTCCCAGTGTCGATACGATACTTTTGGCGATTTCGAATGGAGTTTGTTTCTTGGGGTTTGCCCGGTGTTGCGGTTGATGATCCATATACATAAAAACTATACCTTAGCTGGCAGGCGAAACCAAACCTCACTTACACCAAAAACTTGCCAAAAAAACGCTTCCACAAGCACTTTCAAACGGCTATACTAGTATCCACTTGCATGAACAAATCCGACCGAAGTAATCCGAATAACAAGCGCAAAGAAAAGACCATAATGGATGGCTTTATTCGTCGTACTCCAGGTGCTCCAGGTGGAAATCCGATGGATAAAAAAAGTGGCCAATCGGCGCGCGCAGCAATTTCAATAAGTGACTTTAAACAGCGCGATGGTTTTACTCCACGAGCAGTCGGTGTGAATAATCCACAAATTCCTGATGGAACTGGCGTGGGTCGCAAACCTAAGTATACTGAAAGCCTAGATATGGACAGCGCAAAGAAGCCTAAGCATAAAAAAGAAAAAACTGGCCGCCTAAAGCGAGTTATGAAAAAAAGTACCGCGTCGTTGCTAATGATTTTTTTGCTGGGGGCAGGTTTTTTGCTGGGCACCGCTTTTTTGCGTGCTTCGAGCATTTTCGAGGGCGGCAGCACCGCGCTAGCGCTCAATAACGAGATTGATCCGTCGCAACTAAAAGGCGAAGGCGATGGCCGTGTTAATGTGCTGCTACTTGGTCGTGGCGGTGTGGGGCATACAGCACCAGACTTAACCGATACAATTATTGTTGCCAGCATTGATCCGTTGCAAAAAGACGCTGGACTGGTAAGCATTCCGCGCGATTTATATGTGCAAACGCCGAGTGGCGGATCAACCAAAATAAACTCTGTATACGCATTTGCAAAAGATGGAGCAATAGCACAGGGTAAAAATAAGGCAGCGGCCGAGCAAATCGGGCTGGAAGCGATCGAAAAAACGGTCGAGGACGTAACCGGACTACCTGTTCATTACCATGCAGTGGTTGATTTCAGGGGTTTTGAGCGCGCAATTAACGTGGTAGACGGCGTTGATATTGCAGTAAAAACACCGGTGTACGAAGACATGGTAATTAACGGAAAACCATACACGCTTGATGTCAAAAAAGGCCAGCAACATTTTAATGGCCAACGCGCCTTGGCATATAGTCGAACTCGTCATTGTTTATACGGTTGCAACAGGGGTGATTTTGATCGGTCCGAGCGTCAACGACAAGTTATTGTTGCACTCAAAGACAAGGTGTTGACTGCAGGAACCTTTGGCAATCCGGTTCGTTTAGCGCAATTATTCGATACCTTTGGTTCTCATATCAAAACAAACTTGAGTGTTGATGATCTCATGCGGTTGTACGCAATTGCCGGCGAGATTGATTCAACCAAGCTTGAGTCTGTGGGCTTGTCTGATCCGCCAAATAATTTTTTGACCACGGGCATGCTAGACGGTTTATCTGTAGTGCTTCCAACAGCCGGTGCGAATAATTATCAAGAGATTCACCATTTCTTGCGCAACAAGTTTAAGGACGGATTTATTCGTAAAGAAGACCCAGCGCTTCTGGTGCTCAACGGTACCACTACGCCAGGTTTGGCTGATGTGCAGCGGAAAGTTCTGCGTTCGTACGGATACCGAGTCGTTGGTACAGGCGATGCGCCAAGCAAGCAAACGACGCACACAAAGCTTATTGATATGCGTGGCGGCGAAAAGAAATACACCAAACGCTACCTAGAGCTGCGCTACAAAACAAGCGCGATCGACGATCTTCCTAAAGGTGTTGATCCAAAAGACGCTGACTTTGTTATAATACTTGGAAGTAATGAGACGGTTTCTAACTAAAGTACGCCCGAGCGGGGGCTTTGCGCAAATCCTGCACTTGGCATTAACGATTGCCCTGCCGCTTTTGATGTATGTCTTTGTCCGAATCGATTTGGCGCAGTTGGCAGTCGCAGCGATCATTTTGAGCAAGTGGCGCATGTTTGCTGTTCGACCGAGGTATTGGCTCGCGAATATCCAGGCCAACGGAGTAGATATTTTGGCCGGCTTGTCATTCGTGATTTTTATGACACAAACAACCTCTCAGTTGTGGCAGTTGATTTGGGCGGTGGGATACTTGATGTGGCTACTGCTTATTAAGCCCGGAACGTCGCTTTTGAGTACGTCTATTCAGGCGTTGCT
>CAZDDV010000007.1:31920-44474 GCA_964504275.1 uncultured Candidatus Saccharibacteria bacterium | reverse complement strand
GGTCTTCAGAGCCTCACCTTAGCAGCATCTGCTAAAGCAGATTAGTACTACTCCGACTTCGTCGGAGGCAACACTAGTGAGGTTCTGAAACACCGAGATAAAATATCCCCGTTTTGCCGAGTCAAGCCAAAAGCCAAGTCTGAAACATGCAAAAAAGAAATGGCGGAAGACCGACCGAAGGGAGTCCTTTTGGCACGGCAAAACGGGGATATTTTATAGTCGCGTGGATTCAGCTGGCTCAGAGTTTTGCTCAACTTTTTCGACAAAAAGTTGAAATAATGCAACTCTTTGGTGCAAAAAATCAATACATGCATTAGTTTGGTTCAATCAAAATTCCGCTTGTGGTAAACTGTTATCAACGATATGAGCCGATTATTAATTGTTGGAAACTGGAAAATGAACCTGAATACATCGCAGGCGAGTTTGTTGGTGCACCGAATTCACGAACGTATCAAAATTCAACGATCCATAGAAGTGGTTCTTGCTCCAACCATGATGGTTTTACAGCCGCTCAGTTTGCAAATTGATCGACGCAAATTTCGCTTGGCCGCGCAAAATGCTTTTCACAAAGACGAAGGTCCGTACACTGGCGAAGTTTCATTTACGCAACTGCGCGATTTGGTGCACTACGTTATTATTGGTCACTCTGAGCGAAGGATTCATTTTGGTGAAGACCTTGACATGATCCGCGATAAAGTTACCGCCTGCGTTCGCAACGACATCACGCCAATTTTATGTGTGGGCGAAACCAAAACGGAGCATCGCGCTGGCGAGACTAACCAAGTGCTACACGATCAAATTACCACAGCACTGCATGGTCTTACGGCCCGCGAAGTTGCAAGCATGGTGATCGCCTACGAACCGGTCTGGGCTATTAGTACCTTCGGTGGCGAATTGGCACAACCAAGCAAAATCCAAGAGCGATTTACATTTATTCGTGAGCAAATCAGCCGTTTGTACGGCAAAAAAACTGCAAAATCTATGCGAGTTTTATACGGTGGTAGCGTCGACGAACACCTGGCGCGCGGCTATTTAGAAATAAATGGCTGCGATGGCGTACTGGTTGGCAGTGCAAGCCTCAACTACCACAAATTTTCGGGCATTATAAATTCTGCCTACAAAATGCTGTACGATAAGGGCCAAGCAGATGAGCAAAAGTAAAACAAATAATAACACTCCAAGAAAATCACTCGATGTTGCTACATCTACGGGGCCGTCACCAGACACAGGTAGTCGACCAACAATTGTTAGCCGTCACCCGAGCGTGCAAGATCCCATGGTGACAGCCCGCCAAAAAAATACCCAACTCAAAAAATCTCAAACTCCTGAAATTGCAGATGAAAAAAGCGATGCGCTCAAAAGTTTGCTCAAACTATCCAAGCAAGAATTGGCTGAGCAACTGGCCGACTATAAAGAACACGATCCGGCGCCAGCCCCCGGCGAAACAGTGAGCACTAAAATATCGCAAACTAAAGAAACAATCCAAACCACAGTCGAGACAGAATTACCGGACAAATTTTTTACGCAAATAGAAGATGATTCAATCGAAGACGAAACAGAATTTAAAAGCCACACGTTTCGAAACTTTTTGATTTGGGTGCTCGTTTTTTTGATTCTTGGAATCGTCAGTGTCAATCTTGCTATTGATTCTCAGATGATCGACATCGGCATTCCGCCCGTAACAAACGTAATATAAAGGATCAGCTATGAAAGAAAATCAAAAAGGCTTTGGCCTCGTAGAAGCAATTTTAATCGTGTTAATCCTCGGTGTGGTTGGTTTCGTAGGCTGGTACGTGTGGCAAGCAAAAAATACCGCAAGTAAGCCATCCGATGCGACATCACAAAATAATAACGACAGCGACACAACTGGTTCAGAAGAAACAGAATTTGATACTGCTGCTGTCTATACGAACAAGAAGCTCGGATTTAGCTTTGTATATCCACGCAAGGACTGGAAGCAGTTCGAAGAGTACGATATAAAAAGTGGCGAAGTCGACAAGTTTGAGTATAATTTTGCGGGTTTTGATGATCCGACCTTTTTTGATTCACAAAAACAACAATGGTATGGGTTCCGCCCGTTGGGCAGCAAAACCCGCGCTTACATCAAGGCCGGCTCAGACGGTATGCTGGAAAAAGTCTATAATGTGAATAATAAAAAATTCTTTGTTTTTACTGGTAAAGGCGCATTGTACTGTGGGAACCAACATATTTTATTTGAGCACAATCAAAAAATGATAATGATTATTTCGCCAACACTATGTGACGAAGAGGCAAAAGACGATCCCAACTGGGCTGACGAATCAGACTATACATTCACGCAGTTTACGAAAGACCTTCCGAAACTATTTGATAGTTTTGAGTTCCTGTAACTCTGTTAGAATAGATTGGTGCAAGAACTTACGCAGGATTTATTGACGGGTTTAAATGACGAGCAGCGTCGGGCGGTTGAATCGACCGAGGGGCCACTGCTTATTCAAGCTGGCGCCGGTAGCGGCAAAACAAAAACCCTCACCCACCGCATCGCGTATATTATTGCCAAAGATTTAGCGACGCCGTTCAATATTTTGGCCGTCACGTTTACCAACAAAGCCGCCAAAGAAATGCGCGAACGGGTCGCAGTGCTGCTTGGGGAAAATCCAAACAACCGCAGCTTTATGCCGTACATGGGAACTTTCCACGGCATGTGTGTGCGATTGCTGCGGCAAGATGGCGAGCATATTGGCGTGCCAAAAAACTTTGTGATTTTTGACGAATCCGACCGTATTAATATCATCAAAAAAATTAGCAAAGAGATTAACTTACATGAAAAAACATTCCCGGCGCGCACAATCGGCACATATATAAGTAGCGCCAAAAACGATTTAGTTGGCACGGATGCGTACGCTAATGCCGCCAAAAGCCCGGCGCAAGAAGCCGCTGCCAAGATTTATCCGCGCTACCAAAAAGCCTTAAAAGATGCCGGCGGTTTGGACTTTGATGATTTAATTACTAAAACAGTCGCTATGTTGCAGGGCAAAAAAGAGCTGCAAACCAAATGGCAAAATCAGTTTCGCTACGTGATGATCGACGAATACCAAGACACCAACGCCGCGCAGTACAAACTCGTAAAATTACTGACCAACAAAGACAATAACATTGCCGTGGTTGGCGACGACTGGCAATCAATTTATAGTTGGCGCGGTGCGGATTTTAGGAATATTTTAAACTTCAGCAAAGATTATCCAAACTGCACAGTTATAAAGTTGGAGCGAAATTACCGCAGCACCAAACATATTTTGGACGCCGCGCAGGCCATTATTACCAAGAACAAACAACGCAGTGACAAAAAACTTTGGACCGACGCCGCCGCCGGTTTGCCAGTGCAGATTATTCCAGTTAGTAGCGAACGATCTGAGGGCGAAGCAATTGTGCGACGTATCAAAAACGCCGTTGACGCTGGTAGCAGGTCATACAAAGATTTTGCAATTTTGTATCGCACCAACGCCCAAAGCCGTTCGGTCGAAGAAGTGTTTGTGCAGTACGGCGTGCCATACCGAATTGTTGGCGGCGTGCGATTTTACGATCGTAAAGAAATCAAAGACATCATGGCCTACATCCGGTTGATTTATCAGCCCGAAGATATTGCTAGTTTTGAGCGGGTGGTAAATGTTCCAGCTCGCGGCGTTGGTACAAAATCTTTGCAACAATTTAATGCCTGGAGAGCTGAAAACGCGCTGCCACTTTTCGATGCATTATTAGAAGTTTCTCGTTGCGATACAATTACGCCAAAAGCCCGCGCAGCACTAAGTGAACTCAGTGATATTTTAGCCAGCATGCGCGAAGTTTTGCAGGACGCATCAATTTCTGGATTTATCGACTCGCTGGTTCGGCGCTTAGATTACCTGCATTATTTAGACGACGGCAGCGCGCAGGGCGAGTCTAGAGTCGAAAACGTAAAAGAACTTATGAGCGTGGCGCAAGAATATCAGGATGTTGGTTTAGAAGGATTTCTAGAAGAAGTAAGTTTGCTCAGCGATTTGGATTCGGCCGACATGAGCAGCGACGCCGTGACACTTATGACACTGCACGCCGCCAAAGGCTTGGAGTTTCCAGCTGTGTTTATGGTGGGGTTAGAAGAAACGATTTTTCCGCATTCGCGCGCATTGTATGATCAGTTTGAAATGGAAGAGGAGCGCAGGCTTTGCTATGTTGGCATGACGCGCGCCCGCGAAGAATTGTATATGATGCATGCCGCGCAGCGATTGTTGTACGGCGGCATGCAGCACAATCCACCGTCACGTTTCTTGAGCGAAATTGATGGTGAGCAAGTTCGCGAAGCGCCAGAGTTTGGTGGCTACAATAATTTTGGTGGCGGTTTTGAACAACCCGCCATGCCACCAAAAGCACAAAGTATGGAACCGCGTGTTGTACCACTCCTAGAAGAAGGCGACGGCGTCAAACACTCGTTGTTTGGAATGGGTACAATCTTAGAGTTGGACGGCGATATGGCCACGATATATTTTAAAGGCAAGGGAACTAAAAAAATGGACATTAGCATCGCTCCCTTAGAGAAATTATCATGAAGAAAATGGGATGAAAAAACAATGAAAAATCTTTGGAACAAAACTGGTTGGATTTTATTTTGGCTCAGCTTGCCGGCTTTGCATGTATATCTACGCCGCAGCAAACGCACCAGAATTTTAATAAAATCTGGCAGCAAAGTTTTAGTTGTTCGTGGCTGGCTCAGCGATGATCGTTGGCAACTTCCCGGCGGCGGTTTGCATAAAAACGAAGATCCGCTCGTAGGAATCCTGCGCGAACTAAAAGAAGAAACAAGCATTACACTCGACAAAAGCCAACTCAAAAAAAGCGGCAGTAAATCGCAACAAAGCGAATTACTGCACTTTGACTACGAACTATTCACGGCTCGCATGCAACAAATAACGCAGCCACAATTAAAAGGGCTTGAACTCACGCACGCCGATTGGATTGATGCGGAGTCGCTGAATCTTGGCAACGCTCAGCGCCATGTTATAGACGCACTTATGACCAAGTAGTTCTGTCCAGAATATCTTACAATTTGTTACAATAAGAACTAGCTTTTAGGTAGGCAACTAAATCGACAGACGTAGGGCAATACCAATAAAGCTAATTTTTTATGAGCAACCAACCCCCAATTAATTCTGGCAAAAATTCTGCGCATCGCCATTTTTTGCGATTAAAAAATCATCCGTTTATTGTGCCGGTGGTTACGTTTTTGGTGTTGTTTTTTGTTAGCATCGTGGCATTTATTAATTTTAGCGCCACGACACTTGGCCCGGCCGATACTCGCGTCGTACACGTGTATGTCGATGACCAAACGCAGACGCTAACAACTCGCGCTGCAACCGTGCAAGAATTGCTACAAAAACTAAATGTAAAAGTAAACCAAGGCGACATTGTTGAGCCCGGGCTGGATGCCAAAATTCTAGAGGATGATTTTAACATTAATGTGTACCGTTCGCGGCCAATCACCGTCGTCGACGGCAAAAATCGTGTTAGTAAATTTAGCGCAAAACAATCCGTTACGGCGATTGCGCGCGACGCCGGTATCAAACTATTTCCCGAAGACAAAGTTGCCGCCAGCGTAAACGATGATCTGTTGGGCGAAGGCGTGGGCGAAACATTCGTAATCTCGCGCTCAATCCCGATGAAGTTGGTGTTGTACGGTCAGTCGTTCGAAATCCGCACGCACGCCAAAACCGTCGGCGAAGTTTTGCAAGAAAAAGATATCAAGGCCGAAGACGTCACGACTTTTCCGGTGGCCACAACGCCACTCAAGCCAAACGCGGTGGTTTTTGTAACTTACGAAGGCCGCACCATCAAAAGCAAATCGGTGAGTATTCCAAACAAAACCGAACAAGTCGAAGACGCCGACCTAGAATTTGGCGCAACCGAAGTTCGCGAAGCTGGGCGTAAGGGCAAAAAACTGGTGTTGTATGAAGTTGATCCAGCAACAAAAAAGCGAAAAGTGCTGCAAGAAGTTGTAGCCTACAAGGCTGTTAACCGAGTGGTTGCGCGCGGCACTAAAGCCGTCGCCGGAGCAGTAACCGGCAGTAAGGCTGATTGGATGCGCCAAGCCGGAATTGATTCGTCGCAATATCCGTATGTAGATTTGATCATCGGCCGCGAATCCGGTTGGAACCCTGGTGCAGTCAGTGCAAACCGTTGCATCGGGCTTGGCCAACGTTGTAACGCACAGATTTTAGTTAGTGCTTGCCCAAACTGGCAGAACGATCCAGTTTGTCAGTTGCGGCATTTTAGCGATTATGCCAACGGGCGATATGGGAGTTGGCAGAATGCCAACGCCTTCTGGCAATCAAACCACTGGTGGTAGTCCAAACAAAATCCTCGGCACAATACTGTGTCAAAAACTCTAGTGCTCCTTCACTGTATGTTCATACCGTTCAGTCCGCGCTTCGTTTTTTCCTTGTCTTGCACTCGAGGATTTTGTTCGGCTCGTACGACCTCACGCTAAAAATAAGAGTGAATACGGCTCTTTTATGGTATTAAGTTGGTACAATACCTAATATGAATTTACCAGAGACTAACAAGAGCTTGGGGCAGCATTGGCTGACGGATGTTGAAGTTTTGGATGGAATTTGCGAGCTTGCTGGCGTCAGCGCGGATGATACGGTTTTGGAAGTTGGACCGGGCGTCGGAACACTGACCGATCATTTAAGCAAACGCGCCCAAAAAGTAATCGCCGTAGAATACGACACTCATTTGGTGCCAAGTTTGCGCAAAAAATATGAGGGTAGCAACGTCGATATTATCGCCGATGATATTTTGCGGTTCGATCTGCGCAGCATGCCGGCGGGCTACAAAGTCGTGGCAAATATTCCGTATTATTTGACCAGCAATTTGGTGCGCACGCTTTTAGAATCCGAGAACCCGCCCGAAAGTATTACGCTACTAATCCAAAAAGAAGTTGCCGAGCGAATTGCCGCTGAATCCGGACAAATGTCGGTGTTGGCCGTCAGCGTACAATTTTACTGCCAGGTCGAAGTTGGTGATGTAGTGCCCGCCGCCATGTTTACGCCACCACCAAAAGTAGATAGCCAAGTGATTAAAATGACTGTTCGCCCCGAGCCTTTGTTTAAAGATGTTGATAGCAAAAAATTCTTCCGCCTAGTTAAAGCCGGCTTTAGCGAAAAACGCAAAATGCTGCGCAGCAGCCTCAGCGGTGGTTTGCAGATTCCAAAGCCCGAAGTCGAAGATTTATTAGCAAAAGCCAAAATAAACCAAAATAAACGCGCCCAAGAACTGTCCCTCCAAGACTGGCACCAACTATATTCCAACATAGACAGTTAGACTACATTGTAATATAATTATATGTATGTCAAATCCTGATCAGATTGTTGTGCCCGGCGAGCAGCTTATTGGCGCACATCCGTGGGTGCGCTGTGTTGGTGATCGTGTTGTTAGATATATAAATCCGACCATCGAAGATCCGGCTATAACATTTTTGCGCAAAGTCAAGGCTGATGATGTGTTGGAAACGGTGCTTGGACGTTTTGCGGCAAAAATTGAAACTGAGGTTAGTGAACTTCGCACTGCCGGGTTAATGTAATTGATGCAGAAGTCGAAGTTTGTCCGATTCCTATCTGGAACAAACGGTTCGAATTGTCTGGCGAACATCTGGGACTGCGAATTACCTCGCCGTATATTTACGGCATTAGTATTGAACATTTTGAACCACAAAAACCCGACCATAAAGCGTTAGCTGCAGACTGCACAGTCGAAATATGCGATGGTTTACAGAGATATGTTCGTAATCGTGTCGAGGCTGGCGAGTCGTTGTTCAGCGACATTTATACCGAAAATCAGCTAATGTTTGGCGCAACCGAACCAGGAGCCAGCCCCGAAGTTATCCTGATTGATGTCGACCCGTATTTCATGAAGTCAAGTAAAGCCAATGAAAAAACAGCGCTTAACTCGATTAAATACACACAAAGCTATGCTCTCCATCAAATTCGAAAACGCACTTAATATACTTGACGTGTTAATTATCGTGAGCGTACAATAAAATTGTTGAGAGATTTTGCGTGAGATCAATCTTGGCGAAAACGGAGAACAGATATGGGTGAGCGAACAATCAATAATCTGGGCTATAGCCTGCACCATTTGGCGCTGGTTTTGGACCGCCAATCTGATTTATTACTGCAAGAACGCTTGGACATTGGGTTTTCGCAGTTTAAAATTTTGATGGCTTTAAAATGGCACTCTGGCGTGCAGCAAAAGCAAATCGCCTCAAAACTTGGCCAAACCGAGGCCAGCGTTAGCCGTCAAATCAAGATGTTGCAAGAAGTTGGGCTTATCACTGCCAAAAAAAGTGCCAACAACAAACGAGAACGAATAACCACGCTCACGCCAAAAGGCGAAAAACTAATCGACAAAGCGCTGGCTGCTCTGGATAGTTATCACTCACCGGTGTTTAATCGGCTTAATCCGGTTCAGCAGTCGCAGCTAAAAGATTTAATCGATATTATGCACGAGCAAGCTTGCCAACCAGACCGCGCCGGTGGCTGTAATCATTAACAAAGACATTAACAAAGAAAAGGATATATCTTGCCTAAAACTAAAGCAGAAGTAAACAAAAAAGCTAATCGTGCATTACCGGTGGTTTTCTTTACAATTTTTCTTGATGTCCTGGGCATTGGAATTTTGATTCCGGTTATTCCGTTGCTACTTGCAGCCCCAATGTCGCCAGAATATTTGTTGCCTGCCGGCTGGAGCTTTACCCAAGGTTTGATTTTACTCGGGTGGCTAACGGCGATTTATCCGCTGATGCAGTTTTTTGCGACGCCAATTTTGGGACAACTATCTGATCGTTACGGACGTAAACGTGTATTGGCAATTAGTTTAGTCGGTACGGCGCTTGGTTACGTGTTATTTGCGATCGGCATTATTACTAAAAATATTCCACTGCTGTTCGCTGCACGTGCACTAGACGGAATTACAGGCGGTAATATCAGTGTTGCGCAAGCAGTTGTATCCGATATTACTGCGCCAAAAGATCGCACCAAACGATTTGGTATGATCGGTGCAACGTTTGGCATTGGCTTTGTTCTTGGGCCCTACATCGGTGCTAAACTAGCCAGCCCAAATGTTAATTTTTATGGATTATTTGATACGCCAAGCTGGTTTGCGGCCGCTACGCCATTTTGGTTCGCGGCAATTCTAAGCGCAATAAATGTTGTTTTGGTTCTGGCATTCTTGCCCGAAACTAACCTGGTTCTCAAGCGCGTCAAGATTAAACTTACGCAGTCCATAGCAAATATTACAAAAGCCGTAACCTATCCGGGTTTGCGGGTGATATTTCCCTCAACATTCTTGTACTTTGCTGGGTTTACGTTTTTTACTACGTTTTTTCAAGTTTTTTTGATTAATAAACTCGGGTTTAATCAAAGCAATATTGGTGATTATTTTGCATATGTTGGTATTTGGATTGCTATTGCGCAGGTGACGGTGACGCCGTTTGTTGCTAAAAGACTTAAGAATTATCAGGTGATTCGATTTAGTTTGGCGGCTACTGGTGCGGCGCTACTAACGATGCTGTTCGCTGGTAATACTAAGGAACTATTGTTGTTCACCCCATTGTTCGCAGTTTTTAATGGCTTGACGATGGCAAACGTGCTTTCGCTTGTGAGTAAATCAGCTGGTAAAGAAGTACAGGGCGAGGTGCTGGGAATTAATGCGTCCGTGCAAGCCTTGGCGCAAGCAATTCCCGCTGTTATTAGCGGTTACGTGGCGACCATGGGTGTGAGCGTACCGGTTATTACGGGCGCGGGAATCATGATCATCTCTGGTGTTGTGTTCTGGGTGCTGTATCGACCGTCGCAACAAGTCCTCCACGAAGACGCAGAACCCACCGCCTCGTACTAGAAAGAACCGAAACATTATTTGACTAGACAAAACTCAATAAAAGTTGTATAATCCTGTCTGAAGTAATTTTGGAGATTTTATGTTTGGAAGAATTAAGAAACCGAGTTCTAAGGCTCCTAGCAATCCGCAAGAGTGTAGCTTGAAAAAAAATCGAGTTTTCTAGTGAGACTACGGTCAGTACATTTAATGTTACTGTTCCCGACAAGAAATCAAATGCTTATAGCAAAACCCTAACTTCAAGACGGGGTGTTTTTGATAAGTTTGTTTACCAAGCACATGGCGGAGAGTGGATAGAGGAAAGTAGAGAACAAAAATTCACAACTGCTTTGGGAAAGTTTACGTGCCGAAGAATAGCGCGAGACGGCTTACAGCCAGTTACGAACCAGAGTGGAGGGGGCGAGGAACTAGTAAACGCGCAGCTATTGTTTAAAGTACAAAAATTGGGTTACTGTGCAACTTGTCCTTACGCTGGCATGGATTCTGTGCAAGCAGACGAATACGATGCGCGTGCTAATTACGCAGAGGCGGAAAGGCTAGAATCAGAGGCACACTTGTTACTTGCCAAAGATGAACTCAATAAAGCACTGACGGCTCAAGGTTTGCCAACTTTCGAGCTTCCAACTCCACCGCATGCATAGTTGTAAAAAATAAACCTTTTATGTTATAATCTGTTGTACATGGGGCTGAATTTTAAGCTTGACGTCGGTCATTATCGGTTGTATTTGCAGGTCGCTTGCTAAGCGTTATATGGCAAAACTTTTAGATGTAAAATCTGAAAATCGCGGTCTTTCAGCTACATTCATGGACAGCCTCAAAACTGCCTTTGGTGTACGCGAAACCGCACCAGCTTTAGTTTAATTACTTAAAGCCGTGCCTAGAATGACGCCAGATATTTTTACGGTGCGCTATATTTTCTGGCTGCTGCGGTGTTATGATCCATAGCATCGCCTAAGCCTAAGGACTGCGGAATGGGTTTTCTTGTTTGTTCTAACGCTCGTTCCTAAGAAATTTGAACAATCTAAACCTGTAGAAAATACGCCAAAGATAATCCAGCGGACCCGGTTGCAAATACCGGCAGCTCCACCACAAGAGATTCAGATGAAAATTCTGGATCTTTTTTGTTACAATGCTTACATGATCAGGGGCCATATTCGAGCAGTTTTATTTGATTATGATGATACTTTGGTTGAGACGATTGCACCAAAATGGGCGCAGCATAAATTTATTGCCAAAAAATATTATACAAAAGAACTGAGCGATAAAGAGATTATTGAACATTGGGGTAAGCCTATGGGCGCTTTGTTTGGTTTGCTGTATGGAACCGACGATATAGCTCTGGCTTTTGAAAACTATGAGCGGCATCATAACGAATTTCCAAAGACGATTTTCGCTGACACAGCCAACGTTTTAAGAGCATTCCACCAGAATGGTCTAAAAATTGGCCTGGTAACGGCGGCAAATAAACTAGTTTTTGAACATGATTTTGAACATTTGGATTTTCCTCACGAAATCATTGACTACATGCAAACAGAGGAAGATACAAAGTACCACAAGCCAGACCCGCGAGTTTTTGACCCAACAATAAAATGGCTAGCCACGCAAAACATTAAACCCGCTGAAGCCGTGTATATCGGTGACGGATTACATGACATGAAAGCGGCTCTGGGCGCAGGCTTTGAATTTATTGGTGTTGAAACCGGCCTTGTAACGCAAAAGGAATTTAAAATCGCTGGCGCGAAATCAATCAAAACACTTAAAGATCTCATTCACCTAAAGTAGCCCACGCTCTTACTTATTGACACAAAACAGAGGTTATGGTAAGCTTAATCTCATTGTTTGATGAATCCGGGTTATTAGAACCAGCAGTAAGTTACGAATCTATTGAGTAGAGAGCGTAAGTTACACAGTTACTCGATTTCATGTATGACAATCGTTTAACTAATCTAATAACTATAAAGGATTCATTTTTTATGTCTTCATATTCTAATAATACTCGTCGCCCTGCGCGATCAGGCGGACGACCATCTGCTTTTGGTGCTCGTAGCGGCGGAAGTCGTTTTGGTGGCGGTTCTTCATATCATGGTGGCGGCAGCGGTAATCGTGGCCGTAGCGGTGGCGGACGTCGCAAACCTCAGTACATTGACCCAGCACGATTTGTACAAGTTGCAAAATCTGTTGATGCCGAAGTATACGCTTCAACACATAAGTTCGATGATTTTAACGTCAACGAAATTATCAAAACAAACCTGCGAACCAAGGGTTACGAAACTCCATCGCCAATTCAGGATCAGACGATTCCGTTGGCGCTCGAGGGCAAAGATATCATCGGTATTGCAAACACCGGAACTGGCAAAACAGCCGCATTTGCGATCCCAATGCTAAATAAACTGATTAATGATCAGGGTTCTAGCGCGTTGATTGTTGCGCCAACCCGCGAGCTTGCTCAGCAAATTGAAGTCGAATGCCGATCACTCGGTAAGGGCAGTGGCCTAAACGGCGCGCTGTTAATCGGCGGTACAAACATGGGCGGTCAAACCCGCGACCTTAAATCTCACCCGCGAATCGTTATTGGTACTCCAGGACGAATCAAAGATCACATCGAACGTGGCAATTTAAAATTGTCATTTTACAACTGCATCGTTTTAGAC
>CAZDDV010000007.1:30349-31910 GCA_964504275.1 uncultured Candidatus Saccharibacteria bacterium | reverse complement strand
GAAGTAGACCGAATGCTAGACATGGGATTTGTAAACGACGTGCGCGAAATTTTGAGCCAAGTTGGCACACCACGCCAATCGTTCTTTTTCTCGGCAACGCTGGATAGCCGTGTTAACGCGCTAATTCAAACATTTGCCAGCGACCCGGTAACTATTACCGTCAAAACTGGTAACACCAGCGAAAACGTCAACCAAGACGTCGTTCGCTACAACTCCAGCACCGACAAAATGGACAAACTGCACGAAATCCTGAGCAAAACAGAAGCGCAAAAAATCATCGTTTTTGACGAAACACAACGTAGCGTCGAACGCCTCAGCCAAGAACTGCTTAATCGCGGTTTTGCAGCTGATGCAATTCACGGCGGAAAATCACAGGGCCAACGCCAACGTGCGCTCGATCGTTTTAAACGAAGCGAAGTAACCGTGCTTGTTGCGACTGATGTTGCCGCACGCGGTATCGACGTCGTCGACATTACGCACGTCATTAACTATTCGCAACCACAGACTTACGACGATTACGTGCACCGTATTGGACGCACCGGCCGCGCTGGTCGTGTTGGTCACGCACTAACTTTCATTAACTAGAAGTAAATATATTAGGAATTCCATGACCGTAGCCGCAATTCAAGATCCAACCAAAATCCGCAACATTGCGATTATCGCACACGTTGACCACGGCAAAACCACACTTGTTGATGGCTTGCTTAAACAGTCGCAGACGTTCCGCGATAACCAAGCAGAAATGAGCCAAGATCTTATCATGGATTCTGGTGATCAAGAGCGCGAACGCGGCATTACAATCACTGCTAAGGTTACGGCTGTGCAACACGGCGACTATCGAATTAACATTATCGATACTCCCGGGCACGCCGATTTTAGTGGCGAAGTAGAGCGAACACTCAACATGGCCGACGGTTGTATTTTGATTGTCGACGCCCAGGAAGGCCCAATGCCGCAAACTAAATTTGTGCTGGGTAAAGCCTTGGCCGCCGAACTCAAACCAATTGTAATTATTAACAAAATTGACAAATCAGGCTCACGCATCGCAGAAGTCGAAGATGAACTGGCCGACCTATTCTTAGAACTTGCCGTTCATGAAGACCAACTGCATTACCCGGTGTACTACGCAATCGGCCGCGAAGGCAAAGCGTGGAAAGAAGCGCCTGCAAATTCCGAAGAAGCTGGCGATCTTGAGTCTATATTTGAGGCTGTTATCGAACATGTTCCAGCGCCAAAAATTGAACTCAACAAACCGTTCCAAATGCTCGTGACGGCGCTTTCGTGGGATAGTTTTAAGGGGAAATACGCCGTTGGAAGAATCACTCGTGGCAGTATCAAAGCTGGCGACCCGGTTACTTTGTGCAAAAAAGACGGCTCGTTTGCTAAGGCGAAAGTTGATACTGTTTACATGAGCCACGGCGTCTCTAAGTTTGAAGTTGCCGGCGGTGTAGCAGGTGACATCGTGCAATTAACCGGAATCGGCGATGCCCAAATTGGCGAAACAGTTGCCGACGCCGAACAACCCGAAGCCTTGCCAGTTATGGAAGTCGAAGCGCCAACA
>CAZDDV010000007.1:21756-30339 GCA_964504275.1 uncultured Candidatus Saccharibacteria bacterium | reverse complement strand
ACACTTAAGATTTACATAGGCCCAAATACATCGCAAATGAAAGGCTTGGAAGGCGAATTTACTACTAGCCGCCAAATTAGCGAAAGACTACAAAAAGAACTTGAAACAAACGTGGGACTACGTGTAGAAGACGAAGGAATTGGATTCTTGGTTGCCGGACGCGGCGAACTACACTTGAGTGTTTTGATCGAAACTATGCGACGCGAAGGTTACGAATTCGAAGTTGGACGCCCACAAGTGGTCACTCGTGAAAAAGACGGCGTTATCGAAGAACCGCTCGAAGAATTATTAATCGAAGTCCCAGCCGAACATGTTGGAAGCGTACAAATGGAACTTGGCCAACGACGTGCCGTTTTGAAAGAACAATTTGCCTCGCCAAAAGGCGTTACAAAATTAGTATACGAAATGCCAACCCGCGCACTACTAGGACTACGAAACATTTTAATCACCAACACAAAAGGCACGATTGTAATGAATAGCCTCACGATTGGTTATCAGAAACTTGGCGGCAAATTAGATCAATTACGAAACGGCGTTTTGATTGCTTTCGAAGCAGGCACAACGACTCCGTACGCTTTGCAGAATGCCGAAGCTCGCGGAACTTGTTTTGTCAGCGGTGGCGAAAAAGTTTATCATGGCCAAATTGTCGGTTTGAATACTCGCCCAGATGATATGGAAATAAACGTTTGTAAAGCCAAGCACCTCACAAACATGCGCTCCTCATCCAGCGATGGTGTCGTGCAACTTACACCTCCAACCGTGTTTAGTTTGGAGCAATGCCTAGATTTTATCGAAAACGACGAACTATTAGAAGTAACCCCAAAAAGCCTGCGCCTGCGCAAACGCGAACTCGACCCAAACAAACGCAAACGCCAAAACAAATAGACGAGTGTACAAACCCAGATGAGCCATTTTTCGCTTTCGCCACTTTTGCCTTCACCCGAACGTCCTTTTGCGGCTGATGGGATTGAATACATCGGCTATATGGACCCAGAAGAAATGCATTCGGAGTTCTATAATGATCGCACCTATGCGCTGCAAATGGTTTTGCCTATATTCAAGAATAATATTGAGACTTCGTGGCAGGAAGTTTTAGCTCCGCACGTTCATTTATTGCCAGCTATACAGATGATTCGTTCAGCATATCTACTGTACGACGCCGATTCTAATACGGAGTTGTCGGCAACTATTAAAATCGGTCCGTACAATCCAAGCTCTTCCGCCCAAAGGATGCATCAAGATAAAGGTATGCTTGACACCGAAAGTTTGTATTTTTGCTCGGCGCCATTTTCGACAATTGTTGATGGTCATGGCGAACCGGTTCCAGGAGGAATCGTGCGTATCCCCGGCGACACCAGGCACAGCTCTCCGTCACGCGACATGTATTATGGTCAGCCTCGTACATTCATTCGTGCAGCCGCGCTTAATTTTTAATAATTTGAACGAAGGAATTTTAACGGTTGACGCTTTCGTCTAATCTGCCGTAGGCTAAAGAGTATGCTGCTGCAAACACAAGGATCATTAAAAAACATTGTGCAAAAACTTTTGCCGCTGAAGTCGCCGTTTGGCAAAAAAACTTCGGATTTGTCTGTTCGTGATGTCGCACACGCCCGCGAGTACATTAACGAGTATTGGCAGCAGCTGGAACGCTCACACCCAACCGACGACGAAACGCTGATTGGATTGCCGCACAAATATTTGGTTCCGGCGTACCAAGCGACGCACGAGTTTGACTTTAACGAAATGTATTACTGGGATAGTTATTTTATGGTGCAGGGAATGATGGACACCAAGCACCAAGAGTTGGTCGAAGGGATGCTGGACAACCTGATTTTTATGCAAAAACGCTACAAGATTATCCCCAATGCCTCGCGAACATATCTGATGGGGCGCTCACAACCGCCGCTGCTCACGACGTTTATTTTTGAAGTTTTCGAGGCCTACGGCAAAGACAATGACTGGCTCAAGGATCGAATTGCCGTCGCCCAAGACGAATATGCGCATGTGTGGATGGGGCAAAAAAAACCAAATGCGCGCCAAGTTCATCAAGGCTTGAGCCGTTATTACGACATCAACATGCTGCATGATTTAGCAGAGGCCGAAAGTGGCTGGGACATGACGCCGCGATTTGGCCGCAAGGCGCTGAATTATTTGCCGGTAGATTTAAATGCACTTTTGTATAAATACGAAACAGATTTTGCCCGCGCAGCACGAATCTTGGGTGATGATCGTCAAGAAAAGTCGTGGCAGCATGCAGCCAAAAAGCGAAAAAGCACCATGAATAAATTGATGTGGAGCAAAGCCTACGGTTTTTATTACGACTACAATTACGCAAAAAACAAACGTGGCTCTGTCGAATCGCTGGCTGGATTTTACCCTATGTGGGCTGGCATGGTTGATGATGCTCGCGCTAAAAAACTGGTTAAAGCACTGCACATTTTTGAGCAAAAAGGCGGTTTGTCGACAACCGACAACAGTCAGTTCAATCAACTTGTCCCTGTCCCGGGCATGATGCCAACACAATGGGCATACCCAAACGGCTGGGCGCCACTGCAGTATTTTGTTATCAAAGGCTTGCAGCGTTATGGTTACCACGACGACGCGCACAGAATCGCCATGAAATGGCTCAAAACTAACCTGGATTGGTTCAACAAGCACCACGTGTTCTTAGAAAAATACAATGTGGTCAACCCGCAAAAACCACCAGCGCGCGGATTGTACCCAGGCCAAACCGGCTTTGGCTGGACCAACGCCATCTTCGAACGCCTCTCCCAAGAATATATTGACAAAAATCTGGTATAATTAACTTATGATCAAATGTGCCACTACATTTCAAAGTACGTTCCAACTATCGATGCGCACCATGCCCGGCGTGGCTTAACTCTTTTGATTCCACAACTTTTTATAAACTTTATATAAACACCAATGACAGGTAGACTATTAGATATGAATTACTACGTTACGACATCTATTCCGTATGTTAATGGCGCGCCGCATATTGGGCATGCGTTGGAATTTATTTTGGCTGATGTTTTGGCTCGGTACGCTCGAGCTCAAAAAAAACCAGTTATTTTTAGTACTGGCACAGACGAGCATGGCGGCAAAATTGCCGAAAAAGCCCAGGAACATAATATGACACCGCAAGCCTACGTGGATCAAACCAGTCAAACGTTTCGCACGCTACAGAAAGAACTAAACATCAGCAATGATCGATTCGTTCGAACAACCGACACCGGCCACGAAAAACGCGCCCAATTAATTTGGCAAGCGCTCGCAAAAGATATTTACAAAAGCAGCTACGAAGGTTGGTATTGCACTGGTTGCGAATCCTACAAAACCGAGGCCGAAGTCAAAGAAACGAAAGGTATTTGCCCAGACCACAATCGTAATTACGAAAAACTAGTCGAGGAAAATTATTTTTTTAAACTTTCAACCTACGCCGAGACAATTAAAAAAGCTATCGAAGACGATAGTTTCAAAATAGTACCAGCGCACAAAAAACACGAAATCCTAAATGTCATAAAAGATGGTTTAACCGACATTAGTATTTCTCGGCCGAAAGAAAAAATCACGTGGGGAGTTGTAGTGCCGGGCGACGAAACCCAAGTAATGTACGTGTGGTTCGAAGCGCTAATGAACTATATTACGGTACTGGGTTATCCGGAGCACGAAGATTATAAGAACTTTTGGCCAGCAAATGTGCAAGTAATCGGCAAAGATATTTTGCGGTTTCACGCGGCAATTTGGCCCGGCATGTTGCTCGGGCTTGGTCTGCCATTGCCACAAACATTATTTGTACACGGTCATATCACGATGGATGACAAAAAAATGAGCAAAAGTCTTGGCAACGTTGTAACGCCGCACGAAATTTTGGCAATGTACCCGGCTGATGTTTTACGCTATTACTTTTTGCGCCATATTCCAAGTTACGACGACGGCAATTTTAGCATGCAGCGTTTGCATGATTCGTATAATAACGAACTTGCCAACGAACTCGGCAACGCCGTGCAGCGAACACTGGCGATGATCGTAAAATATCAAAACGGCATGATCGGTACTATTCCGCCGCCAAAACACGACCGCGCCCAGTACGAACAAGCCATGGACGATTGCAAATTTGACCGGGCACTCGATATGATTTGGTCACAAGTTCGCGGGCTTAATCAATATATCGACGAGCAAAAACCGTGGGCGGTCGCAAAAACAAATGACCCCGAGCATTTACGCGAAATTTTAGCCGATCAAGTCAGTGGTTTGCTCGAAATTGCCGGTTTGCTCGAGCCATTCATGCCACAAACTGCCACCAAAATCAGACATATTTTTGAAGAAGGCGTGGTGCACGTACCGAGTGAGTCTTTATTCCCGCGCCGGGATGATATCCAACAAGCACCAAAACCAGTCACAGGATAATTCATGCTCGAATTCACCGACACCCACTGTCATATTCACGAGGCGATCAAAACGCCTGGGGGTGATAATTTTTTGTTTGAAAAGTGGCAAGCGGCCGGAATTACAGATCCAAAAATTTTGGTCCAAGAAGCCGCCGACGCAGGTGTTACAAAACTACTTATTGTTGGAAACACGCTTGCGGACAGCAAACTAGCGGTGGATTTTGTGCAAGGTCAACCAAACTGTTGGGCAACAATTGGCATTCATCCGCACGAATCGGCCGGCCACAGTAGCGAGGAAATGTTAGAGGAATTCGCTGCCTTGGCCGCAAAACCCAAAATTGTAGCAATAGGTGAGTGTGGGCTGGATTATTACTATAATCATTCGCCGCAGGCAACGCAGCGCGAAGTTTTTGAATTCCAGCTAAAACTGGCCCAAAAACACGATTTACCACTAGTTTTTCATGTTCGAGACGGAAATAGCTCTTTCGAGGCAGCGTTTGAGGATTTTTTTGCAATTTTGGACCGTTTTCAGGGCATTCGCGGCGTTGTTCACAGTTTTACCGCCAATCAGGACGTTCTTGACAAATGTCTGAGTAGAGGGCTTTATATTGGCTTAAATGGCATAATGACGTTCACGAAAAACGACGAACAGCTGGCAGCAGCCAAAGCCGTCCCGTTGTCTAAACTGTTGCTAGAAACTGACGCGCCATTCTTGACTCCCACCCCTTATCGTGGTACAATCTGTCAGCCTAAACATGTGTGTGCAACTGCCGAGTTTTTAAGTAATTTGCGGGGCGAAAGCCTCCAGCAACTTGCACTCGCCACCACGCACAATGCCAAGGCACTTTTTACGCTAGATTAGTTCGGCTTTAACTTAATAGAGCAGAACGAGTCAAAAATAGGAGTAACATGAGCGACAATCGAATAATCTTTAACTCTTTTGAACAAGACGCCTCTGGCGGCGAAATTCAACGTGCCCTCGGAAGACTGAGTGATATTGAAACGTTGCTAAAGAGCACACGTGCATTGGCGACAATTCGCATATCTGAAGAACCTGAAATAGCGACAGCACCTGTCGTTACTAAGCTTGAAGTATTGGCTGAAGTACAGACTGAAGCGCAAGCTTCTGTTGATATGACCGATTTGACTACAAACGCAGCAGTTGAAGAAATCAGAAAACAAGTCGGAGAACACTACGATGTCGCTGCTTAAAAAAATTATCAACACTGTTGCGGCGCAGCGCGAACTTGATCAACAAGACGAACTGATGCAAAAACTTTTGCGTCACGAAGCCAAAATTGGCGGCGAATTATTCGGCCCAGTCGATAAGAACCGCCACCGTGAATTCTTTTGCCTTGATAAACACAGTTGGGTATGGCACGAACAATGGACTGACGAACAAGGCAAAAAACATAGTGTCAATACTCGCTACGAAGTACGCCCAGATGGCATGCTAAAATCGCAAAATGGTGGACAATACCAAAAAGTATCCCAGGCCGAAATTAATCGTTTAGCCCAGGCTGCTGATATTTACTTCGATCGAATCCAAAAAGAAGTGTACAACTTCGTATAGCCTCGCACCCTGCGATAGACTGTTTGTATGAACAAATCCCGCAAACCTATGAGTAAACCCAGCATTTACCTCGATTATGCAGCCGCAACTCCAATGAGTGTCGCCGTAACTGCGGCCATGACGCCGTACTTGCGCGATCAATTTTATAATCCATCAGCAACCTACCAAGCAGCAATTAATATCAAGAAAGATATTGAACTAGCACGCTCGCAAGTTGCCGAAGTTCTAGGATCGCGTTCTAGTGAGGTCGTATTTTCGGCAGGCGGAACCGAAGCTAACAACATGGCAATCCACGGCGTCATGTCGCAGTTTCCAGATGCAAATATTGTGATTAGCTCGATCGAACACGAATCAGTGCGCGAGCCCGCTGCGCAATTTGACTGCAAAGAAGCGTCGGTAGATGAGCGTGGAATTATCGACACTGAAAAACTAAAAAATCTCATCGATGATAAAACGGTGCTAGTGAGCATTATGCATGCTAACAACGAAATTGGCACTGTGCAGCCAATTCGCCGCATTGCGCAAATCGTAAAAGACGTGCGAGCAAGTCGCCAAAAATCTGGTAACAAACTGCCACTGTATTTACACACCGACGCCTGCCAAGCGGCAAATTATTTGGATTTGCACGTGTCACGACTTGGCGTCGATTTAATGACATTAAACGGCGGAAAAATATACGGTCCAAAACAATCCGGCGCGCTGTTTGTAAAAGCTGGCTTGCAGTTAAATCCGCTGATTCGTGGTGGCGGGCAAGAACGTGGCGCCCGCAGCGGAACCGAAAACGTTGCTGGAATTGTCGGTTTTGGCACGGCTCTAGTTGAGGCTCAGCAACTAAAAAATACCGAATTAAAGAGACTTAGCGAATTGCAAAAATTATTTTTCGATAATGTTACAAAAAATATCCCCACAGCAACTATTAACGGATCGCTAAAATTGCGACTACCAAACAACGTGCATATTACGATTCCCGGCCAAGACAACGAACGATTATTAATTCAACTCGACGAAGCCGGAATTATGGCCGCGGCTGGTTCGGCCTGCAGTGCCAGTCACGAAGAATCCTCGCACGTACTAAAAGCTTGCGGAATAACAGATAAAAACGCCCGCGCCAGCCTCCGTTTTACATTTGGTCGCCAAACCACAACGCAAGATATCGAAAAAACCATTCAAACTCTCGCTAAAATTACGGCGCAATAAACTTCCGTAACCACTGTTTTTGAGGTATAGTTTAATGGAATATAGCCATAAGCATGTATAGGTGGGATGGGAAGTCGTGGAACTCTGGCAGTTGATCGCAATAGTTACAGGTTTGCTGATTGTGATGATTGGTGGAATTTTTGTCGTGTTTGCTCTGCATAAAAAAAAGATGGTTACACCAAAAGACACCGAAAAACAGACAAAAAAAGCCGAAGAAGACATAGAACATATTTTTGACGATGCTTTTCGCGAGGAGCTTCGTAACCGTGGCCGTTTGTACTTCGAAAAAATAATTGGCGAAAATGCCATGTTTTTGCAGCAAGATTTACGCCTGACAGCATCGCAGTTAAACGAATACATGAAGCAAGAAATCAGCAAGTCTTTGCGCGAAGAGTTCAAAAAATACGAAGAATCAATCACCGACGCGCAACAAGTAGCGATTCACTCAATCGAAAAAACTCGCGAAACAATCGAGCAACAACGCGAGGTTTTGAGCAAACAGCTTGAGGCAGAACTGCAGGAAGAAAAAACCCGCTATATGGCTCGGTTCGAAAAAAACATGGCCGAAATAATCAACCACTACATTTTGGCGGCGGTTGGCGATCAGATTAGCTTGGATGATCAGCTGGAGTACATTTTGAGCGACCTTGAATCTAGTAAGAAAGAAATCCTTGATGATATCAAAACAGGGGCTTAATAGGATATTTAAATGAGCGAAACAGCATTTTATATCCCAGTTGGCATAACAAGTAAAGCTGATGTATCGCGTTTGCTGCGCGAGCTAGAATCACTCGAAGAAAACGTGCGACAATCACATTTGCAAAAAAAACCTGGATCAACAAAAGTAAATATCAGCCAAATTATGCAAGAAATCGCTCACGTCAATAGCATTGATTTACGAACAACTACCGCGCGCAAAACATTGGCCGAAAACCTGCAACAACTCAAAAAATCTGCGCCAATTGTGCATATTAGTTTTGCCAGTTCGCCGCGCGCTCAGTTTTTGGCCAACATCACCGGGTGGTTTCGGCGCGAAGTTCACCCGCATGTTTTGCTCGAAGTTGGCATGCAGCCCGGCATTGCTGCAGGCTGCGTTATTAGAACGACCAACAAGTTTTTTGATTTTTCTTTGCGCAAAAAAATGCTCGATAACACGGCTGTGCTAGCGCAAAAACTACGGGAGAAAATGCAGTAATGGCCACCATGCAAACTGGTAACACTCATTTTGATCGCTTGGCAGAGGCGGGCAATCCGGTTGGCGATGTCATTAGCACTGATCGGTTTATGATCAAAGTTTCCGGTTTACACCCGGTGAGCTTAAAGTCGCTGATTATGTTTGAGGACGGCAGTCGCGGCATCGTGCATCGTATTTTGCCTGACGCCGTGGTGATTTTGCATATTGGTTCAAAGACGCTCAAAGTT
>CAZDDV010000007.1:7971-21746 GCA_964504275.1 uncultured Candidatus Saccharibacteria bacterium | reverse complement strand
GTTGGTGCACTCGCCGTGGTACAGCACCAAGAATTATTGTCAAAAGTTGGCAAAGATTTTATTGGTCGAGTCGTGGGTGTTACCGGCGAGCCCTTGGATCAAAAAGGCATAATTGCTGGTGATGACAGTCGGCCGGTTTTCGGGCCTGCACCAAATTTGTTTGACCGCGAAATGCTAGATGAGCAGCTAGAAACAGGCGTAACAATTATTGATTCAATGTTTCCGTTGGTGCGCGGCCAGCGAATTGCGGTTATGGGCGATAGCAAATCGGGTAAAAGCACGCTAGCCACCCAAATTGCCATGCATCAAAAAAACACTGATGCAGTTGTTGTCTACGCACTAATCGGTAAGCGTAAAAGCCAAATTGACGCGTTGGTTAGTCGCCTGGAAGAATCTGGTGCGCTCAAAAATTCTATTGTGATTGTGTCGACCATGTTTGAATCGCCAATTTTGACCTATCTCGCGCCGTACGTGGCGTGTGCGATGGCCGAGTATTTGTGGCAGGAGTGCGATCAAGAAGTGTTGTTGGTGTATGATGATTTAACTTCGCACGCCTATATTTACCGCGAAATTGCGCTGATGTCGGGCTCAAGTCCTGGCCGCGATTCGTATCCGGGCGATATGTTTTTTGCGCATTCGTCACTTTTGGAGCGCGCCGGCAAGCTCAAGAAAAATAAAAAAGCCTTGACGTGTTTGCCGCTTGTTTTGGCCGCTGGCGGCGATATCACTGGGTATCTGCCAACCAATATTATGTCGATTACCGATGGCCAGTGGGTACTCGATACGGCGATTTTTAACGAGGGAATTCGCCCGGCGATTCATGTTGGTCAAAGTGTCACGCGTGTTGGCGGTCGTGGTCATAGTACGCTGCAAAAACAAATTGCGGCGCAGCTGTTTAAATCACTCGGCGCCTATATTCAGGCGTTGGAGTTTTCACATTTTGGGTCGGAGCTTGCGCTCGCAACTCGTAACGATTTAGAATCCGGCAAACGAATCAACGCGCTATTGACACAACCACCGCACGAAACATACTCCGTTATGGCGCAGCAATTAATGTTAGACGTCATTTTGGGATTGAGCGAAGGGCAGGCTGTCGACATGGAAACACTAAAACTACAGGCCCCAAGTTTTGCCGGCAACATTAAAAAACCAGAAGACTATGTTCGCGTTCGCGATGAGTTAAAAGCCAAAAGCATGCTGGAGTTAAAACGTTGATATGAAAAACTTATCTGATATTTTGGCACAAGAACAATCGATGCGAACCCTTGTGGGGCTGACAAATGTGTTTGAGGGAATCGCCAGTTTGCGGATTTCACAAGTGAAAGATCAAGTGCTGCAGTCCAAAGAATTCTTTAGCGAGCTATGGAATATTTATACTGATTTGCGCGAAGGTAATGAGTTTCATTTTGGCCGCCAAGATTTGGATCAAAAAATAATCGACAAAGAACTACTCATAATTATTACGGCCGAAGGCGGCTTTAGCGGCGACATCGATGAAAAACTGATCAGCCTAATGTTGAATACCTACGAACAGTCGAAGCAAGATATTATTGTGATTGGCCACCACGGTGCAGTGCGTCTGGCGCAGCGCGGCATTTATTTTAAACGCTATTATAAATTACCTTCCCGCGATAGCGATATTAACGTCAGCCCGATTGTTGCCGAAGTGCAAAAATACCAATCCACGAGTGTGTACTACCAAACGTACGTGTCGTTAATGGTGCAAGACGTCAAAAAGATTTCGCTCAGTACGGCTGTTACACAGCAAGGTAAAACTATCAAAAAAACCAAGAAAGAAAAAGTAACAACAAATAAAAAGGAAATCAACGAACGCACATATATATTTGAACCAAGTACCTACGCCGTGGTTGACCACATCGAACGCTCCATGATGCACATTGCGCTCAGTCAGGTAATTCTTGAGTCAAAGTTAGCACAATACGCAAGCCGATTTCGCGCTATGAGCGGCGCGCATGACAAAGCAAAATCTTCGCTTGTCGAAGTTCGCGCGCAAGGCAGTCGCGCAAAGCGCAGTCTCAAAGACGAACGCCTCAAAGAAGTCGTCAGTAGTCTTAAAAAAGTGAGGATGCAAAAATGACCGAAATAGCTTCGCAAACTTCAGGTCAAGTTATCGCCGTAAAAGATTTGGTCATTGAAGTGTCGTTCGACGAACATCCGCCAAAAAGTGGCGAGCTTTTACATGTCGATAATAAAAACAAAAGTCTGTTATTGGTCGATAGCGTCCAGCCTGAAAACATTGCGCTGTGCCTAAATATTTATTCTGATCATACAATTCAGAAAAAGATGTCGGTTATTCGTACTAACAAAAGTATTGAAATCCCAGTCGGGCCAGAAATTATTGGCCGGGTTTTTAACGCAATGGGCCAGCCAATTGACGCGAAGCCAGTTGGTGCACAACAAACACGTGATATTTTTGCGTTTCCAGAGCGCGCCGAACAAGGTACAGCCACCAAACCAGAAATTCTAGAAACGGGTATAAAAGTGATCGATTTTTTTGCGCCATTTGTTAAAGGTCGCAAAGTGGGAATTATCGGTGGTGCCGGTGTTGGTAAAACTGTGCTGACGATGGAGCTGATTCATAACGTCGCAAAAACAAGTGGCGCGCTGAGTTTTTTTACTGGCATTGGTGAGCGTATTCGCGAAGGACACGAATTATTCGAAACGCTCAAAGAGCGTGATTTGCTTAAAAATACAGTGATGTATTTTGGGCAAATGGATGAAAATCCGGTCATGCGATCTTTAGTAGGCGTTGCAGCAACAGCGGCCGCGGAGTATTTTCGCGATACGCACAAAAAAGATATTTTGTTTTTTGCTGATAACGTGTACCGCTACGTACAGGCCAAAAACGAACTCTCAACGATTTTAGATCAAATTCCAACCGAGGGTGGTTATGGCCCAACAATGTTTTCGGATATAAAAACAATTCAGGACCGGCTAAGCTCTAATCAAAATGGCTCAATTACTGCGGTGCAAACGATTTATGTACCAGCTGATGATCTAAGTGATCCGGCCGTTCAGATGATTCAGCATGAGCTGGATTCGGTTATCGTGCTCAGTAGGAAGGTAGCCGAACAAGGCATTCGCCCGGCGGTTGATTTAATCAAAACGCGTTCGTCGCTACTGTCGCCAGAAGTCGTTGGCGATCGTCATTATATTTTGAGCGTTCGCGTGCAAGCGGTGTTACAAAAACACGAATCGCTCAAAAACATAATTGCAATTATTGGTGAGGGCGAACTTTCGCCTGCAGACCGCGCCGAATACGCCAAAGCGCAACAGCTCATCGCGTTCTTTTCCCAGGATACCCACGTTACCGAAGATTTAACCGGAAAGCCGGGGCAGTTTGTGACGCGCGAAGAAACGCTCAAGGGAATCGAGGAGATACTAATATGAAATTCGTATTACGTATGACGTATGACGTATCACGGACGTGCAAGCAAAGAATGCGTCATGCGTCATATGGCATACCTTATACGCCGAAGCAAAGGATTTTGCTTTGAAGCGGCAAGATGCCAGCACGGGTGAAATTGTAGAGGTAAAAACCACTGCGCCAGCATCCAAAACCCCAAAGCAATCGGAGTTTTTGCAAGTAAAAGTCTACTCGCCGTTTAAGGTGTATTTCAATGATCGCGCCCTGAGCATTTCTGCCGAAAACGACACCGGTCCGTTTGATATTTTGCCCAAGCATCATAATTTTATGTCACTACTTAACGCTTGCGATTTAATCGTGCGACTGCGTGCTCGCGATGGAAAAGACAAAGAACAAAAAATCCGCATCTCGCGTGGCATCATGCACGTCCGCCAAGACCAAGTCACCGTATTTCTAGATGTTTAAAAGATGTCTGGATCATTATACATTGGGGTCGCTTCGGCGAGTGCGGCGGTTTCTGCATTGGACTGTTGTTCTCTCTCCCAGTTCTCGGCTGCTAAGTTTTTTGCGTGATCATAACGATGTTCGCGGCGAAAATTGACCGCACGCCAAACTGCGCGATTAGCAAAGTTACCAGCATGCGCAAGATGATTTTTGCTTGATTCTAGCGCCATTTCGCGCTTCGCCATCTTACCGAGAAGTTTATCATGGCGTTTTGAAAAGGTAGGGATAAGTGTTTCTGGTGACATCGTAAGATACCTTATCGTTTCATGCAGCAGAAAGCAAGCATAAGAGCACTAGTTTAACAGAGGTATTAGTGGTACAATTGCTCAGAATATGGCAAAAAATGTTTCTAAGACTGTGTATGTTGGCATGAGTGGCGGAGTTGATAGCTCCGTAACTGCGGCTTTGCTAAAAGAGCAAGGTTACAGCGTTGTGGGCGTTTACATGAAAAACTGGACCGAAGATTTACCTGGTCATCATTGCCCGTGGAAAGAAGATTTCCAGGATGCCAAACGCGTCGCCGTACAATTGGATATTCCGTTTAAAGTGTTTGATTTCCAAAAAGAATACAAACAAAAAGTTGTTGATTATATGATCGCCGAATACCAAGCCGGCCGCACACCAAACCCCGATATTATGTGCAACCAAGAAGTTAAGTTTAAATTGTTTTTAGAATCAGCAATTGAGGACGGCGCAGATTTAATTGCCACAGGCCATTATGCACGTGTAAAAGACGGCCAACTTCTAAACGCTATAAATGCCGAGAAAGATCAGACCTACTTTTTATACCGCGTAACCGAATACGCGCTTCAAAAAACCTTAATGCCGATTGGCGAATTTACTACCAAAGCCGAAGTTCGTGCGCTAGCAAAAAAGTTTAGGCTTGCAACTGCAGAGAAAAAAGACAGCCAAGGCATTTGTTTTGTTGGCAAAGTCGGCATCAAAGATTTTTTGAACAACTATGTGACTACAAAACCAGGAACAATCAAAGATCAAAACGGCGTAGCAATTGGCAATCACGACGGAGCGATTTTCTATACCATTGGCCAACGTCATGGGTTAGATGTCGGCGGGGGATTGCCGTATTACGTGGTCGGCAAAGATATGAAAAAGAACGAAGTCTATGTAACGACCGATCTGGATGATGCAAAACTGTGGCACCAAGAACTAAATCTAACAGATGTTCACTGGATAAATTCCCTACCAGACCCAACAAAACTTAACAAGTTAAGCGTTCGTACTCGCTATCGTGCACCTTTGATCGAATGCGAAATTATACAAAGCAGCGATAATACTTTACGTGTTAAGCTTTCCCAAAAAGTCCGCGCCATAACCCCTGGCCAATCCGCCGTATTCTACCAAGACGACACTTGCCTCGGCGGCGGCATCATTCTATAGCCTTCTGGGCGGAGTTTGGATAAGACTATTGAATAATCCCAAAAACTTGCTTTTTTTTAAAAAAAGTAAGAATATGGAATAATACTTAAGAAGGAAAATAGTATGAGTGCCAATGGAGAATTAGCAACTTGGGGAATAATCGGTCCTGGTGCGGTAGGTACTGAGGTAATGCGACAGCTGGCTCAACCAGAGATTGCTGCTCGGTTAGACATGAACGTTGCTCCGCAATTTGTTATGAGATCAACTGGGATATATGCACCAAATCAAGACTATAGCCCGCTTGATGGCAGCGGAAAATTCACCAGTTTTGACAAGAATTTTGGTGCGATTAATGCAAGTACTTTGGAGGAGATGGATGATCTGCCAGATGTTGTATTCCTCGCAATGGGTACAACCGATGACGGAAATGTGCCAGCTGATTATATTTCGCAGATACTAGCACGTGGAAGCATGGTTGTAACTGCAGAAAAAGGTGCTGCAGCTAATCATTTCGAACGCTTGCAGGATGAGTCTGAGGGATTCGCACGACTGGGTATTAACGCTTCAGTGGGCGGAGGCACTCGACTAATGAAGGCGGTTGAGCCATATGCTACTGACCCAGAAAATATTACACAGATTCACTTGGCCTTCAACGGTACGTTGGCGGCAATTATGGCTTCTGTCGGTTCTGGTCAAACTTTAGGTCAAGCAGTTGACCAGGCAGTAACCTTAGGTTTTGCTGAGCCAGGAGCAAGTAGCCCGCAGGATGTTATTCGCGGTGAAGCCGAGGGTGATACCCCAAAAAAGACAGCAATATTCTTTAATAAGCTTGGTTTGGGCCCTTTGCTTAATTGGCGAGATCTTAAATTTGAGCTAAGCGATAAGGACATTGAACGGGCAGTTGAAGGTGCGGACCATCGTCGATTCCTGGTTTCAGTGTATTCAAAACTACATACAGATCGCACTACACATCCAGTTGAAAATGGTGTAATGGGTGGCAAAGAATATCGGCACCAGGATGGCTGGTTGATACAGTCCGGCTTCCGTCATACAAAACGTAATCCACTGTTCGGGGCGTTTACTCTCACGAGTGGTGCTGACGTAGGAGCGGTCATTGGGCTGGGCCCAAATGAAAGCGACGGCGTGTATAGGCTAACTGGTCCTGGTGCCGGTCTTGGCCCAACAGCAAATACCATGATTGATGATTTTGGCATTATGCGTCGCGCACAAAGTGGACGCAAATAGAGACTACACCTTCCAATCAGTAAAGTAGTCGAATGAATTTGGATACTTCGCTTGGTTTTCGGCAAAAGCTTCTTTTGTTGAGTAACCAAGCGGAGCGCCGCAATTTGGCGCTGGACACTAGTTTTTATTAGACTTGTAAAAATATCATAATGAATGCAATGTTTCGTTCATGAGAAGCACTGTCAATAGATAATATCTATTGTAGAAAAGAGTACTTATTATGGGTTTTGACGAATTTGATAATTATTTTGGTTTAGAGATGCGGGAGTGGCTGGAACGGCACACTCGGCATCATAGCCCTGAGGATGAACCACTCGTTCGCGACATAGATTTGATACGTGATATAACCGATCGCCAGTTGTCTGGCATTTCCGGGTTTTTGGGTGGTCAATATGAAGTGCAGTTTCCAGAGGGACATGGGTTTAGACTGAATACTTTTGGTCGAGGGACTGCCACAAAAGATTCCAACTCATCTGATTTTAATGATGATCCCTTCTCTGTGTTACTAAAACAAGCAGCAACGTATGAAGTTAATCGAGCAGCAGAGGGTAGGGTAGAAATAGAGCTGCAGTCAGTCTTTGGAAGTGTCCGAATTAGTATCAACGCAGACACAAGAATCTCCAGCCCCTACGCCCAAGTGTTTTTGAGGCCTACGATTTTACGTCGAGATCTTCTGGAAGCGGAGTCTAAAGGCTATAATTCATTGGACACTGATCGCGAGCAATTATTACCCAAACCAACTCCAAACGCTACGGACTACACCAAAGTGTATGCACTTAACAACGACGACCTTTTGTTCTTGTTTCAGCTAGTCAATCATTTGGAAGCGAGTCAAAACGAATCGGATGCCGCACAGCATATAGATGATTGTATTGGAGAGATGTTTTCAAGGGAACATCAAGTTGAAGAGCGAGGTGTAGCATCATCGACGCCCCTCAGTAGTGAAATGAATAATTTTATTAGGCAATGTCGTGAAGTTGCATGTGCTCATAATGGTGAAGTTTTAGAGCAGAAAACTCAACTTGAAAACATACTAGGGAAATATGAAACCCTGATTATGCGCAAGCTGCGCTTATTGGGTGAGAGTGCTCTCGAGCAAATCGTAGATATCACTTACTCGCTGTATTCTGATACCGAAAGCCAAGGGTTAGGTATCTCTGTACATTTGGAAATTACCCCTGATCAGCCAGTTTTATATTGTAAAACAGAAGCTTTTACCGAAGAAGGTTTGCGTCGTTTGGTTAATCAAACACGGTTATTCTATGACCCTCGAAGGGAGTTCATTCTTAGAACTATTATTCAGGGTAAAGCGCGCTTATGGCGTGCACCTGATTACATTTCTGCCGCCGGTATTCACGTATGCACGGCTTTGCACTAAAGGCGACGCCAGATGACGTTGCAGAAACCATAAGGATATTGCTAAGGGGAAATTAATTGACAGTTCAATGACTAGATAATACAATATGTGTATGCAAAAACAGCCGGAAGGTGTTAAGTCAAAATCAAAGAAGACCGTTCACGGGGCTTACTTTGCAGTTGCATAAATAGATCAGCAACAAGAAACAAAGCTCCTCAATACGAGGAGTTTTGTTATAAGAAAGGGAAACAATGAGAAGTGAAGTATGTGTAAGTAGTGGCGCACAACAGACTGAGGCATCCGCAGGGATAGAGGCCAATTATCAGGAGCTAGTTTCACTTTCTATCGGTAATAGTGTTTTAGAAGCAAATGGTATTAATGGCCGCGCGGTTGTGACCGGAAACTATATTAGTCCGATGGGCAATCTTCCTTTGCCATGGCCAGATGGGGACTGGTATTTGCGTCAGACATTGGTTCCGGCAATTCGTGAAGGTGAGACAGTTATATGTAACACGCTCATTCCTGGGTTACTTGACTACTATCGTGAGGTCGGTTTAATACCCGAAAATACTGCTTTTATTACTTCTGACCCGTTGGTTGATGGAGAAGTACAGTATGGTTTTCCGTTTACCGACCCCCTAGAAAATCTTCCAGGGGATTATACATTTGACGACGATAGTTATCTTTGTTCAACATTTGGGGGAAGCGAAGTAAGTCAGCAGGCTGCTCGTTTAGGGCTACGCACTTTAGATCGTGCCTCGAGTGATTTTACGAATAATAAAGCATTTTTAAGACAAATGGCTGCAGCAAATAATATTGACATGCTGCCTGGTGCGCTGCTTAGTTCTTTTGACCAGATTGATGCTATTGTTAGTGCCGATTGGAATACTGATGCTGGAGCATGGTTAAAATTTCCCACAGGTTCAGGTGGTGATTTAGTTTACAAACTTAACGGACCTTTTGACGAAGAGTCATTGTTGACAGGTGTTAATGTGCTGAGAGATGCCGTCAAGAAAGCCTTTAGTCTAGGCAGGTTTGCTGTTCAGGTCGGAGATTACTGGCTTGATGAAGAAATTGCACCAGGTGAGTACCCACTGGTTGTTGAGGCGGATGCTCATATCTTCGGCGATGTTATAGCAAATGCTAGCACTCAATTTGTAGCGCGAGGAGTTGGTGAAATTTCTCTGATTGGACACTACCTTCAAATTACTACTCCTGAAGGTGAGTACCTAGGAAACGCACCCTTCGAAGGAATGCCTCAACAATTAGAAGGCCTAGCTCGTGCTCAGGCGCAACATGTATCTGACTATAATGTTCGAGAAAATGGCTATCGCGGTATCGCGGCGATCGACTGGTTTGCCACTCGCGACAACTACGGAGGTAACCGTCTTTCAGTATGCGAGCTTAACTCTCGTCCAACGGCTAATACTCCACCAGTAATCATTGCAGCTAAACTTGGTGCGGCGCATTTTTTAAACACCAATGTTTATACCTCAACAATGATTGAGGGGATACATGATTTTATCGATGTAGTGGGCAAAGATCTGGCTTTTGGTGATCCGCGTAATGAAGGTATGGTTGTGCCCCAGTCGTTCCGTACCATGGTGTATGGTGATACGATTGTTGGATCACCAAACTTTAAAGTTGCTGTGCTTGGTCGTGATGAAGATCATTGTCAGCAAGTAATTGAGCAACTTTCAGATAAAGGAATAAGGTTTACCCCATAGACATGAAGAGCGCCGACTTATTACTAAAAAAACTTGTTTCGATTGATTCCTCATTTCCACATGAATCTGAACTGGAGGATTTTCTCGAGAGTTTTTTAAAAGACCTAGGCTTTACAGTTAAAAAGATAAAAACCAGCCCAAAACGATATAACCTAGTTGCTGTGCTTGGTGTAATTGATGAATTTATTGGGTTCTATGGCCATATGGATACGGTTGCGCCAGATAAAAATTATTTGCGCGATCCTTTCCTTGTTCATGAGGATAAGAATGGCAGACTGCATGGACTAGGTGTCGCTGATATGAAAGGTGGCATTGCGGCAATATTAAAACTTGCAGAATTCGCTGCTATGAATAAACTCCCTGTTAAATTAGTTTTTGGTGTTGACGAAGAGAATATTTCTCAGGGTGCTCATGATCTTATAGATTCTGAAGAATTAAATAATTTGTGCTTGCTTATTTCTGCTGAGAGTGGGCAAGTGAGAGGATCACGGCAAACATACAGTGTGTGCTACGGAAGGCGTGGCCGAATGGCAATACGAATCCATGTGAATGGTGTAAAAAAACACGCAGCCGAAAGTGAAGAAGCGCAAAACGCAATCGAGGGTATGGCTCGTCTGTTGACGGCTGTTACGCAAATGAAATTTCCAGACAACAAGTTATTTGGAGCAACTAATTTTGTTACCCACAGCATCTCGGGTTCAACTGATTCCTTTTCTGTTCCAGACGCTTGTATGGCTGTAATCTCAGTACTTACGACGCCTCCCATACAACATATGGATGTGATAAAAAAATTACAAACTTTAACGCAAGAGCTTGATATAAATGCCACGTTCGAACCCGTAAAAAGAAAAACTCCATACAGTGAAAGCTATCAGGTAGATACGGATGACACTTTACTTCGTCAAATTCAAACTGAGATATTTGAAAAAGCACAAGTGAAGCCGAGTTACGCTGACTCTGTAGCAGATGAAAATATATTTTCCCATCGACTTAAAATTCCAGTCATCTCGCTCGGTCCAATAGGTGGTGGTGATCACACCGCTGAGGAATGGGTAGATAAAGAATCTCTGTACGCTGTAGCCGAAACGTATTGCAAAATTTTAACAAGCTATCACGAAGCAAAACGGAAAATAGCATAGCAAACATAAGCATATGTTGCGTTTTTTGCAAATTATTTGATTGTGTATATAAACGACATTAGATAGAATGAAAGATATGTCAGAAATGTCAGAAATGTCAGATATGTCAGAAATTTCAAGAGAACCATTAGATCAATATACTTTTGACCAAACTCATAGTACTGAAGCGACGAGGGCATTAGCACCTGCTGAAAACGGCGAAAGGAGTGAACCTGCCAATCTCGCTGGTCGTATTATGGCCACACGTACCCACGGAAAAGTAGCATTCGCCGATTTACACGACAGAACTGGCAGTATTCAGTTAATTGCGGAAGCCGAAAAAACTCGTGCTTTTGAGGATTTTACGAGCATACATGTCGGCGATCATATCGGAATACATGGTTTGGCTGGACGCAGTAAACGCGGTGAGCCTAGCGTTTATGTGAGTGATTGGGTTACATTGGCTCGCACACAAGTGTCATTTCCTAACCTCGGTGAATTAAGCGACCCGGAACTTAAAGCACGTCAACGATACCTCGACTTAGCGGTTAACCCTGATGTTATGCAGCGATTTATGCAGCGCAGCCGTATTGTGTCGGGTATTAGAAACATGCTTGATAGTGAAGGCTTTGTTGCGGTAGAAACGCCAATTCTGCAATTGGTGCATGGTGGTGCTTCTGCCAGACCATTCGAAACGCACCACAACGATTTGGACGTAGATTTGTCCTTGCGGATTGCTCCAGAATTGTATCTCAAGCGCCTTATTGTTGGTGGTATGGAACGAGTGTATGAGCTGGGTAAAGTTTTTAGGAACGAAGGTAGCTCCACACGGCACAACCCCGAATTTACCATGATGGAAGTCTATGCTGCATATTGGGATTATGAGGATCAAATGGATCTTACCGAGCGGATGGTTGCGCGTTTGGCGATGGATTTGCATGGAACAACCGAAATTGAGTATCAGGGCCGTGGCGTAGATTTAACGCCACCGTGGGATCGTAAAACAATGGATGGTGCGGTGAGTGCCGAGCTTGGTGAAGAAGTAAATCTAGAAACACCAATAGCGCATCTGCGAAAACTATGTGATCAATTCGAGATTGAATACGCTAAAAGCGTGGGGCCTGGTGCGTTGATCGAAAAATTATTCGAAAAAACAGTCGAAAAAGATTTGTGGGGGCCTGTATTTGTCACAGATCATCCTGCTGAGATTTCACCACTTGCTCGCGAACACCGAACAAGGCCGGGCTACACTGAGCGTTTTGAAGCCATCGTTGCCGGCCGAGAATTATGTAATGCTTACACCGAACTAAATGATGCCGAGATTCAGTACGAACGTTTCCTGCAGCAAGAAGGCATTAAAGGTGTTGACGCTGAAGCTATGCCGATGGATTTTGACTATGTGCGAGCATTGATGTATGGTATGCCCCCAACGGCTGGTATGGGAATCGGCATTGACCGACTTGCAATGCTGTTGACAGACGCTCCTTCGATCAGCGATGTGATTTTGTTCCCAACTAAACGTCCAGATGGTTTTAAGCTCGACGAAACTGCGTTTCAGAAATAACAAATTGCTCGTGCTTGCAAAAATTCTGCCAAATGAGAAACTACAGGCATGCATAATGTTATGGAGGCCATAGGATGCTACTGCGACAAGAAATTCTTACTGGCCTAGAGGGTGAACCAGCTTTAGGCGATACAAGATTGGCATGCCAAACAATCGCAGAGGCTATTCTTCTGAATGCCGGTATCGAAAGATTTTGGGGCACTACAGCAAGAACTGTTCATACAGTCCAGACAAGCCAAACTCAAGAACAGTTAAGCTATTTATTGGCTGCAACAATTTTCCCTGAGGACAGAAGGTTTATGTCGGCTGGTGCTAGTGGTGATATTGTTGACTTTGTGGAGCAAGCACAGCGACAAAATAGAGGAACCGCAAGAAACATCGGTCATGCTCCAGGTGACGCCGCGATTATCGCCGGACTAGGGTTAATTGGTAATGAAGTCCGCAAGCTTGAATGTGTTCTGCCGGGTGTTATGCACTTTGCGGTGCCGAACCTTTTGCCAGCCAGCGCACTAGTACTCGATCACGACATTGAGCGCGCAGGGCTGCTGATCGAAACCAATGCAATAGTGTTGGGTGAGCGGATTCGCGGCACTACTGTCCCCGAACATATAACTCTGGTGGGTTCACGTATTCCAGATTTTGATGCGCGCCCAAGATTCCAGTAAGAAAGCTTAGTATTTGATCGCGCCGGGTTCGATTTTTTGGTTTTTGGGCAGGCGAGCGTTGTAGCTTAGTTCGGGTTCACTGCCCAAGTGCTCGCCATCCTCGATTACTGAGTCAATGAGCGCAGACGAATAGTCCTCAAGCACTACGTTATCGCCAATAATTACGCCGTGTTCAATAGCTACTCCTTGGCCTATCAACACGTTGTTTCCGATTCGCGCGACATTACCAATTGTCGTGATGACTTTTTCGTTATGAAATTTTGTGACCTGTAATTCTACAAAAACATTGTGGCCAATCCGCTCTGGGCGCGCTAAAATCTCGCGGTCAATACACGACTTAATTACGATGCTAATTAAATCCACTAAACCAAACCCCGCCATATATTCAGGGTAATCTTTGTTGCGGGCAATCGCTTCCGGCGAGGGAATATGATAAAAAATAAAAATCCTTCCTCGATACACCGAGAAAGGTCATTTGTAATGATATCTTCCCCGAGTTATCGGGCTAGATGGAGCACCGCGCGACTTTTTAAACTTTGTAGTTATAAGCCGCAGGTTGCTGACGGGTCTACGAGCTAGTTCTCTCGCCGTCTCTTTATATTTGCCAAATTGTTAACATAACTAATTGTACGCTCTCAAAAATTATTGACAAGAAACTTCGAAAAAAAGAATAGTCTGGTAGAATATAACAGATATGAAAGCACAAATGACAGCACAGGAAATTCGGAATGCTTATTTAGATTTTTTTAAATCACGTGGTCACACGATTATTCCGCGGGCGCTTTTGGTGCCGGATAATGATCCAACGACCTTATTTACCGGTTCTGGCA
>CAZDDV010000007.1:0-7961 GCA_964504275.1 uncultured Candidatus Saccharibacteria bacterium | reverse complement strand
GTTCTGGCATGCAGCCGTTAATTCGGTATTTGTTGGGCGAAAAACATCCAAGTGGCATTCGTCTTGTCAATTCGCAAACCTGCATTCGATCTATGGATATCGAAGAAGTTGGCGATAATCGCCACACGACATTCTTTGAAATGCTTGGCAATTGGTCTCTCGGGGACTACTTCAAAGAAGAACAAATTCCGTGGTTTTTTGAATTCTTAGTTGACGTTGTAGGCTTGGACCCGAATAAGTTGTACGTTAGTTGTTTTATCGGCGACAAGTCGCACGGCATTCCGCGCGACGACACGGCGGCAAAAATCTGGCAAGAACAATTTGCAAAAAAGGGCATTGACGCAAAAATTGCCGAAATTGGCAGTCAAAAAGACGGCGACAAACGTGGCATTAAACCCGGCGAGCGGATATTCTTTTATGACGACGGCGAAAACTGGTGGAGCCGTGGTGGTGGTTTAGGCAAAACACCAATTGGCGATCCTTGCGGTCCTGACTCCGAAGTTTTTTATGATTTTGGCGAGCAAAATCACGCGCCGGGCTACGGCGAACCGCACCCAGCCAGCGATTCCGGTAGGTTTATGGAAATCGGCAACCAAGTATTCATGGAGTACAAACGAACAGATAGGGGTTTCGAAAAACTCGAAAAACCAAATGTGGATTTCGGCGGCGGCTTAGAGCGAATTGCGGCAGCAGCAATTGATAGCCCAGATGTTTTTCGCATCAGCATACTGTGGCCAATTGTTGAGTCCTTACAAAAACTTAGCGGCAAAAAGTACGAATCGCACACCGAGAGCATGCGAGTGATTGCCGATCATCTGCGCGGCGCAACATTTCTGGCGGTTGACGGCGTAAAACCAAGCAACAAAGAACAAGGTTACGTGATGCGCCGATTATTGCGACGAGCAATTCGCTTTGCGTTTGACCTTGGAATCGAACAAAACTTTTTGCAAGATGTTGTTCCAGTAATCGCCGAACTGTACGAACAAGACTTTCCGGAAGTAGAAAAGAACAAAACTGAAATTATCGAAACCTTAGTTCGTGAAGAAAAAGTCTTCCGCCAAACCCTCCGCAAAGGTCTTCATGAATTTGAGAAGCTTGTAACTTTTGAAACTACAAAAGATGGTCAGATTGTTCATGATGTCGCAAAAAAGCGCGCAGGTGAACTGGAAACAAGTTTCAAAAAAGTGATGTTCGCAAAAGATATATTCAAACTTTATGACACATACGGTTTCCCGTTTGAACTCTCCACCGAAGAAGCTGCAATGCGAGACATTGTCTTGGAGGATAACTGGCAGAAGAAGTTTGAACATCTGATGCAAGAGCAGCGCGAGCGCAGCAAAACTGCCGTTAAGGGAACGTTCAAAGGCGGCTTGGGCGGCCAAAAAGATATTCACAAAAAATACCACACCGCCACGCACTTAATGTACGAATCTTTGCGCCGCACACTTGGCCACCACGTACAACAACACGGCAGTAATATTACCGAAGACCGCCTGCGATTTGACTTTAGCCACCCCGAAAAAGTCACCAAAGAACAATTACAAAAAGTCGAAGACATGGTTAACGAACAAATCAACGAGGATTTAGTCGTGACTTTCGAGGAACACCCCAAAGATTACGCACTCAAAGAGCTCAAACCACTCGGCCATTTTGGCGACCGCTACGGCGATATCATCAAAATTTACCGTATGCAGGGCAAGAGTGATGAAAAACCATATTCTTACGAAATCTGCGGCGGCCCGCACGTCGACCACACTGCTCAATTAGCCGAAGAAAACAAACGCTTCAAAATCAAAAAAGAAGAAGCCTCCTCCGCCGGAATCCGCCGAATTAAAGCCGTACTACAATAAATCAACAGAGGCCAACGTTCATTCAGATGTGCTATACTGAAACAGATTATGCTTAGTAAAATAAAGAATCTAAAAGCCGCTGTTCAGAGTAAGGTCAAATCAGGGCAGTCCCAGCCTAGCGGCCGCTATGTTGTCGGTTTGGACATCGGAACAGAGTTTGTAAAAGCGTTGGTGGCCAAAATTGACGGCGATAAAGCTGAAATCATTGGCGTTGGTCGAGCTCACCAAGGTTTGAGCGACATGCAAGCCGGCGCAATTGCAGATATTTCGGCCGTGGTAGCAAACTGCGACAAAGCGTTAGCGCAAGCCGAACAACAAGCTGGCGTCAGTGCGCGAACCGTAGTAATTGGAATCGCCGGCGAGTTAGTAAAAGGCACCACCAACACCGTCAGAGTTGTGCGAAAAGACGCCGAAAAACCGCTCGATATCGAAGAAACAGAGCGCATTATAAAAGCCGTCCAAAAAAAGGCCGAAATGAACGCCCGTAAACAATTAGCGTGGGAACTTGGTGGCAAAGAAGTAGAAATCCGATTGGTGAATAGCGCACTTGTTGGGCTAGAAATTGATGGCTACAAAGTTACTAACCCGATTGGGTTTCAGGGCAAAGACGTTGTCGTGCAATTATATACCGCATTTGCGCCGCTGATTCACATTGGCGCACTGGAGCGAACCGCGCAAGAACTCGATCTAGATTTATTAGCGGTAGCGGCAGAGCCATTTGCCGTTTCGCGCTCAATTTTGGGCAACGAAAGCGCCAGCATGAACGCAATTTTGATGGACGTCGGCGGTGGAACAACAGATATCGCGGTGATTACCGACGGCGGCGTGCAGGGCACAAAAATGTTTGGCATTGGTGGCCGCGCATACACAAAAAGCGTTGAGCGCGAACTGGATGTACCATTCGCTAAAGCCGAGTCGCTCAAACTTGGCTTGGCCAGCGATCTAACACCGCAAGACAAAATCGAATCAGTCAAAAACGCGCTCGAAAAAACTCTCGACGTCTGGATAAAAGGTGTCGATTTAGCACTGGGTGAATTCGAACTTGTTGATCATTTGCCGCAAAAAATCCTATTATGTGGCGGCGGCTCAAGCCTGGACATGTTGGTGCACGAACTTTCTAGTACCGATTGGTATCGTGATTTGCCGTTTACGCGCAAACCGCATGTTCAGCACATTCAACCTGATGAAGTCGCCGGCATCGTTGACAAAACGGGGAGCGTCAACGATCATACATTTATTACCGCCATGGGTCTGATACGTGTCGGTTTAGACACGCTCGGGCAAGAACTAGACAAACCGACCGGCTCGATCAAAGAACGAATAAACAGGATGCTCCAGACATAAACTATGCAAATCTCAAATAACAAATCCCAAATAGCAAATAAATTCGAATTTCAAAATTCGAACATTGGAGTTTATTTGGGATTTGGTGCTTGGAATTTGGAATTTTGCCGTGAGGTTTCACTATGACAACTGCAGCCAAAGACACTATCTACATTGACGTCGACGATGAAATTACGGCGATCATCGATAAAATTCAGAGTAGCGATTCTAATATTGTCGCACTCGTACTGCCAAAACGGGCTACTGCGTTGCAATCAATTGTAAATATGAAGTTGCTCAAACGAAGCGGCGCGGATGCTGGCAAAAATATTGTGTTAATTACGTCTGAGGCGAGTTTGTTACCTCTGGCGGGCGCAATCGGAATGTACACGGCCAAAACATTGCAAACAAAACCTGAAATTCCGGCAGGGCCAAAAATTGCTGACGCACAAGAAGACGTCGCAGAGCTCGATGATGATTTGCCGCCTGAGGCAGCTGCTAAACCTGTTGGCGTGCTGGCCGGTAGTCTTGCGGAAGATACAGTAGACATGAACGATGCCGAAGAGCCAAAACCATCGACAAAATCAGATAATGCGCCCAAGAAAAAGCAGGGACCGAAGGCAAAAGTTCCTGATTTTGATAAGTTCCGAACAAAACTACTTGTTGGCTTGGCGGCACTTTTGGTTTTTATTGGCGGCTGGTACGTCATGGCTGTGATGATGCCAAGCTCAAAAATTGTGATTACAACAGACACTGAAGACCTAAACGCATCACTAACATTCACCGCTAACCCGTCTGCTACAAGTGTTTCTGTAGACGACAACATTGTTCCGGCAGTCAAAGTCGAAACCAGCAAAGAAGACTCCGCTAAAATAGCCGCTTCTGGCGAAAAAGACGTGGGTGAAAAAGCCAGCGGATCAGTTACGTTTTCGGCACGAATGTGCAATACGTTGTCACAACCAGGAACCCTTGCAGCAGGATCAGCCGTAACTTCTCAAAGTCGAAAATTTACTACGGATACAGCCGTGACGTTTGCTTTCAGCGGCACGATTGACGGCAGTTGTGTGATTTATAATGGAACCTCATCAGAGGTAACCGCAGAAAACTCGGGGACAAATTCAAACTTGGAATCTGCCACATTTGCCGTAACTGGACGAAGCGAAGTTTCTGGATCTGGCAGTACGAGCGGCGGAACCAGTAAGATCGTAAAAGTAGTCTCACAGCAAGATGTTGACGATGCAAAAGCAAAATTAGACACCGGCGAAGATGCAATCAGCGGCGAGCTAGAATCTCAATTGCAACAACAAGGCTTGCTGGCGATTACCGAAACGCTGTCAAAATCAGACGAAAAAACAGACATCAGCCCAGCTGTTGGATCCGAGGCAACTGAGGTTACAGTTAGTTATTCGGCAACCTTCAGCATGCTTGGTGTCAAAAACGATGACCTAACTCAGGTAGTGAATCAAGCGGTACAAAAAGAAATTGACCCAGACCGACAACAAGTTCAGAACGCTGGCCTAGAACAAGCCAGCTACAAACCAAAAAAGCCGGCCAGTGATGGCAAAACTACTATTTCTATGAGTACAATTGCTGCGATTGGTCCAAAGATCGACACCGAAAAACTAAAATCCGAAATCGCCGGTAAAAAGAAGGGCGAAACCGAGCAAATCGTCCGCGCATTCCCCGGCGTCAACGATGTAACGATTAGCTTCAGCCCATTTTGGGTTAACAAAACGCCAAAAAATCCAAGCAAAGTTATTATTGAGTTCACACAGATCGGTCAGTAATTATGACGAAAAGCCTTGTTGCGTTAGACGTCGGCGAGAAGCGAATCGGTGTTGCGCATACGCCGCCAGATACGCTGATCGCGTTTCCGTTTACGACGCTTCAGAATGACGACGAGTTTTGGGCTATGTTCACACACCTGATTGATTCACAAAAAGTTGCTATACTAGTTGTTGGTTTGCCGCGTGGCTTGAGTGGCCAGGAAACGGCGCAAACCGAATCGATATACAAATTTTGCGCAGAACTTAAAAAACACACCAACCTGCCAGTGCATTTGCAAGACGAGGCCGCCACTTCCATAAAAGCACGTGAAGCGTTAGAGCAAACGGGCAAACCTTACGAAAAAGAAGCGGTCGATGCATTGGCCGCCAGCTACATTTTGCAAGATTTTATAGAGAATAACCGTAGTCTAGTCCAAGATGCGATCAAAAAATAGACGGAGGCATATGCGAAAAAAACTAATCATTGTCATTGTTTCAATTGCAATCGTGACTGCCGTTTTTATTGGTTTAACAGCAGCAGTTCGGACTGTATACCAGAATGCGTTTAGCCCGCTCAGTAACTCGCAGAAACTGATTTTTGTACAAATCGAGCAAGGCGCTTCGGTGAAAGAAATCGCCGCACTTTTGAAAGAAAAAGGTGTCATTCGTGAGGCTTGGGCATTTGAGGCGTATGTGCGCAACAAGGCCTTTGCGCTTAATTTGCAAGCTGGCACATATGCGCTCAGCCCCAGTATGTCGGTTGCAAACGTCGCGGATATTATTTCTAAGGGTGAGGTTGATCGAGATCTCGTGACGATTTTGCCCGGACAGCGCGTTGATCAAGTCGAAGCGACACTAATTAATGCTGGTTTTACGCCCGAAAAAGTAATTCGCGCACTCAAGCCGTCGGTATATAAAAACCATCCAGCATTGGTAGATAAACCCAAAAAAGCCAGCCTCGAGGGTTATTTGTACCCAGAGTCATTCCAAAAAACGAGCAATAGCGAACCTGAGGATATTATTCGGGCAAGTTTGGACGAAATGAACAAGCGCTTGACGCCAAGTTTGCGCGCCGCAATGAATAAACGGGGCATGAGTGTACACGAGGGCGTTATCCTCGCTTCGATTATTGAGCGCGAAGTACCAAAGGATAGCGATCGGCCAATTGTTTCGCAGGTTTTTCAGTCAAGACTCAAACAGGGTATGCGACTTGAATCTGACGCCACTAACTCATACGGCGCAATTTTAAAAGGCGACGCACCGACCGTACGGTATCAATCGGCGTATAACACTTATCAAAATGACGGATTGCCGCCAGGACCAATCAGTAGCGTCTTGTTGAGTGCTCTGCAGGCGGTGGCAAATCCGGCAAAAACTGACTATGTCTACTTTGTCTCTGGTGATGACGGTACAACACACTTTGCCAAAACCCTTGAAGAACACGAACGAAACATCGATAAATATTGCAAGAAGCTTTGTAGCTAGCAGCAGAATACAGAGGTACCAAAGGACTGCTAGAGTTGTTTTTAGGTGGGCGTTTATGCTATAATTTCGCGGTAACTCTAATCTGTTAGGTACATTTGTAACAGAGGTGAGTTATCGCTACGACCGTACTTCTAGAATAATGCCTTAAAAGGTCGAACTTTTGGCAAAATAATTAACCAGGTTGTAGTGCTTGTGCGCGAAGAAAATGCGCACCAAGGAGCAGTGTATTCGTACATCGCAAACGCTAGGCAATGAAATCGAATCCCGTATGGGCGAATTTGTTATTCGCCGTGAACGGTGGTACAAACGTTTATTAGATAAAAAGCACCGCAAGCGTACGATCCGCTCAAGTTTGTTGGTAGCGAATGCTTTGGTTTTGGTATCGGTGATTGCTTTTGTTGCGCAAAAGCCAGAAACTGCAAAACAGAGTACGCCACTTTTGTCGGCGCAATCTACCGATTCAACTTTTGCCAACCCGTTGGACGATCTGTCCTCTGCTGATATCGCTGTAAATATTTCGCGAGCAACCCGTTTGCCTGAATCAACCAGCGTGACAAACTTGGCGGACACGGTGAGTGCGCAATTGGCCGTTTCTTCGAGCGATAAACTTATTTCGTCTAAGCCCCAAGTGATTGCTACCGGATTACCATCGCGTGCTGATATAAAAACCTATACGACCCAAAAGGGTGACACGGTTTCAAGCATCGCCGCCAAATTTGATGTCACCTCAGAAACTATCCGTTGGTCGAACGATTTGGCTAGTAACACAGTTGCCGTGGGCACAAAATTGGTTATTTCTCCTGTTGACGGCATTATTTATACGGTCGCTCGCGGCGATACAATCGCTGGTCTAGCAAGCCGATATCAAGTCGGTGCCGAAAAACTGACCGCAATCAACGACCTAGAATCAGGCAAAATGCCAGTCGGGCAAAAAATTATTATCCCTGGGGGCGTAAAGCCGGCTGTTGGAACCGCAGCTGTAACAACCAGCCAAACGACTGCAACTTCGTATAATGCTTATGCTGGCTTGGCGTTTGGGACATCGCCGGTGTACGGCTACAACGGCTATGACCCGGGTTGGTGTACCTGGTATGCGGCTTCACGAGTTTCGGTGCCGAATAACTGGGGTAATGCAAATACATGGGACGACGGCGCGTTGGCAAGCGGCTGGAGTGTTAGTCGCGTACCAAAAGTTGGAGCCGTGGCACAATCAAATGTCGGTTGGGCTGGACATGTTGGTGTGGTTGAGGCAGTTTCTAAAGACGGAAAAATGATTAAATATTCAGACATGAACGGTTTGGCTGGGTTTGGTCGAGTTGGTTCGAGTGGGTGGGTGCCTGCCAACGCCAAGTACCAAAACTTCATCTATAGATAGTGCGCGCTTCAGGATTGGAACGCTGCGTTGTTGCCAGCTCCAGTGCTCCTTCGCCGTATTAAGATACGACTCAGTTCACACTTCACTGTCGCCTAGCATCGTCCTCAATCCTGAAACGCTACATGCCTAGGGTGTTACCCGGGTTGGTGTACCTGGTATGCG
>CAZDDV010000006.1:0-45761 GCA_964504275.1 uncultured Candidatus Saccharibacteria bacterium | reverse complement strand
TTACTGGAAGGCGACGTTGGATCAGGCAAAACCGTTGTTGCCGCTATGGCTGCCCTGATGTGTATGACTAATAATTTACAAGTAGCTTTTATGGCTCCCACGGAACTTCTGGCTCGCCAACACGCCGAAACATTGCATCAACTGTTTAAGCCATTCAATCTAGAAACCACCGTCTGTTTGTTGGTTGGCAGTATGAGCGCAAAACAAAAAGGTACTGCCTACGCCAATATTTCTGACGGCAGCGCAAAGCTAGTTGTCGGAACGCACGCCTTGATTCAAGAAAAGGTAGACATGCACAACTTGGCGCTGGTAATAGTTGATGAACAGCACCGTTTTGGAGTTGATCAGCGCAAAAAATTGTTGTCAAAAGCCGGTCATGCGCCACACATGCTCAGCATGACCGCAACGCCGATTCCACGGAGTCTGGCGCTGACGGTTTACGGTGATCTGGACGTCTCGATACTGAAAGAAAAACCAAAAAGTAGAAAACCAGTTATAACAAAACTGACCACGCCCAGCCAGCAAGATGCGGTGTTTACAAGCATTGATAAACACTTGGCAGATGGTCAACAAATGTTTGTGGTTTGTCCGCTGATTGATCCGTCTGATGCAGTGCCAGCAAAATCTGTTCAGGAAGCAGCAGAAGGGCTGTCCAAAGTGTTTGCAAAACGCAGCATTGCTATTTTGCACGGCAAACTAAAATCAGAAGAAAAACAGCAAATTATGCAAAAATTTATTGATAAAAAAATTGATATTTTAGTATCGACAACCGTTATCGAGGTTGGCGTGGATGTCCCTAACGCCACAGTTATGATAATCCAATCGCCGGAACGTTTTGGTCTGGCACAAATTCATCAACTGCGCGGTAGGATAGGTCGCGGCGAGCAGCAGGGTTATTGCTACTTATTGCTGTCAGATTCGAACGCACCATCGCGCAGGTTGCGAGCAATCGAACAAAGTAATGACGGATTTGTTTTAAGCGAGTTAGATCTAGAAATTCGCGGCCCCGGTGCAATTTACGGTCATAGGCAGCACGGCGAACTTGATTTGCGACTTGTGTCACTAGGCGACACCAAACTCATCAAACAAGCGCGCGATGCTGCCGCTGACTACGCTAAAAAGCCCGACAATCTGTTACAATACCCATCGTTACTTAAGCGCATACGCGATATACAAAAAATCAACCACCTTAATTAGAACAATCTAGAAAAATAAATATATGTATTCAGGATCAACACTTACACCTTTATCAGGCAGAATCCTTGGCGCGCATCAAAAGTTTGATCGCGTGGCGCGCAGTCACCTAGAAAAAGTCCTTAAAAATAATTCGGTGTTTCCAAAATCTCGGCAAATTCTTCATTTTGAAGGCAAAAAAGGCCCCGACGCAATTAAGCGCAAAAGCCCAGCCGTCGATGAACCATGGCATTATTACAGCCCATTTGACGACGATGATTCGCAGTTGATAGAACTGATACGCGATCATTACAACAATTTGGTCAAAGAGCTAAAAGCGGGCAATAACGAGCGCGTTGCGTTTGAAGCGGCGTGGTTGGCGCACGCATTAGTTGACGGCCTGACTCCGGCGCACCATTATCCGTACGAAGAAACGCTTGAAGAACTCCGCGGCGAAAGCCTAGAAACTCGCACAACGATTGCCAAAAAACTGGTGATCGACGGTGACACCAAGCGCGAAAAAATAAAAAACAACTGGAAAGTTTGGGGTCCAAAAGGCCTGATCACCGTTCATGGCTTGTTTGAATTCGGCGTCGCGACAATTATCCTGCCACTAACAATGAAGGAATCTGTACCAACTGATCGCGAACTCAAAATGGTCCAAGAAATCGGCGTAACAGAATTATTCAAACGAACCGCCCGCGAAATTGCAATTTTAGACATGTATGAACGCTACCGAAAACGGGGCTGGACGACAAAACTGGTGTACGATGTGCGACACAAGCTAGCCCCGTCAATTACGCAAACAGTTTGCTTGACGTGGTATGCGGCATTAGTTGAGGCCGGACTGGTTAAACCAGCTAAGTAATATGAAATTACGGATTATCACCGGAACTTTGGGCGGCCGACAATTTAACTCACCCCATGGCAACATCACGCACCCAATGAGCGAGAAAATTCGCGGTGCGCTATTTAATATCATGGGCGACATCGAGGGATTGACTGTGTTTGACGCGTTCGCTGGTAGTGGTGCGGTTTCATTTGAGGCGCTCAGCCGCGGTGCCAAACACGCTTTTCTGATTGACGACGACAAGTTTGCCATGCGAACTATTAAGGAAAACATCGAAGAGTTGGGTTTGCACGACCAAACAACCGTTCAGCAAGCCAACATCAAAAGCTGGACAAACAACAACCGCGACAAACTGTTCGACATTGTGGTTTGCGATCCTCCGTACGACGCTGTTTTAGAGATGCTGATTCAAAAGCTTTCACGGCACGTTGCACCGAGCGGTTCACTGGTCGTTTCGTGGCCCAGCAAAGAGCCAATTCCAGTGATTGAAGGCATGGAAACCCTGCGCCACAAAACCTACGGCAACGCCACTTTAGTCTTTTATAAAAACTCGTAAAACCCGCTAGACAAAAGCATTTTGGCGAGTATGATAAGAACCACTATGAGTTTAACCAAAGACGATTTGCAGGCAATAAAAACAATTGTTCAAGACACGGTTCAGCCAATGATTGACGAATCAGATATACAAACGGCGAATGCATTTGCCGAAGTCCACGAAAGGATTGAGTTGGTGGATGCCAAAATTGATGGCGTAGAAGAACGTCTCGATGCCAAAATTGACGGTGTAGAACTTCGACTGGGAAGAAGGATTGATGACGTAAAAGATCAACTTGAAGTAAAAGACCTAAAACTTGAAAATACCGTTCAACGGGTGGATAGCATTGAGCTAGAAGTAAAAAAATTTAAGCCAGCCTAGAAATTTACGTCGAAACAGGGTAAAATAGTCTGGATTCGGTCTAAGAATGAGTGGTGATTTGGTCGAAGGCCAATCATGAAAATGTGTAGGCACGCAGCGTGTCGATCGGACAGAATAAAGTACACTGACTTAACAATTTACGATGAGTTATACATACGTGGGCGAGTGGTGCTGCGTGAAACGTATGTTAATGTGTAGGCACGCAGCGTGTCGATCGGACAGACATAAAACACGCTGACTTAAAAACCTACAAAAGTCGTACATATCGTGGGCGAGTGGTGGAATGGTAGACACGCTAGTCTTAGGAACTAGTGCCGCAAGGCGTGAAGGTTCAAGTCCTTTCTCGCCCACCAATATTGACAAATATTAAATTATAAGTTAAAGTATTATTTATGTTTTTTACAACTAACCAATTACATGTACATACATTGCCGGAGCTGATCGGTTAGTTTACTTTTGTCTTGAACACGAAAAATCAAACGCCGGTCCGTCCGGCGTTTTTATATGTGCAATATAATTTTAAACAATAAATTTTTAGGAGAACTAATATGAATAATTTAAGAACAATTGAAACAATACAAGAAATAGATCAACTACAATTCAACAAAGATGGATTAATTCCGGTGGTCTGCATTGATGGCGACAGAATGTGCGTTGATGGATTGCGTTCATACCGAATGCAAGCTTTTGCAAATTCAGAAGCTGTGCAAACAACTCTCGAGACCGGTTTTGCTACATTCTGGTCACGTAGTCGTAATGAATTGTGGACAAAAGGAATGACATCAGGAAATACTATGTCAGTGCGCGGAATTTACGCTGATTGTGATTACGACAGTTTACTGTTTGACGTAGATGCTCGGGGCCCAAGCTGCCACACCGGAGCGTTAACTTGCTTTGAACTGCCTAATGAAGGAGAATTAATGTAATGAAACTTTCAACACAACCATACAAAGGAACGAGGGATTTTTACCCCGAAGACATGCGCCGTCAAAAGTGGATGTTCAGTAAAATGCGTCAAGTTGTAGAACAATTCGGCTACGAAGAATACAACGCACCGTTGCTAGAACCGCTGGAGATATATGCGGCAAAAACTGGGCAAGAAATAGTCAACGAACAAACATACGCATTCGAGGATCGCGGCGGACGAAAAGTCGTCGTGCGCCCCGAAATGACACCAAGCGTTTCACGAATGATTGCTGCTAAGCGCCAAGAACTGGCGTACCCAATGCGCATGTACAACATCGGTAATCGCTGGCGATATGAGCGTCCGCAGCGTGGCCGTTTGCGCGAATTCTATCAGCTAGATGTTGACATTTTTGGTGTTGATAATCTAAACGCAGAAGTTGAAGCGATTCAAATCGCCGACCAGATTATCCAAACGTTTGGTGCAAAGCGTAAAATGTACCAGATTAAACTCAATAGCCGCAAACTTGTCGATGCCTTGCTGTTTGACCAGCTGGAACTTAACAAAGAACAAGCGCTCGCAGTTACCAAACTGGTTGATCGCATGAACAAAATGGAAAAATCCGCGTTTGACAGCGCGTTAGCCTCGTTATTTACGATCCAGCATTTAAAAGACGGTAAACTTGAACAGCTCAAGACATTTTTGAGCACCAATGATTTGAGTAAGTTGCCTGACAGCGAGCCTGTGCAACGCTTGCAAGAACTGTTAGCAACGCTTAAAGACTTTGACATTACTAATGTGGAGTTTGACCCAACACTGATGCGCGGTTTTGACTATTACACCGACATTGTGTTCGAGGTTTTTGACACGAACCTAGAAAACAATCGGTCCATGTTTGGCGGTGGTCGCTACAGCGGATTGGTCGGCATGTTCGGTGTTGAACCGATCGAGGCAGTTGGGTTTGCCATGGGTGACGTCACGCTTGGAAACTTTTTAGAATCTAACAAGTTACTTCAACCGCTCAAACCAGAAACAGAACTGTACGTTGCTTTAATTGGCGATGTAATAGATGGCGCGCAAAAAGTAGTTGCCGATCTGCGAGAAATGGGCGTTAATGTCGCAGTTGATATCACCGGCCGAAAATCAGATAAGCAAATTAAAACTGCCGCCAAAAAAGGTATCCGCTACGTACTATTCATAGGCGAAGAAGAAATAAAAAATGAAACCTACAAACTCAAAGATTTGCTGGATGGCACCGAAGAAAGCCATGGCGCACAGCGCCTGGTCAGTATCATTCAAGACCGCCGCCAAGCGTAGTTTTTTTGTTCTAGCAAACACCTGTTAGTATCTTTTCAGAAAGGTATGCCAAAACTCTACCGCGGCTGAAGTCATAGAGCTTCCGGCAGATACTGCTCAGGTAAAATACCTGTGGAAAAAGAATTTGATATCTGTTAAACTGCGTACTTATGCAAGTAAAACGAACCAACCTATCAGAGAATAAAACTAAACTAACAATTTCTGCCGAAGAAGCGCATCTCGCGCCAATAAAGCAAAAAACACTGCAAAAACTAGCCGCTACTGTAAAAGTGCAAGGCTTCCGCGAAGGCAAAGTGCCACTAAACTTGGTCGAAAAAAACGTTGACCCACAAGCATTGCAAAGTGAATTTATGGAAGACGCAATTAACCATTTTTATGCGCAAGCAATGCAACAAGAAGATTTGCGGCCGATTGACCGACCAAAAGTTAATATTATAAAATTTGTGCCTTTCACGACACTGGAATTTGAAGCAGAAGTAGAAATCTTGGGTACAGTCAAATTACCTGACTACAAGAAAATCAAGCTGACTAAAACAACAGTAAAGATCACCGACAAAGATATTAATGAAGTACTAAAAACTTTGCAAACTCGTTTGTCCGAGAAGAAAGAAGTCGCGCGAACCAGTAAAAACGGCGACGAAGTACTGATTGATTTTACGGGCACAAACGAAAAAGACGAACCAATCAAAGGTGCCGAAGGCAAAGAGTATCCGCTAGTTTTGGGCAGCAAATCGTTTATTCCAGGTTTTGAAGAAAACGTTATTGGTTTGAAGGCCAAAGACGAAAAAACATTCAAGATTACCTTCCCCAAAGACTATGGTGTAGCGGCGCTTGCTAACAAAAAAGTCACGTTTGCAATTACGGTTCATAAAGTTCAAGAGCTTGTAGAGCCAAAACTAGACGACGCATTCGCAGCAAAAGCTGGTCCGTTCAAAACACTTAAAGACCTAAAAGCTGATATCAAAAAAGAGCTAACAACTGAACGACAACGACAATCTGACAATGATTACCAAAACGAGTTGGTTGGCAAAATTGCCGAAAAAACCAAGCTAAGTCTGCCGCAAGTTTTGGTCGGCGAACAGCTAGAACGCCTCATTAACGAAGCCAAACAAAACGCCACCTATCGCGGCCAAACCTATCCAGAATTCTTAGAAATGCAAGGCCTTACCGAAGAACAACACCGCGAAAAACTAAAGCCTGAAGCCGAAAAACGGGTACGAATTGGCCTAACTCTTGCCGAAGTCGCCTCAGAAGAAAAAGTTACCGTAACACCTGACGAGCTAGAAATCCGCATGCAGCAGTTAAAAGTGCAGTACCAAGACCCTCAGATGCAAGCTGAGCTAGAAAAACCGCAGACGCGCCAAGACATCGCCTCGCAAATGATTACCGAAAAAACCGTCGGTAAGCTTATGGACTATGCCGCCCAATAGTATCCCAGAACATCGTGATCTGTTTTTTGTTCCACCAGAGGATGCCGTGGAAGGTGAGCGTGCTTTCGATCAATTCGTAGCTGAGCACAAGCGCGAATGTGCACAGCGTCCGCGTGGAAGTGCTGAGTTTGGAACTTCGAGACAGTTTACAGTGCCCAACCGTAGGAGCATTGCAAGCATGCACGTTGAAATTACGTGGCCACATGATATTCATGATTCCGTAGAGTGGCCAGACGAAGAATATCCCCATGACCTATGTAATTACCGCCAGGATTAGCACTCTGGGTTGACGAGTGCTAATTTTTGGATTATATTAGACCGTACTCAGGAGAAAAACCACTATGAATCACGATACTATCCAAAAGCCACAAAGCTCAGTACTTATTCCAACCGTTATCGAATCTGACGGCCGTTCCGAGCGCGCTTATGATATTTACTCGCGTCTACTAAAAGACCGCATAATTTTTTTGGGCACTGACGTAAATGAGCACACCGCAAACTTAATTGTTGCGCAGATGTTGTTTTTACAAAGCGTTGACTCAAAAAAAGAAATTTCGTTGTATATCAACAGTCCTGGCGGCAGCGTATACGATGCGTTGGCCATTTATGACACTATGAATTTTTTGAAGTGTGACGTCGCGACGTACGGTATCGGCGTTCAGGCCAGCGCGGCGGCGTTTTTGCTCAGCTCTGGGACCAAAGGCAAGCGATTCTTGTTACCACACGCCACAATTATGATTCACCAGCCTTCCAGCGGAACACGCGGAAAAGTCACCGACCAAGAAATTGACCTCAAAGAATCGTTACGAGTAAAACGATTACTGGAAGATATAATGGCCAAAAACACTGGTCAAAAACACGCTAAAATCCACGTCGACATGGAACGTGACTTTTGGATGACATCCGCAGAAGCCGTCAAATATGGCGTCGCCGACAAAGTCATCGGCAAATAAAGTATACAATTACGGTTGACAACAGAGTAAAGTTCAGGCAAACTGTTCCCAAGAAGTAGGGTAAGTTGGGCCTTAATTGCATTTGTCTGGTATTCACCTCGAGAGAATATCAACATTTGTCTACATCCAGCTTAGAGTCTTCGAGCGCGTCAAAATTAAATCAAACTTATAACTACTATTATATTTAGTGAGGAGCTCGACAAAGCCCATGGCAAAAACCACAGCTACAACAACGGCTGCGACTACAAAGCGCACGTACTTTACACAAACTGATGACATTTTGGACCTTCCAAATCTTGTCGACCACCAAAACAAATCATTCCAGTGGTTTGTCGAAGAAGGCTTAGGCGAATTACTCGCAGAAGTCAGTCCAATTGACGATTACACAGGCACAAAATTATCACTAAGTTTCAAAGATTATCATTTTGAACCACCAAAAACTACCGAAGCTGCAGCTCGCGAAAACAACATCAGCTACGAAGCACCGCTAAAAGCAAAAGTTGTACTGACTAACAAAGTTACAGGCGAAGTAAAAGAACAAGAAATTTACCTGGGCGATTACCCGTGGATGACTAGTCGTGGTACGTTTGTTATTAATGGCGCCGAGCGCGTTGTTGTAAGCCAGTTGATTCGATCAGCTGGTGTTTTCTTTACTGCCGACAAAACTGGTAGCAAAAAAGTTTACGGCGCCAAGGTTATCCCTGGCCGTGGTGCATGGTTAGAATTTGAAACCAGCGCAAGTGGCGCGATTTATGTAAAAATCGATCGAAAGCGAAAAATCGCTGTCACGACATTACTTCGCGCACTCGGAGTTAACGAAGCTCGAATTCGCGACGAATTCAAACATGTCGACCAAGGCAAACTTAATTATGTTGACGCAACGCTAGAAAAAGATCCAGCTCGTGGCACAAATGACGCTTTGATCGAAGTATATCGACGACTTCGCCCGGGTGATTTGGCGACCGTTGATAACGCTCGAACATTACTTGAAAACATGTTTTATAACTTCAAACGCTTCGATTTTAGCCGTGTTGGTCGTTACAAGATTAACAAACGATTGAATATTGATATTCCAAACACAGCCGAAAACCGCGTGATGCGACTTGAAGACTTGCTGGCAATCATTGCCGAAATTATTCGTCTGAATAACACACAAGAACCTGGTGATGACATCGATTCATTGGCAAACCGCCGCGTAAAACTGGTTGGCGAGCTTGTGCAGCGACAGTTCCGAATTGGTTTGTTGCGAATGGAGCGAAACACCAAAGACCGTATGTCTATGAGTGAAATCGAAACCGTAACTCCTGGCCAGCTGATTAACGCTCGACCAGTGGTAGCTGCGGTTCGCGAATTTTTTGCAAGCTCCCAGTTATCGCAGTTTATGGACCAGATTAACCCGCTCTCAGAACTCGCTCACAAACGACGTTTGAGCTCGATGGGCCCTGGTGGACTTTCTCGTGAACGTGCTGGATTTGAAGTTCGCGATGCCCACGCAACTCACTATGGTCGCATCTGTACTGTAGAAACACCAGAAGGCGCCAACATTGGTTTGGTCTTGAACATGGCGAGTTATGCGCGCATTAACGACTACGGCTTTCTTGAAACCCCGTACCGAAAAGTAATCAACGCCGCTACTGCTAAAAACGCTGCAGGACACATTGCCGCAGTTGATTTAGAAGACGAAAACGGCAAGCTCATTGTAAAAAATGGCAAAACTATCACAGCCGCTGATGCTGCAAAGCTTGCCAAGGTCAAAAAACAAGTCACCTGGCCCGTAAAAGCGCAAGTCAGTAAAGAGGTTATTTACCTAGACGCCGCAGAAGAAGAAAAAGCAGTTATTGCTAGTGCCAGCGAAGAAATCGATAAAGACGGATTCTTTGTACACGAACGCGTTTCAGCTCGCGCACACCTGAAATCTGGTGAAGTTGATTCTAACGACGTCACCCATATGGATGGCGCTCGCCGCCAAATTATCGGTTCGTCTGCTGGACTGATTCCATTTGTCGAGAAAAACTACGTATATCGATCACTAATGGGAAGCAACCAGCAACGACAGGCTGTGCCACTGATTCAGCCACAAAGCCCAATCGTCGGAACAGGCATGGAAGGCGTTGTCGCTGAAAACACCGGGCAACTCGTCGTAGCAGTCGAAGATGGCGAAGTTACCCGTGCAACGGCTGACGAAGTTGTAGTCAAATACAAAAAAGCTGGAACCGAAAAATACTATCCAGAACACTTCGTTCGAAGTAACGAAGGCTCATGCATCAACCAAAAAGTTGTTGTGCAAACTGGGCAAAAACTCAAAAAAGGTGACCCAATTATTGAGGGAATGTCGATTCAAGGTGGCGAACTTGCGCTTGGAAAAGACCTTGTAGCAGCTTTCATGCCTTGGAATGGATACAACTTCGAAGACGCGATCATCATTAGTCGCCGACTCGTCGAAGACGATAGCCTGACATCAATTCACATTGTTGATTACATGACAGAAGTTCGTGAAACAAAACTTGGGCCAGAAATTGTCACACAAGATATTCCAAACGTTTCCGAGGAAGCGCTTCGCCACTTGGACGAAGAAGGAATCGTGCGCATTGGTGCCGAAGTTCACCCTGGCGACATCTTGGTTGGTAAAATTACACCAAAGGGTGAGCAAGAATTAAGCTCAGAAGAACGACTACTCCGAGCAATCTTTGGTGAAAAAGCCAAAGACGTTCGTGATACATCGCAACGAATGAGCAACGGAAAACACGGTAAAGTTGTTGGTGTTAAGATTTTCTCTCGAGAAAACGGCCATGAACTCAAAGCCGGTGTGATCATGCAAATTCAAGTCTTTGTGGCTCAAATGCGCAAGATTGCTGTTGGTGACAAACTTGGTGGACGTCACGGTAACAAAGGTGTTATTGCCCGCGTATTGCCAGTTGAGGACATGCCATTTATGGAAGACGGAACAGCCGTCGACATTCTACTGAACCCACTCGGCGTGCCTTCTCGTATGAACGTTGGACAGTTGTTTGAAACTCACCTTGGAATGGCTGCTCGCGCACTTGGATTCAAAGTCGCCAGCCCGTCGTTTAACGGAGTGCCAATTACGAAAATCGAAGAACTACTTGAGCAAGCAAACTTACCAAAAAACGGTAAGCAGCAATTGTACGATGGCCGCACAGGCGAAGCTTTCAAAGAGCACACTACCGTTGGTTCAATGTACATGATCAAGCTTAACCACATGATTGTCGATAAAATCCACGCTCGCTCAACCGGACCATACACCATGGTTACACAGCAGCCATTGGGCGGTAAAGCCCAAAACGGTGGACAGCGATTTGGTGAAATGGAAGTTTGGGCGCTCGAAGCGTATGGTGCTGCAAACACCTTGCAAGAGATGCTTACTATCAAGTCCGACGATGTCTACGGCCGTTCAAAAGCCTACGAATCAATCATCAAAGGCACCGAAATTGTCGGTCCAAAAGTCCCAGAAAGCTTTAACGTGCTTGTTAAAGAACTGCAAGGACTTGGCCTAAAAGTCGACCTTGTTACGAGCGATCAACAAATTGACGCCGAACAAATCTTGGCAGAAAACATCAAAGACGAAGCTGCACATTTGTCGGACGTTGATGTTCCAGCTCCAAGCGCATCAGACGTTGATGTAACAGAGGACGCAGTTGCCGACGAATTTGAGGCAATGGAAATCGAAGACGCTGTCAGCGTTCCGGTTGCCGTTCCACCAGATGACGACGATGATGCAGACGATACTGCAACAAATGACAACGACGAGGAGGTCGAACATGCGTAAATATCCTACAGGACTCAACATTGCTGATTTTGACGCTGTTCGCCTGGCTGTTGCCAGTGCAGAAGACATCATGGACTGGAGCCATGGTGAAATCACCAAACCAGAAACTATCAACTACCGAACCCAAAAACCAGAGCGCGACGGATTGTTCTGCGAACGAATTTTTGGACCAGTCAAAGACATCAATCCGCACGACGCCAAATATAAAGGCGTTCGTTCACGCGAAGCAGCTGTAGACAAGAACGGCGAAATTGTTACAAAATCAATTGTTCGCCGTGAACGTATGGGCCATATTACCCTTGCAGCACCAGTTGGACACATTTGGTTTTTGCGCGGAACACCATCGGCAATCGGCTTGCTACTCGGCATGACCGTAAAAAGCCTAGAGCGCATTGCTTACTTTGCGGCCTACGTGGTTATAAATGTAGACACCGAAAAACGCGACAAAATGCTTGCCGACAAAGAAGCAGAATTTGCTGCAGCACAAGAAGCTATCAAAGCTCGATACGAAAAAGAAGCTGAAGCAGAAGAAGCCAACGTGAAAGCCTTGGCCGAAATGCGCACCAAAGAAATCGAAGAAGTCGAAGTAGAATTTGACTTGTTCAAAACGCAAGTTGAATCAATGGTTAAATACAACCTGATCAGCGAAATGGACTACAACAACATGCCAGAAGAACTGCAAGACGTTCTAGAAGTTGGCATGGGCGGAGCAGCACTAAAGAAATTGCTCGACGAAGTTCAACTAGCAGATTTGATCGCAACGCTATCCGCAGAAGCCGAAGAAGCCAAAGGTCAACGTAAAAAGAAACTCATGAAACGACTTCGTTTGCTTGAGGGAATGCAACGCGCTGGAATCAAACCGAACTCCATGTGTGTTACCGTTTTGCCAGTGATTCCACCAGATCTTCGTCCGATGGTTCAGCTAACTGGTGGTCGTTTTGCGACTTCTGACATGAACGATTTGTATCGCCGCGTTATTAACCGAAACAATCGCCTGAAAAAACTAATGGACTTAAATGCACCAGAAGTTATCCGTCGCAACGAACAGCGCATGCTGCAAGAAGCCGTTGACGCTTTGATTGATAACGGAAACGCTCGCTCGGGACGTGCGGTCGCTGCAACCGGCCAACGCCGTCGCCTCAAATCTTTGAGCGACATGCTTAAGGGTAAACAGGGTCGATTCCGCCAGAACTTGCTCGGAAAACGCGTAGATTACTCTGGTCGTTCAGTTATTGTAGCTGGCCCAGAGCTCAAGATTAACCAATGTGGATTGCCAAAAATGATGGCACTTGAACTATTCAAACCATTTGTCATTGGCTACTTGATCGAAAACGAACACGCCCACAACATCCGATCTGCAACCCGCATGATCGAAATGGCTGAAACCGTTGTATGGGATGCACTCGACGAAGTTACACGAAACAAATACGTGCTGCTAAACCGTGCGCCATCACTGCACCGTTTGAGTATTCAGGCTTTCCAGCCAGTGCTTATAGAAGGTAAAGCGATTCAGTTGCATACATTGGTATGTAAAGGGTTTAACGCTGACTTCGATGGTGACCAAATGGCTGTCCACTTGCCTCTTTCTGACGCTGCACAAGCCGAAGCTCGCGACATTATGGCTGCTAACAAAAACTTGCTAAAACCAGCTGACGGTACGCCGATTCTGCACATTGAGCAAGATATTGTGCTCGGTTGCTACTACCTAACCTACGAACGCCCAGGCGCTTCAAACAAGCTCAAAGCTTACGAATCAATCGAAGAAGTAATCATGGCGTTAGACGCCGGCATCGTAAGCTTACAAGCCCAGGTCACTGCACCGTTCCGCGGAACGCCAATGACTACAACTGTCGGACGCCTGCTGTTCAACGAAATTTTCCCGGATGATTTTCCGTTCCAAGACTTGGCAATGACCAAAAAAGAACTGCAAAAAGTCATGGCGCTCGCATACGAAATGTATGGCCAAGATATTACTGCTCGTTTGGCAGATGATCTCAAAGACATCGGGTTCAAATACGCGACAGAATCTGGACTTTCGCTTGGTATGTCCGACTTTAGCGACATTCCATCACTCAGTAAACTACTTGATATCGGTGAGAAAAAAGCCACAGAAATTTCTGAACAATACGACCAAGGGTTTATTACCGACGACGAACGATATCGTTTGACCGTCGAAACCTGGATGGATGTCGATGCAAATGTTCAAAGTGTTTTGACCGAACAATTTGCCGACGAAGATAGCTCAATGGCCATCGCTGTTGTATCTGGTGCACGTGGTAACATCGGTCAGGTTAAAACCGCCGTTGGTATGCTTGGTGTGACTATGGATACGACCGGTAAGGCTATCGAGCTGCCAATTAAGTCTGGCTATAAGGCTGGACTGAGCCCGCTCGAGTACTTTACGTCGACTCGCGGTACTCGTAAAACAATGATCGATACTGCGCTAAAAACCGCCGACTCTGGTTATTTGACTCGTCGTTTGGTTGATGTGTCTCAAGACGTATTTACCGACGATAAACAAGCTGAAGACCCAGGATTCCCATTACGCCGCGAAGACGCAGAATTTATCGGTGTTCCATACGCAATGCGCTTGGAAGGTCGATTTACTGCCGAAGACGTCACGATTAAAAATGGTGGCAAAAACGGCGGCAAGATCAAAAAGGGCGAGTTAATTACGCGACAACTTGCTGCAGACATTGAAGCCGACGCAACAATTCAAGCTGTCAAAATCATGAGCGTACTCAGTTGCAGCAGCCCACGTGGTGTTTCGCGCAAGAGCTATGGCATCGACCCAGCTACAGGCCGCCTAATCGCGCCACATTACCCAATTGGTGTTATTGCCGCACAGAGTATCGGTGAGCCAGGAACGCAGTTGACGCTTCGTTCGTACCACGGTGGTGGTTCGGCCTCAGCCGACGACATTACCCAAGGTTTACCTCGTGTCGAAGAATTGTTCGAGACACGACAGCCAAAAGGCCAGGCATTCTTAAGCGAAATTGCTGGAGTTGTAAAAACTGGCGAAGAAGGCGAACATTACATCGTAGAAGTTACCTCTGACGACGGCCAGAAAGTTACCGTAGAACTTGCTGGACGAACAGCAAAAATTGCCGACAAAACCGAAGTCGCAATCGGCGACGTGCTTGCCACTAGCGAAAACGACAGCAATCCACTTGTTGCACCAATCGCCGGCAAAGTAAAAGTCAACAAAAAAGCCATCGTCATTACGCCACTGCAAGAAAGCGTTGTGCGCTACGAAATCCCTGGTTACAAACAACTCGTTGTCAAAGACGGCGAAGAAGTTGTGGCCGGACAGCGCATGACAAACGGTTCGATCAACTTACACGAACTAATGCAACTGCAAGGCATTGAAGCTACGCAGCGTTACATCATGAACGAAATTTTGCGAATTTTTGCCTCACAAGGACAGAACATTTCTGACAAACACCTTGAGGTAATCGTGCGACAAATGTTCTCTCGTGTTCAAATCGAAGACGCTGGTGATAGTGAATTCGTAACGGGCGACATTGTTGGCAAGATCAACGTACTCGACACCAACGAAGAACTCATCAAAGCCAAGAAAAAACCTGTCGAATACGTACAGTTGTTGCTTGGAATTACCAAAGCCAGCCTTTCAACAGAGTCATTCTTGTCTGCTGCAAGCTTCCAGGATACTACTCGCGTGTTGATTGCTGCTGCTACTAGCGGTAAAGTTGACCACCTTCGTGGCCTCAAAGAAAACGTAATCTTGGGTCGAAAAATTCCAGTGGGAACGGGTTACCATAACCCAGACGAAGTCACCCCTGTTGACCAAGAAGAAGAAAAGTGATAGGATTGTAAATCGATGCCAACAATTAACCAATTAGTACGAAAACCACGCAAAGTCGCCGCTCGTAAAACGAAGTCGCCGGCTCTGCACCGCGTGGTCAATAACCTGAAAACTATTAACTACGAAAAGCCAGCACCGTTTAAACGCGGCGTTTGCGTAAAAGTTACTACCAAGACACCAAAAAAGCCTAACTCGGCGCTTCGTAAAGTTGCGCGTGTTCGTTTGCAAAACGGCCACGAAGTTTGGGCCTACATTGGCGGCGAAGGTCACAACTTGCAAGAGCACGCCGTCGTGATGATTCGCGGCGGACGCGTACCGGATCTTCCGGGTGTTCGTTACCACATTGTTCGTGGCGCACTCGACCTGCAAGGCGTTTCTGACCGCAAAAACGGCCGCTCAAAGTACGGTACGAAAAAAGAAGGTAAGAAGTAATGCCACGACATAAGACTAAAGAACTGACTCGAGATATTCAGCCTGACCGCGTGTACAATTCAGTACCAGTGCAACGTTTGATTAACCGCATTATGCTTGACGGCAAAAAGCAGTTGGCCGAGCGTTTGGTATACGAAGGCTTGCAAAAGTCAGCCGATCGATTGAAAGTTAAAAACCCACTCGAAGTATTCGAACAAGCTATGAATAACGTGCGACCAGCAGTTGAGACTCGTTCTCGACGTGTTGGTGGTGCAAACTACCAGATTCCTTTCGAGGTAAAAGGCCAACGCCAAAACCACCTAACAACTATGTGGTTTGTCGAGGCCGTTCGATCTCGCAAAGGCATTCCAATGGCTGACCGCCTAGCGCAAGAATTTACCGATGCCTTCAATAACACCGGCAACGCCGTTAAAAAGCGCGAAGACGTGCACAAAATGGCCGAAGCCAACCGTGCCTTCGCCCACTTCGCTCGGTAATTTTAGTGAGTACGCCAGAGTTTTACCCGGGAGTTGATGGGCAAGCTCATCCTGTGGATCTAACCGAATATGGTGTTTCGGCAGCTTGTCCTTATCGTGACGGACTCGAAACTCGCTTGCCCAACATGCCAGATTATCAATTAGCGGACAATGTGCGCTTTCTGGAATCATTTCAAGCTCGCGTCGCAGAAGACGGTAAATGCAAATATGTCATAGACGGAAGATGTTCATTAGCACGCTTCGCAATTGAAGTTGGACCAGACGATTTTTAAGTAAAAAAGGGAAATAAATGACCGTAGCAACAAAAAAGACTGAAATGAAAGACATCCGAAACTTAGGTATTATCGCGCATATTGACGCTGGTAAGACTACGACGACTGAAGGTATTTTGTACCGAACTGGTTTGAATCACAAAATTGGCGCCGTGCACGAAGGCGAAACCACAACTGACTGGATGGCTCAAGAGCGCGAACGCGGTATTACAATTGTTGCGGCCTCTGTTACTTGTTATTGGAAAGGTAATCAGATCAACATTATCGACACGCCAGGACACATCGACTTTACGGTTGAAGTTGAACGCTCACTGCGCGTACTCGACGGTGCCTGCGTAGTATTTGACGGCAAAATGGGTGTCGAATCTCAATCCGAAACTGTCTGGCGCCAAGCAGACAAATACGGTGTGCCGCGAATTTGCTTTATCAACAAAATCAACCAAACTGGTGGCGACTTCTATAAATCACTCGACAGCATTCACGCCCGTTTGAACAAGCACGCTTTCCCAGTACACTTGCCAATCGGTTTCGAACAAGCTATTAACGGCATTGTTGACGTTGTGGAAATGAAAGCCTTTACCTACAAAGACTTTACCGACAAAGAACTTGTCGAAAGCGAAATCCCAGAAGACATGATGGATCAAGTCAAAAAATACCGCAGCTTGCTGATCGAAAACGCTGTTGCCGAAGACGAAGCCATGTTAGAAAAATTCTTTGAAGTTGGCGAAGACGGTCTGTCAACTGAAGAAATCAAACAAGCAATCCGAACCGCAACACTAACCGGTAAATTCTACCCAGTTACTGGTGGTGATGGCCGTGGTGTTATCGTAGAAAAAGTTTTGGACATGGTAAATGATTACTTGCCGAGCCCACTCGATGTTGGTTCTACTTGGGGTACACACTCCAAAACCGGTGACGAAATCGAACGCAAACCATCTGAGGATCAGCCATTTGCAAGCTTGGCGTTCAAGATTACATCTGACCCATTCGTTGGTAAGCTAGCTTACTTCCGCGTGTATTCTGGAAAAATCACCGCTGGTTCGTACGTATACAACAGCTCAACTGGCCAAAAAGAACGCGTTGGCCGCATTGTTCGCCTGCAAGCTGACAAACGTGAAGACGTAACCGAAGTTGGCGCTGGCGACATTGCCGCAATCGTTGGCCTTAAAGGCACTACAACTGGCCACACACTTTGTAGCCAAGAAGACCCGATTGTGCTTGAAAGCATTGACTTCCCAGAACCGCCAGTAAGTATTGCGATCGAGCCAAAAACCAAAGCCGACCAAGAAAAAATGAGCTTGGCATTGCAACGACTTGCCGAAGAAGATCCAACGTTCCGTGTTCGTGTCGACGACGAAACAGGACAAACAATCATTTCGGGAATGGGCGAGCTACACCTAGAAATCCTCGTTGACCGTATGAAGCGTGAGTTCTCAGTCGAAGCAAACATCGGTCAGCCACAAGTTGCTTACCGCGAAACAATCCGCAAAGACAACGTCGAAGCCGAAGGAAAATTCATCAAACAATCTGGTGGACGCGGACAATACGGTCACGTCTGGATTCGCATCAGCCAGAACGAACAAGGCAAAGGCTTTGAGTTCATCAACAGCATTAAAGGTGGCGTTGTTCCGCAGGAATACATCAAACCAGTTGCAGAAGGAATCGAAGAAGCCCTCAGTAACGGTGTAATCGCTGGTTACCCAGTGGTTGACGTCAAGGCAGAACTGTACGACGGAAGCTACCACGATGTCGACTCCAACGAAATGGCCTTTAAAATTGCTGGCTCAATGGCGCTGCAAATCGGCGTAAAAGCCGCCAGCCCAGTTATCCTAGAACCAGTCATGAAGGTCGTCGTTGTTACTCCCGAAGAGTTCATGGGCGACGTTATTGGTGACTTAAACAGCAAACGCGGCCGTATCGAATCGATGGAAGACCTCAGTGTTGGTATCAAAGAAATTACCGCTTTTGTTCCACTTGGCGAAATGTTTGGCTACACAACTACGCTCCGTTCTAACACACAAGGCCGCGCTAGCTCCAGCATGGAGCTAGACCACTACGCCGACGTTCCAAACCATGTCGCCGAAACCATCATCGCCAAAAACAGCAAGTAAATCTATGACAGATGTAAAATCACCCGAAATTGAACAAGCAAAACAGTTGACAGAACTCGAGCCGCGCCTACCATTCGTCGGAACTCCGTACGAGAACGCACTTCATCGCATTGCTTGGCTGTACGAACAGCGTGATTGTTTTACGCCCGAAGGGTTTATTATGGCGCTGGCTGCAATGGAGCAAACTGCAGAACAGCATCACACCAGAATACTGCAGTAGAAAATCAATGGGGTGGGAGTAGGGAAGACCATGTCAAATCCAGAAACAAAGGCTGAAATCACCGGTAGTTTTGATTATTGCCCAAACGAAATCAGGGATTTTGAACACGCCAACGGCAATGTACCGCGGGACGAGGAATTTGTGATTACTGAGGAGCTAGAAACGCGTTGTGACCTGAACTGTCCAGGGCCAATCTTGTGCACACCAACACAAAGTATTCTAGACCGACTACTTGATGGGAAGGCCGAGCCACGTCTAGTGTGTCCAAAAGATTTGCAACCCTAATATTCTTATACGCTCCAACTCGGGCAAATCACAAAACTAACACTTTACAAGACTAGCGTTATCAGATAAGATTATTCGGTAACTCGCGTAGGGATTATTGTTTACTTATGCGAAATTATTATTAAAGAAGAACTAAAATAAGGAGAAATTCCCACATGGCAGATTTCGATCGAACCAAACCTCACGTCAACGTTGGAACAATGGGCCACGTCGACCACGGTAAAACTACACTAACGGCTGCAATTACGCACACTTTGTCAAAGAAGTTGCCAAGCGACGTTAACAAGCCTATTAATTATGACCAAATTGACAATGCGCCTGAAGAAAAGCAACGTGGTATCACCATTGCTGTTTCTCACCAAGAGTACGAAACTAAAAATCGTCACTACGCTCACGTGGACATGCCAGGACACGCTGACTACATCAAGAACATGATTACTGGTGCTGCCCAGGTTGACGGTGCAATTTTGGTTGTATCTGCTGCTGACGGCCCAATGCCACAAACTCGTGAACACGTTTTGCTTGCAAAACAAGTTGGCGTGCCGAAAATGGTTGTTTTCCTAAACAAAATGGATCTTGCTGATCCAGAACTTGTAGAACTTGTTGAAATGGATGTTCGTGAACTGCTTGCTAAGAACGGTTTTGACGAAGACGCCCCAATCTTTAAGGGCTCTGCAACAAAAGCCTTAGAAGGTTCTGAAGATGACATGAAAGCAATCATGGACATGTTAGAGAAAATGGATGAATACATCGAAGAGCCAAAGCGCGAACTCGACAAACCATTCATGATGGCTATCGAAGACGTATTCTCGATCAAAGGTCGTGGTACGGTTGCAACTGGACGTATCGAACAAGGTATCGTAAAAATCAACGACGAAGTTGAAATCGTTGGTGTTAAAGACACACAAAAATCTGTCGTAACTGGTATCGAAGCTTTCAAGAAAAACCTTGATCAAGGTCAAGCTGGCGACAACGCTGGTATCTTGCTTCGTGGAATCGAGCGCGACGATATCGAACGCGGTCAAGTTCTTTCAAAACCAGGAACAATTACTCCGCACACCGAATTTGACGCAGAAGTATACGTGCTCAACAAAGAAGAAGGCGGACGTCACACTCCATTCTTCAAAGGATACAAACCACAATTCTACTTCCGTACAACGGATGTAACCGGCGAAGTTGAACTTCCTGCCGACAAAGAAATGGTTATGCCAGGTGACACTGTAACTTTCAAAGTTAAGTTGATCCAACCTATTGCTATGGACCAAGGTCAACGCTTCGCTATCCGCGAAGGCGGACGAACCGTTGGTGCTGGTGTGGTAACAAAAATCACGAAGTAATCCAAACAAGCCAAAAGCTTAAGACAAAGAGCCTCCAAAACGGAGGCTCTTTTCTTTTTTACAGATATGTTGTAACATATAGATTACAAACTAATCGTGATGACTAAAAGTCGTCTGGATCGTTCTCAAATAACGAACAGAAGATGTTACATCGCAACACAAGAAGGAGTGTTTCTCATGGCAGAAGCCAAAAAAACCGAAAAAAAACCAGCAGAGAAAGCAACTGCGTCAACGAGTCAGCGAATTCGTATTCGCCTTAAAGCGTACGATCACAAAGTAATTGACCAGTCTGCAAAACAAATTGTTGATACCGCAATTCGTACCGGTGCAACAATCGCTGGGCCGATTCCATTGCCAACACGTCGCACGACCTACACCGTGGTGAAAAGTCCGCATGTGTTTAAAAAAGGCCGCGAGCAGTTCGAAATGCGCGTCCACAAACGCCTCATCGATGTGCTTGAACCAACGCCAAAAACAATTGATTCTTTGATGAACTTGTCTCTCCCAGCCGGCTGCGACGCCGAAATCAAAATGTAACATCGTCAGCAGACACAATGTCAACTAGTTTTGAAGTTTGAACTGAAGATCGACTGATGTGCGATCCACGGAATGTTCGCTTCTGTTTGTTGGTGATCTGTGGATATCCTCTCGTAACAGCAATCCAGCTTCGCCTACATCGAACGTTTCAACGTGCAATCCTAGTCGATCTAGTTCTTGATCCGACTGTTTATTCAGCGCAGTCTCGATTTTTCGGCGGTTGTCGGTAGCAAGAATATTGTAAATGTTTCGTCCATCGGCCGTTAATCGCTGCGTAGTGGTCGCTTGCCAATGATGAGCTTTTCGGTAGGCATTGCATTCGCCGTGATAAGTGTATTTAGCGGATCAGTATGGATTCGCGCAAATGCTGTTCTTTGTGACATGCCTGGTTTTACAATCGATCGTACCGTCGTGGCTTGAACAGAGCTTAAGTCTGCTTCTGCGGGCAGGAACTCAATAAGCGGCAGCATTGCGTCATGTAAGATTTCAGCCTTGTTGGGAGCTACGTTACGTGTATTGTGCGCCCCTATTGGGCCGGTTGAGATTCTGCAGTACTGTATTTGGTCATGCACGAGTTCAAAAAAGACTGATGATCCCAGTGGCGCTCGTAATTCTCGTAGCGCATTATTCACGTTTTCAAAGAATTCCGCAGGAACAGAGTTGGGCCCAGCTGGAATTACTTCAAGTGTGGGTTCGATCGGTACTTCATGAGACACCATTGTCATAATGATTATTATAACACGTTATTTATAAATATGCAATCAAACCGGAGCTGTTTTTGGGATTGTGCTGCGTTATACTGCTAGTTATGGATAGAAGCAGTACAGCTAACGATGCGGCCGACTTGCGGCGCGGGATTGATTATGTTGGCGTAACGGTTTGTTTTGTGGTTCACGATGGCAACGGAAAGATCATGCTACACAAGCGCGGCAAACAGGCCCGTGATGAAAACGGTCGCTGGGACATCGGCGGTGGAGCATTGGAAATGCACGAAACATTCGAACAAGCTGTCCGGCGTGAGCTAAAAGAAGAGTTTCTAGCAGACGCTTTGGAAGTAAAGTATGTTCATACCTATGAAGGCCACCGCGAACATAAAGGCGAGAAAACCCACTGGGTTGCCGTAATGCATGCAGTAAAAGTTGACCCGAGCACTGTAAAAAACGGCGAACCGCACAAAATTGAAGAAATCGGTTGGTTCGGACTTAACGACTTGCCGGAGCCACTCCACAGTATGTTCCCAGCAGCTAAACCGCACATTATCAAGCACGGTTTAATAAAATAAAAATAGTACAGCCTTAGGATTCTAGCTTCTTTCGATAAAAGATGGGCCACGAGAGCGTGGATGCGCAGCCATAAGGCCACGAATTATACTCATTTCGAGTGGTCGGAACATCGCCACTCCAGGGTGTTCATGCTCGCCGAAAGGCGTCGGCCAAATATGCAAGCCGTAGTTTGTCCGCCAAGCTCCCAGGTGCGACTTAAGCTGATCATCAATGTGGCCAATTTCTTTGTGTCGGCGCTTGAGCGCTGCACCAGCCATGCCAAACATTGCCGGATCATGTTTGCCTGGCCAGCGTGTTCCATCCGACCGCAAGCCACGATACATCGTAGGAATATATGCAATTCCGAGATCTTGCTGTGCCTGATTTTTGACGGCCCAACCAAACTCTTCGTCTTTGCAGCCAGTCAGTAGCAATATGTCTCTCCCGCTTTGAGCAATGCGATTTAGCATCAAAAGCCCTTTAGGTCGAATTGTCGGATCACCGCCAGCAACACCGTCTGTTAATACGTTTTCGATATCTACGGTATAAGCTGTGACGTGATTTAGTCTTGGGTCGTTAAAGTTTACATCTGCCGCATCATGCGGAAGTATCCAGTGTGTTTGAGCAAGCCACATTTGCTCCTGGCTTTCGGGAACGGGGTTTTTTGACATACGAATAAGTTTACCGTAACAGTGGTACTTTGCAAGCATAGGTGGTATGATTGTCTGCAATGGCCAGAAAAAAATCAAAAATAAAAACACAAGCAAGAAGTCGCCTGTCCGAAACTGACAGTGTCTATTTTTTGAAGCTGGTCATCTATATGATTATTGGATCACTCTGGATCAAGGTCACGACGGTTGACGCGCAAGTTCCGGTTCCGGCTGGTTTTTTGGTCGGGCTATTATTTACGGCGCACGAACACTTCAAAGTTGATCGCAAAATCGAATATGCCGTACTTTTAGTTGCGGCACTCGTTGGATTCTGGGCGCCCATCGGCCTGTATATTACTTTGCAGTAGAATAAACAACATATTGACAGGGGTATAGTTTATCTGCTAATCTGTACCGAGTATCTAAAAAATAACTTGGTTATTTGTTTGTGGGTTTACTCTCTAACAGAGGTAAAAACTACCAAAGACCAAGCACTATATTTTTGAGCTAACGATCTGAAATTATATAAGGAAGGAAAACACGTGCCCTATCAAGCACTCGTAACCCGCAAAATCGGCATGACAAGCACCATCAATGAAGACGGTGTCGTTCTTCCTGTTACCTTACTTTCAGTCGCAGGCAACATTATTACGCAAGTCAAAACTGATGAAACAGATGGCTATAGCGCACTGCAAGTTGGATTTGAAAAAGCTAAAAAGACTGGTAAAGCGCTAGCGGGCCATTTCAAAAAAGCCAAAGTCCAAGCAGCGGACAACCCAAAAATTATGCGCGAATTCCGAGTGAGTGAAATAGAAGAATCAATGACCGTCGGCGAGAAGATCTCGACCGACATTTTTAATGTTGGCGATGTCGTCAACGTAACCGCTACCAGCAAAGGTAAGGGTTGGGCCGGTACAATCAAACGACATAATTTCCACCGCGGACGTAAAACTCACGGTGGTAATGGACACACTCGTCAACCGGGTTCAATCGGATCTATGTATCCACAAAAGATTTTCAAAGGTAAAAAAATGGCCGGACAAATGGGCGGCGAACAAGTTACTGTGCAGAATCTGAAGGTTGCAATTGTTGATACTGAACTCGGCGTACTTGGCATTACAGGTGCTGTTCCTGGTCCTAAAAAAGGAATTGTTTTAGTAAAGGCAGTGATTAAAATTCCGAAGGGTAAAAAATAATGGCCACTCCATCATCGATCGCAACATTTACCAAAACCGGTTCAAAAGCTACAACTCCTGCAAAATTGGATAAAGCAATTTTTGCAGTTGATGTCCCTAATCACGAGCTTTTAAAATCTGCATACGTTGCCTACCTTGCAAACGGCCGTTCAAACCTTGCGAAGACATTAAAACGTGGTGAAGTTTCTGGTGGTGGTAAAAAACCTTGGAAACAAAAAGGTACTGGTCGGGCACGTTTTGGTTCGTCTCGAAACATCATCTGGCGCGGTGGTGGTATTGCGTTTGGTCCAGAAGGCAACGAAAACTACAGCCACAAAATTAACCTGACTGCAAAACGCCAAGCTTTGCGCCAAGCGTTAACACTTAAACAAGAAGCAATCAAAGTTATCGAAACATTCGAATCAAAAGACGGGCTTATCAAGCCGACAATTTCTCTACTGAGTAAAATTGAAGCAACGCGCAAAGTACTGCTTGTTCTTGACAAAAAAGATGAAATGACTGATCGCGCGACTCGTAATTTGCAAGAAGTAACTGTAGTCCAGGCAAAATACCTAAACGTATTCGATATTCTGAATGCTGACAGTATTGTTATCACCAAAGCGGCAGTAGAAATCGTGCATGAATGGCTAGCTCCAGCTATAAAAGCGACCGCTAAACCAGCAGCTCGGAGTGCCAAGTAATGAATACCGCAAAAACTATGGCTCTAAAACCGCGCATGAGCGAAAAGGCTTACGCTAGCAGCAAGATGAATAACACTTATGTGTTCCAAGTTCCTTCTGATGCTAACAAACTAACTGTAGCCGCCGCCGTAGCTGTACAGTTTGGTGTGGTCGTAGAGGACGTGCGGATGGCAGTTGCTAAAGGCAAAACTAAAAAGTCTTACAAAAAAGGTGGCAAGCCAACAGTTGGAAAGCGAACTGACATCAAAAAAGCTTTTGTTCGTATCAAAACTGGCGATAAAATAAACATTTTTGGTGATGTAGAAGAAGCTGAAAAAGCAGCCGAAGCTAAGGCCGAAAAAGATGCTAAAAAAACCAGCAAAGCCACAAAAACCAAAAAGCCAGCAGTTAAAGCTAAAAAGGCGGAGAAATAACCATGGGTATTAAACAATACAATCCAACTACTCCAGCTCGCCGCGGCATGACAACACGCGACTTTGACGCTGTAACTACAAAACGCCCTGTTAAATCTTTGATTGTTATCAAAACTCGTACCAACGGCCGTAACAATCAAGGTCGAATTACAACAAGGCATCGCGGTGGCGGCGCAAAACGCTTTTACCGAATTATGAACTTTAAGCTCGCGCCAGGTGTAACTGCTGTTATCGAGGCGATTGAGTACGATCCAAACCGCAGCGCAAACATCGCTCGTATCAAAGACTCTGACAACAAGTATCACTATATTTTGGCCGCAAACGGTATGTCTGTGGGTCAAAAAGTTGAAAGCTCTGATGAAGCACCAATCGAAGTCGGCAACCGCTTGCCACTCAAAAACATCCCAGCTGGTAGCACAATTCATGCAATCGAACTCCAACCTGGCCGCGGCGCGCAAATGGTTCGTTCTGCAGGCGCCAGCGCACAACTTGCTGCAAAAGACGAAGAATACGCTCAAGTTAAATTACCATCTGGCGAAGTACGCTTGGTAAATATTAACTGTACAGCCAGCATTGGCGTCGTTGGTAACGAACAGCACCAAAACGTAAAGATTGGTTCTGCTGGTCGCAAACGACACATGGGAATTCGCCCAGGCGTTCGTGGTGTCGTTATGAACGCTGCCGATCACCCACACGGTGGTGGTGACGGTGGACGTCACGGTGTTGGTGGTGGTAAAAACCACGGTACCGCGCCTAAGACTCCTTGGGGCCAGAAGACTCTTGGGTTCAAGACTCGTCGCCGCAAGATTAGCAACAAGTTTATCCTAAAATCACGACACGAAACTAAGAGGAAGAAATAATATGAACGCAACATTTGAGTTTGAAATGCCCGCAGAGTATCCATGGACGCAAGGTTTTGACGCTGCAATAGATGAAGAATTTTTCGGCACAGATGCGATGCGAGAAATCGGTCTTCATCCCTGCGATGCAGATGAAATTTTTCTTGGCAATCAAAGAGTTTGTGAGATGAGCGTGCAAGTTGCTGAGTTTAATTTTCCCGGAGGCTATTCTGATCTTCGTGCGTATGTTGATGAATATGAATCGGCAACACAAGCTTTATTTATGAACGATCGAAACGAGGCTTTCCATGTCTAGAAGTTTGAAAAAAGGACCGTTTATTGATCCAAAGCTGGCTAAAAAAGTTGCAGCACTTGCTAATGACGACCGAACCATTATCAAAACCTGGGCTCGTGCTTGCACAATCGCGCCTGAGTTTGTTGGTAAAACTATTGCGGTTCACAACGGAAAAGTTCACGTCCCCGTATTTGTTACTGAAAACATGGTTGGTCACAAACTCGGTGAATTTAGCCCAACTCGTAAGTTCCGTTCACACGGTGGAAAGTTGGCGAAAGGTTAACCCATGAGTGTCCAAGCAATCGCTAAAGGTGTAAAGATCGCTCCACGAAAAGTCGGTGTTGTAGCCGCTTTGGTTCGCGGACGCTCTGTTGCTGATGCGCTGACAATTCTGTCACACACGCCGCGTCGTTCTGCGCTTGCTGTTAGCAAAGTTATTTCTAGTGCCAAAGCAAATGCCGAATACAACCACAATTACAAGGGTGATACATTGCAGATTGTTGAAATCAGTGTTGTTCACGGCCCACGACTAAAGCGCTTTAAACCTGCTGCTCATGGTCGTGCGTTACCTTTCCAGAAACGAAGCTCACACATTCGAGTTGTACTTGACGGCGAACAACGCGCTGCCAAAAAACCAACCGCAGCCAAGAAAACCGAGGAGAAAAAGTAATGGGTCAAAAAGTAAATCCAATTTCAATGCGACTGCAAGTCAACAAAGACTGGCGCAGCAAATGGTTTGTAAACAAGCGCGACTACGCAGCATATCTTGCTGACGATCTAAAAGTCCGCAAACTGATTGACACCTCAATGGGTTCTCGTGCTGCAATCAATAAAGTTGACATCGAACGCTCACCAAACTTGGTGACTGTTACGGTTACGACCGCAAAAGCCGGTGTGGTAATTGGTCGTGGTGGCTCAGGCGTACAAGAACTCAAGAACGCAATTGAGAAAATCTACAAACACCCAGTGCGCGTTAACATTGAAGAAATCAAAAAACCAGAACTGTACGCAAAACTTGTTGCCGAAAACATTGGCTACCAATTAGAAAAACGTATTTCATTCCGCCGCGCGATTAAATCATCTGCCGCTAACACAATGCGCTCCGGTGCAAAAGGTGTTCGAATCCAGGTTGCTGGCCGATTGAACGGTGCCGAAATGGCTCGCCGCGAAAAAGAAGTTCAGGGTTCTGTGCCATTGCACACTATTCGCGCCAACATTGATTACGCATACGTTCCTGCAAAAACCAAAGCCGGAATCATCGGTATAAAAGTATGGATTTACAAAGGCGAGGTTAACTAACATGTTGATGCCTAAACGAACTAAACACCGAAAGGTTCGCGTTGGTCGAATGACCGGCGTTGCAACTCGTGGCAACAAAATTGCCTTTGGTTCTTATGCACTGCAATCGCAAGGCATGGAACGTATTACTGCACGCCAAATCGAAGCCGCCCGTCAAGCAATGACTCGTTATATCAAACGTGGCGGTAAAATCTGGATCCGAATCTTCCCACACACACCAGTTACGCGCAAAGCCGTTGGAACCAAAATGGGTTCTGGTAAAGGCAACCCCGAATTTTTTGTTGCAAAAGTAAGACCCGGAACAATCTTGTTTGAGATGCAAGGTGTCGACGAATCAGTTGCTCGCGAAGCAATGCGACTCGCTGCACACAAACTGCCAATCAAAACTAAGTTTTTGATTCGTGAAGGTGTTGCAAGTCCAACGGGAGGTGACGCGTAATGAAAGTCACAGAAATCCGAAAACTATCAACTGTTGACTTGACCAAGCAAAGCACACAGCTGCGCGAGGAAATCGCTGAAATGCGCCGAAGCGTCAGCCTTGGCGAACAGCAAAACGTCCGCGTAATCCGACACAAACGCAAAGACCTCGCCCGTATTTTAACTGTTCTAAGCGAACAACTAACCAAGGAGACCGCATAATGGCTAAAACATTAATTGGTACCGTGGTGTCCGACAAAACTGACAAAACTATTGTCGTTAAAGTTGTAACGCACCAGAGGCACCCATTGTACAAAAAACAGTACATTGATTCTAAGAAATTTATGGCTCATGACGAAAAGAATGAAGCACAAACTGGCGATAAAGTTTCGATTGTTGAAACAAAACCGTTGTCTGCTCGCAAACGCTACATTTTAAAGACAATCATCGAGAAACCAGCCATTCGCGGTGGTGTTGTTGGCGACGTAGAAGTTATTGCTGCAAAAGAAACCAAAGCCAACGAAGCGACTACGAAAGTGGCTGAAACAACCAAAGACACTACCGAAGAAGTTCAAGAGGAAGTAAAAGAGGATAAGGCGTAATGATCCAACAAGAATCACGACTAGTTGTATGTGACAACTCTGGAGCCAAAGAACTTTTGTGCATCCGAGTTCTTGGTGGCACACGCCGTCGATACGCTCGCATCGGTGACGTCATCGTGGCGACTGTAAAAAATGCTACTCCAGGCGGAACGGTCAAGAAAAAATCTGTCATTCGTGCAGTTGTTGTCCGAACCGTATACCCAATTCACCGAAAAGATGGCTCAACCATCAAGTTTGACGATAACGCAGCAGTCATTATTGGCGACGACAAACTTCCAAAAGCAACGCGTATTTTTGGCCCAGTTCCCCGCGAACTTCGCGATAAAGGCTACGCTAAAATTATTAGCTTAGCACCGGAGGTACTCTAATTATGAAAACTCATAACAATAACGCTGGCCACACCGTATTTAAAATTCGTTTGAACAAAGACGACACAGTCATTGTTCGTGCTGGCAAATATAAAAATAAAACTGGAAAAATTTTAGCTGTACACCCCCGAGACAACACCGTAACTGTCGAAGGCATTAACATCATCAAGAAGCACCAAAAACCCGACAAACAACATCCACAAGGTGGAATTATTGAAATCACAAAACCAATTGCGGTTTCAAAAGTTGGTTTGTATGACGCTGGCAGCAAAAAAGCTACCAAAATTGGTTACAAAGTATCCAAGGACGGCAGTAAAGTGCGTGTCGCAAAACGCACCGGCAAGGAGATCAAGTAATGGCTACTAAAACTACGACTGCACCAGTGACTCAGAACGCCCGACTAAAGAATCTTTTCAAAGAAAAGTATGTTGCTGAATTGCAAAAGGAATTAGGCCTAGGCAATGTTAACGAAGTGCCAAAGCTCGAGAAAATTGTCGTCAACACTGGCCTTGGAAAAGGCAAAGATGATAAACGTTTGATCGAAATTGCAACATTAACGCTTACTAAAATCACTGGTCAAAAACCGATGCTTACAACAGCCAAGAAATCCATTGCCAGCTTTAAACTGCGCGAAGGAAACAAAATCGGCCTAAAAGTAACACTACGCGACCAACAAATGTACGAACTTCTGGATCGACTGATTAACATTGTTTTGCCACGAGTTCGTGACTTCCATGGTGTAAGCAATAAAGCGTTTGATGGGGAAGGAAACTACAGTATTGGCCTGAATGATCAGACCGTATTTCCAGAAATTAACTTTGATGATGCGCCAGTTACTCATGGTTTGCAGATTGTTATCGTGGTCAAATCAAAGCAGCCAGAACACGCGAGAGCACTCCTTGCAAAATTAGGAATGCCGTTTGAGAAAACTGCCGAAGAAATTGCCGAGAAGACAGCAGAAAAAGCAGCACATTCAGATAAGAAGTCAGATAACGAGTCTGATAAGAAGGAGACCAAATAGATGGCTAAGAAATCAATCCTGGCACGAGACGCCAAGCGCCAAAAAATGATCAAGCAGTACGCCGATAAGCGAGCTGAGTTGAAATCTGTTGGTGACTTTGATGGATTGCACAAATTGCCGCGCAATTCGTCTCCGACTCGTTGGAAAAACCGCTGTAGTGAGACCGGCCGGCCGCGCGCATATATGCGTACATTCGGCCTATCGCGTATCAGTTTCCGTGAACATGCAAGCAAAGGTGAAATTCCTGGCGTAACGAAAGCCAGTTGGTAGGAGAAATTATGTCTAGTACTTCAACAGACCCAATCGCAGACATGCTAACCCGCATTCGAAACGCGGCAAATGTCCGCAAAAACAGTGTGGCTTTGCCGCACTCAAAAGCAAAAGAAGCAATCGCTAAGATTCTTGCCGCAAACAAGTTCATCGATAACGTCGAAGTTATTCATGGCGATGTCGGCAAAATCCTCAAACTCGCTATCTATAAGGACGGCCAGAATGCCCGAATTACTGAAATCACCCGTTTGAGCACTCCAGGGCGACGTTGGTACGCGAGTGCTGATGAAATCCCAGTGGTTAAGCGTGGTCGTGGAATCGTCGTAGTCTCAACCTCAAAAGGTTTGATGACAGATAAAGAAGCTCGCAACAATCACCTTGGCGGTGAATTAATTTGTAAAGTTTATTAAGGAATATTTAAGGAAATAATATGAGTCGTATAGGAAAACTACCAGTTACAATCCCTTCTGGTGTGACAATCACTGTCGATGATCAACAGATTAAAGTCGTTGGTCCGAAGGGCGAATTGTCTCAGTTCACCATGCCTGGTGTAACCGTTAAGCATGAAGGTGAAACAATCGTTGTCATCCGCGAGAATGATGAGCCAAAAAATCGTTCAAAACACGGGTTGATGCGCACATTAATCAACAATATGGTTGTTGGCGTAACAGAAGGCTTTAGCAAGCAGCTTGAAATTCAAGGTGTTGGATTCCGCGTGGCACTTGCTGGCGCTGATCTCAAAATGAATCTTGGCTTTAGCCACGAAGTTATCTACAAAATGCCTGCCGGCGTGAACGCAAAAGTTGAGCAGAACGTTATTACTATCTCTGGTATTAGCAAACAACAAGTTGGCCAAGCCGCAGCAGAGATTCGCGAACTTAAAAAGCCAGAACCGTACAAAGGTAAGGGTATTCGCTATGTTGGCGAACACATTATCCGCAAGAGCGGTAAGTCTGGTAAGGAGAAATAGTCATGGAACGTTTAACTCAAAAAACCACTCGCCAGGCTATGCGCAAGCAGCGTGTTCGTAAAACAATTACGACCAGCAGCGAACGATTTCGCCTGAGTGTTCGTATTAGTGCTAAAAATGCGGTTGCTCAAATCATTGATGACACAAAAGGCCACACAGTTGCGCATGTAACAAGTGTCGGCGCAAAAGAAGCAACCGGAACTTTAACTGAAAAATCTGCATGGGTTGGTCAGCAAATTGCGATCAAAGCAAAATCTAAGAAAGTTACCCGCGTAGCTTTTGACCGAGGTGGTCATTTGTATCATGGACGAATCAAAGCGCTTGCCGAAGCAGCGCGCAAAAGCGGATTGGAGTTTTAATCATGCCGGAAAATACTACAACTACACAACCGCAGTCAGCGCAACGAGGATCGCAATCACGTCCGAATAATGGTCAGCGACGTTCGCCAAATAATTCAAGGTTTCCACAAGAAGAAAAGCAGTTCGACGAACGAACGGTGCATATTGACCGTGTTGCGCGCGTTGTAAAAGGCGGCCGTCGGTTCCGATTCCGCGCACTTGTTGTTATCGGAGATCGCAAAGGGAAAATTGGCGTCGGTGTTTCAAAAGGTGCCGATGTTACAACAGCAATTACAAAAGCAACGGATGTCGCCAAGAAAAACATGGTCAAAATAGCACTATATAAAGACACCATTCCGCACGAATCCGAAGCAAAAGTTGCTGGTGCACGAATCTTAGTAAAACCAGCGAGTGCAGGAACAGGCTTGATTGCTGGTGGCGTTGTCCGTGTTGTCCTGGAAGTTGCTGGCATTAAAAACGCGCTCTCAAAATCGTTAGGTTCAAGTAATAAAATTAACATTGCATACGCAACCGTCGAAGCACTGAGCGCAATCTCGCCGGCCAAAGACTGGGTTACGTCAATTCCTCAAACAGAGAAAAAAGCAGCTAAAAAAGTTGCTAAGTCTGACGAAGTGGAGAAAAAATAATGAAATACAATGAATTAGACGTCGTAGCTTCGCGAACCAAAAACCGTGTTGGACGTGGTATTGCCGCCGGACAAGGTAAAACTGCCGGACGTGGTACTAAAGGACAAAATGCTCGCAAAAGTGGCGGAGTTCGTCCAGGATTTGAAGGTGGTCAAAACCCGCTTATGCAGCGATTGCCAAAACTTCGTGGCTTTACGTCACACCGACCAAAGACTGAGACGATATATACCGGCCAACTCAACGATTTCACGGGCGCAGTTGATTCACATACATTGTTTGAGGCCGGTCTGATCACAAGCCCGTACAACAGCGTAAAAGTCGTAGTCAAGGGTGACCTCAGCAAAAAACTTACCGTTAGCTTGCAGTCTGCATCCGCACAAGCAAAAGACTTGATCACAAAAGCAGGCGGCGAGTTTAAACAATTAGTTCGAACGCAACGAGCAGCTCAAGATACATCGGAAAAGTCTGAACAGAGCAAAAAAGCCAAAAAAACATCCAAGAAATAACTACAACGCTCTTTTTAGAGGGCCTGTTGTATACTGTTTAGAGTAAAGAAACCAAGGTTTCAAGGGGAAATAAGGTAATTATGAGCTGGAAGGTAATCTGGAAGTCACTCAAAAATCAAGACATGCGAAAGCGTGTATTTGCTGTTTTGGGTATGCTCATTGTTTTCCGAATTCTGGCGCACATTCCTATTCCGCTCAGTGACGGCGCAACACTCAAGCAGGTTTTAGAGACACTGTTTACATCTTCTGACACACCGCAATTACTCAGTTTCTTTGATGTTTTATCTGGTGGTGCGTTGGCCAATTTCTCGATTATGCTTGTAGGCCTTGGCCCATACATTAACGCATCGATCATTATGCAACTTCTTACAAAAGCATTGCCAAAGCTTGAGGCGCTTAACAAAGAAGGCGAATTTGGCCGCAAGAAAATCAATCAGTACACGCGTATCATTGCGTTACCGTTGGCGATTATTCAGTCAGTTGGTATGATTTTTATTGTTCGGCAGACCGCTATGCAGCTCGGCGGACTGGGTGATATCACCGCAGGTGCTGGCATCGCCCAGTGGGTGTTGATGGTTTCGGCCTTAACTGGTGGTGCGATGCTACTGATGTGGCTAGGGGAGCTGATTACGGAAGAAGGTATTGGTAACGGTATTTCACTGGTGATTACCGTTGGCATTCTTAGCCAATTGCCGCAGTCGGTATTGGGGATTATTAGCGGCGTATTCGCTGGTGATGAAACCTGGAAAGTGTTTGGCCAGACCTTACCGGTGAGCCGTGATGGTGCAATCTTGGCTGTTGGGGCAACTGTTTTTGTAATAGTGCTGATTTTGATTGTCGTCAAACTCAACGAAGCTGCGCGTAATTTGAAAATTCACTACGCCAAACGCGTGCAAGGAAACCGTGCATATGGTGGCGTGACTACAAAAATGCCAATCAAACTGATCACGGCTGGCGTGATTCCAATTATTTTTGCGCAGGTATTCCTCAGCGTTCCTTTGTTGGTTGGGCAGCTCATGGCATCAAGTGCTGATGCAAAATGGCTAGAACTTGGGCAAAACCTGGTTACGTGGTTTCAACCGCCGACGGCAGAAATTCTTGCTGCTGGTGGCATCCATGCTTATATTTATCCGATGGCGTTTTTTGCGCTAGTATTCATTTTTACATTCTTCTATACCAGTATCAGCTTTAATGCGACCGAAATTGCTGAGAATCTACAGAAACAGGGTGGCTTTATCGAAGGAATTCGCTCTGGGCCAAAGACCGAAAAGTATCTAAGCAGCACCGTAAATCGTTTAACACTGTTCGGCGCCATAAGTCTAGGCCTGCTTGCTGCGTCCCCATATGTGATTCAGGCTGTTGCGGCTCGATTCGGATTCACGATTAGCGTCAATCTTGACGGCACAGGAATGCTGATTTTGGTTGCTGTCGCGCTCGAGACGCTTCGACAGATTGAATCACGTGCACTTATGGTCACATATGACCAATACGAGCAGCCCGATTTCTTTTATGACAACTCTACGCCAGCAGAAGCGGCGACCGGTGCACGGCGTTTACTATTCCGCGGCAAAAAGAAACAAAAATAACACTTTACAACAGATAAGAGCTTTGTTATAATTCATCACTAGTTATATTTATGGCGAAAAAGGAAGTGATCGAGTTACAAGGTACGATACAAGAGACCCTTCCGGGAACTCAGTTTCGAGTCGAGCTCGAGAACGGCCATCAAATCATAGCTCACGTCGCCGGAAAGATGCGGAAACATTTTATCCGAATCGTCCCCGGAGACAGCGTTACGGTCGAGTTGACACCTTACGATCTTAGTAAGGGCAGAATCACCTATCGCAAATCCTAGTAGGACATTTACAAAACAGTACATTTTGGGCGAAAGCCTCCGTCAAAAGTCTCGCCGTATGGTAATACGACTCAACTTTTGTGCTCGGCCTTCACTCCAAACTGCACTATTTTGAAAAGTTCCTACAACCAGGATGTAATTACTAAATAAGCAGTGTGTCATTCACAAACAACGAAAGGATGATCCGCATGAAAGTGCGTGCCAGTGTCAAGAAAATTAGTCCAGATGATAAAATCGTCCGTCGTAAAGGGCGTATTTACGTTATCAACAAAATGAAACCTAAACATAAGCAGAGGCAGGGTTAGATATGGCTCGAATTTCTGGAGTTACGGTTCCTATTGAAAAGCAGATCGAAACTGCACTGACATACGTGTATGGAATTGGCCCAAAAACAAGCCAAGATATTTTGGATAAGGCAAAAATCGAGCGAACCGTTCGTGTTAAAGACCTTACTGATACAGAGATTCAAAAAATTCAGGATGTTATCAATCAAAATTACGATGTTGAAGGTGACCTGCAGCGCGTTGTTGTTGCTAACATCAAACGACTGAAAGACATTAATGCATATCGTGGTTTGCGCCACAAAGCAAACCTTCCATCGCGCGGTCAACGGACTCGTACTAACGCCAGAACTCGTCGTGGCAAAAAACTTACTGTCGGCGGAACCAAGAAAAAGGCGGCAACTAAGACATAGGTCTTGGGTTAAGGAATTATTATGGCAGAAGAAGATACAACAAGCACAACACCAGCCACTGAAGGTACTAAAGCTCCAGCTACCACGGCTGTTGTTGACGCACCGGCTCCAGCAGTTAAGAAGAAGAAAATTAAACGAAGCGTACCTGTCGGTCAATTGCACGTATACGCAACATTCAACAACACGATTGTTACATTCACTGATACAAAAGGTGGTGCACTATCAGCCTCGAGCGCAGGCGCATGCGGATTCCGTGGCTCTAAAAAAGGCACAGCTTACGCAGCGCAAGTTGCAGCAGAAAAAGCAGCCCAGATTGCAAAACAATCATACGGCGTATCAAAAGTAAGCGTATTCGTACGAGGCATTGGTCTTGGCCGAGAAGCTGCAATCCGAACCATGCAAAACATGGACATCCAAGTTGAAGGCATTACTGATATGACTGGCGTTCCACACGGTGGCGTGCGACCTCGAAAGGCAAGGAGAGTTTAATTATGGCACGAGATCTATCCAGTATTGTTAAGCAAAGCCGCCGCGAAGGTTACGCGCTGCATCCAAAAGCTCACAAGGCTTTGGTCAAGCGTTCAACGCCTCCGGGTCAGCATGGCAATAACCAAGGCCGCGTAAAACACAGCCAGTATTCTATTCAGCTCCGCGAAAAGCAAAAAGTTAAACGTTTATACGGATTGCTAGAAAAGCAGTTCCGCAAACTTATGACTGAAGCGGGCGCATCAAAAGGCCAATCTGGCCAAGTATTGCTACGATACCTTGAGCAACGTGCCGACAACGCCGTTTATCGCGCCGGATTCGCTGTTTCACGACGTGCGGCACGACAACTTGTAAGCCACGGTCACTTCGAGATTAACGGGCGACGATTTGATGTTCCATCACTCCGTGTCAAAGAAGGCGATGTACTGATCGTACGTGATCACGCCAAAAATACTGAGTACTTCAAGAAACTTGATGAAGTAAGTCCAGTCAGCGAAAACGACACCGTTGCCTGGCTTAAGGTAAATCGTAAGAAATTTGAAATTGCTGTCACAGGCGTGCCAACTCGAGAAGAGGCCGAACCTGATATTAACGAACAACTAATTGTTGAGTACTACTCACGCTAACGGGAGGCGAGAAACCATTATGTCAAAAAATATTCACACACCAGGAGTAGTCAAAGTTGATGATCACAGTGCAACAAGCGCTACGTTTACTGTAGAGCCATTGCACACCGGTTACGGCATGACTTTAGGAAACAGCTTGCGACGAGTTTTGCTTTCAAGCATTTCTGGCGCAGCAGTGACTGCATTTAAAATCGAAGGCGTGTCACACGAATTCACGACTGTTCCAGGCGTCAAAGAAGACGTCGTGGATGTCATGCTAAACCTCAAAGGTGTTAAGCTTCGAGTTTTTAGCGAAGAACCACAGAACTTGCGCATCATCAAAAAAGGTAAAGGCCCCGTTACTGCAAAAGACATTCAGACAAATGCTGATGTTGAAATTGTTAACCCAGAACACGTTATTGCAACAATTGACGACGCTAAAAGTAACATCACGATCGACATTGTTGTCGAAACTGGTCGCGGCTACCGTCCTATCGAAGAAGGCGCACAAAAGAAACCAAGCGACATGATTGCCGTTGACGCAATCTTTAGCCCTGTTACTCGAGTACGATATAAAGTTGAAAACACTCGTGTTGGTCAAATAACTGACCTCGACAAACTACTTTTGAGCGTTGATACTGACGGTTCTATCACTCCAAGCGACGCATTCGAAGAAGCTGCAGCAATCTTGGTCAACCAATACACTGCACTCGCCGGCCAAACACGAGTTGAAGCCTCTGCGCCTCTTGGCAGTACAGCGGATGAAGACGTGGAAAGCGACGATACGACAGAACTCAACACTCCAATCGAAGACTTGAACTTGAGCGCACGAACAACAAATGCGCTTGTTAACAATGACATCCATGTTCTCAAAGATTTGTTTAGCTTAAGCGACGCTGAACTCCGCGACCTTAAGGGTTTCGGCGCCAAAGCACTCGACGAAGTCAAAGACAAAATGTCGGAGATGGAGATATAGATGCATCGCCACGGATATAAAGGTCGTAAATTTGGACGCGAGCGAGATCAACGCCGAGCGCTGCTGAAGTCGCTGGCTGATTCGTTGATTATTCACGAATCAATTGAAACGACTCTGCCAAAAGCCAAAGAAATCGTGCCTTACGTTGAAAAGCTTATTACAAAAGCAAAAAAGGGTGATTTGCACAATCGTCGCCAAATTATTGAAGATTTAATGACAATCGAAAGCGCCCACAAGTTGGTTGATAGTATTGCACCAAAGTTGACAGCTCGCAGTAGTGGACATTTGCGTATTGTACGCACCGAGCTTCGGCGCGGCGATAACGCTCAACTGGCCCGCGTAAGTTTTGTAGATGATCTTTCAGATAAAGCGGCCGAAAAAACAGCGTCTAAGCCTAAAGTGGCAGCAAAAAAGCCAGCCGTAAAGGAGACTAAATAATGAAAAGCTCCCATAGTTCCGCTCAACGAACGTTCAGCGCAAAACCAACCGATGTTGTTCGCAAATGGTACGTTATAGACGCCTCAGATGCTTCACTCGGTCGTCTTTCAACTAAAGTCGCAACGCTGCTAACTGGTAAAGAAAAGCCACAATTCACACCGCATATCGATTGTGGCGACTACGTGGTAATCATCAATGCGAACAACCTCGTAATTAAAGGTAACAGCAAAGAACTAGAGAAAAAATACTACAGACACAGCGGCTACCCAGGCGCGCTTAAGACCGCTACATTGCAAGAAAAGTTAGAGCAAGACCCGTCCCAGGTCATTATGGCTTCTGTTCGCGGCATGTTGCCAGTCAACAAACTGCGACCGGCGCGATTGGCTCGTTTGAAAGTTTACAATGATGATCAACACACCCACGGCCCACAACAGCCAGAAGTTCTGACATTGAAGGAGAGCAAATAAGATGGCAAAGACAACTAGCGACAATTATTTTTATGCAATCGGAAAGCGCAAAAGTGCTTCTGCGCGCGTACGCCTGACTGGTGGCGACGGCAAACTAACGGTTAATGATGTTACTGCGGAAGACTACTTTGCTAACAGCAAAACACTACTTATGGAACTTGTAAAACCATTTACGGTCCTTGACCAAGTCAATAAGTACAATGTGAGCGCCAAAGTCATTGGCGGTGGTCACGCCGGCCAGGCTGAAGCAATCCAACTTGGTATCGCCAAAGCGCTTGCTGCAATGAACGATGACCTCAAAAGCACGCTTCGACGAGCTGACTTACTTGGACGTGATCCACGCGAGAAAGAACGCAAAAAGTTCGGCCTCAAAGGTGCACGCAAAAAACGCCAATTCACAAAACGCTAGAAATAACAAAACTGACGCATCAAAAGTGTTTGACAATACGCTTGCAAAGGCGTATTGTTGCTTTTGTATGAAAAATTTACAGAATCAGTTTAATGCTTATTGGTTTACCGGCACTTTTGCGTGGCGTACTGTTTTTGTATATCAATAAATAACTACAAATATCGAAGCATTGACCGCCCGCAGCAGAGGCGGTTTTTTAATTGCTAAATGCAACATCAACAAAGGAGAAACTATGGAAAGAATACAAACAGAACGAATGGAGCAATTGCAAAAGCTCGGCAACGAACTTGGCCAGAACCCGGATATCGTCGCGCTAGATTGCCGAGAACGCATACCGTGCATGATTGGCACGGCAAAAGAAGCGCTCGGAATTCCCATACAAAAGGACGTAGCAGACATCGAGCCACCAATGCTCCAACATGAATATCTAATCGTGCTCGGCGCAATCCGCGACGCGCTTAACTTACAATGATAAGTACGCTGCTCGAAAATACCGGACAAGTCTCCAGATAAATACGGGTGTACTACAATAATTTAAATCAGCTATAATGGAGGAAATATGAGTAACAATGATAAAAAAGTGATTTTAACCGGAATTCGCGCCAACAATGACTTACATATTGGTAATTATTTTGGTGCGCTATTGCCTATGGTTGATATGGCCAAGAAACATGCCGGCGAGTATCAAATAAATATGTTTGTACCTGATTTGCATAGTTTTACGACGCCAATCGACCACAGAAAATTGCAAGAACAAATTATGCGAGGGCTCAAGATTTTTGTGGCCGCAGGATTGCCACTTGATGACGATAACGTGCATATTTACAGACAAAGTTACGTTCCGGCACACAGCGAGTTAACGATTATACTCAATAGTTTTGCCGGTTTTGGCGAAATGTCGCGTATGACTCAGTTTAAAGACAAGTCTGCAAAACTAGGCGGCGAGCGCGTATCGGTTGGGCTTTTTGACTATCCTGTTCTTATGTCAGCAGATATTTTGCTACACGGCGCCGAGTACATTCCTGTTGGCGACGACCAGTCTCAGCACCTAGAGTTTACGCGTAATATTGCTGAACGTATGAACAACAAGTTCGGCGATATATTTGTGGTACCAAAAACTGTCAAAGAACAGCATGCGTTATTTAACAAAGATCAAGGCTTGCGCATAAAAGACCTCAGCGATCCAACAAAAAAAATGAGCAAATCTGATGATTCTGGAAAAGGAATTATATTCATGGGCGACGATCCAGCTGCAGCTGCAAAGAAGATCATGGGCGCCACAACGGATAACGAAGCTGCTGTTCAAATTGATTCTGTAAAACAACCGGGTGTCACAAATTTGTTGCAGATTTTGTCACTTTTGAACAAAGAAACTTTGAACGAAACAGCTGCGAGATACAAAGACGCTACAAGTTATGGTGAGTTAAAAAAAGATGTTGCCGGCAAAGTTCAAGAATTTTTGACTAACTTCCAGCAAAAACTTGCTACGGTAGACGAGGCAAACCTAATCCAAAAACTAGAATCTTCTGAAAAACTCATGAACCAAACAGCAAACCAAACACTCCTAAAAGTCCAAAAAGCCGTCGGCATCCGCTAGCATGCAAGAGTTCAAAGTAACAGAATCTGGCAAAAGACTCGATGTATTCGTACATGATCAGTTACCGAAAGTAAGCCGCAGTTTTGCTTCGAGATTGTGCGAGCAAGGTAAAGTCTCGGTCAGTGGCGAACAACAAAAACCGAGCTACAAAACCAAAGCAAACGATGTAATTACAGTCGATTTTGATCCAAAAGTAGAAGTACACGAAACCATTGATTTGCCGATTTTGTATGAAGACGATAATGTGACTGTCATCAATAAACCATCCGGAATTTTGAGCCACAGCAAAGGCGCTTTTAACCCAGAGGCTACGGTTGCAACTTTTATGAGCGATAAGCTGCAAGACAATCAAGGTGAGCGTGGCGGTATCGTACATAGGTTAGACCGCGCCACTTCTGGTGTAATGATCTGCGCCAAGAATCAAAAGTCTCAAGATTGGCTGCAAAAACAATTCGCAGAACGCAAAACTCAAAAAACATACGTTGCAGTAATTTCAGGAACAATTAGCCCAACCGAAGCAATAATTGATATGCCAATTGAGCGAAATCCCGGCAAGCCAAAAACATTCCACGTCGCAAGTTCTGGCCGCCCAGCAATTACTCACTATAAAGTTCTAGAAACTAACGATAGGTACACACTGCTTGAGCTTCATCCAAAAACAGGCCGCACTCATCAGCTGCGCGTTCATTTACAACATCTAAAAAAACCAATTGTAGGTGATGAATTTTACGGCGGCGAACAAAACGAAAGATTATTGCTACACGCGCACAAGCTAAAAATCATGCTGCCAGATCGTGCCACAAAAGAATTTATTGCAGAAATTCCACCAAGCTTTCATACTATCCTACATGATGTCTGAGCCATTATTTCATCCTTCTACAAAAGGTAGAGTTAGGCAATTTTTGCAAAAACCGTCCCATGCATTAATGATTGTTGGTTCACCTGGATCAGGAAAAAGCCACGTCGCACAATATATCACTGACAAAATTTTAGGCGATAGTACGCATTCGTTTGTGCAGATAATTGAGCCAGAAAAAACAACAATTTCAATCGAACAAGTTCGTTCGCTTCAAAAATTCTTGAGTCTTAAAGTTCCGGGCAAACAAAAAATTCGACGTGTTTGCATTATTGAACAGGCCGAGACACTTGGCGTCGAAGCACAGAATGCATTACTTAAAATTTTAGAAGAACCACCAGATGACACGGTGATTATGCTACTTACAACAAATGATAAAACACTGCTGACTACAATTATTTCGAGGGTTCAAACGTTGCAATTGCTAGCGATCCCGAAACAACAACTCGTTGATAGTCTTGACTCGCGTGACGGCAAAGACATTGATCGGCTGCATGTACTGAGCGGTGGTTTACCAGGTTTGTTTTTTGAACTTCTAAACAATGATGATCACGTTTTGAGCACCAACATACAAAAAGCAAAACAGTATTTGCAGGCAACTTCATTCGAGCGATTATCAAATCCTGAGATGCCAAGCACGAAAACAGAAATCGCCGCCTTTCTGCAGGCACTGATGATGGCATGCTCAGGAGCGCTCAAAGTCGCAATTAGCAAGGGCAGCTTTGATGATTATAAGCGTTGGCATAAACGTTGTCAGCTTATCTATGAAGTTCAGCAGTACAATGCCAAAAGTATTTCTGCCAAGTTAATCCTTGGACGGCTAGCGCTGGAAATATAGCGTACATGTTATACTAACAGTAGTTATGTTAGAACTAGCTTTGATATTTGGCTTCGGCTTTCTTGTTTTTAGGCGAGCAGCATTAAGCGATGAAGATCTTTCGCCGCTGCCGCGCAAAATTAGCGACCGTTTGGGGCAATTATGGAAAGTTGCCCACACGGGAATGCGCGAAAACCGCTTTTTACGAGCAGAAAAAGCACTTTTAACTATCCTTAAAATTGACCAAAAAAATGCTGCTGCATATAACCGCCTGGGAATTTTGTACGCCAAACAAAAAGAATATAAAGACGCCATCGACTGTTTTGAAATTGCGTCAAGTATCGAAGCCAGTGCGTCGAGTTTGCACAACTTAGGCCTAATTTATTACGAAACAGAGCACTATGACAAAGCCGCAACAGCGTTTGAGCAGGCGCTCAAGCTCGAAGATGGCTTGGCTGCGCGTCACGTTGCGTATGCAAAAGTTCAGGAAAAGCTTGGACACGAGAAATCTATGTTCCAAGAATTACTACGCGCCGTTGAGCTAGAACCGAACAAAGAATCATACGCCTTACTACACAAAGCCTACGAAAGCCGTGGCATGGTAGAAGAAGCCAAAGAAATCGAGAAAAAAATAAGTAAAACACCAGCTCAAAAATCGCAGCGAAAAAAAATCTTGCGACCAAAGCGCAGAGTTGTTATTTAACCCCTGTTCTGGTACACTTTTGCAGTGTGATTTGTTAATGCGCGCCGCCTTAGCTCAGTTGGTTAGAGCGACTGTTTTGTAAACAGTAGGTCGTCGGTTCGAATCCGACAGGCGGCTCCAAATTCAATCAATGTCATGCGAGAATATTGATTGAGCGGAGTTTAGGGATGTGTTGTATGCGCCCACAAGTGTGGGCTGTACGCAGGGTTAGTGAAGCGGTCAAACACGGCAGACTGTAAATCTGCTGGCTTATGCCTTCGTAGGTTCGAATCCTACACCCTGCACCAGGTGAAATTTAAACTACCCTTGAAAGAGGGTTGTTTTAATTTCAGCTCATTCATGAGCGAGGATTCGAGCCAGGTTCGGTCGTTAGTCACAGCCCCCAGCGTAGCGGGCGGCTGGATTAACGTGCGATTATCCTACACCCTGCACCAAGTAAATTGAGCCGGCATTGTCGGTTCTATTTATTTGGTGCAAATGTACTACTTGAGAACCGTTCGGCAAAGCCGGGGGATAGTAGCTGAGGTGCCTTTCTTAAAGCGTGCCATTGCTCTATAATGATATAAAAACGGGTGGATTAAAGGGGAGATAGCCATGGACATTAGTAAACTCAGCGAACAAGAACTAAAGGCGATGGCGTTTGATGAAATGCAAAAGCGCGATGCCGCCGCCCAAAACGTCGAGATAATCACACAAGAATTGGCCAAGCGCGCCCAGACCGCCAAAAAAATAGCCAAAAAGTAGTCTGTCAGACTTTTTTCATAACGCCTATGCTATACTGTTAACAAGCTCCAAAAGAGGGGACTTTGTTTTAGTATGAGTAAAAAATTAAAGCGGGGGTGCAAACAAACAAGTGGCTAGACTGCCAACACCTGGCTCAGATAGCGGTAAGTGGGGTGATATCCTCAATGCCTATCTAACTGTCTCGCTTAATCCTGACGGTACACTTAAAGACTCGGCGGTTACCGAAACCACCATCACCAATGCCGGCGGCCTGCTTGCTTCTAGTAATCTATCTGAACTCACCGACATCTCTACCGCCAAAACTAACCTCTCGCTGACCAAAAGTGACGTCAACCTCACCGATGTTGATAACATCCAACAGCTACCACTGAGTTACCTTGATACCGATGGTACCCTAGCCGCCAACAGCGACACCAAAGTAGCCTCCCAAAAAGCCACCAAAACCTACGTAGACACAGCGGTCGGCTCACCAGCTGCTGCCGTTATATTGGCCCCAAGCACATCTGCCAGGAACACTATCCAACCAACCGCCGACGTAGTACCACTTATATCTAAAGGCAAAGCCGGACAGACGGCCAACCTCCAAGAGTGGCAGGATTCTGGCGGGGTAGCACTCTCTGGCATCAACTCAGCTGGTACGCTCATTAACCAAAACTCGGCTACCAGTGCCAATGCCTTGGCTTTTCGGATGAGTGGCGATGCAAATAATCGCCTGGCGGTAACCAACGACGGCACGATGAGCTGGGGAGACGGCATTATAGCTCCTGGCCTAGCCGTGGGTGTGCTGCGATATAGCCCATTTTGGGGCGGTATAGAGTACGCCCAAGACACCGCTAACTTGAATCTGCAGCTTTCGGCGGCAGGTGGTGCAGTCTCCGGAAACCCGACTCTCGCGTTCTACAGCGCTCGTGGAACGAACGCAGCGCCGACTGCCGTGCAGAGCTCTGACACGCTTGCCAAGGTCTACGCCTATGGGCAGGGTGCAACTCAGGTCAAGCTTGGTGGCCGGTTGACGTTTAGCGCGGCGGAGACCTGGACCGACTCGGCAATTGGCACGCACTGGCGGGTGTATCTTGCACCAACTGGCGGCACCTCACTAGTGACGTCGCTGTATGCTAACTCGCAGGGCCTTGCTGTTGGCGGCGCGTTGCCGCCTTCGGGCACGGTCGAGAAGCTTCGGGTTAATACTCCTACGACGGTGGATAATCTTGCCAATACAATGCTCTCAGCTTCAGCTGCAACAGCGAAGCCACTAGTCATTCAAGGTGCAGCAGCCCAAACAGCCAACCTCCAAGAGTGGCAGACCAGTGCCGGTAACGTGTTGGCCTCGGTCAGTTCGGGCGGCAATGTGATTCCTGCTCGTGTCTTAACAGACGTGTATCAAGACCTTAACGGCAACGCAGTGGCTGTTTCTACCGGTGCTACTCCAAACCGTGTCATAGCACTAGGTAACGCCACCGTTGCGACCATTTCTGTTACGCCAAAGGCCGGTGGTGATATTCGCTTGGCGGGGGCAACCAAGGTCAACTCTACTGGCACGGCTGGCACGGTCGAGAAGCTTCGGGTTAATACTCCTACGACGGTGGATGATCTTGCCAATACAATGCTCTCAGCTTCAGCTGCAACAGCGAAGCCACTAGTCATTCAAGGTGCAGCAGCCCAAACAGCCAACCTCCAAGAGTGGCAGAATAGTGCAGGGACAGTATTGCAATCAATCCTTGCATCTGGCAACTCATCTTATGGCGAGGGCATCAATATGGTACTTGGTACTACAACTGGTACTAAAATTGGTACAGCAACAACTCAGAAGTTAGGACTATGGAACGCCACACCAGTTATACAGCCCACAACCGCAGTAACAGCTGCAACATTTGCAGCTAACACATCAGGTATCGTTAATGACACAGCTACATTTGACGGCTATACTATAGGGCAGATAGTGAAAGCTTTACGAAATATTGGTGCATTAGCTTAATAAATTAAAAGGAGAAAAATTATGAACGAACAAATTCAAGAACAAATATTAAATCAAGCATTACAGGTGCTTAGTTTAATCGGTACAGAACCAACAAGCGACGTTAGTTAGCTATACGCTACATTCACAATGAGTTGTAAGGATACTTCGGGTAATATAGTCGAGTTAGTTAAAAAGACCGACAAAGTTGCCGACCCTACCAAAGTAAAGCAAGACATATTAGATGCTGAACAATCTATATCAAACAGGCTGACAGAGATACAAAGCAAAAAGGCTACTCTAGTTCCTCAACTAGATGCTGTTATCGTTGGAGTTATCACACCAGAACCAAAAGTAGAAGATGCCAAAGAAATCGATGCAAAACTCAACAAAATTCCGACTCAAAAAGCTAAACAAAAACGAATTCTTCGCTCAAAGCGTAGAGTCGTTATTTAACCCCTGTTCTGCTACACTTTTTCAGTGTGTTCACCCCATACATGCCGGCATAGCTCAGTTGGTTAGAGCGACTGTTTTGTAAACAGTAGGTCGTCGGTTCGAATC
>CAZDDV010000005.1:32003-50438 GCA_964504275.1 uncultured Candidatus Saccharibacteria bacterium | reverse complement strand
ATCCATTTCAAAGTGATGTTCTTTGGATTTAAGCCCTGCAAGTCGTTGCGCGTTAATTGCGTCAACATCAATGTTATTGGTGTGGAGCTCCGTTACCTCGACAAACGGATCGTACGGTTGCTGGCGCGCAATCAATGCTTCGGCGTGGCGACGACGCAAATCGTTGGCGCGCATGGCGTTTAAAATCTCTAAAAACATGTCGTCGTCTTGACGGTGTTGCTCGCTCAAATAACAAATTACCGGGTCAAAATCCTCCCAAACTTGCGCGTTGACCACAAACTTTCCACTTGACCGATCGCCGCGTACAATTGGCGGCAGCTGAAAAAAGTCACCGCACAAAACAACTTGCAAGCCACCAAACGGCGCATCAATTTCGCGCACGGCGCGGGTGATTTCGTCGATCATATCCAAGCGAAAATCATGCAACATCGAAATTTCGTCGATCACCAAAATATTAGCTTTTTGAATCGTTTCGCGGCGCGTTTTGTTTAGTCCCTCGTGGAACTTTTTTGGCAACGAATCATGAATGCCGATGCCGCTCCACGAATGAATCGTATTTCCGCCCAAATGCGTCGCCGCCAAACCTGTCGTAGCAGTCACGGCTAGTTTTTTGCCCAAAGATTTACTAATACGGATAAACCTGTTCAACACGTAAGTTTTGCCCGCACCGGCTGGGCCCGTTAACAGCACATTTTTGCCACTCAATAAAATTTCCAACGCTAACGCTTGATCCATAGTGCGCTCAAGTATAACGCAATTTTTTATTTTTGCGAGACGCCACGAATTGTTTTAAGCGCGAGCGTTGAAAGCAAAAACCCAACACTCGGTACAAGCGCATTTATAAACGGATCTGAGTTATCGATCATAATGAGATACGCCAAGACAACAGCGTACGTCAAAAGCGAAATCGCGATTCGACGAGTCCAGCTGGTTTCCCATTTTTTGTCGTGCTCTACTTTTTTATTGCGAGCCTCTAGCGAAGCGATTCGTTTTTCAAGATTGTTCATACATTAAATTGTAGCATTACATTTTGCGGCTGTCGTAGGCCCAGTGCAAAAGTGCTTGGCGCTGACGGCGACGACAAGTGAGATCGCCGGGGCTACAGAATTTTTTAATTTGGCCAGCGTGACGCGCGAATGCCTTCCAGCGTTTGATCTGCCGAGCGTCCTCAGCTGGAATTCTGCGCCCCATATAATACCGTGAGTACCACTGAAACCAACCGCGCGGGTCTTCTGGGTAAATCCAGCCTTTGTCCTGCCACACTTTGAGCGGCTGACTGGCCGACACTTCAAAAAAATTATACTTTGATTCCGGACCGTGGTCGCTCAGCCGTGCATTTTTAAACCACCCTGCCGGAAACTCACCTTTGCAATCATTCAAATAATGTCCGCCAAAAACACCGAGCTCCAGCATTTGTTTTGGCGTCAAATCAGGTTTAAATTCCGGATCAAAATCCTCGCCCATTGTCGAAGTTAGTTCGTACGAATAATTATTTTGCGCACTGTCGTTAACGCGAACAGTTTTCATTCCATGAATTGTAACACGCAAGATTTTTAGGGCGCTGTAACTAGCTGTGGATCATCAAGATTTGCGTCTTCTTCTGGTTCGCAGACAAATCGGCGGGCTGTCATCCCAATAGCTACGCCTACAACCGCACCGCCAAGAGTTAGCCAGATTTTCATCGCCTGGCTAGCTGACTCTTTTGCCACATCGGCCTTTTTTTGTTCAATAACTGCGTATTTAAAACTATCTGGACGAGGTTGGACCGGTAACGACTGACGCTGGCTGGGGTCTTGATGTGGATCAACTCCTGCAGCGCGCCACGCTTCGGCGGCCGCTATGTCTTGCTGTGCGATTTCTTGCTCTGTCAGTGCCTGCATTTCGGCAAATGCGTAGCCGCCAACTATACCAGCGCTAATGCTGGCAGCAAGCAGTGCGTTTCCAAACATCTCTCTATTCACATTCATAAGTATATTTTACTATATTAGTTAGTTTTTGTCACTTTTATTGGTTTACTGTCGCGATGTCCTTGAGTGAATTTTAAGCCAATCAGCAATATCTGCAACATCTAGTTTTGCAACGGCAATCTGCACTGCAAAGTCTTCGAGCTCTTTGGGCGTAGCTGTCAGTTCACAGCCATTCCTAATCAGAAAAATACCCATCGCGGTAATGCCCGTTCGCTTATTTCCGTCCAGAAATGGATGGTCAGCAATAATATTTCGAGCGTACACCGCGGCTTTTTCAAATGTCGTTGCATACTGTTCTTGGCCGAACGCCATCATTTTGGGCGCCTCAATGACTAATCGAGTCCGTTCTTCGTCGCGAATTCCATGCGCGCCACCATAATCTTCAATCAGATTAAAATGAATTCGCAGAATTTCTTCCGCCGTTAAATATTTCATGTCTTGATCCGGGTTCTTATGTAGTTATTTTATCTCTGCGCTAAATTGTTGAGTGCCGCGCCGTACTGTTTTTTGAACGCTTCGTACTCTGCGTCAAGCTGACCAGAATTGGTGTTTTCCGTATCTGTTGCCGCAAGTTTTATAGTTGCGTCTACTGATTTTCCGGCAGAAATTCCATTTGCGCGCGCGACTTTTGCGGGGATTGTAATTGCAAGGCTGTCGCCAACTTTGATAACTTTTTGGGTGGTTTTAATGGTCATGGTTATAATCTAACATACATCTTAAAACATTACAATAATATTATAATGTTTTAGATTGGTGTTTTGGCTAGGATTTTCATACAGAATCAAGACGCGGCACGTCAAATCGCTCTCGAAGACTCATTAAACGAGTCTCGAGTGAGGATTGCAAATCAAAGTTCTCTCTGTCAGATTGCATATGCGCTGTTTGTAGTAATAGGCTCGCGACTTTTGGCAATCGTTCGCTTCGCATAGCAATTGCTTCAATGCGCGAAGACCGATGATCTTCATCATGAACCTGTCTTCCTAGCAATAGTGCATTCGCAAACTCTACGGTAGTGATTGGTGCATATTTAGTAGTTCGTAAGCCTCGTCTTGCCTGTGCCATAACGACTTCGGGATCAACAATTTGTGGATCAATGGTTTGAGCGATATCCTGAAGCGCAAGATTTCCCCACCGCACAATTCTAAGACCATACTGCATTAAATCCGGTGCAATTTCACTTTCAACTTGCGACATATCAAAGAAATTTTAAAAAATCACTATGCCGGCCAAGTGATCGCCAACATGTTGCAAATTTTCTTTGACAGTTTGTGGTTTTGAGCCCTTTGGATCACCTTCCCACGCACCATCAACTACGTCGTATAGGCGTAGGCTTTCAGCCATTTCGGCAAGATCATCGTACTCGACAGCCACTATTTAAGTTCCTGGATAAGCTCGGAGATTTTGACGCGGGTTTGTTTGGTGGTGTCGCGGTCGCGGAGGGTTACGGTGTCGTCTTCCAAGGTGTCGAAGTCAATGGTGACGCAATACGGCGTACCAATTTCGTCTTGGCGACGATAGCGCTTACCGACGTTTCCGTTGTCATCCCACATGACTGCGCCGAATTCTTTTTTGAGCATTTTGTATACTTCGTGTGCTTTGTCGGAAAGTTCTTTTTTGTTTTTGAGCAATGGCGAAACTGCTACTTTTACTGGGGCGAGATGCGCTGGAAGTTTTAAGTAGTTTCGTTTTTCGCCGTTTACTTCGTCTTCTGTATAGGCTGCATCCAAAACTGCGATAATTGCACGCTCAACACCAAAACTTGGCTCAATAACATGGGGCACGAATGCTTTGCTGCCATCTTTTGGTCGGTATTCCATGCTTTTCTTACTTTCGCGCTCAATATTCTTTAAATCAAAATCCGTTCGGTACGCTAAACCCAAGAGTTCGTCGCGCTTGTGCGGAAAATCATATTCAAAATCAATCGTACGTTTGCTGTAATGCGCGCGGTCCTCTGCTGGAACCTCGAGTTCGTGAACCTTTTGTTTGTTCAACCCGAGCTGCTGCAAAAACGCGTAAATATCACTCACCCATTTGTCGAATTCTTTTTCCCAGCCATCTGGGCTAACAAAATATTCAACTTCCATTTGTTCGAACTCGCGAGACCGGAATACAAAATCGCGCGGAGAAATTTCGTTACGAAACGCTTTTCCCTGCTGCGCAATTCCAAACGGCAAATCTGGGTAAAAACTATCAACAACGTTTTTAAAATTCGTAAAAATTCCCTGTGCCGTTTCCGGCCGCAAGTAACTCGTGCTCAGTGCAACTTCATCATTAGAATTTGCCTTTACCTCAGGCTTTTCGCTCGACCAATCTACATTATAGGTATAGTTGTGATCTTTAATTACCGCAGAAGTATTGTTAGGAAATGAGATTTCCGGGTCTAGTTTTACAGGTCCGACTACAGTCCTAAACATCATATTAAACTGTCGAGGCTCGCTGAATGTTCCTGTTTTACCGCAGGTTGGGCATTTGTCGCCTTCTAAATGATCGGCGCGAAAACGAGATTTACAATTGCTGCATTCCACCAACGGATCGGTAAATGTATCAACGTGGCCGCTGGCCTGCCAAACTTTTTGGTTCATCAAAATCGCCGCATCAACACCGTACATGTCGTCGCGATCATCAACAAAAGTTTTCCACCACAGATTCATAATGTTTCGTTTTAAAGCAACGCCCAGCGGACCGTAATCCCAAGTTCCGCTTAAACCACCGTACACATCAGAACCGGGATAAATAAACCCGCGGCGTTTGCACAACGACACGATATCTTCCATGCTGGTTTGTTTTGCGACTGGATTGTCGGCTGATTTGTCTGATTTTTTATCACTCATAATCACCTATTGTAACAGATGTTAATGCAAGTCAGGAAATGACGAGCGGCTCACCAACACGGGTGCCGTCAAGCAGCGCGAACTGCAAACCGTTCGTGTCGGTAGCTTCCGATGCACAGACAACCCGGTGAAGTCGTACCGCAGAAATATCTTCGCCAACTAATGATTCGTGCGGATCAAAATCATAGTTTGTAGCTTCTCTCCACAGATGCACGGCCGGGCGATCTTGTGCAATCGGGTCTGTTCCGACAATCGCAAAAGTCTCTCGCGAATCTTGCGAAACCATTCCTTGCATATCAGTGTTGTTAAGCAGAATCGGGTTATACACGCCCCGCCGCTCTTTGCCGTCAGCTGTCGCGAAATCGTAGTACACTGTTCCCCAAAAAACTGGAAACAAGCCACAAGTTTTTGTAGCATTCAACACAAAATTCCCAATCTGCTCTTTCGTTTGCATTCGTTGTTGGTACGCTATTAACTCTGGTGTATGTTGTGCGTCAACGTGGCGTTTTATACTCGCCGCACCAGTAAACACGGGCTCTGTCGCAACCGTATCCGTATGCGTAGAAGACACTACTAACCCAAAAGTTCCGGCCAGGGTGAGCGTTGCGGTCTGCAGCGTCAATTTCCGTCGGCGCGATATTCTGCGAGCTGGGCGCTCACCACCACCTGGATGATCAGCGTAAAATTCTTTACTAATACCTGGAATTGCCATATCTCTGCCTCTGTTATTTAAAACCACACTATCATGATTTTGGGTATCGGTCTATGTTTGCTGAGCGTGCAAATTGCGTAGTAGCGGTAAAAGTTGACGACAAAGCTGGTCCAGATTTTGAATATTGGCGAGTTTTTCCAGCGGTTGATTGAGCAATAAACGCAATGCTTTTATGTGCTGGTCGGCAAATGTGCCTGATTCGGATTGCACGAACGCCATAGCTTCGGCGTCAAAGCTAAACTGCTGGCCGCTTTCGAGTTTTTGCCCGCTCGGCGTCGTGTACGCATTTGGTTCGTGACCTGCCAGTTTTAACAGCTGCAACAAAAACCAGCATTCGATACTTTCGCGGTGCAACACATTTTGATTGAGCGCTTCGAGCGCAGCCTGTGCTGTATCGTAGAAGGCTGACTCGCATTCATCCTCTGTTGCGTCGTTGGTCTTTTTGAGTATTTCGTATGCCAACGTTGTTCGGTCTAAATTTTTGACGATATCACCAAAATGAGTTGTAAGTCGCGACGAAACCAAGGTTCCGATGTCCTTTCTGCCAGGAATAAACGTAATGTCATTAATGCTCAATAATTCGATCCCGCCGGCCATTTTGCTTTTTTGGCGACGAACTCCTTTGGCCATGAGACGCAACTTTCCTTGGTCTGGCGTAATAATCGTGATTATTCTATCGGCCTCGCCAAAGTTTAAGCGCCCCAGTACAATTCCGCTTGTCACAATTCGTTTCATAGTATCGACGCAACAATCTTGGTTAGATCGCTAAGCGAAGTCTGATATTTATAGGCGTACACCTTAATACCGAGTTTTTGTGCCGCCTGTTCGCTCATTCCCGATTCTGCTTGCGGAACTTGCGACAATACTACCACCGGAATATCTTGCCATTCTGGATACGACCGAAGTTCGTGCAAAAATTCTACACCATTATGCGCGGCCAACTGTAGCTCGGTGATTATTACGTCTGGTTTTTTTTGATCAATTGCCAAAATTGCCGCCTGCGCGTCTGACTCGACCAGAGTTTCAAACGAAGCCGCCGCCAAAGCGCGCACATAGGTTTTCGCCAAAACCTTGTCTGGCTCAATCAGCAATATTGTATGCTTGGCAGGAATTTTTTTGGCCATGGCTACAATAGTGACAACTGTTGACTTGGCAAAAGTATCGCGGCGAGTCCCGAATGTTGCTGTTCATTTTTTACTTTCAACGTTGATTGCATGGCTGCAAACAAACTATCTGCCACGTAAATTCCTGCCATGTTAGCGTGCGTATGTTGGCGCAATGGCTGACGAATATTCCCAAAAAGTTGGCGCGCTTTATTCAGCGACTGTTGCGATAATTTTGTGCCAGTGGTCATTATCCCTGTTGTGGTAGCGTATCCTGTTTTTTGCGCGGTCAAAATAATTTGCTGCGGACTAGTGCGCTGAAACGACGAAATAAAACTATGTGCCAAACTTATAAGCGCTGCCTGCATCGCCTGTGGATGTGCCATAACCAAGGTGTTGCGTGCGTGAATCTGCAACTCGATCTGCTGATCGTATAACTTACACATTTTATCCAAATAATGCGCCGTGTCGTACATGATAGCTTTGACCGAAACAGGCTCAAGCTCTAGTTTTTGCTGCCCCAACATAACCTGCGTACTAAACAAATAACTATCAATTAATTTTAGAGTCGCATCAGCTGTCGTTTCGATACTTTTTAAATCCGCTGCAGTGCCGCTTCCGCTGTTTGCGAGTTCACTACCACGAGCAATTTGCAACAGTGGCGCACGCAAATCTTCGGCTAGTGCTTTAAATAACCGGACGTCATAGCTAGAATCCACCCCCGTTAATTCATTATCTGTAATCCGCACGTTACCCTCGCTTCTTGGTCCACTAATTATAGCACTCGGGTATGACGTGTTTTTTACAAATTCACTAGGACGGTGCTACGGAACAAATTTCAAGTTTGGCAGAACGCTTTCAAAGAAGTCTTTTTCGAACTGATCGGCTTCGGTCCAAATGCGGAGCGTTTTATCACGAATTTGCAATATAACCATTACGCCTTGCTTGCGATTATCAAGCTCGCCCGTAATTTGCAGCCCGACGGCGTTGTCTACGTTCACCGGCTTGTACGGTTTTGCTTTTGCTTTGCCGCTACGAACAGAATTTTCGAACTTTTGAACCTGTCGGTCAAATGTTTCATTAACAACTTCTAGGCGCAAGGCATATGAGGCGTCCGATTGTGCATCTGGAACCGCGTCAGGGTGAAAGTACGCACTCAACGGCGCTGTCCCCGTACCTTCTTCGACGTATGCGCTCCAGCTTTTTGGAAATTTAATATTAACCGAACCGTATGCATCGGGCCCATTGTAATCTTTGAGCGGCCGTTTTTCGCGTTCGATAAATTCGCTATCTTTCTGCGAAGCAGTTTCTTTACGGGCGATTTCTTCGGCGACAGCTATTTTTTCGTCGACATTATTTTTGTAATCTTGGCGCGAACTAAAAGCCCAAGCACCAAACCCAGCAGCGCCGAGTAAAAATACTAGCGTCAAAACAAATGGTATTAGCAAAACGTTTATTGACCCGTCAGTTCCAAGTTTACTCATTACGCTTATGGTAACCGATCCGCCCGCTCAGTGCAAGCGCCACAACAACTACCAAACGCTCGTTATGAATATTCGTACAATCGCATGGCATTTTTTTCGCGCACAGGGGTTTTTCCGTTAATCGTAAAAGCATAGCTAACAAGTTTTTGCGGTTTTTTGGCCTCATTTGTGATTTTGTGATCAAGTTTTTGCATGTAGCGCCCCAGTAAAAAAACAAAAATTGCATCAGACTCTGGAAGCTTCGCCAACCAAAAATTCTGCCACTTAATGGTTACGAGTTTTCTGTATCGCCTGGTTCTGAACAAAGAATACAAAACAAGCAACGGGTTTAATTCGTAGCCAATTGCATTAATTCCTTGCTCGGCGGCCGCCAGCAAAATCCTACCGTCGCCACTTCCCAACTCCAAAAGTGTTTGCCCTTTTTTTAGCTTTGCCAGCGTGAATGCGACCTCAACCTGGGGTGCATGAGTTGGTAAAAACGGTGCGCCGAACGCAATGACAAATACAAAACATCCAAATACGACAACGCCGACCGATGCAATGACCGTCCAAACAACATCAGGCATGCATGTTAGCCTTGTGTTTTTTCTGTGACTTTGTTGATAGTTAGTTCTGCTGTTTTTAAGTACGACTCGAGCTCTTTGACAAGCTTCATTCCTTGCTCGTGCAACATCGTAGCTTCGTCGATATCAAGCGTTTCATCTTGCATTTTTGCAACAACTTCGTCGAGCTCCAGTTTCATGTGTTGATATGTTCTTGTCTTTTTCATGTTTTTAACTATACCTTTGTTTAGCCTATTATTCACTCTTCGCGTCTACAGTTCCGTCTTTAAACTCAATTGTTAGTTTTGATTGCGGTAAAACTTTTCTTGCGCTCGCAATCGCGTTGCCGTTCGAACGCACAATTGCATAGCCGCGCTGCAAAATATGCTGTGGCGATGCCATGCTCAGAATTTGGCGCTGCATTGCTATGTTTTGTTTGGCTGCCTGTAATATCTGCTGCATGGCTCTAGTTACATCTGTTTTTTTGTCAAAAACGTACCGTTGTTGATTTTTCAGCATGCGTTGTAAAAAATCCTTCATTAGCTTTTCTACTTCGCTTATTGTATTCATTTCTTGTTTTTTTTCGGGTACGAGCAGTTCTGCGGCATTGCTTGGTGTGCTTGCTCGCAGATCTGCCGCAAGCTCTGCCAAACTACTATCAACTTCGTGTCCGATTGCAACCAGAGTCGGAATTCGACTGGCGGCAACTGCGCGCGTAACCGCTTCGTTACTAAACGCCTGCAAATCATCGCTACTGCCACCGCCGCGCGTAATAACCAACACCTCTGGTACTTCTGCGCGAGCGTTAAAGTAATTGATAGCAGCAATGATCTGAGTCGGTGCGCCGTCGCCTTGGACCTGAACATCATAGTGATCAATGATTACTTTTGGCCACCGCGCTTGCAGTATTTTTATAAAATCTGCATATCCTGCTGACTGCTCCGATGCGATTAAGCCAATTGTATGTGGTGGGTGTGGTAGCAGCCGTTTTCGCTCTGCGTCAAATAACCCTTCTTTTTGGAGCTTTGCTTGCAGTAGTTGAGCGGCTTTTTTAATACTCCCGTCGCCAGCGGCTTGGATTGATTTTACGGTGATACTAAACCCAAATTGCGGATGCAACTGTGGCGATCCCACCACGCGCAGCATCATGCCATTCTCTAAGGGTCCAGGTAATTGAAAAGTTGTGCCAAAAAATCGCACGCTTGCCTGATCGTCTTTTAAGTCAAAGTAGACCCAACGGTTTTTACTGATCTTGAAGTTACTCAGCTCGCCAATAATCGTAACTTGTGGGTACGCATAGTCAATCGATTGGTTAAAAACTGCTACAAAATCACTAACACTAAGCTCTAGCGAACTCACTACGTATCAACCGTCGGTTCGCGAAGCGCGCGGTGATAAAAGTAATATCCTGGCGGCAACTGCAAACCCATACTCAATACGCGATACATGATCGTAACAGAGATACTAAGGCCTGCTGGCACACCCGCCGAAACCAAAATTCCGGTCATAAGCGCCTCGTAAATTCCTACACCGCCGGGCAACACCGACACCAGACCGGCAAAATTCGCCACCGCATATGCAATGATAATCGCACCCGGGTTTACAAATTCGCCAAAAGCGATGTACACCACATAGATGGTCATAACTTCGGCAAAGTTTGCCAGCAATGCGTACAAAAGTGGCATTTGCAGCACGCGCGGATTATTCTTGAACACCATGTAATTTTCATGCAGCTCCGTAAAACCACGCTCAACCCTAGCAAGGTTAATTGTTTCTGGGTGTTTTGGCCGGACAATATGAATCACCCGATTCAGAGCTTTGGCGATGTAGTTAAAAAATCCGTTAATACGCGCTTTTGAGCCAACAATAAACGCCGCCGCCAGCGTGCCGATAAACAAAAATGTTGCCAGCGAACCGGCCACAAGCAGTAAAAATCCGCTGGCCTTGCCTTCGAACGCCAGCATCGCCAGCCCCAAGAACAACAAAATCTGAAAAGAAATAAACAACAAAATAAATCGCATCATTTGGACCAATGTCGCCCTGCCAGTACTAACACCCTGTGATTTCATGCGCAAGCCAAAATACGAAAACCCAGAAACACCGCCACTTGGAAACACATTATTTACAAAATTTAGCTCCAGCGTAACTTTGAGCATTTTTTTGTAGTTTATTTTGTCGCCGAGCATTTTAAACAGATACAAATACATCCTGCTAAACGAATGATAACTGAGCATTTGCGCCGGAATCATCAAAAACAGCGCCCAATAATTAATACGGCCAACGCTTGTAATCGTTTCGACAATTTGGCTGCGAACGGCATAAATGAGCCCTACCAATGCAAGGATTGTCAGTATATTGACGATCAACTTCCACCTTCGACTTTTGTTTTCTGACATCGATTCTCCCTCTTTTCCCCTATTATACCGTATACTGAAAGGCATTATGAGTCAGAATAGTAATCAAGCAGTGGCAATTTTGGGGCGCCAGCCGGCCATTGGGCTGGCCGAACTAGAAAGTTTATACGGTGCCGAGCGCATTACGCCGCTGGGAAAACACGCCGCATTAATTGATATTGATCCAGCGGAAATTAGTTTTGCGCGAATTGGCGGCACCATCAAACTAGCAAAACTTCTGACAATTCTAGATTTTACAGATTGGCGCAAACTCAGCGACTACCTGATTGAGCACGTCCCAAAGCACACCTGTTGCATTGGCCCCGGCAAAGTTACATTCGGCATCAGCGTATACGGCATAAAAACAAACGAGCAATTGATTCAGCGAACTGCGTTGGAAGTAAAAAAGGCTATCAAAAAATCCGACGAACGCCCTGTGCGCGTCGTGCCAACCAAAGGCCTAGAACTAAACAGCGCGCAGGTTTTGCATAACAAAATGACTCAACTTCCGTTTGGAATGGAGTTAATTTTTGTGGCGACTGGCGGCAAAACGTACCTAGCGCAAACAGTGGATATTCAAGATATCGAGGCCTACGCGGCTCGCGACCAAGCGCGCCCCAAACGCGACGCAAAAATTGGCATGTTGCCGCCTAAACTCGCGCAAACCATCGTGAACCTTTCTGGGAATAATGTTTCAGCGATGTCTCAAAATGAAGCCGAAAAAACCACTACTCCTGGTGAAAATCGGCTAGCGCGAATTCTCGATCCGTTTTGTGGCACCGGTGTTATTCTGCAAGAAGCACTACTAATGGGTTTTGATGTCATCGGATCTGATCTTGAGCCACGCATGGTTGCATACAGCCAAGAAAACCTGGAATGGCTTAAAAGCGACATCCGGGTTACGGGTTCGTTCACCTTGAGCCAAGGTGACGCCACCGAAATGCAGTGGGAGACGCCGTTTGACGGTATTGCCTGCGAAACATATCTGGGCAGGGCTTTTTCGCACGAACCCAAACCAGAAGTTCTGCGAGAAGTAATGTCAGATGTAGATACAATCCACAAAAAATTCCTGCAAAATGTTACGCGGCAAACCAAACCAGGATTTCGCATGACGATCGCTATTCCGTCCTGGAAAATTGGCAATGAATTTAAACACCTGCAAATCCTTGACCACCTCGAGGAATTGGGGTATACTCGTGTGAGTTTTAAGTATGCGGCGGATCAAGATTTAATCTACCACCGCGAAGGCCAATTTGTCGGCCGCGAATTAGTAACCCTGATCCGTAAGTAATAAAGGAAGTAACCTATGTCAAAAGTTAAAGCCGGTGGCTCAAGCAAGAACGTCCACGACAGTCCAGGTCAACGCCTTGGTGTTAAACTTTTTGGCGGTCAAAATGTAAAAACCGGTCAAGTTATTGTTCGCCAAACTGGGGCCACAAAACGTGCTGGCGATGGCACATTTACCTCTCGTAACTTTACGATTCACGCTGCAAAAGACGGCGTTGTAAAAATGCAATCTCGCAAAGTTCGCCTATTTACTGGCCGCTCAGTCCGCCGCACCGAAGTCACCGTAGAATAAATTATAAATAGTCACTATAACAGCCCCATCACTCGCGTTTTGAGCGTTGTTACAAAATCCCGACCACCAAGCCTAATGTCTCTAGTATATTGTCGTAAAATTTACTGTGCTTATGCTATACTTTGTGTAGTTATTTGTTGGGGTAACAAAAATATGAATCGCATCAAACGAACGCACGCAGACGTTTTTCGCTCGCTGGGGTTTGCAACTTCCCTATTTTTTGCCATTGCCACATGTATTGGTATATTGTGTACTTCACCGCAAGTGGTTCACGCCGCACCGCTGACTTGTACCAGCGCGTTTTACCAGATTATGGGCGGCCAGCTAAAAGTGCTTAACGCAGAGGATGGAAGTTACGATAGTATCGGCGCAGTGATACCCGATGTACCCAACGCGCTTGGATATAATGTCGAGGACAATTATTTGTATGCATTGGTTAACACTGGCGCCAACCAAGGGCACCTATTACGCATCGAAGGCGATGGCAGCTACACCGACCTTGGCATTCCAGCTGGGCTGCCAGTAGCAAGCTATGTTGCAGGCGATTTTGACGATGAAGGCAATCTGTGGGTCTCGCCCTTCGGGACCACATCGACGTTATACCGGATCGATGTTTCGGCCGGAACAACAACCTCGCTGGCCCTGTCTGATGGCATACTTATTTCCGAGCTTGTCCATATCAATGGAGTTTTATACGGCCAGGGCGGCTACTACCTGAGAAGAATCGATACTGATACCGGGATTCTTACAAGCGCGGCAGTCACCGGCATGCCTAGTGGTTTTGCGGCTAACTCACCCTTTGGTGCCGGCTGGGCTACCGTGCAAGACGAGCTGTATTTTTCGCATAATGTGACCGGCATTATCTGGAAAATAACTGACTACGATACGGAAGCACCCCTAGCAACTGCGCTCATTCAAGGCGAAATCCCTTCGTCAAATGATGGTGCAGCATGTGCGGGAGCAGCCAGCCCAATCGAAGATCTGGCTGCAGTGAATGATTCTCGTAGGCTCGATAACGGCACCCGCACGTTATCAGTATCAGTAAGCTCTGGATTACTTCGCAACGACAGCGGACAAGAAATCACCGTCACTGGTTACACACAACCGACGCGCGGAACCGTGACAGTCAACGCAGACGGTTCGTTTGAATACGTGGCGCCTGCGGGCTTTTCTGGCACGACTACATTTACCTATACGATTACCGACGAGTTTGGCCAGGAGCGAACTGCAACCGTAACAATTCGGGTCAGTAGCAGCGGAGCTGCCGCAAGCAGTCAAATGTTGGCAGACACCGGAGCAAATTCTGGTTTAGTTATCATAATTGCCGCAACACTCTTTACATCCGGAGCCTCACTCATTCGCAATGCTAGCAGATTAAAATCGAGCAGCTTCTACAAGCTCTAACGCATCTATAAGGTTGTACACCCGCCGAACAGACTCTATTCCGTTTGTTCGGTTTAATCGTGCCTTCGATGACTTTACGCGACTTAATGCTGGGCGGTATTCTAACGAGTCGTATTTCCATTCGTTCGCTTTATTAGTAGCGAGATCATTGAGCCGGGCGGTCGCTATTTCGAACGCTATCACGCGAAGCATTTTTAGCTGCGTACGTATACTTTTCGTCTGTATATCCTTTTCTAACTCAGCGCTAATCTCCCTTGCAGCCTGTGTTTTTGCATCATAGAGCGAGATACTTGGATCAGAATCTAAAATTAATCTCACTCTTTTCTCTGCTGTTTGCACGGGGGTCTGAACATCTCTACCCACCATGCTATTAAATGCCTGTACTGATGTTTCGAAATTAGAACGAACATCATGCCTCTGAAATTCTTTTTTGACAATATCGGGCATCTGGCGCGCTGCTTCTTCTGGGCTGTCAAAATTAAATAAACTAAGTCTTCCGAACGCAAATTGCGGCTGACCATTTTGCTCATCAACAAGCATGATACTTCCCGCCGGAATTCGTACGCCATTTAGTAGTGCGGGTTTTACTAAAATCGCCGTGTGATCACCGTAGCTTTTTTGCAATGCCACTGTTTCATCACCAATTGTAATCTTTCTCATTTCGGGGCTTGAAAAACCCTGCACTGCAAAGTGCTGCTCTGTGTTCGAGCATAACAATGCGCGCGTTTCATCTGATACTGGCTGGCCGTATCGACCCGATAAGTTGTATGCCTCCTTTGGTGGTCGTGGCGAAAGCTCAACGAGACCATCATGGGGTTGTTTTTCATACGGGTAGCTAGCATCTGCAATAAGCCCAGCCAGCATTTGACCTGATTCGCCAGCCATCTGCAAACGCGCGATACCGCCCAACACATCTTTAGGCGGTAGAACGGGTTTCTCATCATGCCAGCCATCGTCAGCAACAACGATTTCTGTCGCTAATGTTCTATCGTCAAAAAGCGATACTGCTGTATTCACCTTATTTATAACGCGTCCAACATCCATGCTCGCCAAGGCCAAACCGTGTGTAGTATGTGCATTTTCGCGATATTCTCCTTCTAAAGTAGTGTTTAACGCCCAGTTTAAGCCGATACCGTACTCTTTGTATAGTTCAGGTATAACCGTTGCATCTGCACTAAACCGACCTTCGTATTTGGCGATCGCTTCCGGATCATGCGCCTGAAGCTCTGCGGCCAGCAAAGGAGATGCGTTTTCCTGCGTCGCTGCTGGATGTGGCGGGGCCGCTGTTTCTATCTGTGACATTTTTGTTTTTGCTTTCTACATACAATCCTATCACAGAGTCCAGCAATTATACCAAAGATACTCGGCTATTCATGTCAAGCGCGCAACGCATGATGTATGGCAATTAAGGTTATTGCATTCCTAGGTGGTGTTTGATGCGTTCGACGACGTCGGCGATAACGACTTGAGATTTTACTAAGTAATCATCGGCGCCCAGTTTCTCGGCTTTTTCTTTGTCGGAATCTTGGCTGAGTGCGGTCAGCATAATAACTTTGACGTTTGCTGTCTCTGGTGTGTTACGCAAAATATCCAGCACATCAAAGCCACTAACTTTTGGCATCATGACATCGAGTAAAATCAGCGCTGGCTTAAATTCAATAGCGATCGCCAATGCCTCTTCGCCGTTAGGCACGCGTTTTACAGCAAAACCTTCGGCCTCTAAACGCGTTTGGTAGACATTTGCCAGCCCGTCGTCATCTTCTACTAGTAAAATTTTGTTTTGTTCGGCCATTTACGCTTATGGTAGATGATTTTTGCATTTTTTGCAAGAATTCCTACCCATCCCCTTATTTTATTCGTGCTATTTTTTCTTGATTAAACTCGCAATGAAACCGCCGAACAACGGATGAGAGCGGTTTGGCCGCGAGGTAAATTCTGGGTGAAATTGGCTGGCCATAAAGAACGGATGATCAATCGCTTCGATGATTTCTACCAAATTACCGTCGGGCGAGGTCCCCACAGCTTTAATTCCCCACGATTCGTATTGCTCGCGGTAGGCGTTGTTGCATTCACAGCGGTGTCGGTGACGTTCAACAATTTTATGTGTTCCGTACAGCTCGGCTGCTTTGCTGCCTTTTTGCAAAACGCACGGATAATCGCCCAGTCGCATGGTGCCGCCGGTTTGCATTTTGCCCTCTTGGCCTTCCATGACATTAATAACTTTGGTGTCGCTTTTTGGATCAAGCTCTATTGTTGTAGCTTTTTTAAGCCCGGCGTTACGCGCCGCAGCAACGACTGCCATCTGCAAGCCAAGACATAGCCCAAGATACGGCAAACCAGAGTTCAGGGCGTACTGAGCGGCAATAATCTTGCCCTCAAGCCCACGAGTCCCAAAACCACCAGGCACAACAATACCATCAACGTCTTTAGTGGCTTTTTCGACATCTGATTCTTTGTGGAGTTTTTCGGCGTCAATCCATTTGATCGCTACTTTGGCGTCATTCCAAATTCCGGCCGAATACAGCGCTTCAAACACTGACATATACGTATCGGTGTTATCCATGTATTTTGCAACCACACCAACAGTTAATTTATGCTTTTGTGCAGCAGTCGCTTTTTTGACTACTCCGCGCCACGCTTTTAGGTCTGGTTTTTTGGCTTTTACACCAAGTCGTTTGCAAATAACGTCGGCGAGATCAGTGTCTTCAAGTGTGAGCGGAACCTCATAAATGCTGGCAGCGTTCGGCAAAAGCGCAATCGCCTTTTGATCAACACCCGAGAACAAACTGAGTTTTTCTTTGACGCTTTCGTGTGATTTTTTCTCGCTTCTGGCTACTAAAATGTCTGGTGCGATGCCCAAACCTCGTAAATCACGAACCGAATTTTGCGCCGGCTTGGTCTTGGTTTCGTTGCTAGCGCCAAGATACGGCAAATACACTACATGCACGTAAATACAGTTTTCTGAACCAACTTTTATGCCAAGCTCGCGAATTGCCTCAATGAAACTTAACGATTCGTAGTCGCCAACAGTGCCGCCGATTTCGACGATATGCACGTCAAACCCTTCGGCCGCTTCCTGAATAAATTTTTGAATCGCGCCGGTAAAGTGTGGAATAATTTGGACGTCGTCGCCGTCGTATTTGCCGGCTCGCTCATCCTCGATTACTTTTAGTAAAACGCGACCGCTCATCAGGCTGCTTTTACTCGTCAGTTCTTGGTCTAAAAATCGCTCGTAGTGACCGAGGTCAAGATCTGTTTCCGCCCCATCTTTGGTTACAAAACATTCGCCGTGTTCGCGCGGGTTTAAAAGTCCGGCATCGACGTTCAGATACGGATCGCATTTTTGAATATTTACTTTGAGCCCGCGGGCTTTTAAGAGATTCCCGATTGAGGCGGCGGTGATACCTTTGCCGAGTCCCGAAAGAACTCCACCTGTCACAAAAATATACTTTATTGGACGTCCAATCACGCCGAGCCTGCCCTCTCCTCTGGTTTACTAACAGATTAAATACTATCACAAGGTGTTAGAAAAAACAAAAGGGTTTCGCGCGTAAAATTTACTATCGGCTTTTCAAAAACTCAAGTGCGGCGTCTTTTTGGGTGTCGATATCTTTTTTGATTTTATTGGCGTCGAGTTTTACTAACTCGCTCGGGGTAATTCCTTCTTTGTCGATGTTGTGACCGCCCGGCGTATACCAGCGCGCAATAGTTACTTTTAGAACTCCACCGGTTGTAAGCGGCACAATATCCTGCACGCTTCCCTTGCCGAATGTTTTTGCGCCCATAAGTGTCGCGGCCTTATTATCAGCCAATGCCCCGGCCACGATTTCGCTGGCGCTGGCGCTGCCCTCGTCCACCAAAACTACCGTTGGAATACCCTGCAAGACTGAGTCTCCGCTGGCTTTGAGCGTCTGGATCGTTTCGCCACCACGGCGTTCTTCTAAGACTACCTGGTCTTCTGCAAGCCAAAGACTCGACACGTCCACAGATGATTGCAACAGTCCGCCCGGATTGCCACGAAGGTCCAAAATAACTCGCACAGCGCCTTGGCTTTTAAGATCCGTCGCGGCTTCTCGTGCTAGTTTTGATGTGTCGTCAGAAAATCGACTAATGCTAATGTAGCCAGTTTTGTTGGCCAACATTTCGTGCTCAACACTTGGGATCGTAATGCTTTCGCGAGTAATTTCAAACTTCTGCGAACTATTGTCACGGATGATTGTCAGCATAACGTTACTGCCCGCCTTACCACGAATTTTTTTGACGGCCTCTGTTATTGTCATGCCCGACGCTGACTGGCCGTCAATTTCAGCAATGACATCGCCCGCTTTCAGGCCTGCTCGCTCTGCCGGAAACCCTTTTATCGGCGCCACGATAACAATCGAATCACCTTTTTTGTCGAGTTCTGCACCAATACCGTCAA
>CAZDDV010000005.1:0-31993 GCA_964504275.1 uncultured Candidatus Saccharibacteria bacterium | reverse complement strand
CCGTCAAGCGAGCCGTTAAGCTGCGAGTTAAACTCTTTGGCTTGCTCAACATTCATAAATTCGGTGTAATCATCGCCAGCTGCCTTAACAAGCCCAGCCTTCAGGCCGTCCAGAAGCTCATCGCTATCCAGCTCACCGTCATAGTTTTTCTTGAGCGAATCATAGACCTGCTCAACTGATGCGTAGTTTAAGTCATCTGGCATGGCCAAATTTTGTGAGGTAAGTTTATTTCGGGTTAGCGAAATCTGCCCACTACCCCCAAGCCAACCGAATGCAAAAAGACCAAATCCGAACACAATTAAAAATCCGATCGTACCCATTCGCTTTGTTTTTGTTAGTCTTTTTGGTGTTTTATTATTCATGTTTTCAGACTCTGTTTTAGATGTTTTTTCTAGCACCGGTTGCTCCCCTAGATTGTATTTGTAAGCATAGTATACACCAAGAAAACCATAACTACGTTGCCTTTCCAACTTTTCGCGCGTATCTAATAGTTGTCACAAATAAGACGAATTTACTAGAAGTAAACGAAGCGCAGGCCGCTGGCACTCACTGTACTGGTAGCATATTTGCCGGTTCCAGCACGGTTATAGTCGCTGATGACAATCGATCCGTCGCTGTTGACTGCCTCGACGTACATAACATGTCCGTAATATCCGCCGTTACTGACTGCTGCGGCGCCCGCTTTTGGAGTGCTGCTGACTTTGAATCCTTTGCCCGGTGCGCGGTCGTCCCAATTGTTCGCGTTACCCATGCCGCTTGGCACGAATTTGCCGGTACTGCGAACACGGAATGATACCCAGTCGGTGCAGTTTCGATATCCGTATCCACCAGTCGAAAAGTTCCAGATCGAACCGCCGACCGCCCAGTCATAATTAGAGCACCAACCATCAACTTGGCCAGTGTGAATACATTTTGCACGGCCCCACGGATATCCGCCGCCGCCAATCGTGCCAGCGCCGCCGCCGAATAACCGCATGTTCTCGACTGCTTGCAAGCGTTTTAGCTCTTCGATTCGTTTGTTTGTTTTTTTGATTTTCGAATCCAATTTTGCTTGTTCGCCTTCGTTCAACGAAAGTAGCTGATTATTTTCAGCACGTTTTGCGCCCAAATCCGCGTTCAGCGATTGCTGTTCTACTACGCGCTGTTGAACCGTTTCTTTTTTTGTGTTCAGTTCGTGTTTGAGTGTCGTTATAGTGTCGAGTGTCGTTTTAATTTTATTCTGTACTGCGGTACGATATTGTTCTTTGTCTACAAATTCACTGAGGTCTTTGCTAGAAGCAAGCATCTCCAAGGTTGATACGTCACCTTCCAAGTACATGGTGCGGATATTTGCGCCAAGGAGACCGCGTTGCTTATCGAGCTCAGCCTCTGCTTCAACAACTCGTTTGTTCAGCTCTTCGATCTTGTCTCTGTTGTCGTTAATTTGAGCCTGGATATTGTTAATTCTTTGCTGCAGGCGACCAATTTTATCTTCGAGACTGCTCGCTTCATCTTCAAGCTCGCCAACGTCTTCTTTTATTTCTGAGTTTTGGTCGCGCAAATCATTGATTTGCTGTTGGTAGTTTTGTGCGCTCACAATAGGCATTGATACAAAACCAAGCAGCAATAAAACAGCAAACATGCTACTCGCAATACGCTGTTTAGCAGATGAGTTACGGATTTTTTGGCGTAGGCTTTTTGGTTTTTGTGTCATGGTTTTTGTTTGTTGTGCGTTTTTTGTGTCGTTATGCATATTTTTTATAAACAATAGCATTTTACCATACCCTCTCTTGTGGTTCAAATATGTCTGCCTCTGTAGAATTTGAACTATCGTGTATTGTTTTACTTTGTTGACTTAAATTTTAGGTAACGGCGCGTCGCAATCATTGATGACACCGCTCCAATAAGTATACCGACCGCAAGCGCAATGCCAAAAATTGTCCAAAAATGCTCTGCAAAATAGTCACTCGCAAATTTTATATCCAAAAGCCCAAAAGTACTGGCATCAAATGCCGAGGTCTGGAGTGTAAATACTAGCTTACAAAGCCCGACAGAAATAATGGCCGATATAACTCCGTAAAAAATCGTTTCAATCACGAACGGTCCACGAATGTACCATGTACTCGCCCCCAGGAGTCGCATAATATTAAGCTCCTCACGGCGGTTAAAAATCGCCATTCGAATAGTATTAAAAATAATCAGCATCGAGATAAACGCAAACACGATAATTCCGGCGATTCCTGCCTGTTGAATAAACACCGTTGCGCTGGTGATTTTATCGATCGCGTCTTTGCGATCGCCCGAGTACGAAGTTTGTTCGGACTGCAACGCCTTAATGTTGTCTTGTTCTAAAAACGACTTAATCGGATCGAAGTTTTCGGGGTTTTGTGGCTTAATCTGCAAACTGGCAGGCAGTGGATTATTTGTTTGCGATATGGCGACCAGCAAATCAAGATTGTCTTTGTTCTGTTCTTTGTAGCGCTCAAGAGCGTCGGCTTTCGAGATGTATTCGACCGATTTTATGTTTTCGAGCTGCTTAATCTGTGCGATCAAATCATTGCGTGCCTGTTCGTTGACATCATCTTTTAGATAGACTGATATGTCAATTTTGTCGGTAATTTGCTGAATCGTATTATTAAACGTTGCGCTGGCAATAACAGAGAATAGAACAATGGTGAGCGTAATAACCATCACGGCAATTGCCGCAACTGCAAGCCAGGCATTGCGAACAAAATTGAGCATGCCGGCCTTGAATACTCGGCCAATAGAAATGAATCGTCGTTTCATTACTTGTCGTATCCTCCGCTGGCACGGTCGCTGACAACTTTGCCACCTTCGATCGTAATGACGCGGCGTTTCAATTTATTCACCACGTCTTGGTTATGCGTCGTCAGTAGCACTGTTGTGCCATATTTGTTGATTTTTTCGAGGACTTTTATAACATCCCAAGCGTGTTTTGGGTCGAGGTTTCCGGTTGGCTCGTCGGCGATTAGGATTTTTGGTTGGCGTGCAATTGCCCGCGCAATTGCCACACGCTGGCGCTCGCCTCCGGACAATTCGCGTGGGTAACTTTTTTCTTTGCCCTGCAATCCGACAATCGATAGTACGCGCGGTACGGTGTATTTGATTTCGCTGTTGCTAGCGCCGACAATTTCGAGTGCAAACGAAACATTCTCGTACACCGTTTTGTTCTGTAGTAATTTAAAATCCTGAAACACCACACCGATTTTACGGCGAATGAGCGGAATTTTTTTATCTTTCAGATGTTCGTAGTCAATGCCGCCAACAATGATCTTGCCGCTGCTTGGGCGTTCTTCGCGCGTCAGTAACTTCAAAAATGTTGATTTGCCAGCGCCACTTTGGCCAACAATAATCACAAATTCTTTTGGTTCAACGTGCAAATTAATGCGATCAAGCGCAATATTGGTTTTGCCGTAAACCTTCGTAACTCTGTCGAGAAGTATCATCCGCCCTATTATAGCAAACTGCTTATGCGATAACAGCCTGATCGTACAATTTTACAAGTTTTAGGATTCGCTGCGAATATTTGCCTCAAGGTAAGCGTCAATAAAATCGTTAAGATCGCCGGCTAGAACTTTGTCTGGATCAGATGATTCGTGTTTGGTGCGCAAATCTTTGACTTGTTTATACGGGTGCAGGACATAGCTGCGGATTTGATTTCCCCATTCTGCGGATTGGTTTGGGCCTTTAAGTTCGCTGACTTTTTCTTTGTGCTGTTCGGCGCGCAATTGTGCAAGTTTGGAGCGCAAAATCGTCATGGCGGTTTCGCGGTTTTGAATTTGAGAACGTTCGTTTTGAATCGCCACGACGATATTTGTTGGCAAGTGCGTAATGCGCACAGCCGAGTCGGTCGTATTGACCGATTGACCGCCGTGACCGCCACTGCGATAGACATCAATTTTGAGTTCTTTTTCGTCGATATCTATCTCGCTGGGACTGTCAATTTTGGGCAAAACTTCTACTTTCGCAAAGCTCGTTTGGCGCAAATTGTCAGAGTTATATGGGCTGAGTCGGACTAGTCGATGCACACCGTGTTCGCCTTGTAATTTGCCGTATGCGAACGCGCCATCAATTTCGATCGTAGCACTTTTTATCCCCGCTTCTTCGCCAGCTGATTGGTCGACGGTTTTGACACTCATGTTCTGCGACTCGGCGAAGCGGACGTACATGCGCAGCAACATTTCGGCCCAATCTTGGGCGTCAGTTCCGCCAGCGCCTGCGTATATGCTCACAATTGCGCTACCTCTGTCGTGCGCGCCACTAAACAATAGTTGCTTTTTAAGGCTCAAAAATGCTTTTTGTACCGCTGCGAACTGTTTTTGGATCTCAACATCTAGACTAGCGTCTTTTAAATCTGCTAGTTCTTGTAGTTCATCTGCTTCTTTTTGCAAGGTTCGCCATGGCTGAATTTGTTCGTCCAACCGCGCAATTTGTTTCATGGTTGCCTGCGCTACCTCTTGATTTTGCCAGAAATCTGTCGCTTCGCTTTTTTGGGTCAGTTGGGCCTTTTTTGTTTCAAGCGCACCAACATCAACCGCCGCAACGGTCTGAGCGATTTCTTTTTGGATATCAGATATTTCGGGCATTTGTACTATTATAACAGCGTACTGGAACTTGAGTGACTTATATGACTTCTAAAATTATACGATCAACAGCGCTATAACAATCATCAGTCCAACAATAACTGCCACTGCCCCGATAATAAATGGCATTTTGTTGTGTGGTTTGTTGAGTTGGCTTGGGTCTTCGTGCATTGCCGGCAAAGCGGAATTTGATCCGGATGAATCAACCGGTGGCGATGCGATTGGCATCGATGACGGCGACGGAGTTGGCGCAACCGCCGGACCAATTGGTTCTGGTGGCGTTAGCGGATCCATCGTTGGCTCTGGAATTGTCGGCGGCGTTGGTTGTTCCTGTGGATTCATGTGAATTCTCCTTAGATTATTACCCTTAGAGTGTATACCCGCTTTCGCTTTTCGTAAACTAACGATGGCAAGCGCTACTTTTGCCAAAGACTCGCAAGGTGATCGAATGATTCCTGTGCGAAGGTTGAACCGCACGTGCCGAGCACGCCGAAACCCTTGATGTCTTCTGCGAACAGCGCTTCGGTAATTTCTGGAATTTGGTGGCGCGTGACGGCTTCGATGCGTTTTGGAATTTCATAGTAATCTTCGATTTCGTCGTCGTAAAAATACCGCGTGCTGTAGCCGTTGGCAATGCCCGAAACTGTTTGCGCACCACGCTGATGGCGGCCAAGTGCAAATTGTTTGGCGCTCAGTAAATCGCTATCGCTAATACGTCCTTCGCGCAGCCCCATAATTTCGCGTTCGATAATTGCAAATAGTTTTGGGATGTTTTCGGGACGAACTTGCGCACCAAACCACAAATTACTGGCTTCGTTCCAGCGCATGTACGACGAGCTCATGCCGTACACCAACCCCTGTTCGCGGGCTTTGCCTAAGATCCGCGAATAGAATGTTTCGGTCAGCATATTATTAGCCAGGCTAAGTGCGTCAACCTCATCGTTGCTCATCCAGCGGCGCATAAATGTGTCGATGTAAAAGTATAGGTTTTCGACGCCAGTTGCTTCGATATAGAGTGGTTTTTTGAGTGTTTTTGGGTGTTCTTCGGGCAAATTCTTGCGGCCATCACCGTATACGAGCTCGAAGGTCGAGAGCACAGACTCAATCTGTTTGGCCCGTTTGGCAGAAATATTTCCGGCGATCACAAACCGCATATTGCCCGTCGTGTGCGTGGCGGCGTAGTGTGATTTTACATCGGAGACAGACACGTTTTCCATGTGTTTTAATCGCTCTTGATCGGTCATTGCATATAATCCGTAACTTTCGCGTAAGCTCAGGCCTAGGTGCCGGAAGTGGTTATTAGACCGAGCAGTCAATTCTTCGCGAACGTTACCAAATTCTGCCTCGAATTCGCTCTCTAAAAACAGTGGTCGCGTAATCGCACTGCTCAGCAATCCTAAAATTCGATCCCATTCAAAATCTGCACACTCGGCTTCGTAAGTAATGTCGTACACCCCTGTCGAGGCGTTACTGTACGCGCCATTTTTTTCTACTTCTGCCTGAAAATCACGCGCTGTTGGATATAGTTCGTTCGCACCAAGCAAAATGTGTTCCATTAGATGAGCTGTTTCCCATTTTTTGCGATCCAGCAAATATTCACCGGCACGGAAATTAATTTCGAATGTCATGACACTGGCGTCTGGCACGTGAATCAACAGCCCGCGAGCGCCATTGTCTAATTTGAGTTCGGTGACTTTATGCTTCATTTTTTAATAATTTATTTGCGGTGACCTTTTGAACGTCCGCTGGCCCGGCGCTTGCGTTCCAGTTTTCGCTTTTGCTTCTTTTGTTTTTTCTTTGGAGCATTTTGCGAGTTAGAATTTGCGGCGATTCCTCCGCCCGGCATGTCAGAGCTTGGTGCGACCGCAAAATCTTCTTCGGTGAATTCATCGGCTTCAATAATTTTGCTGGCGTTATCGACTGATTTTCGGGCGGCTTTCGTGAGTGCCGTCTCGGCTGGACGTTCGAGTTCGTGCTCGCCAATTGGCCGTGCAGAAAACAATGTTTGCAGAACTTCTGAGCGCATCATCTCTTGCATCACCTCAAATAGTAATTGCGATTGGCGGCGATATTCCACTAACGGATCGCGCTGACCAACAGAAATCCAGTGAATTCCCTGGCGCAAATGATCCATATCCTCAAGGTGTTTCATCCACAAATTATCCAAAATCTGCAAGTAGACATCGCGCTCGACTTTTCGCATGATTTCTTCGGTAAACGCCATAACGCGGCCGTCGTATAATTCGTGCGCTTTCTGAGTGAGCGCCTTCGGGAATTGCGTCACATCCGTGTCGAATAAACCATCCAATGTCGCTTCGTCGAATGGGAAAATCTGCTTAATGTCGTCAAAATCGTCGTGCGCAACAAACGGCGACGTCGCCAATGCTTGCGCTTCGTCATCAATATATTTCTTGATTCGCGGGCTAATGTCATTATGCTTCAGGATTTCGCGGCGCATAATATACGTCGCCTTGCGGTGGCGGTTCATGACGTCGTCGTACTGAACAACATTTTTACGACGATCAAAGTTAAAGCCTTCGACTTTTTTCTGTGCGCCTTCTAGGCTTCGTGAAATAAAGCGGTTTTCGATTGGCGTGTCTTCGTCAGCGCTTAGTCGCGTCATAAAACTGGCGATGCGATCGCCACCAAAAATGCGCATAAGGTCGTCTTCGCAAGATACAAAGAATTGGCTGGCACCCGGATCGCCCTGACGGCCGGTACGTCCACGTAATTGGTTGTCGATGCGACGCGATTCGTGTCGTTCACTGCCCAAAACAAACAATCCGCCGAGTTCTTTAACACCTTCACCAAGTACAATGTCAGTTCCACGACCGGCAATGTTTGTGGCCAGCGTTACAGCGCCTTTTTGGCCGGCGTTTTCTACGATCGACGCTTCACGTTCGTTGTTTTTGGCGTTCAAAACTTGATGCGGAATGGCAGCTTTTTTGAGTGCTTTGCTGAGAAGTTCGTTCTTTTCGATCGAGACCGTTCCGATCAAAACTGGCTGGCCTTTTTGGTGGAGTTCGCTCACTTCACGAATAATGGCACGGAATTTTGCGGCTTCGTCGCGGTAAATTCGGTCTGGACGATCTTCACGAATAATTTTGCGGTTGGATGGAACTTGTATCACGTCTAGTTTGTAAATCTGGTGAAATTCTTCGCTTTCGGTCTGCGCCGTTCCGGTCATTCCAGACAATTTTGCGTACAAACGGAAGTAGTTCTGAAAACTAATTGTCGCCAGTGTCATTGATTCTTCCTGAACATTGACACCTTCTTTAGCCTCAATGGCTTGGTGCAGCCCTTCGGAGTAACGGCGACCCTTTAGTAATCGACCGGTGAATTCATCGACAATAACCACGTCGCCGTCAGAAGCCACAACGTAATCTTTGTCGCGAGTGAACAATACTTGGGCGCGCAAAGCTTGCTCTAGGTGATAAATCTGGCGAATGTTTTCGGTGGCATACAAATTATCGATCGACAGCGCTTTTTCGATTTTATCAACGCCGGCGTCGGTTAATGCAACTTCGCGGCGCTTTTCATCTTTTTCGTAATCTGTCACTGGGTCTAATTTTCGCGCGATTTTAGAAAACTGCTCGTAAGCATTTGCACTGGCGGCGGCTGGCGCGCTAATAATCAGCGGTGTGCGAGCTTCGTCGATCAGAATCGAGTCTACCTCGTCGACAATCGCGTAATTTAACTCGCGTTGGCGAAGCTGTTCTTCTTCGCGAACCATGTTGTCGCGCAAATAATCAAAGCCGAATTCGTTGTTGGTGCCGTACGTAATATCCGCGGCGTAGGCTTCTTGTCGCGTGCAAGGTTTTAAGTGGCGGAATCGCTCATCGTCGTGATCTTTGTTGGTAAACTTTGGATCATAAATATACGATGCGTCCGGAATAATAATCGCTACGCTCAATCCCAAAAAATCGTACAACGGGCCATTCCAGCCAGCATCTCGCTGCGCCAAGTAATCGTTGACCGTCACCAAATGCGCGCCTTTACCGGTTAATCCGTTCAAAACTAGCGGCAACGTTGCTACCAATGTTTTTCCCTCACCGGTTTTCATTTCGGTGACATTTCCTTCGTGCAAGACCATGCCACCTATCAGCTGGACGTCGAAATGTCGCTTTTTCAAAATTCGATCAGAAGCTTCACGGGTTAGCGCAAACGCATCTGGCAATATTGCATCTAGGGTTTCTTTCTCGAGTCGTTTTTTGAGTTTCGCAGTCTGTTCTTTCAACTGCTTGTCGGTCATTTTTTTGTATTTTGGCGCAAGTTTATTTACATCCAAAACACGCTTTTGCAGACGCTTCAATGTTCGCGCCTGTGGATCCCCTAAAACTTTCTTCAATACTTTGTTCATTGCTTTACCCTAAAATTCCTCAATTACCAGTCAATAATCTGGAGTACATTGTACCGCATGGGTGGCCCCTAGCGCGAACGTAATTTTGCCAACACCCGCTGATGGATGCGATTGCCGCCGTGCTTGTCTTTGTATTTTTTGAGCTGATTCTTGAGTTTTGTCTCGACAATGTCCACCGCCGCGTACATATTAATGGTGGTTTCTTGAATGCGAATTACTTCTTTAGGCAAGTGTAAAATTACCTCGCAACTGCACTGTTTTTTGTGATTAATCATTGTTTCTTTAAGCTTCACCTCGGCGTGGGCCGATTCGCGCGCGTGCTTGGGTATGTAGCGGTCCATTTGACCAATTTTTTTGTTCACATATTTTTTGAGTTTGTCGTCGATATCGAAATGAACACCATTTATTTCCATTTTAGAAATCATACTTTTCCTCCTTGCTTTAGCGAAAACTTTATTTCAGTAGCAGATTTTTTGTTTTTTGGCGCCAAAGCATATCGGTTGATATGCAGCGAAGACAAAAAACAAAAAGATGCACTGAAGAAAGTTTGCAGCAGCAAGGACGGGAAAGTTTGATTTCTACTGATCATATTTGCTTCCTTCCGCCCATGTAAGGCCGTAACACCTCTGGGATTGTTACATTTCCGTCCGCGTCCTGGAAGTTTTCAATAATTGCAACCAGCGAACGCGCCAGTGATACAGCCGTGCCGTTCAATGTATGGAGCGCTTCTACTTTGCCGTCTTTGCGGCGGACACGGATGTTGAGGTTCCGTGATTGATAGTCGGTGCAATTACTACAGCTGGTGAGTTCGCGGTATTTTTCGTCGACTGGACTCCAGTATTCAACGTCATATTTTTTGTATGCTGGCGCGCCGAGGTCGCCGCTTGCGATATTGATTACATGATACGGAATACCAATTGCTTGCCAGATTTGTTCTTCTAGCTTTAGAATCTGTTCGTGCATTTCTTGGGATTTTTCGGGCAGACAGTACGCGTACATTTCGAGTTTGTTAAACTGGTGAACACGGAATAATCCGCGGGTGTGTTTGCCGTACGTCCCGGCTTCTTTTCGGTAGCACGGGCTCATTCCGGCGTACATGAGCGGCAATTTAGATTCGTCTAGGATTTCGTCGGCGTGATAGCCAGTCAGCGGCATTTCGGCGGTTCCGATAAGCGATAAGTCTTCGTCTTCAATGTAATATTCATCACTCTGTTCGCTGGTTCGCGGCGCAAAACCCGTCCCTGTTACTACGCGCGAATTTACCATATGCGGCACTGTCATAAAGGTAAACTTATTTTTGATTACAAAGTCGAGCGCAAATTGAGTCAACGCGTTTTCAAGCAGCGCCAAATCGCCTTTTAAGAAGTAGAATTTTGCGCCAGCAACTTTGGCTCCGCGTTCAAAATCGACCCAATCTTTGGCAATAGCAAGATCTAAGTGATCCCTAATCTGATTCTTGCCGCCAGTTTTTTGATCACCAACTTTTTTGATTTCTACGGAGTCTTCCTCACCACCAATTGGCACGTCATCAGCAAAAATATTTGGAACTGCCCGCATATCTTCATCGAATTTTTTATCGAGTTGTGCGAGTTCTTCTTCGATGCCAATGAGTTTGGTTTTGATTTCTTTGCCGGTGGCAATTTGTTCGTCAGTCGGTTTGCCTTGTTTTAAACTTTCGGCGTGCTTGTTACGCCGTGCGCGCAGCTCGTCAACTTTTTGTTGCAGTTTACGGCGCTCGCTGTCCACTTCCAACAGTTTTGGGATGTCGACTTTGTAGCCTTTTTGTTTTGATTTTTCGCTAACCAACTCAGCGTTGTCGCGAATAAATTGAATATCTAACATATATCTTTCATTATACCAGGCTTCTTGGACTTTTATTTACTGAAGAAGCGCCCAAACCGCAACCAGCGCCGTGCCAACAATTATTGTCAAAAGTATTAAAAAGTAGACCATAAACCAAAAACTTTTGCGCAAGCTATGGTCTGACTCGAGATACTCGGCAATTGTCTGCTGGCTATTTTTAAGTTGTGCAACTTTAGCATTATTTGCATTATCATAACGTAACGTTTTGGCTTTATGCATCAGCTCGTCTGACAACGCAATAACCGAGCTAAAAAGCATTGGCATATATCCGGGGGTGCGCTGTTCAGAATCAAACATAAAATATGCATATCGACCAAAAATCTCAATATCTTGATGAGCATTTGAATTGATAAGTGTCTGCATAATATCTGGGGTAATGATACTCAGTGCATCAATATGTTCGCTCTTCGTATGATATAGTCGAAAATACGAATCAAAATTCCCTTCCAAACTTACGGGCGCCAACGAACTGTCTACGCCATGGATCGCAAAACTCCGCTTACTATCAAGCACCAAATGCGGAAATTTTTTTGGCAATTCCAGCCGCACAATCGTATAAAAATGATTCCTAGTGCTGCGCCCACTACCCGTTCGAAACTGGTATGCAAACATGGCATGATACTGGCCTTCGACTTCGGCCACAACTATGTCGCTAGTTCTTCGCATTCGCCCAAGATTAAGCATAGTTGGCGGAATATAACTAACATCGGCTTCATTGTTGGGGATCACCTTCCAATCATTCATTACCCCAAAGTTATGCCAAATCTTTGCCTTCTGTTTGGTTTCGTACTGCGCCAAAAAAGTTCCACCAATAACTCCAAAAATAAGCACCCCGTTGGCCAATCCATACGGCAGCCCCGAACGCGTGAAAACGTATACTACGATCATGACGACCACAAAAGCCGCAACACCGAACGACAGATTCAAAAACCGTTTTGAGCCTGGCGACCAGACTTTGTGCATTTCGTACAGCGGACCGTAGTTGATTTCGTTGAGTTTTCTCATTTTTTGCGGTTTTTGAGGGCTTTTAGGGTGAGTTCGGTGCGTTTTTTGGCATACATGCAGTGTTCGCAAGAACCCCCCATGACGGCGCGGCCAACTGGCGGCATGTCGCCTTCTAAGCATTTTTTCATTTGCGGCAAGGTTTTATCAATCCAATCGGAAGAGCCGGTGTACGGAATAATCTTGGTGCGGAACTCGACTTTGTTAAAAAATCCATCCAAATCCATCCGGCCGTTGGCGTAGACGAAATAGCCGGTGTCGCTGACTTTAAATCCGTTTTGGCGCAGCAACCATTGGTAAACCTCAAGCTGGCGTTTGTACATAATTTGCCAATCGGCGTTTATTGAAACTTCGGAATCTTTTGCAGTAGCTTTGTAATCGACCACTATTAATTCGCCGTCTGGTTTTACCCAGATATCGTCGACAGCACCAAAAATTAACAAGTTGGTTGGTTCGTGCAAGGCTTGAATGCCTATAAAGTTTTCGCGCCATTTGTCGAGGTCGTCATGCGAAAACGGCGTGGCGTCGAGCCCGAACTCTACCATCATTGGGTGCGGTTCTTTTTTTGCTCTAAATGTGTCGAATTCTTTTTTGAACAGTTCGTCGATTGCCGAGTTTATGCGAAACGGCGGACTACTCGGACGCTTAATTTTTAGCCGTTCCTCGAGCCAAAAACAGCGCTGGCACCACATAAAATTATCAATCCGCGTGCGGCTGAGTTTGTACGGGTCGGTTTGTCCAGGCTGATATGCTTCTCTACTTCTGTATGCCATGTCGCTTTAGTATACATGGTTCTTTGTGGTTATTTTTTGTCTAATTGTTGAACTGCTGCCAAAATTTCCTGTGCGTTTTTGGCCAAAAAGTCTGGCTTTGCGGCAGCTAAAATCTTTTCGCCGTTCAAACCATGCGTCGTTGCAATCACCGGAATTCCCACTTTGTGCGCGGCGTCGATATCGCGGACTTCATCGCCAACATATACACAGTTGTCTTTGCCAATTCCCTGACTTTTTAGCACTTTTTTGATCGCTTGGACTTTACTAAATAATCCGACATTGCCGTAGATGCTTTTAAAATGTTTGCGTAAACCATGGTGTTCTAAGAAAACTTGGATGTTTGTCGCGCTATTTGAGCTAATAATCATCAGGTGATAGCCTTCTTCATCGAGTTTTTTGATAATAGCTGGTAACCCTTCTATTGGATCGACTTCGTGAATATGCTCGGTAAAGATTTTGCGCGCCTTGACTACCAAACTCGGAATTTTATATAGCGGCACATTAAATCGGCGGATCAGTTTTTTGACCGGCGTGTTGCGAAGCTCCTCGAGTTCCGACGGATCAACCTCAACACCAAGCATTTTTTGCCCAATCTTTAGAATGTGCGGCAGAGTGTCGGCCACCGTACCATCAAAATCAAAGATGACGTATTTCATTTACCTTTAGTTTACACTAGTTTCCCTGAGTTGCCGGCGAAAATAACTAACCGCGAAGTGCGCCGAGGTAGATTTGCACCGCTGTAGCAGTAACGGCCACAAAACTGAGCACCAAATATGCTTTTTCGCTGTAGGCGTAGTCTGCAAAGCGACCTTTTTGGGTGATATTCATGTAAACGTTGACTATAAATAAGACGAATAATACAAACAAGCTACCGACGAGCCAATACAAATACTGCGGTAATTGCGCGCCGCCCCACAAGTAACTGGCGAGTACTGCCCAGCCGACGATTGCCCCTGGCAACATTGCCAGTTTTGCAGTTACAATTTTTTGCGCGGTTGTTGTGGTCGCAGCAGATTCGAGCAATAAGCCCGCTAAGCTTGCGATTTGTACAATTGCGAACATCGAAATAAGCGTTGCGACGTCAGTAACGCCAACAAGTAGTGATGCTGCGAACACGACGAGCCCACCAACAAGGCCGACTTCGGTCCAGCGTACGCCGTTGGCGTTTGCTTTTAAGTTCGCCTCGTAGTTTTCTCGGTAAAAAGTTGCTGCTGCGATTCGAACTGTTGCTGCAACGAACAAAAATAATGCTACGAGATACAGCAGATTTACGTCAAACAGCGCTTTGGTTGCGCCTGCAAATACTGTTTCGCCACCGTTTGATACCAACGGATCTTTGGCCGCAAACATCGTCGTGATGCTTACGTGTTGTGCTTTTGCGAACGCAATCAGCGCAAAACCTTGCACCAAATATAAAATCGCCAGCGTCTTGTTCCAGATATTCAAACCAGTTGCAGGAGTTGATTTTGCCTGAACCGCAATCGTTGCAACAGTTTTGCTCGCCGTCTTTTTCGGTGCTGTTTTTTTGGCGGCAACCTTCTTGCTAGCAGTTTTTGCCCGCGTAGTTTTTGCGGCCGAAGTAGTCGACTTTGCCGCTTTTTTGTTTGTTGTTGATTTCCTACCCTGTTTCTTCGAAGTTGTTTTGCTCATGCCAGCTACTGTACTATTTTTTAGCTCAAGTCGCAACGCTGTAACTGATCACTTGTCACTATTCTTGTATGTTTTGGTACGTGTCGCATGGATTTGGGCCAATTTTTTGGGCCAGTTCCGCTGCCGATTCAACGTGGAAGCTTTCTATTTGCTCCAGGTCTTCCAACCCCGACCCTTTTGACATCACACTAATTGTGTAGTCGTGTGCATCTGTTACGACGCCCGCAAAATCATAATCAATACTGAAACTTGCCGTAGCTGAACATTTTCCGCCGTCCAGCTCTACACCCAAGACCATTCTTTTCGGTGACCCGTTCAATTCGGGCTGCTCGGCATCAAATCCGTCATTTTTTAACTCCTGCGCTAATGATTTTGCCTGGTTTTCATTATTGCCAAGGCCGAATTCGCAACTATATATACCGACGGCGCTAGTTAGCATAAGGCCAGCAACAAGCAACAGCGGTCGACCGTGGGGGCCAATAATACTCGTCTCGCGGTATACATCGCGACGCTGGCTCAATGGCTGGTTTTCGTGTCGTACTTTCATTAAGTAAATTATACTATATTTGGGTTATAATGCAACTCGCTATCCTGTTGTGCTCGGTGCTATTGCTTCATTTTGGCAGCAAATTTAGCACGGAGTTTGGCGAGTTTTGGGTTGATTATGACTTGGCAGTAGGCTTGATTGGGGTTTTTGTTGAAATAATCGTGATGTTCTTCCTCTGCTTCGCAAAATTTTGTGAGCGTTTTAACTTCGGTGACTATAGGATTTGGCCACAATTTTTGTGCAGACTGCAGTGATTTTTCGATCACCTGCTTTTGCGCATCGTTATTGAACAAAATAATTGATCGATATTCTGGACCAATGTCGTTTCCTTGCTGATTTGGCGTCGTCGGGTCATGAATCGTCCAAAAGATTTCCAGGACGTCATCAAGCGATATTTTTTGCGTATCAAACGTAACCTGCACAACTTCGGCGTGATCATTGCCCGCCTCGTGCAAATCCCAATAGGTTGGATTATCTGTAGTTCCACCGGCATAGCCTGGAACTACCTTCTCAACACCCTCAATTAACTGATACGCAGCTTCCAGACACCAAAAACACCCACCACCTAGTACAATTGTTTCACTCATAGAATTACTCCGTTCTGAGGGCTTCGATTGGGTCGAGTTTGGCGGCTTTGCGCGATGGCAAAAGCCCAGCGATAATCGCAACCAACATAAGTAATCCAACTAATATCGCGATTTCAGGCAATCTAAAGATCAAGAACACTTCGCCTTCTTCTAATTGTAGCGCTTTGCTGATGGTTGGATTTAACAGCGTGCCAAGCCCGTATGCGCCCGCTGAGCCCATAACTCCCCCAAGGAAGCCAATCCAAGCTGCTTCAAAGCGGAACAAACGGCCAATGTCGCGTTTGTGCATGCCAAGTGCTTTCATTAACCCAATCTCGCGGGTTCGTTGCAGTACACTGATGTACATGGTGTTAATAATGCCAAACAGCGATGCAATCACAGCGATAGCGCCAAAACCAGCCACGATATAACGAAGAACATCAATAATTTGCGTCAAGAATTCCTGCGTGTCTTTGACGCTTAGCGCCACAAAACCGCGATTTACCAGTTCGTCCTGAACTGTTTTTAACTTCGCCGGATCGTTGCCATCGCTAACGCGGGCGCTGGCCGATAAATATTTGCGATAGTTGTCGGTATCTTTGGTCGCGATATCGTTCAAACGGAGCGCATCGGCGCTACCTATAAACATGTACAATTCTGTACCTGGTTGCGCAGTGCTGGCTTTTTTCATAACACCAACAACGGTGAAATTTTCTTTTTTATTCTTTTCTATTGATTTGTCTTCTTCTAGTTCCATGGTTTTTGGGTTGAATTTTAGGCTGTCTGGATCGAACGGCTTGCGGACCGCCAAGGTTATTGGCTGGTTAATTGCCTGCTCGGCGCTCGCAAAACCAAGCGGCTCCAAGAAGCCTTCGGGAATCAAAACTTGCCGATTATTGAGCGGTTTTGGCACTGATCCAGCCAGCAAATCAGGGTTTTTGGACGGATTAAACGCTTGTGCCGTGGCGACATATTTTTTACTATCATTTTTACCGCCGGGTCGAGTCACAAACTCTAGATTAATATCAAGCTCGATCCGCACGCTCTCAATACCTGGAACTTGTTTAATCTTGTTAACATCCTTCGAGGTCAAACGCTTAATCTGTACGGCTGCACCGGCACTCGAGGCAAAATCGCCAAAGCTCTCGTCATATTCTTGCGGTTTGCTGACATCGCCGCCACCAAACAATGTTTCGTCTTTTGCCACCAGTAGTTCGGTTGGGTCAAAGTTGTCGGCAATAATATTATCGACAAACGCTTGCGCGCCGTTGCTGGCCGCGAGCGTGAGCGTTAGGGCAAATGTTCCAACGGCGATTGCCAGCGCAGTTAAAATCGTTCGGGCTTTTGCTTGGCGCAGACTGCGGCCGCTGCGGCGAATAATATCGGTGATATACATTATTTTTTGCCTTTCGTGCTAGTCTTCTTGGCGGGTTTTTGCGCTGGTTTTTTGGCAGTTTTTTTGGCTTTTTTGACATTTTGAGTAAGCCCAGTCGTGCTTTCAATCTTACCGTCTTTAAGACGAATCTGGATCTGGCAACGCTCTGCCATCTCTGGGTCATGCGTCACAATCACCAGCGTACAGCCGATTTCTTTATTGAGCCCGAACAGTAGTTCAGTAATATGATCGCCCGTAACGGTGTCTAGGTTTCCGGTTGGTTCGTCAGCAAAAATTAGTTTTGGTTCGTTGACGATTGCCCGCGCAATTGCCAGGCGCTGTTTTTGCCCACCAGATAGATTGGCGGCTTTTTGGTGTATCTTATCGCTGAGTTCGACTTTTTTGAGCGCCTCGTGCACGCGATGTTTGCGGCCGCGGCGTTTCGTCTTGGCTATTTCGAGCGGCAAGGCCACGTTTTGACAACAAGTTTGGTTGGCTTCCACAAAAAATGACTGAAAAATAAAACTCATTTGATCAGCGCGGAATTTATCCATTTTGCGAGCCTTCATTTCGTGCAAAATCTCGCCATCAATCAAAATTTGCCCGCGAGTTGGATGATCTAGCCCGCTCATAATATGCATAAGTGTACTTTTGCCCGAGCCGCTACGACCAATAATCGCCACTGTTGAACCTTCAGGAATCGCAAAATCTACGTCTTTAAGCGCCGAAAATGCCGCTTCTTTTTTGCCGTACATTTTTGAAATATTTTTAACGTGAATCAATGGTTATTCCTCTACCTTTACGTCTTGCCAAAAGGCGACGTAGTTAGAAAAATCTTTTTTTACTGTATCAATTGCGCTGGCCTTTGGTTCTGGGTAACTAAATGCGCTGTCCTTCGCCCAATCCTCATTGTCGACGTCTTTTTGGCCGACGTTAAAATACTGGCAATCGCCTTTCCACGGGCAAGTGTACGGCGTGTCGCTTTTTTGCAAAAAATCTTCGTTAACGCTAGCTGGCGGAAAATACCAATTGCCCTCAATATAAATCAAGTCAGCTTTATCAGCCTCAGCAATAGTTTTTCCCTTCCAAACCGCTTTCATAGCTCTATTCTAACTCATGAATACGTTTGTGGTCGAGTCCAAAATAATGCGCCATTTCGTGCCAGACGGTTTTGCGAACTTGTTTTTTGAGCTGATCTAGGTCTTCGCTCACAAGCGCAATGGAATGTTTAAAAATCGTAATTTTATCTGGCAACAGTGGTACTTGCCCGTGGCGCGCTGGCAGCGGCACGCCTTCGTACAACCCAAATAGTAATTGGTTGCAGTGAAGTTTAAGTTTTTCACGCTGCTCTTGGGACGGCTCGTCTGCGTAAATAATCGCTACGTTGCCTTTCATGAGCCGATCAACGTACTCTTTTGGCAGTGTGTCGAGCGCTTCGGAAATAATCGTATCGAATTCTGCATCGGTTGGAACCCGCATGTTAATACTCCAGATTTTTTATGTCACCGTCCAGCTGAACGGCGTCAACACCGAGGATTTCCTCGTATAGATTGTGCGCCTTGTCGATGGTATTGAGTACAAAAATGGGTTTTTGCAACAAATACGCTAGCGTGATTTCCATCAAAACGTTTCCGCCAATGTAGCCGGGGATGCCGTGCTTCTCGTCGTTAACCACCAAAATTACATCACCTGCTCGGATTTCATCAAAATGACCGTCCATCAGTTCGCGTTTTTTAGCAATCTTGCTCGGGTCGTCAATCCAAGTTTTGTAGTGCGTTACGTCAAAGTCGTTGCGATTGCGCATAATTCGGGCGGTTTTTGGAATCACAACTTTGTAACCCTGGGTCTCAAGCTGTTGAACCAAATCATTCACATGGCGATAGAACGCCGCGCTCGAACACACAACAATTGTTTTAGCTTGCAAGAGTAAGCCTTTTAATAAGCCAATCTCGCGGTAACATGCTCAAAAACCAGCCTGCACGTGGACCGGCATTTTTACCAATTAGCAACTGATAGAGCGTTTGAAACAGCTGTTTTGGCTCCATGTCGGCGCTGTCTTTAAGCTCGTAGACTGCTTTGTGAAACCATTCGCCGTCAGCGTCCGCTGGTGCTTGCTCGATTTTGCGTGCGAGTTCGGACAAAAACTTTTTTTGAGCGTCGCTTAAATCGCCGGCAACATCCTGCCGCAACTCAAACTTCACATCTTCTGGCGCGAATTTGTTCAGCCATGCATCAATAAACTTTAGTTCGTGCTTAATTATTTCTTCTTGGGTTTGAGCACTTTCGATATGTTCGGTTCGCTTAATAATTTCTAGGGTTTTTGCAGGATCTTTAAGCGCTGATTGGTAGCTCGCAACCAAATGTGAAAATGGTACGTTGCTAACAGTAATCGTCTTAACTCCATCGGTACACAGCGCAATAAGCTGTGCTTCGTCTGGAGTTTTATTGGGCTTAGCAAGAAGCTCTGCAAACTCATCGATCAAGCGGACGACACCGCCTTCTGGATCAAAAAAAAGCAATTTTGCAGGTGCGACGCCCAAAATAAAATACCGAACCACCTCTGGCGGCAAGACGCGAACTACTTCTTTCATTAAAATACCATTCCCTTTGCTGGCGCTCATTTTTTTTGTGTCGCCAGCACGATTCACGAAGTCGTACGGAATCGGATACGGTGCAGCTGTCTCAAAAACTTCCTTCATGAGGCCCGCACCAGTGTCATAACTACCACCTTTTGTGGCATGGTCGCGGCCAAACGGCTCGGCGTCAACACCAACCAACCACCAACGCGCAGGCCAATCAACGCGCCAATTAAGCTTTATGTCCCCTTTGGCGTAGTTTGCTTTTTGTTCCTTCCCATCCTTGCCCTCGTACGTCACCTGTTTGGTACTCGTATCAATACTCAAAAACTTACGAGTCTTAAGATAGCCTTCCTCCATTACCTGGATTGGCGTCCAGTCAGCTGGGATCTCACGGCCAGAAATTTCGCTAAGAACTTTTTTGGTGGCATCGATGCTTGTTAGCGTTTTTTCAATTGCTGGCACGAAAAACCCTTCGCGATATTTCTTGTGCGAACGCCAAACGTCCATTTCGATTCCCAAAACCTCGGCACTGTCTAAAAAGTCTTGTAAAGCAAAGTCGGCATATGTCCGCTTTGACCCGTCGGGCGCTGGCATGTCACAAACAGGCATACCAAGATATTTACTGTACTCTTCGGGCATATTTGCTGGCACCTTACGGAACCCATCAAAATCATCTACGAAATGAATGTGTCGCGCCTGACGACCGCGTCGTTTTAATTCGCGAACGATCGCATCAGTTGTGATCAGCTCGCGCAAATAGCCCATGTGGTACGCGCCAGACGGAGCGATACCACTTTCGGCGATAATCTCGCCTTCTGGCTTTTGCTTGATCAGCTCATCTACAATTTTATTTAACCACTGCATAAGCCTGTATTATCCGTTACTTTGCTCGCCTGAGCAAGCACCTGAAGGTAAACGCCACAGTGCAATACAAGCAATTTCTATATCACCAAAGCAGAAAACATAGCTTCCGACTTCGTGATGTGCAGCTGTTACTCGCCAGGCTTGCGCTCCCACAATGCCGGCACTGGATCTTCACCCCTTGCTGTTAGTACACGACTCACGACAATATGTCCCTCTGCCACTCTTCTTTCGTGATCCTGACGGGCTGCATCCACATCCGCAGCAATAGCAGCTGCTCCGTGCGCTTGCTCCAAAAACTCGTTTCTAGTAAATTGTTCTGAACTCATGAATGTCTCTCTTCTCTTGGCTAAAATAAAAAATGCTTGCTAGGGTATTACGACCGAAGCTTCTTCTTTATAACTAGTGTTGTGATGCGTTGCATAATAAAACCTATCTTAGCTGATTTCGACGACTTTGTAAGTGTTGGTTTCGGCAGGAGTTTTGATTTCTACTTCGTCGCCAACATTTTTGCCCAGCAATGCTTGGCCGATTGGTGATTCGTCAGAAATTTTACCACTAAGCGGATCGGCTTCAACGGTTCCAACAACTTGAAACAGTTTTTCTTTGCCGCTGCCTTTTAGTTTTACTTTTGAGCCCAACTGCACTTTGCTGTCGCCGCGTGGTTTTTTGATAACCTCGACGTTTTGCAGCACGTTTTCGATCTCGGAAATGCGAGTTTCGGCGCGTTCTTGTTCTTCGCGAGCAGAGATATACTCGGCGTTTTCGGCCAAATCGCCAAATTCACGAGCCGACTTGATGCGCTCAGCTACCGCGCCACGCTGCGAGACCAAGCCTGCGTGCTCTTGCTCTAAATCTGTTATGCCTTCTTTGGTTAAGTGAAATTGTTTTTTCATAATATTACTTCCTATGCTTGGCTACTGCCTTACGTTCATATCCCTTTTAACTGTCTGCCCCTCTTTAGTTGCCGTATTATAGCAACGTTATTGTCAGGATGCCAGGACTTTTACAAGTTCGTCTTTGCTGAGCATTTGTACGTCGTTACTTGTGCGCTTTTTGTACTCAAATTTTCCCTGTTCGAGTGTTTTAGCGCTCACGACTACTCGGTGTGGAACACCAATTAAATCGGCGTCGGCGAACTTTTCACCCGGCCGCACACTGCGGTCATCATACAATACTTCTATGCCCGCTTGCTGTAATGTTTGATACAAATCATCTGCCGATTTGGTCACACTTTCATCGTCGCCCAAACGAGCGAGATATACGAGTGCTGGTGCAATATTTTCTGGCCATACCAGCCCTTTGTCGTCGGCAAAATGCTCAGCGATCACACCCATCAAGCGAGTAACTCCAAGACCGTACGAGCCAAGATAAATCGAAGCTTTATTGCCTTGCTCGTCAGTAGCAAACACACCCATATCGTCACATTTTTGCGTGCCGAAGTTAAAAATATTACCTACTTCAGCAGCTTTTACTTTCTCAAGATCTTCTTTCTTGAGCCCTAGTTTTTCAAGCGACTCGTCATCCAACACCTCTTCGTTGATTGCTACATTTTTTTTGCGATCCAGGTAAATAATGTCCTCGCCCGCATCGGTAATTGTCTGAAATTCGTGACTATATTTCGTAAAAGCACCGCCAGCAGCAAAAGTAATATACGTTATGTCGCCCAATCCAACTCTTTTGTAGACATTCATATAGGCATCTTTGCTTTTTTCGTAGAAATCCAGGTGTTTTTTCTCGTCAACGTTATAGCTGTACATGTCATTCATGACAAATTCACGCCCACGCATAATGCCACTTTTGGATCGTAGTTCATTACGAAGCTTTGTCTGGAACTGATGGACGATTGCCGGGAAATCTTTGTAACTTGTAAGATGATTTTTCATCATAGCAGTAATTGGTTCTTCGTGAGACCATCCAAAACCTACCTCTGTTCCATTCTTGAGTTGTGACTTAAACCAGACATCCACAACTTTGTCGTCCCAGCGTTTGGTCGTCTCCCAAATTTCTTTATTCTGCAGTGCGGTCATGATGATTTCTTGTGCGCCGATTGCACTCATTTCTTCGCGAACAATCTGTTTGATCTTTTCAAGCACAATCAGCCCGAGCGGCAAATACGCGTACACGCCTGCCATTTCTTTGTGAATAAATCCTGCCTGAATCAGCAATTGAGCATTTTTAGCGGTTTCGTCTGCAGGAACGTCTTTGCGAGTTTTGGTAAAGTTTTGCGATAATTTCATAAGCTTATCCTACCATAACCCTGTTTGTGAGATGTATATTTTACCTGCATGGTCACGCGTTTACTCGATGTCTTAACGGCGCTGAGTGCGGTTCGGCCGGAGTGATGCATGATGCGACGAGCGGTACGCTCGACACGCTCCTCGCCAGTGGTAATATCACTGCCATAGCGTTTGACCGCCTCTACATCAAGGGCGCTCGCGTATTGAACGCCGTGCCGCAAATCTGCAACTGCAATGTGTCCGCATATGACGGCGCGAGTCAAGTGCGCAGCCTCTTCCTCGACAATATCATGCGTTTCCCAACCTAAATTTACTACGCCTTCGGCAGCTTCACGCCAACGCTCATATTGCACGGCGACTTCTGTTAAGTGCTCGTTATCGTTCATTTGTTTTCTCCTTTAAAAATAAAAATCCGCTCTGTTTGTGTGAGCGGGGTTTGTCTTGTTTAAAATTTTAGTATTCTTACGAAAATTCAAGCATTACACCCGCGAGGGGTGGTGTCGGTACTGAGGCTGAATATCTACGGTAATTCATTTCAAAATATATTATACCCTATCTTACGCCAATGACGAATAACAGTGTGAACGCGAGGCCGTTTTTGAGCATGTGCAGCAGGATTGGCGCGCCCAAACTACCGGTTTTTTCGCGCAAATAGACTAACACCAGCGATAACACGAATGTATCTATCGCGGCCACCCACAAAAGCGGTGCGCCACTGCCAAATTGCAAATGTACGATCGCAAATAATATACTCGTGATAATTGCGGCGCTCCATAGCGGCCATTTTTTGCGCATTCCGGTGTATAAAAATCCTCGGAACAAAATTTCCTCGACAATTGGTGGCACGATCACCAAGCTTAAAAACACGAGTGATAACTGCGAAAACTCGCGCGCTGTCTCGAACCCAATTTGCTGCTTTTGATTAAAATTAACATCCGGGAACAATGCTTTGACGGCCACAGAAATAACAACAAACAGCACAAAATACACCGCAAAACCGGACAAAGCGTAACTAATATCCATCCATTTGGGTTTTTTGAGCCCGATATCTTTAAACTGCAGTCCGATCATCCGCAGCGCGCCAGCTATCAGCACAACGATACTGCCGTACACAAACGTTATTGCCCAAAACTGGCCAGTTGTTGTTTTGAACCATGCCATAATTTGGGCTTCATTCCAGCCTCTTGCCAGTGGATATAGTGCCGCGAATACGCCGCCAATATAACGCGAGGAAAAATAATAGATCAAAAAACTCATGACAATAATCATGACTGGATACAAATGGCTGACTTTTTTGCGCGACGATGTTTCTGCGTTTTCGGCATCGTGTTTGCCTTGGTTGTGTTCTTCAACCTTCGGCACTACAACAACCTACGAACATCAATGACAGTAATCAGAACAAAGAGTGCCATGAGTGCCATGAATCCAAAGCCGTGAATTTTGTCTTCTAGGTCTGGTTTTAGCGGTTTTTTGGCCCAGCTAAACAGTAATGTTACGAATAAACGACCGCCGTCGAGTGCCGGAATTGGCAGAACATTCATTATTGCCAGAGTGAGCGAAATAATTGCCACGATCATTAGCATAAAGTTAATGCCCAGCGCGCTTCCGTCCTTGAGTAGTACGAAAATTCCCACTGGTCCAGCTACTTGTTCGGCGGCTTTGCCACCTTGGCCGGTGAACACGTTCCCGAGTGCCGTGCCGATTCCTTGCAATGTTAAGCCAGTAAATTGTCCGGCTGTGGCTACTGCTACGATTGGCGCCGACCACGTTGAACGCTGCAATGTGTACTCTGTTGGGACAATTCCGAAATAACCTTTTGGTTCTTTTTCGTTCTGGCTGGCGGCAACTTCTTGTTCGGTTCTGAACTGGACTGTTTTTGTTTCGATATCGCCGTTCGCTCGGCGAGTTTGAACGTCAACGGTCTGACCTGCGAATGCTTTGGTGCGATCAGAAAACCCTTCTTTTTCAGTGACGAGTTGCTGCGGCTCGCCAACTTTAGCCATCGAAATAATTTGATCACGAAGCTCGATTCCGGCATTAGCTGCTGGCGAATTTTTTTCAACATAGCCTATCAGCACGTCATTTTTTATCACCTTCGTGTCTGGGGTGAATGTAAACTGATTTTCAACAACTTTTGGCATGCCTATTATCGCGAGGATTCCCAGGAGACCAATCGCCACCAGCAAGTTCATAATCACGCCGGCGACCATAATTTTGATTTTGTTCGGCATTGTTGCAGCCCCGTAACTTCCTTTGGCCGTGTCAGCGTCGTGTTCGCCTTTTAATTTTACAAATCCGCCAAGTGGAAGCGCGTTAATCGTTAGCAATGTTTTATTTTTGAGTTTTTTGCTCCAAATTTTTGGCGGAAATCCAATGCCAAATTCTTCTACTTCTACACCGCTAGCGCGAGCAGCTTTGTAGTGCCCGTATTCATGAATGACGACGAGCGCAACGAATGCAATCAATCCCAAAATTAACAAAATTATACTCATTTAGCTCCAAACCTTCTTTCGCGATTTTTATATTCTTCGATAGCCCTATCCAAGTCCTCGACACTAAAGTCTGGCCAATTCTTATCAGCAAAAACAAGCTCGGCATAATCAGAGCGCCACAGCATGTATCCGCTCAGTCTTTTTTCGCCCGAAGTGCGAATTAACAGATCAATACCGGGTACTTCGCTTGAGTACAAATTTTGTTCAATTAGCTGTTCCGTCACGTCTGCCGGGCTTGTTCCGATCGCAATAATTTGCTTCACCGCATCAACGACTTCCTGCTTGCCGCCGTAGTTAAAACACAGCGCCAATGTGCCGTTTTTGTTATTTTTTGTCAGTGCGATACTTTTATCAATTGCCTTTAAGACTTTGTCACTTAATCCGTCTCGACTACCCAGATGGACGAGCTTTATCCCTGCTTTATGAAATGTCTTTAAGTGTTTTTCGATGCCTTTTATGACAAGTGACATGAGGTAGCTAACTTCTTCTTCGGCTCGGTTCCAGTTTTCAGTCGAAAAAATATAGGCTGAAACATACGAAGCACCTCGATCAAAAGCTGCTAATGACACGTTCTTGAACACCTCCAACCCCTGACGGTGACCCTCAACAAGCGGCAATCCTTTTTCGCGGGCCCAGCGACGATTTCCGTCCAGAATCAACCCAATGTGAGCCGGTACTTTGTTGTTCGTATCTGACATTATCGCTTAATTATACACGCTTAGACGGTTAAGATCTCGGCTTCTTTGGTTTTGGATAACTCGTCGATTTTTTGCTTGGTGCTTTGCATCAAATCGTCGATTTGTTTAGTAACGTCTTTGAGGTCGTCTTCGGTCAGTTGCTTGTCTTTTTTGCCGGCGTCGGCATTTTTGAGTGCTTCGTGGCGGGCGTTTCTAAGTCGAATCATGGTGTCTTCTACTTTGCCGCTCAGTTGTTTGGCGATTTCGCGGCGGCGCTCCTCGGTGAGCGGCGGAATTGGCACGCGAATCACACGGCCGTCATCAACCGGGTTTAACCCCAAGTTTTGATTATCACGAATCGCTGTCGTAATTGCTTGTAAATTACTGGGGTCGAATGGCGTTACCTGCAATAACTGCGCTTCTGGTGTACCGATAGAAGCCACCTGTATTAGCGGCGTTGGCACGCCATATGCTTCGACCATGACGCCATCTAGCATTGCTGCACTGGCGCGACCGGTGCGAATTTTCTTTAGCTCGTCCTGAAAATGCGTTACCGCAGTCTCGAACTTAGTTTTTGTTTCGTTCAAAATTGTTTGTGCATCCATAGCAACTATTGTATGTTATTCTCGAGAATTTCAACAGCTTTTGGGTCAAATGGTGGTTTGCTAGTCGCAAGCATTACGGCAAATCCTTCGGGGTTATCAGCGTCATGACCTGTGTCATAGTACGGGGTCCCGCGCTCAATCATCACCGAATGACCGGCACCCACAACGAATAATCGCATGTCCTGATCAGTGCCAACATTGAATGTCACCGTGCTAGAAATCACTTCATACGTCGTATCTGAGCCACGATTAACCGATCGTCTGCCGCGACCGGATAGCTCCACACAAGCAACCGTTTTTTCGCCATCGTTTAGCCACGCATCAACTTCAAAGTGGGATTTATTTTTGCCTACTATATATTTCACAGTAAACCTCTAGAATTTATTCGCTGACTTCGCCGAGTTGCATACGAGAGATGCGGCGAACTACAATATTTTCGCCCAATTTTGCAATGTGTTCTTTGACGAGATCGCCGACAGTTTGATCAGGGTTTTTGATGAACGGCTGGTCCATCAAACAACGCTCGGCAAAATGTTTTTTGAGCATCCCATCAACAATTTTATCGATCATTTCTGCTGGTTTGCCCTCTGTTTTTGCTTTTTCGGCAAACTCTGCATGTGCTTTGTCTTTTACTTCGGCCGAAATGTCGTCAGAAGACACATATTCTGGCGCCGATGCAGCCACGTGCATGCTCAAATCTTTTACTAAATCGGTAAAGATTTCGTTGCGAGCCACAAAATCGGTTTCGCAGTTTACCTCTACCAAAACACCGATGCGGCTGTCGTGGTTGTAGGTGCCAATAACTCCGGCGCGAGCTTCGCGTTCACCACGTTTTTCGGCTTTTGTCAGGCCTTTTTTGCGCATGGCAGCAAGTGCTTTATCAAAATCGCCGTCGGTTTCTACCAAAGCTTTTTTTGCATCAGTAATACCCACACCAGTTAGTTCGCGCAGTCGTTTAATATCTTCAATGTTCATGCCTATTCCTCCTCTGATTTGTCTTCTTTTGTGGCAGTTTTTTCGTCTTTGTCGTCGGTTGCTTTGATTTTGCTCTGGCCGGCAACAATTGCTTGCTTGAGGTAATCCGCAACAAGTTCCATGGTTTTTATTGCGTCATCGTTGCACGGAACAGGATACTGAATCGGTGTTGGATCAGCATTAGTGTCCACCAAACCAATAATTGGAATCCCCAAACGAGCCGCTTCTTTTACGGCATTTGCGTCATTCAGAATATCAAACACAAACATTGCACCTGGTTTTGCGGCCATGTTTTTGATGCCGCCGTACAGGTGGTTCATGAGGTCGATTTCTTCTTGAAATCGTTGCACTTCGAGCTTGTTGTATTTTGCTTCTAAAGCACCTGAAGCCATTTTTTCTTCTAGGTCTTTAAGGTGTTTGATTCGTCCGCTCATAGTTGCTTTGTTGGTCAGCATGCCGCCAACCCAGCGCTCAGATACAAACGGCATTTTGGTTTCCTCGGCTAGTTTGCGTACGACTTCTTGCGATTGGCGCTTTGTGCCAACCAGCAAAATTTGTTTGCCTTCGCTTGTTGCTTTAGCTACGAAGCTCAGCGCTTCTTCTAAATTAGTCACCGTTTGCGTCAAATCAATAACGTGTGTGCCACTACGTTTAGAGTGGATATACGGCGCCATTTTTGGGTGCCATCGTGATGATTTGTGGCCAAAGTGCGCTCCGGCCTCTAGTAATTTTTTAATATCTACATCGACTGTCGCCATGTAATAGTTCCTTCCCGATTCTTGGTTCTTCGTTATGGGTGCTTCAAGTTCCCTACACGGGTTTGCTTAAAGAGAATCGTCTCCCAAAACTGCTTTGTTATTACCAAGTCATCTTAACAGATGTCAGAACCCGAATCAACTCCTTGTTGATTTTTTATTAACAGATGTGTATACTAACGCGAGATGAAAAAAGATATTCACCCAACCGATTACCGCTCAGTAGTTTTTCAGGACCTCAACGATAACTCGTCTTTTTTGACGCGTTCGACTGCCAAATCTGAAGGTACGATCAAATGGGAAGACGGAAACGAATACCCGCTGGTAAAAGTTCACATTTCTAGTTCTTCGCACCCGTTCTATACGGGCCAGGAAAAACTTATGGACATCGAAGGCCGCGTTGATAAGTTCGAGGCTCGCAAAAAAGCTGCCGAAAAAGCGCGCGATGCTCGTACTTCTGCTGCCAAAAAACAGATTGAAACCAAAGAGAAAAAAGAAGCAGAAGCAGCTGCAAAAGCCAAAGCCGCCGTTTCTGGCGCTACTGCTGCCGACAAATAACTTCGCCTAAATCAGACTACCTTCTATCTATTTGGAGGTAGTTTTTTTATACTAAAGGAATATATGGAACAAAAAGAAACCGAACTAAGAGCAGAACTCGAGCAGTTGCAGGCAAAACTGCAGGATTCGAGCATTTTTAGTTCGCCAGAATATCCTAAACTGGCTAAGCGCCAAAGCGAACTCGAACACGCCGTTGGTTTGTTTGACCAAAAGGCTAAGTTGCAAAACGCCCTGCAAGAAGCAAAAGAACTTATTAGTAGTGGCGATGTAGAGATGGCCGAGCTCGCTCAAAGCGAAATCACCGAGACCGAGAAATCACTGCAAGAAAACGACGCCGCACTCAGCGAAGCGTTGATTCCAAAAGATCCGAACGATGACCACGATGCTATTATCGAAATCCGCGGCGCGGCTGGCGGCGACGAAGCGGCATTATTTGCCGGCGATTTATACCGAATGTACGTTCGTTGGGCGGAAATGCACAAATATAAAATCGAACTCATCAACCAAAGCGATACTGATGGTGGTGGCTTCAAAGAAGTAATTTTCGCCGTTCGGGGACCAGATGCCTACAAAAACCTCAAGTTCGAAGGCGGCGTTCACCGCGTACAGCGCGTTCCGTCCACCGAATCTCAAGGCCGAATTCACACAAGCACCGTTACGGTTGCGGTCATGCCAGAAGCCGAAGAAACCGACATCGAAATAAAAGATTCCGACCTTCGAATCGACGTATATCGCAGCGGTGGCCACGGTGGACAATCGGTTAACACCACCGATTCTGCCGTGCGCATTACGCACATTCCTTCCGGCTTAGTGGTTACCAACCAAGACGAAAAGTCACAAATCAAAAACAAACTCAAAGCCATGAGCGTGCTGCGTTCTCGCCTGTTACAAGCAAAAATCGACGAAGAAAACGCACGATCGTCAGCGCAGCGCCGATCATTAATCGGCTCTGGCGACCGCAGTGAGAAAATCCGTACCTATAACTTTCCGCAAGATCGCATTACCGATCACCGCATTGGCTACTCGCGCAGCAACATTCCGTCCGCACTCACCGGCAACATCGACGATTTAATCGAACAACTCCAAACCCATGAGCGACAACTCCTCACCGACAACTAATACTTGGCTTGATCGAGCCACTAAAACACTAAAGGATGCCGACATTGCGACGGCGCGCCTGGATTGTTTGGTGCTTCTCGAGGACGTTTTGAGTAAAAATCGTGCTCATGTGTTGGCCCATCCAGAAATGACGCTGACACTTGAACAAATTACAGTACTTGATGAGCAAATATTGCAACGCGCTGAGCATACTCCACTTGCATACATCAGGGGTAAAACCGAGTTTTACGGTCGTGAATTTATCATCAACAAACATGTACTCGAACCGCGCCCAGAAACCGAAACTATGATTGAATTACTAAAAAAACTTACACCATCTATCATTATTGACATAGGGACCGGCTCTGGGGCTATCGCAATTACTGCCAAAAAATTGTTTCCTTCCAAGCAAGTCATCGCAATTGATATTGACGCAAGATGCCTAGAAGTTGCGCGCAAAAATACTCACAAACATAACGCCACAATATCGCTCCTTCAGGCTGACCTGCTTGAAAATTCGGCACTGATTGAAGGAATGGTTATTCTGGCGAACTTACCGTACGTCCCGGATGATTTTAAAATCAATCGCGCGGCACTGCACGAACCCAAAGTCGCTATTTTTGGCGGCAAAGACGGACTAGATTTGTACCGAAAGATGTTCGCGCAGATTAAATCGAACCAAAAAAAACCCACGCATATTTTGACCGAATCTTTGCCCTTCCAGCACAAATCACTCGAGGAAATTGCCCAAAACCACGGCTACAAACTGCAAGAAACCAACGATTTTATTCAGATCTTTACGCCCAAAAATTAATCTTTCGGCGTAGATTCAAGCTTTACGCTGATGTTTTGCTCATTGCCGCCGCGCAGAATAACTAGTTCGATTGTTTCGTTTACGCGGTGGCGGCCGATTTCTGAAACCAAACTATTAGCAGCATTTACATCACGGCCGTTAATTTTCAAAATAATATCTTCTTGTTTGAGTCCAGCCTTTTCTGCTGGTGAATTTGGCAAAATCGCGACTTCATCTGAGCGATCTTGCGGCAATATATATGCGCCGGTTGTTTGCTTGATATCAAGTTGGTCTGCCAAACCCTCACTCAACATCACGTAGCGCACACCTAGGTATGGCCGAAGTAATTTACCTTCCTGGAGCACTGATTGGATCAATCCAGAAACGTCGTTTGTCGGGATGGCAAAGCCGATATTTTCGGCGCCATTGCCTGCCACGGCTGTGTTTATGCCGATAACTTCGCCACTCGCGTTAACGAGCGGCCCACCAGAGTTTCCTTGGTTAATCGCCGCATCGGTCTGAAATAAGTTTTGCAGGTCCTCGATACTCTGACCGCTGCCATCAGAAGCCGAAACGCTGCGGCCATAACCCGAAATAATGCCACTTGTTACGGTGTTCTGAAATTGCCCAAGCGCATTACCGATCGCAATCGCCATGTCGCCAACCTTCATCTTGTCTGAATCGCCAATCCTTGCGGGTTGTAATTTCTTGCCCTTCGTATCTTTGATTTTCAAAAACGCAATATCGAGTGGATCATTCGCATTCGTCCGTCCAACGACTGCAACATTGTCAAACTCTGTGCCGTCATCAAGCACCAAACTAACCTCGCTAACCCCCGACGGAATCACGTGCCGATTAGTAATAACGTACCCATCTTCGCTGATAATAAATCCTGTGCCGGCACTTTGCTGCGCGCCGCCATATCCAAATATGTCAGACTGGCGCGAGTTAGTGGTGACATTTACTGAAACTACGCTTGGCCCAACATTTTTGGCAATTGTACTGATGAGCTCGCTTTGTTCGCTGACTGTCCGAATTGCCTGCTGTGTAGATTGCTGCGAACTATTGCTGCGCGCCGCACTGCCCAGCCAGCCTCCTAAAAATCCTAGACTTATCGTCACTAGTAAAACAATCGCAATAAATACAAACTTACCAACAACCGGTTGATGTGCATGATTGGCTACCTGATTTGTACGATGTTGTTGATCTTCCACACTGCCCTCCTTTTAACGCGAACTTACCTAAACCGTTTTGTCTCCCCAATCTGAAAACACCAAAACAACCACGATGATCGCCAACGTAATAAACAAAAACTGTCGTCGAACCAGCGTGCTCAGTTTTCCTGCTTTTTCGAGATAATACATACTGCTCAGCGAAAAACCAATTACCGAAAGCAGCAGCGCCGGCTGAGCCACAATCCCGTAATACAGCAACCAATGGCTGGTTATCCACGCCAAGCAACCGCCAAAAAATGCCCACAGTGAGGTCAAAAATCGGGTGTAAGGCTCGTCAAAACTGGTAAAGAAATGTCTGGCCGTCACAAAACAAATCGCCCAAACTGCCAGAATCAACACAAACGATGGCGCTCCGGCCCACGCCATATACACCGCCATAAGACCCAACAACTGGGCGAGCAACGCC
>CAZDDV010000004.1:74401-77328 GCA_964504275.1 uncultured Candidatus Saccharibacteria bacterium | reverse complement strand
GTATTAAACGTCGACCAATTCCCGTGGTACCAGTCTGGCGGTTGGGCGTAAATATCTTTAAATTCTTTGGCCCACTCTTTCTCGATCCCAAACAGCATGGCGTACGGCAGTAGCTTTTCGAACAGTTTTATTTTTGTCTTATTACTGTTTGGATCTTTAAATTCACGCGCGCCCTCTGGACTTTGCAAAAACTTAATTCGTTCGGCTTCGGCCAACTGCATATAATCTTTCATGCCAAGTAGGTAGTCGCGCATTTCGACACCCTTTGCGGTGCGCACCGGCATAGCAAACGAGCCAACAAACAAAATAACTGCGCTCGATACTAAACCAATGCCCAGCGGAATTCCAACACCAGTAAACAGAAGCCCGATACCGCCGATACCACAAAAAGTCGCAGCCAGCGTATATTTATTGCGAGCTTTGCTTGGATCACTCGCAAAATAACCCTGGGCAGCTACAGCCGCATTTGTTTGCACACCCAGCGTTTTTACTTTTTCGTATAACTTCGTTTTTAGGTCTGACATTTTTATGCGCGCACCAGCGACCAAACCGTCAATAAAAAGCATACTTGCGACCGATTGCTGCCCGGCGGTAATATTACCCGGGCCTTCGAGCCATTCCAATTCGTATTCGGTTTTGTTTTTGAACAGTCCTGATTTTGATTCGTAGATCGCCAAATGTCCTGATACAGCAAGCTCGATAATTGTTGCCGAGATTGCTTTGTTCTCTAACATTTCTTTGAGCACAACATTGGCGCGCAGCACGTCAAAACCTTTTGGCGGTGTGTACTGCGGCACAATCACACCGCGGCCAGCCGGATCTTTTCCGTACTTACGCCACTTATGGAGCACAAACCACAGCGTTAAAACCGGCGGCAAAATAATTGCAGCGACAATCACACCAAAAATAATGAACGCCCACAGCTCGGCCATTTTGTCTTTTTCGAACGTGCCTTTATCGAATGCCAGAACAAACGTCAGGTTTTCGCCAGCGCCCAAATTTTGCGCCGTTGACGTTACGGTAACTTCGCCATTTTTATTGCTGCGCGTAATTTTACAGTTTTGCGTAGTGCTTCCCGCCTGGCCACTAAAACAAAGTTGTCGCTCCTGCAAACTTCCCACAAGCTCAGCAGGAATGTGAACTCGCGCCTGCACCAAACCAAACGGCTGTTGCCACTCAGTACCGTTTACGTCCCAATATAGTTCGTCGTGTTCAGACTCAAAACTCACTACATTTTTGAGCGTGTAATTAATAAGGTAGGTTGTCTCGCCACGAACGTAGACATTTGGGTCACCAATTTTTAACACAAGATTATCGTTTTGCGTGCTGGTTTCGTATTTGTATGACTTTTGGTTTTGGTCGGTAACCGAACTGATTTGTAGGTTAACACTTTTGTCTTTGTAGGTTTTTGGAATGGCTCGCAATATGCCGCGATTCTGGTCAAAATTTGGAAAAACCGCTACTATTTTTTCCTGAACATTCATGGTGGAAACTTTTTTGTCTGTTCGGCCTACATAATAATCTGCTTCGAAACTTTTGATTGTAAAGTTTTGCGTTGACTGCGCACCAACGCTACTTGGCAAAAATAAGACCAACAAAACTAACAAAGAACTCAGCAACTTTTTGTAGAACATACATATATTGTACATCGTTCGCTGCGCACGCTGGACACATTACAGGTAAAACTTCATACTTATACACATGGATAACTCTCAACCGCTGGCAGAAAAAATGCGCCCCAAAACTTTGCAAGCCGTCGTTGGGCAAACGCACTTACTTGGCGAACAAGCAATTCTGCAGCAAATTATTGCCAGCAAAAAACCAACCAGCATGATTTTATGGGGTCCGCCGGGTAGCGGTAAAACAACTTTGGCGCGAATTATTGCTAGTGAAACCGGTGCAGATTTTGTAGAAATTTCGGCCGTGACCGCCAAAAAGGCTGATGTACTCGACGTTGTCGTGCGAGCCCGCGAAAACCTGCGGCCCTCAACAATTGGCGAGCCGAGGCAAACAATTTTGTTCGTAGATGAAATTCACCGCTTTAACAAAGCGCAGCAAGATGCGTTTTTGCCGCACGTCGAGAGTGGACTGATTACGCTGATTGGTGCCACGACCGAGAACCCAAGCTTTGAAGTCATAACTCCGCTGCTTTCTAGAATGCGAGTTTTGACTCTGCAACCACATAGCAAAGACGACATTATTGCGATTTTAAAACAAGCACTCAAAATAGAAAAAGCAAAGCAAAAAATTACCCCTAAAGTTTTGGATTACTTGGCAGAAATTTCTGGCGGCGACGCCCGCGTAGCACTTGGAAACTTAGAACTTTCGCTAGAACTTGCCGGTGATAAAAAAATTACACTCGAACTTGTGAAAACCGCCGCGCAGCGGAAACTTCCGGGTTACGACAAAACTGGCGAGTATCATTACAACTTGATTAGCGCATTCATAAAAAGCTTGCGCGGATCGGACCCAAACGCCACATTATATTATTTGGCGCGAATTTTGGACGCTGGCGAAGATCCAAAATTTGTGGCCCGCAGAATGATTATTTTTGCGAGTGAGGACATCGGCATTGCCGCCAGCGCCGCCATGACGTTGGCCGTCAGTACATTCCAGGCAGTCGAGCGAATCGGCATGCCAGAGGCTGGCTATAATTTATTCCACTGTGCGCTGGCGCTTAGCAAAGCACCCAAATCTCGCGACGCTGCAAACGCTATGCAAAACGCCGTTCGGGCTGCGCAAGATTTTCCGCACGCCCAAGTTCCCTTGCATCTGCGTAACGCGCCGACAAAACTCATGAAAGATTTAGGCTACCAACAAGGCACGAAATGGGAAGCAGACTTTAAGCACCCAAAAGGTTTCTTACCAGACGAGCTTCAGGATTTTAGAGTTCTATAAAAAACTACAGCCACTTCAGCTTTTTAAAC
>CAZDDV010000004.1:0-74391 GCA_964504275.1 uncultured Candidatus Saccharibacteria bacterium | reverse complement strand
AAACAGCTGGATCAAAAATACTACTCCACCGACAATAACCAAAATAATAATCCAAAAAGCCAGCGGGTTTTTATCAAACGGCAGCGCTACATTCATGCCGTACAAACTTGAAATAAGAGTTGGGATCGCCAAGAAAATTCCAATGCTTGTCAGGCGTTTAAAGATTCGGTTCAAGTTATTTGCCATGATGGTCGAGTACGCGTCGCGGATGTTGCTAATTGTTTTGGTGCGCGATTGAATTTGGTCGATAAGCTCAGTAGTGTTCAGACTTAAATCCTCGACTAAATCTTTGTCGTCTTCGTACAATGGCAAGAATTTTCCGCCCAACAATTTGCCGAGCATGACGGCTTGTGGTTGCAGTGCGGATAAGTATTCGTTTAAGTTTTCTTCTATGTCGATAAATTCTATAAAGTACTCGTTTTTGATGTCAGATTTTGATAGTTTGCTTCTGATGCTCAAAATATGTTTGCTGACTTGGTGCATGTCTTTTTCGTACGAATAATTTATTGCGCCGAGGATTTGCAAAAATGTTTTGGTGCGCTGCGTGGTAGAAATAGGTTCGACGCCGTCAGCTAGCCTAGACAAAATCTTGGTGTCGGACCGCTGGATCGTAATAATATAATCGTCTTGATAAATAATCAGCAGTGGCTCGGTGGCAATGTCACGACCTTCTGGGTGACTGTAGCGCGCGAACACGTACGTGGTTTTGCCATCGCGTTCTACTCGGGGAGTTTCGTAGATATCCAGTGCGTCGATTAGCAAATCTAAATCGAGTTTGTAATCGGCGACTAATTGGTCCAACTCTTGGTCAGTTGGTTCGACAACGTAAACCCACGAGCCGGGCTTGGCGCTCTCTTGGCGGACGGGCGTTGGCGCACGCCCTGTGCTGTGCAGTATTTCAATCATTACCTTTTATTGTAACAGCTCTTTTGGGCTAGTGGGCATTATGGTTTAACTAGTCGTTTTGCTTGCCCGGCAAATAAAAACGCCAAATCTGTTGCTTCTTGAGTGCGTATTTCGGCTTCTTCGACAACCTCTTCGACAGTCATACCAGCAGGACAAAACGGCTCATTAATCACGACGAGTGGCCGCAACCTCAAGTGGTACCAACGATACGCAATTCCAGCTGTGACCACCAGTAAATTTTCCGGGTTTTTAACACCAGTCGAGATACGACCGATACCTTTTCGAAGTGGACCAGCCTGACCACTGCGAGTTTTATCACGCGTGCCCCGCCCAAACATCGCATCATTTCCACCCGCGTCAATATTATCAATGTTTAATGCAACAACCGCATGGCCAACTTCTTTGCGAAGCGCCTGACCGGCGTCGTCTGGCGCAAAATCTGCACCGCGGAATGTAGGATGTGCTCGCATGTGCGGAACAAATCTTCCCACTAACGGCCAACCAAACATTTCGGCCTTGGCTGGAATGTTCGTAGTACCTTTCAAAGTGATAAACGGCTTCTCGCACCCAATGCCAGCCAAAGTTGGTGTGTCGGCTAAGGACTGGTGATACGGCGAAATTAGAATACTTCCCCCGCTCTGCAAATGAGCCGGAATAGTTTCTTCTGCATCGCCCACATAGTGCATTTCGCTACGATACAGCGTATGCATCACAGTAAATCCCAGTTGCTGAATACGTTGATTCGGTTCGAAGTCGCGGAAATGCGCGTAAATTGCTTCGTAATTTTCTGGTGTAATTTCAGGTCGCGTCATTTTGACTACTTATATTCATTATTACACGTATAGTAATGGTCCTGGATTATTTTGCAAGCACATGCTTTTTACGCAGCATTCTGTGTCCGCAAATAGATGCGCAGTACTGGCAGCAATATTGATTGTTTGCTATAATCTCCCCTGTTACATATCAGCAATGGGGCGTCGCCAAGTGGTAAGGCACTGGTTTCTGGTACCAGTATGCGTAGGTTCGAATCCTACCGCCCCAGCCACGACTTGCACCAAACATGACCCGAAGGGGTGTATATTTTGGTATAAATCGAGGACACATATGAAATGTAAGCTGTGCGGAATACTTATTGATTCGACTAACAAATGTGATGCACACATATTCCCTCGCGGACTATTGAAGCTACTGTCTAAAGATGAGTACGGCAATTTATTAATTGTCGGTACAGACTTTGATAAAAAACGCCGTGCCCCTGTAGGTTCTTATGATTCAGGAATACTTTGTGCAAATTGTGATAATAAAATTGGCGAATATGATGATTATTGCATCAAATTTATAACAGACAGCAAGCTTGTGAATCATCCTTCAGGCTTAGGTTGGACTATAAGTGGTATAGATCAAAAAAAGTTAAAGCTATTCTGTGTGTCATATCTATGGAGAGCTTCAATAACATCAAGAAGTGAATTTTCTGGTGTTAGTCTTGGAGTTCAGCATGAAAACAAGATGCGTGAGTTGATATTCGCAAACTCAAGTGGTAAACCGAATGACTACACAGTCATCTTTAGCAAATTTAGCACAGGCAAGGAAGTGGGTGGAATAATGTTTCCTGCTAAAACACGGATCAAAGGGATCGTTTATTACGAGGCCTACTTACCAGGTTTGTATAAGTTTTGGGTAAAGGTTGATTCAAGAGATGATGTAGTTATGAGCCGTCTTTCATTAGAAAGCAATTTGGACGTTTTTGTTCATAATCGAGGAGATTTTGATAGCTCCTTAGAAAAATCAATAATGGTAAGAGCTGCAAAAGCTTCGAACTAAACACGGTTTACTGTTCTGTTATGTAGACGAAGCTCAAGATCCAAGTTCCTCACTAGCCTAGTTTTCTCGAAGTCTGAGCCTTCCTGCAGCACATATTTAATATAGCCTCCTATCATGTTCTTTTTGCCGTAGCCTTTATGTGTTGCGCTCATCATTCTAGTGAACTTGTCTATTGCATCTTGCAGTCCTGGTTCTAACCCAGCAGTATCAGTTATTAGGTCATTACACATCGTTCTTAGAGACTCTATAATGTCCTTTTCTCTGGCGTATGGTTCCTTACATTTAAGCTCTACCTGTCTAGAGCAGTGATAATAAACAAAACGATGTGTTTTTCCGTTTTTGTATTTCCGGATTTTCTCTTCGCCGACTATGGTTGATCCGCATGAGTAGCATTTCAAAAATTGCTTGAACGGAAACTGTTTTGCACCCCATTTGCCTTTAATTGGTACTTTGGCTTGCTCTCTGGCTCTTAAGAAAAGCTCTTTTATAACCATCGGCTCGTGATTGCCTTTATACCACTGTCCACTCCCTTTAGGGTATTCGAATTCTCCGTAATAGAATTCGCTAGAAAGTATCCGGTATATCATACTAAGTGGTATGACCTTGTCACCCCTTGTACGAACTTTGTTGTCTTCTAGCCATCTTTTTATGTGGCGGCCACTTTTACCGTCTGCCGACATTTCAAACATCTGTTTAATATAGGGTGCGCGTTCTTCGTCAATTATCACATCTCTAGCACCACCAGTTGCAGCACGCGTGAAGTAGCCAAGAGGCGGCATGCATGGTCGCCACCCCATTTCGCACTTCGCTCTAATTCCGCGTTTTACATTTACACCCCTGTTGTCATTCTCTAGCTTTGCTTGAGAGCATAGGATCATTAGTAAAAACTTTTCATTCGGAGTATTACTGAAGCTTTGGCCATACGTCCGGATCTGATGAAGCATGTTGTTGTCCATTAGATCTACTAACGATCCTAGATCCCCTGCATTCCTGCTTAGCCTGTCGGGTGCCCACGTAAGCACGCCGTTGAATTTGCCGTTTCTCAAGTCAGCTAGAAGTTCGTTGAATACTGGCCGCTTCCCAGATTCTTTTGCTGAATGACTTTCATGTTTGGTCTCTACTATATTCAGGCCGTCACGTTCTGCCAAGGTAAGCATTTCTTTAACTTGCGAGTCTATCGACATTGCTTGACGTTCATCTTGCTTACTAGATTTGCGAGCGTATAGGCAGTACTTTGTATCTATTATTGACTCCATGGCAAGCACAACAGTACCGCAATGCTTTTGGTTAAGCTAGTACATAATGCGTATAATTACAGATATGAGTTTATTTAAGATAAAGAATCAAAAAGTCTCTCGATTAAATCCTGTCGTAGTAAGTAATGGCAAGAAGACGCTTGAGCGAGAAGTTCAGAAAATTTTTGAGGAAAACCTCGATGAATTGCTAAATGTAACCTTCTTGGCGCATGAATACTCAACTAGCTTCGGAGGTCGCATGGATACTCTCGGTATCGACGGGGAGGGTAACCCATGTATTATCGAGTACAAAAAAGGCCAAAATGACAGTGTAATTAACCAGGGCTTGTCTTACCTCCGGTGGTTATTGGATCACAAGGATAGTTTTGAGAAGTTATGTAATGAAATGAATGTTATGACTGCAATTCAATGGAACGCACCTCGTGTTATTTGTGTAGCCGAAAATTACAATAAATTCGATGCCGATACAGCCGACCTTTTGCCCATTAATATTGAGCTCTACAAATATAAGCTCTATGAAGACGATATGTTGGTGCTTGATAAAGAGAACTATCAGAAAGTAAAGATTTCAGATAAGCCAAAGTTTAGCAACGGCGACGCAGCTAAGCATGGAAAACTTCAGGAAACATACACGCTTGAAGAGCATCTTGCTCAAGCAGACAATAATACGCAAGAATTATTCAAAGCACTAAAAGAAGAAATACTTGCCCTAGACCAAAACATTACTGAGGAGCCAAAAAAGTTGTATGTTGCCTATAAAATGACACGAAATTTTGTTGATGTTGTGTTCAAAAAGAACAAATTGAAATTGTTCTTGAATGTTAAATCAGGCGAACTAACTGATCCACAGGGTATCGCGAGGGATCTAGAAAAGCCAGTACATATTGGTCACTGGGGTAATGGTGACTATGAGGTAACGCTAACTAACCTTGACGAAATACCTTACGTTATAACACTTGTTCGTCAGAGCCATGCAATAAACCAATAGGTTTAAATAATTGGGTTTTTATCCAATCATAGCTTTCGTTATTTTTACCGCCTACGTGCCATTCGCAAATCTTATACATTTCCAACCCAGCATCACCAAGATATGATTTACCGTCTTTGTAGTTATAGATCGTGGCTACGCCGTGCTGTGTATCAACTACCCACTCTGCATCAGTTTTATCGTTGTCCATATTTATTGCCGGATCTCCAAAGCAGGCTAGAAGCTGGTCATAAGTAGCATATACAAAGCCTTTAAAGCTTGTGCCTGAGCGTTTTTTCATATCGACATTAGTTATTCTCATCCGTTAATCCTTTCTTTTCAAGGTACAAGGTACCGCAAAAATTCGTAACGTCTTCAAAGAAGAAAAAGCTGTACACTTCCGGTATCTCAAACTTCTAGAGGAAGAGACAGATCCATATGACTTTGCCGATGATCCCCTCAATTTACTCGCAGACAAAACATTCTCGGATTACTTTGATGAGTACGAGGACCTAGACCTCAAGCCAATTGAAGACTGCAATGGATTAAAAGCGATGGTGGAAAAACTGCTTAAAGTCGTCGACGATGAATTCAGCTTGAGGGATGGCTGGAAAGATGCATGGAAAGGGATGCCGTTAAAACCTGAGACAGAGCCCGTTATAGGCAGAAAGTTTCGTGCTATGGGGTTAGCGTTCTTCGACCACTTTGATGACGTTACGTTTATTGCGGAGTCAGGGTCAGGTAACGGCTATCTAGATTTTCACGTTATCTACAAGAGTTGTAGGATAGCGATTGAGCTCAAGTTATTAAAAAACAACTCTATGAAAGGTGAAGTTGATAAGTACCCATCGTATATTCATGGTATCAAAGTCCAACTCCCTCAATACGTTGAGTTGCTAAAAGCAAAACATGCATACTACATAACGGGCCAGCACTATAACGGGTTTCTCCCAAATAAAATCAATCATGTAACCCGAATTGCGGAAGTCGAGGCAGTCCGCGAAGAGGCTGAAAGTGATCTGAAATCTCGACTAGAATTTTTCGAAAGTTTGAATTACCTCAATATAAATATGTGCCAAAGAGCACCTGCGTCGGCGCATAATCTAAACGCACCAAATACCTCTAATTCCTAAACATCTGGGATAAATAATTCGATGTGCTGAGAAGTATATTTATAGCTAGAGCACAGTTATAAAAACCTTAATCAACTTGCTCGATTTGAAACTTCTTTTCCTCTGCATGTTTAGCTTTCCGTTTTTGCTCCAAGTCCATCTGAATAAGTACATCAAAAAAACCTGTTAGGTTAGAAAGCTCTTCTTTAGTCAATTCACGATCATCGTCTTTCTGGTTTTGAGATATGTATGCCATATTTATCTCCGTTTGTTAAGCTAAAATGGTACACCCTTTTTTATAGTGTCCCATTTGTCTCATTTTTTGGCTAATCTACCCTGTGAAAACTATCTAGACCCGAGCGCCCAATGACTCGAGTCACGTTTAGTGAAACATAAAGCCGGACTTTCAGGTCTAGACCCACATGCTCAGACTTTCGGGTCTTGTCCAAGCGCTTTGGGCAGAACTGAGTTCATTTATTAAGCGAGAATGAGTTATAATTTATAACATGAGTAAAATACATTTCTGTCCGAACTGCGGACATGATTTAAATAAATATGACGAAGTGCTAGTTACCGATAGTCAAGACGATGTTTTGAAAGAAGCCGTTAAAGTAGCTATTGAAGCCGGCTCGGTAAGCCCGAGCTTACTGCAGAGACAATTAAGGATTGGATACGCAAGAGCCGCAAGGCTTATTGATACCATGGAACAGTTGGGCTATATTGGGCCAGCTATTGAAAATGGACAACGCAAAGTGCTTATCAGTAGTATTGACGAAGCGTGAGGAGGAAATTATAAGTCCAACTGATTTTATCAAAGAAATTATCAACCAGTACCACTTAGCACGTATTCCCTTTTACCCAAAAGATAAAATTTACAGAGGTAGGTCGAGATCAATTTCTCCACTAGCTGAAGATTTATTTGCAAAGTATCTTGCCGAAAACGATGACACAATCGAGAAAATTTATGTCGACCAATCCATAGTAATAGAAAATGATACTAAAAGATTTATACCGGATATTGTTATTATAAAGAATAATGAAATTACAACTTTCATAGACCTCAAAATGGATTTGGGATATAAAAGAGATGGTTTAATTGAGCTTTGTAAAAAAGATGGATATTTACTAGATATCGTAAGAGGGAAGAATTGCCAACTTATCGAAGGTAGAAACAAGACCAAGGTAAACTATAAGATCTCCAACAAAGCAATCTATGACATCGTTATAATAAGTGATCAAAATATCTCGAAAATAATTCTCGATAATCAGATAGAAGGCGCAAAGAGGTTTGAAAATAACGTAAAAGCACATGTCTTATCAAGAAAGAAACATCCAAATTCCTACGGTCTAAACCGAGAGGAACTTTTAACAAAAATAGATGTAAAAGTTGATGCATTTAAGGAAATATTAGTGAGAATCAGATGATGATTAATTAATGTTTAGATTAAACTAAGGAGTCGAGTCTGTGGCAAATATAGATGAAAACCTAAAAGATCATTATGAGATTCCAACAATCCTCGAGGGAAACCCAACATTTAATCTGATATTTGAGATTGAACGTGGTTTTTGGAGAGCAACAGGAAAAAATATGGCAAGGAGTTACATTACAAAAAATGTATATCCTGGCGGCTTTCTTTTTATGCCCTCTGATGGAGGTTTTTGGGTAACTATTTCACGTTCACAATTTATTGATTTATCAACGAACTCTAAGCCATGGGGAGACTGCTATTATAAATTCATTGAATTCTCACAACCAACTAGTAATACTGCTGTGTTATTTTACAATGTTAGTACAACGGATAGTGATGGTGATTTTGGGACAATGATGGCAAGCACTTATCATAAATCTGAGGATGTTAAGTGGACGCTTCTGGTGAGTTATCAGAATGTGCCTTTCTCGCCAGGCATAGATGCAGAAGCACTCAGAAAGTCTTTCGAGTCAAATTGACTATATAGATTGCATTTATAGTGTCTAATTTGTCTCATTCTCATCTATAATTATGTTCCAGACCAGCATGCTCAGCCAATATAAACAGGTCTCGTTTGAGGCCTTTTTATATTGGCTTGTGTGTTATGCCGAGAACTGTTCGGCAAAGCCGAGGTTCGGTCGCAAGATTACGCGCAGAAGTTTGCTTCGAGCATGATTGCAGTCGTGCGATTATCCTACCGCCCCAGCCACGATAAACTCGGATTAAATCCATTATACGGATGCTTCGGTGTTATAGTTACGTTATGACTAAAAAAGAATTTACATTAGATGAAGCAAAAAGCATTGGCGAAAAATTGGGCATAGACTTTAGTGTTTATGACATTGAGCAGTTCCGAAAAGGTTTAGCGATCGAGCTAGAACACGGCGCGCAAGATCCTGAAACAAATGTCACTAACAATGACCTTACGATGACCGGAAAAATCGCTTGGGCTCACTTAAAAGAAATCCCAGATTATTACACACGCCTAGAAAAAATGGAGTCAGAAGCCGGCAGTTAAGCCAGTACGCTAGAATTTTTTATTTTGTGCGGAGGATTTTTTGCATTGGTTTGCCCTTCGCTAGCTCGTCGATGAGTTTGTCGAGGTAGCGGATTTCTTGCATGGTTGGCTCTTTGATTTCCTCAACCCTTATGCCGCAAATAACGCCCGTGATTAAACGTCGCAGAGGATTTAGTTTTGGCGCAGTTGCAAAAAACGTTTCAAAATCGGTTTGGTTTTCTAGCTCCGTCTCTAAACTTTTTTGACTGTGCCCGGTCAACCAACAAATTATCTCGTCTACTTCTGCTTTGGTGCGATCTTTTTTTTCGGCTTTGGCAATATACAGCGGATATACGTTGGCGAAACTCATGCTGTAAATTCGTGGTTTAGTCATGCTGCTCGGCGAGTTCTTTTTTGAAATCTTTTGAGTCGATATCAATGTGATCTTTGGCAAAGCCAAGTTGTTCTAACTTCCAGACCAACACAAAACTTGCGGCGGCAATAATCAGCGCGAACACAAACTGCCAGCCAAACTGAGGTGCCACGTTCGAAAATGTTTTATCAAGATTATCAATTTGCCATGGCCAAACTTTGCGCAGAGACCCAAGCATAACACCAATGAGAAACACAATTGTACCGCTACGATGAACGCGCAATAACCAACTTAGTAAGCGTGAAAACAACCCCAGCCCCACAACAATACCCGAAGCAAAAATTGCCAAGAATAATAAGTCGCGACTAGCAACAGCGGTTAGCACGTTTTTGTAATGTCCCAAAATCACCATAATAAGTGAGCCCGAAATACCCGGCAAAATCATTGCGCATGACGCCACCGCGCCGGTTGCAAAAATAACCAGCGGCGACGCGTTCGCACTAAAATTTGGAAGTCCGACGACAACATACGTGACAATGAACCCGAGAACCAACAACAAAATGCGGCGGTAATTCCACCGCGTTACTCGCTTTGAAACAACGTATGCCGACCCAATCACCAACCCAAAAAACGCCGACCATATCAACACCGGATATTGCTCCAGTAAATAGGTAACGATGCCAACCATGCCAAAAATAGCCGTCAAAATTCCTAGCATGAGCGGCACCAAAAAACCAAAAGGTACGGCTGCAATTGCCTGCAACAATTTACCCTTGAGTGCAAGTTTAAGTACCTTGCCGGTGACGGCTTTAATGCTAAATAACAATTCGTCGTAGATGCCGAACAAAAACGCAATCGTTCCGCCAGAAACACCCGGCACTAAATCGGCCATTCCCATCGAAAATCCCGTAAAATATAGTCGTTTAATGCGACCTTTGGCACCGTGATTAAAAGTTGATTCTTGTTTTTGTTTTGCTTTTGACACTTTTGACATTACAACAATTATACAGCAACCCCTTGGCTACGCAGCATAATGAACTCACCCCAAATATCAGTATCTGTTTTCATATTTGGTATGATTAAAATAATGATTAACACTACTACGCGCAAAAAACTCTTGATTGGTTTTTTGGCAATTGATGTTTTGTTGCTGATTCCCGTGTTGCTGATTGTGGCTTCATACTTAATAATTAACCCCTATAAAAATCGGGTTGTTTCGATAGATGAGGCGCCGAAGCGCTCGGTTGGGTTGGTATTAGGCGCCGGAATTACTGCCGAGGGCAAACCATACAAAGAACTGGAAGCACGTTTGGACAGCGGCGCCGAAGCCCTTGCAGCCGGCAAAGTAGACAAGCTCATTTTATCTGGTGATAACCGGTTTTTTGAATACAACGAACCGCAAGCGATGAAAGATTATTTAATCGCCAAAGGAATCGCGAGCGAAAAGCTGATACCGGATTACGCCGGCCGTAGCACTTTTGAGTCGTGCGAGCGCGCCAACAAAATCTTTGGGCAATCCGAACTGATCATTTTTAGCGCCGGATCGCACTTGCCGCGGGCAATATTTTTGTGCAAACATTTTGGTATCGATAGCTACGGTGTTGCGAATAATGTAGAGGCCATAGGCAGCACTCGCCGCGAAATCCTAGCCCGTGTCAAAGCACTCTACAATGTCTACATAAAAGGCGAACCGACAGTCCTGGGCGACCCAATCAACCCATAACCTACATCGATATGCCGTATTGACTAGTGACCCAAGTTTTTAGATCAGTCCAACGCAAGTGGCTGGTTATAATTCCACTGTAGAACCCCGCAAACGCCATAGTAAAGGTATGTGATGAAGCGGCTGCGCCGGTGGCGCCACTCAATGTAACACCGGCCAAGCTACCTGCGCCAACGTTACCACTGGTAAGCGTGCCATCATAAATGATATTTGAACTAGCACCGTTATATACGCCCCCATAAAGATGGCCATTGCCATTCACCGTCACACCCGTAACGCCTCCTGCAGCAAAAATTTGTATTGATGACGTAGCACTTTTACGAAGTAAAAATGTGCCGCTGTTTGCGCCAACAATCGCATCGTTACTTGCGTCTGGGGCAGTCCAGAATCCAACCACAACAATACTTACTGGCTGCGTTAATGTACCCCAAGCAGCAGAAGTAGCCGTAAAAAAATCACTTACAAATTCCAGCGCTGGTTTGTTATTCAGCGTAGCTGAACTACTACGATACGTTGGCCTGCTACCTGCCGTACCTTGCGTTAAATCACGACCATTTGTTGTGGCATCATCCCAGGTCGTAACAGTGTTGCCATCGCCAGGATTTGACCAGCCAGGATCTTCGGCCCAATATGCTGCGTGCCATGGAATGCTTGTTAGAATATCAAATGGTGGAAGTGGGGTACTGCTTTGGCTCGCCATAATTCCAAGCGGAATCATGCTGACAAACTACCAATCAGTAGCCATGTGTTTGTGGCAGTTTTGACGAGTGAGGCAGCGGCATATTGCCCACTTAACTTAAGGCCTGGAGTGGCATTGATCGTGACACCACCAGTTGCAACGACAGTAACTTGACCGGCTCCAAGCTGCGTGATATCAATTCGCGTACCAACTGGATATGCGACGCTTGAATTCAACGGCACCGTAAGATCCATCGCAGAGCCACTCGTCATTGTCACCATCTTGAATTGATCTGCAAGCACCAATGGATAGCTCGCAACCTGCGCGTTAATAGGCTGCACGCCACTTGCATATGCCCAGCCAGTGTTGCCGGTTCCGACCGTTTTTATATAATTGGTGCCGTTTGTAGTGTCAGTATAATTTGCCCCGACTGGTGCAGTAACGCTGGCTTCTGGTGAGCCTGCGCCATTACGGATAAGATTCGTTACTACATTTGCATAGGTTGTTGCTGATGCTCGTATTGACAGCTCGCCCGCCGCGGTTCGCATCAAAAATACATCTTGGGCTGTTCCACCGCCAACGCCGAGCGCAATAACCGCATTCGTAATTGCACCGGCAGTTAGAGCACTCATTGTTGAGCTTGGTGCAATTAAAACTTGCTGGACCAGGTCGTCGTCGTCAACCTTAACCCCGATATATGGATATCCAAATACCGATGTACCCTCTAAGCTTCCGTTGTCACCACCGTCCACCTTCCAGTTTCCAGTATGGGCACCCGTAGTTGGGCCAGTAAATGTGCCCGTGTAGTCGTAATAACCCATCGGGATCGCAGCTGCGAGCGTGCCAAGCGGATCACCGGTTAACACCATTAATTCGTGCAGTGCGAGCACGGCGGCGCCGTTTGTACTCGGATGTGCGCCGTCGCCGCTCAAATTATTGGCGTCGCCAATCGCTGAAATGTCACCAAAGGCCCGGCCGGCGTCAATGACCGCCAAGCCTTTGTCTGCTCCAATCGCACGAGCAATGTTGCCTCGACCCAGCTCTTTTCCGACTGACGGGTTTAGCCATGGCGACCAGATAATACCCGAGCCGCTGCTCACTGCCTGAATACTGTCAATAAGCTGTTCCATTTCGGACTGGTAGTCTACTTCGGCCGTATTGAAGCTTGGCGCCAAGAAATAATGAACTTCTCGGCCAGTTAGCGCCTTAATCCCGGCGATAAGATCAATACCCCACGAACTATCATTTGCAAAATGCTCTACCGCTGTACCGGCATTTGTACCGTCCCACACGCGAATACCGGCATCTAAGTTACCGACCGTAACAAAAATACCCTCAAGTGTCGTATTACCAGTTGACCCAATCCAAATTTCACGACTAGCAAGAGTACCGAAATCAAAACTACTGACATTGCTCCAGCCATTACCGGTTGTCGTGTCAATTGTGCCGATTGTCGTGCCGCCAGAACCACCATCTTTGATCGTTAATGTGCCGGTGTTCTCGCGCCATACCACAAGCACGCCATCACACGTTGCGGTGTGCGCACAAGATTGACCATTGGTCATCGTGCAATGGTATCCACCAAAACCACTGACGTCAGTACTGCTTGTTCCGCCAATTGTGTCCATTGGACCCCAACCACCAGATGATGCACGGCGATACCCAATCTGTGTTACGGTTGGCACACCAAGATCACTGTTAAACCTAGTTGCCAACTGTGTTTGCACCACTAATGCAATGCTTGCGATTTCGTGAATCGAGTCACCCAAATATACAAGATCTATCGGGTTATCGCGCGGGTTTTCTAAATCGCTAAACCATGCCGATAATTGCGGGTCTTGCATCATCGTGCCACCAGGTTCGGGTAAGGCCGCAATCGTGGAATTATCTACATACGCCTTGGTTGCTTGCTGCGTTGCGATACGCGTATCAGAGTTAGCAGTCAGCGTGTCGTCGGTATCGATGACGTTGGTGGCAAAGTCAGCAGTTTCTAGGTTCGTAATGCTGTTGCCAGTTCCGTTTGCGTCGATTGTTTTGTTTGTTAGGGTTGCGACGGCAGAGTTTTTTGTTACATCGCTGGTGTTATCAACGTTACCAAGTCCGACATCGTCGGGATCGAGTGATTTTAGTGTTCCGTCGTCGTTATGAGCAACACCCAAAAAAGAATTGAGGATATCTCCCCATTCGCCACTGTCACCACCTGGATTTGGTAGGCGTGCCATTTAGTTGGAGCCTTTGTTATTTATACACATACCCTTTACTGCTTGTTCCCTTATGCTTATGTTGTATTGTAGCATAAATTAATATGTATGCTCGTGACAGAAACACCCTTTTCTGTCATTACTCTTGCGAGCACCCACTAAGCCGATAGGTCACCCGAAAGAACCCATCCATTGGTGGCAATTTTTAACAACTTGGCGCGGCCATATCGAGCAGAAATTTTTAGGCCTGGCGTGCTGTTTACTGTCACGGTTCCAGCGGGCGTGACTACTACCTGCCCGATACCAAGCTGAATTATGTCTATTTCTGTCCCGACTGGGAAAGCCGCCGTTGTGTTGGTTGGTATGTTTAAAGTAATTTCTGAGCCGTTATTAAGCGTTACAACTTTTCCTTGGTCGGCAAGTAACAGCGTATAACTGGTTCCTACCTGGGCATTAATGGCACGGTTTCCGCCAGCCGCTTGCCAGCCAGTGTTGCCAGTTCCGACCGTTTTTATATAATTGGTGCCGTTGGTGGTGTCTTTATAAGTTGCGCCGATAGGTGCAGCTACGCTTGTCTCTGGAGATCCAGCACCACTGCGAGTTAGGTTCGTAACAAGGTTGGCATATGTGGTGTTACTCGCTCGCAATGACAATTCACCACTACCGCTGCGGTAGAGATACGTATCCCACGTTGGAGCAAAAGCGCCATCGCCGCCAGGACCAAAAGCTATTGTCGCGGCATCGAATGCAGGATACAACTGTTCAACCGCTGGTCCCGGAACAATTGAAATTTGCCCCCAGTCATCCCCACTACTATTTTTAACGTGGAACATTGGGTAGCCAAAAAAGTGGGCGGTGTCGATACTGCCAAGATCAAGAGTTGGCGACCATAACGAATTGCCGGTCGGAACTGCGTGCGTAGTGCTAATGGTGCCACGATAATTCCATGGATATGAAGTAACCACCCCGCTGAGTGCACCTAAGGGATCCCCTCCTAGCACCAACAAAGCTTGCGTCATAATAACACCGCTGCCAGAGGCACCCGGATGGGCATTATCTGGGCTCAGATTGTTTGCATCCGCCCCTAAGCCAATATCGCCAAATGCTCGATATGCATCGATAACGGCCATATTTTGCTGCTCGGCTACATCAAGTGCGATGTCATGCTTAGCGACGCCACCAGCATTTCCCGTGGAACTCCCCCAGTTAATCCAGCGGGTAAGTGTCCCGTTAGTTCGCGCCTTTATGGCTGTAATTAAATTGTTTAAGTCGTCCTCATAGCTAACCACTGGGTCATTGAATCCGGTTGCTACCATGACATGCGGTTCGCGCCCAGTATGAACCTTTAGTTTTGCGATAAAGTCCAGGCCATAGTCAGTATTATCGACGAAATCCGCAGTACTATAGCCTGCGTGTGCAAATCGCCACACCCTGACACCGACAGTTCGATTACCAGCTGTCGGATATACGCCCTCGAGGTGGGTATTCCCTGTCGATCCAATCCAGATATTGTGGCTGGCGTGAGTAGTGAGATCAATCGACGTGATGTTGCTCGAACCTGTTCCGGTGTTTGTATCGATAGTAGCCACCGTTGAACCACCAGAGCCACCATCCTTTACGGTTAGTGTGCCCGTCCCGGCCGTCCATAACACAATGACACCGTCACAATAGACTGTCATTGACGACGACTGCCCATCAGTGAGCGTCGAAGAAAAACCAGCTGCGCCAGATTCACTATCCGATCCAGTACTGGTCGGCATCGCATGAAACGAAGTACTGCCCGCAGTATGATAGCCGACAATTGGCTGAGTCATCACATCTTGGCGGGCATTATAACGAGTGGCTAGTTGCGTCTCTAGGCCGTCAATCCAGCCAAATTCGCCAATCGAATCCGCAAGCACAACAAGATCAACCGATTGAGTCGTAGCGTTCTCGAGATCTTCGTACCACGCATCTAGATTTGCATCGCGCATATTTGTGCCGCCGCTTGCAGTTGCCATACTCTCAAAGCTAATCGAGTCTACATAACTCTTGGTTGCAGCATCCGCATCACTGGTAGTGACCCCAAGGTTAGTAACCTGGCTACCGCCCATGTTTAGATTGCCGCTCATCGTACCGCCGGTTTTGCTCAGCTTCAGGTCTAGTGCAGTTTGGGCGGCGGAAGAAACCGGCTTGTTTATATCACTCGTGTTGTTAACGTTACCAAGTCCGACGTCGTCGGGATCGAGTGATTTTAGTGTTCCGTCGTCGTTATGAGCAACACCCAAAAAAGAATTGAGGATATCTCCCCATTCGTCACTGTCACCACCTGGATTTGGTAGGCGTGCCATTTCTAACTGTAACTCCGAACATATCTATTCATGTTAATAACCCTAATATCCCCTCATGCTTAAATCTAGTATATCAGAGCTCGCCGGTTCGGTCAATTATTACTAATGGCTTGACGCCGAACTAAGTTATTATTTGGTGCGAGTACCGCAAAACTGCCGGAGTTGTCGTGATGTCGGCCGGAGGCGTAATATGATGGTCAAACGCAAACCCCGCCCAAGATTTATTTTGGTGGGCCGCCGGTAACGTAATTGTGCTAGAAGCCGGCAGATCGGTTTGGTGATCAATAAGACCCGTAACCTGCACGTCGTCGAGCCAAATCGTGATCGTCGAGCCGCGATATTTTATCGTTAAGTCACGAGCTTGGCCGTCAGTATGAGTAACAAGGCCCGACCGATAATACACCGTGAAGCTTTCGGGCGGATTATTTATCGTGCCTATCAAAAACACAAAGACGTCAGTGTTGTACGGCGCGATTACGTTTCGCATGTTCACGAGCCAGGCGCCATATCCCACACCAGGCGTAGCGGTATCGACACCGACAAGTGGTGTACCCTCGGCCTCGGCCCCGTGTTCGGTGCCCCCCGACAAAACACCACTCATACGGACCGTAACATCATAATTAAACTGACCCGTGCCAAGGTTCCTAACAGCGCCGCCAATTCCGCCCCCAGCCATTCCAGGATAATCAGCGTAATGCTCCCAATCGTCATCAGGCGCCATCGTTGCACCGTTATTGCCGCGAGCATACGGATCGCCAGAAGTAACACCACCGTTATAAATGCGGGCCGGATCATAACTCTGCGGAAACAACGACCCAAGATCAGTCCATCCCATACCAAGTGGCGCATGCGGCAACGAAGTTACCCGCTGAAAATTATCAACAAACGTACCGCTATGCAACACTTGTTGTCCGGCTAGCAAAAGTGGGCTGCCCGAAGATGTTACGAGCATTAGCCGAGATCTCCGTATGCTATGTATAGCGTAGTTCCTGCCAGCCAAAAATATGGCTGAAAGTACGCAACACTATACCGCGACCTGAGTGTCAGTGGAAGTCCCGTTGCGCGATTAATGACAACGGACCCAGCGGCTTCTAACGTCACACTGCCCGCTCCAATACTCACAACACGAATTGGCGCATGAAGACCCGGCGCAGATCCAAATGTCGGGAGCGTAATAACAAGCGGGCTATCGTTATTGCAAAGTATTCCTGTCTCGTTACTGCTCCATATGTAGGTTGTCCCCGTAACCGTAGCGCCGAGCGATGGACCCATAGACGTAAGAAGTTCAAGCGGCATTTTCTTGGCCACACCATCTTGTACAATCGGTACAAAATTTTCGTTATTTACATAGACGGGATCCCACGATGCGTCGGTGCGGGTTGCAGCTGGCAAGTCAGTAATTTCGGTGCCAACGCTAGCGAGATCAGTTTCAACATCAGCAATTGCTGCCGCTAATTGTCCGATATTCGTGGCGTCAGCATCGTCTGATCCGTCCGCCACGCCAGTAATAACATTGCTGTCCATATCTAAATCACCAGTCATTGTGTCGCCAGTTTCTCAGACAAAACTCCAGTGTCTTTTAGCGTTCCGTCAGAATTATGTGCGTGCTTTAAAAAAGCATTGAGCACATCTCCCCAATTACCTTCATCGCCACCTGGTTTTGGTAGTCTCGCCATTTACACAAGCCCTTCGTCAATTTCTTTGCTATACCCCAAAAACACCCATCCCCTTATGGTTACTTACTATTATGCCCAATTCGAGTAGTCAGTCAACCGCAGCGCATTTTTTACTCACAAAATGATACACTAGTGCTTATTATGGATCAGCATGTTGCACCCAAAGCCAAGCCAGAAGACGAGCCAGAAGTGCCAGAATCGCTCCTAACTAAACCTGTCGAATTCCAAACACAACCACGTGAGGTCCCGATTGCCCCAGAAACACATGCCACCGAGCGAAAAATTAGCAGCACCCTAAAATGGTTGCTTACCGGCGCGGCAGTTTTATTTGTAGTAGTCGCAATCAATCTTTGGGGCGTTGGCATCTATACTGTCGACGGCGAGTCCATGACTCCGACACTTAACAACGAAGACAAAATGCTCGTGCTGAAAGCACCTCAAGCCTGGGCAGAGTTAACCCGCAGTCTGTACATTCCAAAACGCCACGACGTTGTAATTGTGCGCGAAAGCGACGGCGCCTACGTCAAACGAGTTGTCGGCATTTCGGGCGACCGAATCGTGATTAAAAATAGTACAATCACTGTTTTTAACGAAACTAGCCCGACCGGGGCAGATATCACAAACCCGCCTTGTTGCGCCAACCTCGCCGAGCTTCCAGATAACATCGACATCACGATTCAGCCAGGGCATATCTTTGTTGTTGGCGATAACCGCACAAACGGCGGCTCAATTGATTCTCGCTCTAAACTTGGGCAAATTCCGGCCAGCGACATTGTTGGTCGTTCTATTCTGCGGCTCAATGGCTTCACACTTTTGTAACGGATTATCTTTTGAAACCATGGCTTCGCATATATTGCCGGCGCTTATGGACAAACCGCAGGGCTCCCAAAGATACCAAACCAATAATTGCAACTCCGGCAACGACAATCACAATCTTAAACTGGCGGCTCAAACGGAAAAAACTGCTACTGAGATATTTTGAATACAGCGGGTCGTTTGGCTGATTTGATACTTCGTCGATATGCAAAACGCTACCGCCGGATAAGTGAACTGTTTTGCGCACCTGACGCTCGCCCCCGCGCAAATATCTTTCGTCAACAGGATCGATAGATTTGCTACGATACAAAAACTCGCCACCGTCAAAATAATCCACGTAATCAATCATCTGATCAGCAAACGGCTTCACAACTTGCAATGAAATATGATCCTGATTACCACTGAGGGTTTTGGGCTCAACCAAAACTTTTGCTCCGCCGTAACGCGCAATGCAATCTGTTTGTGTAATTTTACAAACTTTTGGGTTAACAACAAGAATACTGGCAATGTTACTGTATACGTTCTCTAGCTTAAAATCAGCGGCACTCACCACCATATCGGCCTGTTTGCCCTGAACCGTTGCTGGGATTGTTCCAATTTTTGTCCACGACGATTCTTTAGACTTGACGCTACGCATCTTGAGGCATCCTCCACCAGCCACGCTCACCGCAACGTCAAACCGTGTATATTGGTTAGACTTTTGGGTTCTTATATATACGTCTCCCGATGGAAGCGATGTCACGTTCGTGGTTACCTGCGCGCCGTCAGATGCTCCACACGAAAGTGGGCGCGCGAAATCTTGTTGTGCAGAAACCACTGGAGACAAACATATAATTGTGAATGCCCACATTATTAATACAGCAGTACCAGCAAGTAACTGCATTTTATGAGTTTTGGTGACTCGAGGCAATATTATAAAATTGACAGACATAAGCAATATGAATTATTATACATATATACATAAACAATAAAATAAGGAACATTCCTGATGTCAAAAAAAATTGCAAAAAGCAAAGTACGGGTTGGTAATAGCAAAAAATCATTCTGGGGCAAACTATCCAGTCCAGCAAAATTTATTGTATTTATTGTAGCCGCAGCGATACTCTCAACTGCTGGATACTTTGGATATAGCGAATACCTTGCGAGGACAAACCCGAATATGGATCTTGCAAAAAAAGCTAAGGCTGCTGGCCAGAACGGATGGGGTTTGCTGGCCAACCAGAACAATGAATACGCAACATATACTTGCATAGTAACTCAGGGGAACTACACCCGTGGTGTTGTTGTTGCTTTTATTAAAGAAAAAAGCCAACCGAACGCAGAAGCTTACATGGAAATCCAAGATGCAGCTGGCAACGTAGTTGGAAACACGCAATGGAGCGACCAATGGTTTGGTGGAGAAATAATGGCCATGAAATCTCTTAGTTATTCTCCGGGTGACATTTTGAATGCTGGTTCGGTATACACGACAGCGCAGGCTAGTGTTAATCTAAACTACGTACCAGAGTGCACAGACAGTACCTTGCGAAGCGCCCGCTTCCCCTAGTCCTAAATCAAAGCAAATGTAAAGTAGGACACTCACATGGACAATCAGCACATACCCGAACCAACACCAACTCCACAGGCTTCTCCTGCTAACCCTCAAGTTCCACAACAAGTACATCCCACTAACCCTCAATTTTCCCAGCAAGTGCCGCCGATTAACCCGCAACCCGCACAAAACCCTGTCAGTATTGATACTTCTCAGCTTTTTCAAAGTGACGTACCCGTTCAAGCATCAGAAGTTGGACCGAACGTTGTTTCGTCCGACATGAATACGTACCAAGCATTGCCGGAAGAACCAAAAAGTAAAAAAAGGCTATTGGTCATCGGTTCTGCAATGACGCTCTTGTTGTTTGTCGCGACTGGTAGTGGTGTATTTCTGGCACACCGTTCCAAGAATTCTTCAGCAATCACTTCAACCGCAACAGAGTCAGGAACCGAGCAACTGCCCAGCGCCACCAGCCCTGTTTTAACAGCGTTAACGCAAAACACAGAGTTACCGGAACAAAATAGTGCGACTGACAAAAAAGAAACAAAAAAATCATCGAACTCTGCAAATACAAGTTCGAGCGACAACAAGAGCAGCACGCCAGTTTCTTCAAGCAAACCAAGAACAACAATAAAGAAGAAATCACCGAGCAAAGAAACAACGGTACGCGTCGGCACCCAGGTGAAAAAAACCAGCTCTTCTGTTTCGAAAAGCACAGGAACAAAGGTTGGTGGTGCAAATGGCAAAGTCATTCCAACGTCGGTGACTTGTAGTAAGGACAGTAGATATCCTTACGATATTGCTTCGGTGCTTATTTCGCAATTATCAATTTCTGCTAATGCCGCACTGGTCGGAACAACCGGCGACCTAACCAGCTGGGTGCCGAGATCGGCACGCCCTGCATCCGCTTCGACCAATACAACTGCAGTAAATAACTCATTCAAAAATTTAGGACCACGCTCGTGCAAAATACTCCCAGTTAGTACAGCAGGTGCATCATCTTGGAGGAGTGAGTCGATAGGGTTTTTGCTGCTATTTAACGAAACCGAAAAGGGTAAGCCATACCGCGCCGGTGTAATCCTTGCAAAAGTTGGCAATACCTGGAAAACTGAATCAATTACAACTGCAACTAGTTTCTAGAGTAGTCCGTAGTCTGATTAGTTTGCGCCAAGTACTTCTTGGACAAGTTCTACGACTTGGTTTGGGGTTTCATCGACTTTTACAATATAGCGACTAATGTTGAGATTGGTCAGTGAGTCAGGTGCGTTGTCGCGGTCGGTGTTGGTTAGGATAATAACTTTCATGTCTTTGCCCCATTCTTGAACGCGTAGCTCTTGCAGCAGCTCTTCGCCGCTCATGCCACCCTCTTCTTCTAGATCTGCAAGTGACAAATCCAGCAGCAACACTTGTGGAGCAAAGCTTTTTGCTAGTCCATACCCTTGCTTGCCATTATCTGCCGTCTGTACGTCAAAACCGGCGCGTTCAAACGTAGTTTTATACATATCTAAAATTGCTTGTTCGTCGTCTACGATCAGTATTTTTTGGGCCATATATTTTAGTATAGCACGCTGTTAGGTGGATGTTTGTGCTACTATAAAATTTGAATAACTAGAAGGAATATATGCACGTAGACTTAGATGCACCAAATAAAAAAATAACGGCAACCGCAACAAGCAAGCTCAAAAGCCACACAAATGTTTCGGCCACTGCGGAATTTACCGAATATGATATCGACGACTACAAGTACGTACGAATTGTGTTGGATGTCTCGGGCGACCCCAAAGATATTACTCCGGGTAAACATGCCGTGCATATTCACGAAAAGGCTTCCTGCGACTGCGACGATTTCAAATGCGCTGGCGGACATTTCGACCCAGGCCCAAATGGCAACACCGACCCCGACGCAAACCATGGCTACCACGCCGGTGACTTGCCGAGCATTACGATCGACGAATCCGGCACAGGCCACCTCGAATGCATTACGACTCGAGTTACACTCAGCGACGGACCAGTTTCGATCTTGCAGCCTGCAGATGGCACATCAATCATGGTCCATGCTAATCCTGACCCGCACACGCCAGGTGAATCAGGCTCCGGCCACAGCGGCGGCCCGCGACTACTCTGCGGAACAATCGAGCAGAGTTAATAACAACTTATTTTTTGTTTTTTTGTTGCCAGTCATCAATGTTTTTGTGATGCCCACTTAATAAAACATCTGGGACTTTTTGACCTTCGAATTCTTCAGGCCGTGTGTACTGCGGATGTTCGATTGCAACATCGTCGTCTTGGAATGATTCTTTTTCGGCGCTCGTTTCGCCGCCTAAAACACCGGGCAACAACCGTGTAATCGAATCGATAATAGTCATAGTTGGCAGTTCCCCGCCAGTCAGTACATAATTGCCCAGGCAAAATTGTTCATCAACCCAACTCGTAATTCGCTCGTCGTAACCTTCGTAGCGCGAACAAATAAAAATTAAATCTTGGTTGGCAGCCGCTAATCGTTTTGCATCAGATTGCTTGTAAAATTTGCCGCGCGGAGTTGCCAAGATAACTTTGGCCCCCTTTGATGATAATTGTGAGAGTTTTTTGGCGTGATCAACGGCGGCCTTAATTGGCTCAACGCGCAACACCATTCCATCGCCACCACCATACGGCGTGTCATCAACCTGACGATGCGGACCAAGACCAAATTCGCGTAGATTAATATGTATAAATTCTACCGCGCCAATTTTTTGCGCCTTGTGTAGCATGCTGGCGTTCAGCACACCATCAAACATCTCTGGAAATAGTGAGATGATATAAAATTTCATTGTTAGCCCTATATATCTAAATCGTCAAGGTCAGCAAGTTCTTTTCGAGTACGAGCAGCCATACTGTCGGAGTCGTCTTCTTTTTCGTCTTCGTCGTCATCGTCAGCAAAACTGAGGGTTTCGCTTTTTTCTTCTAGTGCGGCTGGCTCTTCAGGAACTTCTTCGGCTACTTCGACTTTATCAGACGCCGTATCTTCGTGAACAGTATCACGGTTATATGTGTTTGGACGATCAGATTCTTCGCTTCGTTGACTTCGTTCTGTTCGCTCTGTTCGTTCTGGGCGTTCGCCGTTTACGTCGACAATTTTTAGGTTATAACGGGCATCGTTTTTTGTGCCAAGTGCACGCAACAATGTGCGAAGTGCCTGCGCGCCGCTTCCGCGTTTGCCAATTACACGGCCAAGATCTTCGCCATCTACAGTTAGTTCTAGCAATACGCCTTTTTCATCAATGGTTCGTTCAATCGAAACTGCATCGGGTTTTCCGACGATTCCTTTTACAATGTACTCAATAAATTGTTGGTCAATGCTGGCACTCATGATTTTTCAGTCTCCGTTTAATGATTCAGTACTGTACAAATTATAGCAAAACGCTCGGTAGATTAAGCAGTTTTATCTGCAGCTTCTTCTGGTGCAACATCTGCTTTTTCATCAGCAACTTTTTCTTCGGCAACTTCTTCCGCTGCGACTTTTTCAGCAGCAGGTTCAGCAGTTACAACTTCTGCGCTAGCTACTTCTTGTGCTGAAGCTTCAGCAGCAGGTACTTCTACTGTGTCAGCAGTTGGTTCTTCTGCTTTTTCTTCGGGCTTTTCTGTGGCTGGTTGGTTTTTGCGAAGTTTTTCTGGGTTGCGAGTCGAACGAGTATTTGGTTCGCTAACTTTTACCCATTTAGGCATTTTCATACCTTCACGAGTAAGCAAACTAACAACGCGATCACTTGGCTGTGCGCCATGCTCCAAGAAGTGCTGTGCTTTTTCGGTATCAATTGTGTTTTCTTTGGTATGAGGATTGTAACTGCCCAAACGAGCCACAACTTTACCACTTTTTGGCGATTGGTGTGAATCTTGAACAATGACGCGATATTGTGCGTGCCCGTGTCGGCCGGTACGTTGCAAACGAATTGCTAGCATGTATTTTGTAAACTCTTTCTTGACTTAAAAGTATTAAATTAGTCTTTCGGTTATTTTACAGATTACGACCCCTATTGTCAACTGCCGCTCGTACATTTCACGAGAGGGGCCGTTCCGCGCGGACATTTTTTCATCAAAAAATGTCCGGCGCTACTAAGGCAATAAGCCCCTCTCGTGAAATATACTCGCTCTTTCAAAGCTACCAGCGTGTGAATCCGCGTGTATCGGCCTCTTTGGGGTAGTGTGCCAGCGACTATTCCCATTCGGTGGTACCGGGTGGTTTTGCAGTCAAATCATAGACTACACGCACAATTCCTGGCACTTTCAAAATCTCCCGCACCATCGCGTCCAAAACTTTTATTGGAATTTCTTGGCCTGGGGTTGCGGGCACACCCGTCATAAAATCATTAGTTATAAATGTGCGGATTCCGATCGATCTTTTTCCTTTTTGGCCAAAATTTACTGGAAACGAAATGACTGGAACTTGGCTGAGTTTTTGGATCAGATTATGCTTTTGCAGCAAATCATTTACGATTTTGTCCGCCGCACGAAGCTGATCGATTGCATTTTTTTCTGGCAAAGTTGGTGTGATGTCCTTGACGATTCCAGAAACTTTGTCGCCAAAAATATAGATAATTCGATTCACGCCGTGGACTTGTTTGGGTATTTCATTGGCGATTTGTAGTAGTTTTTTCCAATCGGGCTCGCCGTCCTTTGGGCCGGACAAACCAACTAAATGGCTGTAGGTGCGACCGTCGCCTTGTACGCCAACCGTTCGTACTGGCAGCAAGCAAACGCTGGTTTCTTTGGTTTCAAATTTTTTAAGTTGTGTCATTAGTTTTTCGGCATTGTCTAAATACGGCTGTTCTGCGCACAATAATCGCACCGCCAAACCTGGGCCAGGAAACGGCTGGCGCCAAACGAGTTCTTTTGATAATCCAAGTTTTTCACCAAGTTCGCGCACCTCGTCTTTGTGTAAATCCTGCAAGGGCTCGACAACATTGCCAGTTTTGCGAAGTGCCCGAACCAGCGGCGTGTCATTATGATGAGTCTTTATAACGTCAGCTTTACTACTAGCAAGCTCAGAGGCACTTTCGATTAAATCTGGCCGCAACGTCCCCTGCCCAAGTACAGTTGTTTTTGGGTCTAACCCAAGTTGCTTTATGGCTCGTTCGCGTTCAACCATAAACTGATCGCCGATAATTTGACGTTTTTTTTCTGGGTCATGAACGCCTAAGAGTTTGCTCATAAACCGCTTACTCGCATCAATCAGTAGCGTTTCAATTCCGGCCGCGTTTAACGCCTCGACAACTAATTTGCTTTCGCCTTCGCGCATAAAACCAATGTCTATATGTACGGCGTGAATTTGTTTTGGGCTCAGCGCACGAGCCAGCAACACTGCACACACGGTCGAGTCAACTCCGCCGCTGACAAACACCAACACGTCTTTTTTGCCAACGACTTTTTGAATATAACTAATCGATTCTGTTTCACGATCAGCCAGCGTAAAATCAGCTTTCTGTTTTGCGACGTTAAACAAAAAGTTAGCAATTATTTTTGAGCCAAATTCACTAATATCAACTTCTGGATGAAACTGCACACCGAACAATTTTTGGGCAGAGTTTTCTATCGCCGCAATGATTTCGCCGGACTTTGCGGAACAGACAAATCCGTTTGGGAGTTTGGCGACGCTATCACCGTGACTCATCAGCACCGTTTGTTTTTTGGGCAGATCTTTGAATAATTCTGAGTTGGTTTTTACGGTTACTGTGCTCGCACCATCCTCACGGCGCGTGCCTTTGCTGACTGTTCCATCAAAATAAAAACTGAGTAGCTGCATGCCGTAACAAATTCCTAGAATCGGTACGTCTAGCTTGAAAATATCTTCGTCGACTCGCGGCGCACCGTCGGCGTAAACACTTTGCGGACCGCCCGAAATAATAATGGCGTTGTACATTTTGAGCATTGCAGCAGGTGTGTCAATTGGCAAAATCTCAGACAAAACACCCAGCCCACGAACGCGTCGATCAATCACCTTGCCGTACTGCGCGCCGGCATCCAAAATCGCAACTCTACTACGCAATTTTGAACTATGATTATGCATCTGACTTGCTCCGCTTATGTCTAGCAAGTATACGGAGGCTTTTCAGGCAGCGCAATTACTAAACGTTGTACTTTTTGAGAGCTTGCTCGGCGGCTTGTTGTTGGCCGATTTGTTTGCTCGGGCCGCTGCCTTCGCCCATAAGTTTGTCGGCAACGTATACGCCAACGACGAAAACTTTGTCGTGGTCGGGGCCTTCTTCGCTCAATACTTTGTACTGTGGTGTTGCGCCGTCACGGCTTTGTGCAACTTCTTGCAAGTGAGATTTTGCATCCATCCAGGAACCGGTTTTTAGGATTTCTTCGAACGTACTTAAAATACTTTTTGTGATAAATTCTTTGGCGGCGTCATAGCCTTGGTCTAAATAAATTGCTCCGACGACGGCCTCGTACGCGTTTGCCAAAATTTGTGCTCGTGCCCTGTCGGTTCCACGTCGTTCGCCGCGGCTCAAGCGTAGCAATGGTTCGAACTCGAATCGTTTAGCAGCGTCGCTAATACTTTCTGTACGCACCAAACTACTTCGCCAGTTGGTTAAAATGCCCTCTGGTTCGCTGTAATTTGTGTACAAAAAGTCGGTTACCACAAGTTCTAAAACGGCATCGCCCAAAAATTCCAAGCGTTCGTTATGCTCTTTGACTGTTTTGCGATGTTCGTTCACGTACGATCGGTGCGTAAACGCCGTGATCAATAGTTCGAGATTTTTGAATGTGACGCCAAGTTTGTCGTTGGCAAATTGTTGGTATTTTGCTGTGTCCATAATCAATCTTCAATCTTTTACAGGTTTGCCTGTCGGATCTTCTTTAGTCCTAGCAGTATTAGTTTGCTGATATCTTCGTATTCGATTTTTTCAAGCGCGTCGTTACTAGAGAACCACTTGATGCCGTTCATCCAATCTTCTGGCACAATCGCGTCGGTGTCTTTGGTTGCATGTGCCAAAAAAATCTCGGTAGTCATAAGCACTAAACTTTGTTGGCGACGATACTGAAAGTTAATTTTACCAAGCCAACTTAGAATGTTCAGATGTTTAAGGCCGGTTTCTTCGCCGATTTCACGTTTAGCGGTTTCTTTGGCGGTCTCGCCTTCTTCGATGTGACCCTTTGGAATCGTCCAGCGATCTTTGGCATCTTGAATCAGCAAGATTTCTATCTTATTTGTTGTGCTATTGCGCCTAAATACAACGCCGCCGGCGGTTGGCTCACGAAGAACTTCGCGAATAACCGGTCGTTTGCGTGGCATAAATCGCCTGATGTTTTCGAATGGTTTGGGTCTATTCATATGCTAACTCTTATGTTTCTGTAGGATCTTCTTTGGTCTCTTTGGGCGGTGTCTTCCCGCTTAATTGTTCTTTTCTGGCTTCAAGTTGCCTAAGCAAACTGCCTAAAACACCATTGATGAATTTTGATGAATTTTCGCCACCAAAGTTTTTTGCAAGTTCAACAGCTTCGTTAATAACAACTTTGGGCGGTACGGCGTTTCGCTGATTTATCAACTCGAATGCCCCAATGCGCAAAATTGTGCGGTCAATACGGGAAATTTGATCAATTGGCCAATCTGGTGCAATCGGTTGCAAAACACCATCTAGTTCGGTTGTTTTTGCACGTACACCACGCGCTAATTCGCGTACAAAAGTGGTGTCGTCCAGCGTTTTACCATAACGCTCGATATTGCGCTTCAGAACTTGCTCGAAATCGAGTTTTTTATCACCGCAAGCTGCGCGAAATTCTTCTTCGTACAGTGTTTGCATGGTAACGATTCTACCGAGGTGACGATTTGAAGCCATATTGTTAAATGTTCCTTGTTTAGCTACCAAATATTTGGTAGCGGCACTTGTTATTATACCAGGGAAACGCTCAAAAGCGCGGCCAAATTAGGCTGCTTTTGTAACTTTTTTCTCGATATTTGCGCCGGTCTCTTTACGCGTTGTGTAGGCCTTTACTGGCGACTTCGCATTGACGGCACGCGCAAGTTTTACAACCATGTGGCTGCGACGTGTGCCCGTCCGGCGGGGGGTTGTTCGGTGTTTTGGCTTACCCATGTTTCGTAGAACTCCTTAGTTTATCTAGTAACGCTTGCGTGTACTATACAGCAATTTACACCAAAACTCAAGGGGTGAAACCCCAATTAAAACTGCCCGTGCGCTAGACCACGCACAAGCAGTTTTTATTAAATTTCTATTTTACTGGTATGGATTTTTGCTATATGGTGCGTCCGCAAGCGTGTCACCAATAACAACCTTGAGTAGACGGATTTCGTAACTTTTTTGGAATATGCTGTTGAGACCTATATGCGTAGCGATTGAGAAGTTTAATTTATCGGTAGTAAAATTTCCCTGCTCAAAACAATACTTTCGATATGCACCAACACCCGCAAAGCTTGTTTTGCCGCCTATGAGGTGCGACGAAAGTGTATAGCCTTGTCCACCACGCAGTGCATTTGTGCCACTGTTTGTTGGCTTCGCGTACGTAAGACCGTAACTACCTATGTGGGTTTGTGTGCCAGGATCATTAGAGTTAATTTGGTCCGCGTCAACTGCTTGGCCGCTTATGTCAAGTACAGCAGCATAAACACAGATAATATCACCAGGAACAACTTTTGCCCCGTTTGTGCTAATTTCGATAGCTTCCCAGGCATTTCGCCCGCCACTATAGTTAAGGCCGTCGCGTGATGACGCAAACTCCTTCTTTCCATAAAAGCTCCATACGGTGGCTGCACCATCTTTCATTCTTCTCGCCGATACTGCATCAACCGGATTAACCGATAATTCACTATCTGCTGCAGTTAGTACGCGTCGCTTACTTGCTGCAAAGCTGCGGTAGACGAAGAATCCACCGACGAGTGCAATAATAAGTACTACGATTACAATAATTAGTTTGTTATTGCTGTTTGATTTTAGCTTACTAGTACCGCCAACTTTTGTGCGGGTTGTTTTTTTTGCTGTGGCCACGGGATGTTTGTATCCTTTTTATTTTGATGTATAGATTTATTATAGCATAAGCGGTGTGGAGTCAATAACTAAGTGATGACGATGTTCAACAATTTGTTGGGGACAAGAATGGTTTTGATGATTTTTTTGTCTTCTAGGTAGCTGGCGATTTTTTCATCTGCTGTGGCGGCTGCTACTATTTCGTCTTCGCTAGCATCTATGGACATTTCGATGTTAGCGCGAACTTTGCCGTTTACTTGTACGACGATTGTGACGGAATCGGCTACCAATAATTTTTCGTCCCACGTTGGCCACTGACCAGTATGAATCGAGTGGTTCTTATCAAGTTGTTGCCACAGCTCTTCGCTGATGTGCGGCGCAAATGGTGCTAGTAATTTTAATAAAGTTTCTAAAACTTCTGGCCATTCAAGGCTCGTAAATTTGTCGCTGGCTTTTATTTTGTACAAGTCGTTGGCGGCTTCCATAAGCGCGGCAATTGCAGTATTAAAACTCATGCTGTCTAAATCTTGGCTGACTTTTTTGGCCAGTTTGTGCTGAATTATTTGCAAGTCTTTGTTGTCTGATTTTCCGTCAACATTTGCGTCTTTGTATTCGTGCATTAACGTCCAAACGCGTTGCAAAAATCGAAATGTTCCGGCGACGCCTTCTGGATTCCACGGAGTTGTTTGGTCAAATGGTGCCAAAAACGCAATCAAAACGCGCATGGCATCAGCACCGTAACCTTGGTTTATGATATCGCTTGGGTTTACCACGTTGCCTTTGGATTTGCTCATTTTAAGGCCATCGGGTGCGAGGATGATTCCCTGCCCACGGCGCGCCGCGTATGGTTCTGGCGTGGGCACTAAACCTTGGTCGTAAAAGAATTGGTGCCAAAATCGCGAGTACAATAAGTGCAGCGTGGTGTGTTCCATGCCGCCCAAATACATGTCGACGTCGCCCCAATATTCCAGCTTTTTCTTATCTGCAAACGCGTTGCCATTGTGCGGGTCAAAATAGCGCAAGTAATACCAGCTGCTACCGGCCCAGTTTGGCATGGTGTCGGTTTCGCGTTTTGCGCTTCCGCCACATTTTGGACAATCTACGTTTACCCAATCGGTAATTGCCGCCAGCGGGCTTTTGCCGTCATCAGTTGGTTCGTAATTTTTTACGTCCGGAAGCTCAACTGGTAAATCTTTTTCCGGAACAGCAACGGCACCACATTTGTCGCAGTGAATAATCGGAATCGGCTCGCCCCAATAATGCTGGCGGCTAAAAATCCAATCTCGGAGCTTGTAGTTTATTTTTTCTCGGGCTGCGCCTTTTTGGCTTAGCCAATCAATAATTTTATCGCGGGCCACGTCAGTTTTTTGGCCAGTAAACTCGCCGGATTCAATCAATATTCCCTGGCCTGTATATGGATACTCTTTTGCTTTTACTGTGGCGGCTTCGGTAGCGTCTTCCGGAATAACAGTTACGCGGGCTGGGATGTCGTATTTGCGCAAAAATTCAAAATCTCGTTCGTCGTGAATATCGCCAAAAACAGCGCCTGTTCCATAATTGCCAAGTACGAAATCAGCAACCCAAATTGGAATTTTTTCCTCGTTGGCGGGATTAATCGCGTATGAACCCGTGAACACGCCAGTTTTTTCTTTATCGCCCTCGCTTGTACGTTCGATTTCGGTTTTTGCTTGAGCCTCTTTTAGGTACATTGCAACTTTTGACTTTTGCGATTCGGTTGTAACGACAGAAACCATTTTGTGCTCTGGAGCTAATACTAAAAACGCACCGCTAAAAATCGTATCGGCACGTGTAGTAAAAACCGATATTTTTTGATCACTGTTTTCGACCGCAAAGTCAATTTCAGCGCCGCGACTTTTTCCGATCCAGTTTATTTGTTGGTCGGCTATGCGGCTGGGGTAGTCGACATCTTTTAAGCCTTCGATTAAACGATCGGCGTACTGAGTAATTTTAAGCAACCATTGTTTGAGCTGTTTTTTTTCGACCAAATTATCGCAGCGTTCGTGGCGACCATTTATAACTTCTTCGTTGGCAAGGCCAGTTTTACAAAAAGGACACCAATTGATTGCTGTTTCTTGCTGATACGCCAAACCCTCTTTGTAAAATTGCAAAAATAACCACTGCGTCCATTTGTAATAACTCGGGTCGGAGGTTCGTATAACGCGGTCCCAATCAAAACTAAAGCCGAGGCTTTCAAACTGCTGCTGAAAATTCGCGGTGTTGGTTTTTGTAGCAGACTGCGGCGTAACTTTGTTTTTGATTGCGTAGTTTTCGGTCGGCAAACCAAATTCGTCGTAGCCCATTGGATACAAAACGTTGAATCCTTGCATGCGTTTGTGGCGCGCCATAATGTCACCCAATGTGTATTCGCGGGTGTGACCCATGTGCAAGCCATCACCAGACGGATACGGAAATTCCGTCAACATGACAAATTTTTGGCGAGACGTATCAAAATCAATAGCTTGATAAATTTTGCTATCAGACCAAGTTTTTTGCCACTTGCCTTCAATATCCTTTGGATTGTATCGCCTCATATCTGTTATATTCTAACAGAAACTGTTGCCAAAACACCAAGTATAGCTTTTACAATTTGCGTAGTTTACGACGGGCTGTTTCAAATGCATAGGTCAGAGGATATTTTATTTTGTCGACTATTAAATCTTGTGCTGGCAAATAGGCCACGTCTTCGCCCCCAAAACCGCGTTTGAAAACCGACACGCCGTAAAAACGATGTTTGGTTTGGCCATGTTCTGTTACGCCCCAAAAATTATAACGCGAACAACCACGGCGACGAGCCTCCTGGATTGCCTGCCACTGAATTGCATAAGCACCAGGAACTTTGCGCGCTAAATCGGCACTGGCCCCGTAATGATAGGCTGCTTCTTGGCCGTAAAAAATTACAAACGCCATCGTGAGCAACTTTCCGTTCTGCGTTGCACGATACATTTCGACGTGGTCAGATTCGGCAAATGTATTAAATTGCTCGCTCAAAAACTTTTTGCTAAATGGCACAAAACCGTGACGCTTGGCGGTTTGCAACTGCAAATCATAAAACTCATCTAGATATTTTTGATCGCGAACGGTTTCTACTTTTATGTCGAGTTTAGCCGAACGATTGATCTCGTATCGCGTGCCTTTTCGCATAGCTTTTTTTAGTTCATCATCACTTTTAGATAAATCCAACTGGCTGGTCAAATCAGCCGTCAAGTGCATTGGCGATTTTTTGAAACCCAGCTTTCTAAATCGCAACTGGTTTATCTGAGTACTTAAAAGTTGTGGACGAACCCGCGCAAAAACACAAGAATGTTGACGACAAATTTCTTTCAAATCTTCCGCCCATTTTTTTTCTAAGCCAGTCTCTTCCCAGTTTAAAATTGGTCCGCCGGGCACCGTTACATGTTTGCCGCGTCGTGCCGGCTCAACAATTGCCTGCAACACGCCAACCAACTTTTCATTTTTGTAGTAACCGCGGCGAATAACTTTGTGCCCAAGTCGCTCATGAAACACACCCCAAAACCATGAATGCAAAAAATTTGCTTCCGGACGAGTTGCAATAAAATCTTCCCAGTTTTTTTTATCGGTGATGTCTTGCCCTGTGAATTTCGTGCTCACTTTTGTTCGTCCTTTTGGGTTTGATTAACTATATCGCAGATTTTTTTTGCTTGCTGCGGGCTCACGTGTTTGTGCGTTGGCAAGTTAACAATTTCTGTTACAAGTTTTTCGACGTTCGGGCATTGCCCTGATTCGTACTGAACATGCGCCATGTATTTTTTAGGTGCAATTGGCGCGTCGTACCAGGTATCGCCAATGTATATTTCGCGTCTCTTCAGCGCTGTAATTACTCGGGCGGGATTTTTAACTCGTACCGGAAAGCGCACAAAAGAAGGTTCCCCCACAAATGCATACTGCAGATTTTTTGATAATTCTTTTTGATACACCGCCGCAATATGCCTGCGATGCAAAGTTTCGCTGGCCTGATTTTGCAGGCGATTTTTTAACAAACGCGCAGCACCAAACGACATCGATGCCAAACCTTGTTTGTTGTCCCCCATTGGCGTTGCCAGCAAGTGTAGATTTTTCAAAACAAAATGAATATAGCGCCCTAAGCCCAGACTGTAACCAGTGCGAATTAACCCAGACCAGAACGGGTACGTTCTATTTTTTGCACGCACCCACAACGAAGCTTGTGGCAACGCATTGTCACGTACTGCCTTTTGGCGTCGATCAATCAGCGCGCCACCAGCAACAACATCTTGCTGTTTGTCTTGGCTGAATGAAAGCATTACTAAATCACCAACTGTTCCAGCTTCGCGTCCATCGTCGTAGACAGCGCCAAAACTATGCGCTAGATCTTCTATCAGCAAAAGTTTATTTTGCTTTACAACTTTTTCGATTGCCACAATATCAACCACCAAACCAAATGTGTTTTGGATTATTACAGCTTTTAGGTTGCGCGTTTGTTCTAAACCGTCCGCGTCAAAATGCAATAAATCTTTGGCAACATCAATCATGACTGGTTCTAAGCCCGCGTTTTTTACGGCTTGGTACACCACGTAACAAGTAAAACCATTAATGCCGACTCGACTACCTGCAGGCAAGCCGCTTCGACGTAATGCCAGTTCCAATGCCTGGCGGCCTTTGTACGTAAGCGTGACCTTGCCGCCAAATAAACTTTTTAAATGCTCGCGAACGGTTTGCGTATCTTTTGGCGAACCAAATGCAAACAAACTTTTTAGTACAAATGTTCGTGAATAGTTTGAACCAAGCGAGTTAAAGATCGCCATGGACGAACTCCTTGATTGCTTTTGCGACGATTGGCATGTGTGTAAACTGTGGCGAATGTCGCGCGTCGTCAATAATCTTTAGTTGTGCATCTTTTATTTGGCTTTTTAACGCGTGGGCATCTTTTACCGGTGTTGCTGTGTCATTTTTCCCCCAAATAAGTTGCGTTGGTACGACAACTTTCGTCGCGTCAAGATCGTAATCAGACTGCAGTAAATTAGCCATCGTTTCGCGCATGACCGGCTGCGCCTTGTAATAATCATCAGCGCGACCAAGTTTGTATAATAGTCGGCGAACGCGGTCACTGCGCGTAAAAACTTTACCAGTTTTTGCGGCCATCTTTAAGACGCTGCGTTTCACCCGCGCTTTTAGTTCGCGGCGCGGAATTCCTGCGCTATCGATCAAAATTAGCTGCTTTACCAAATCTGGATATTTTTTTGCGAAATTAAGCGAGATTCTTCCGCCATTAGAGTGACCGATCAAAATGGCTGGCGTATTACCAATTTCTTTTTTTAACCACGAAACATAATCGTTGATATCCCAAGCTTTTGTCAGCGGTTCGGTTGTTAGCCCGGGAATATTGAGCATTTGGACGCTTATACCATCATTTTGTAACTCTTCGATCAAAGGATGCCACTTAGCAATATCGTAAGCCCAACCATGCAAAATAAAAGCCGTGTGTTTCATTTTGGCAAACCCCATTGTTGGCGACGTTTCGTCCAAGTTTTGCTGCGACGAACCAAGTGCCTGGCATCATCTGGATTTTGTAATAATTGCTCTATAACGCCTTCTAAAAATCTGCCGCCTTTAAAAAGCAAGGCTTCTTTTCCCTGCAAATTTTCTTGCAAATAATCCAGCACTTCTTTTGGGCTTTCAAAGCTAACGACTCGCTCGCCAAAATGTTTTTGCAGTTTCGGCAGTGTATTTTTTTGCGTCCGTGGACCTAGCAATACTACGCGGTCAATATTTTTTTGTGCCAAAATTACGTCGGCTAATTTTTGGTGTTCGGCTTTCTCTAAACTACCTTGTTCTAAAATATCGCCCAACACAATCCATTTTTTTTGAGCTGGATATAAACCAAATAATGCAATAATTGCGCTCGTTGCACCAAGTCCGGTGTTGTAGGTGCTATCAACAATAGTGATGTTTTTTTTGCCAGCAAACACCGAGCTACGACCTGGTGGCATTTGTAATTGTTTGTAATGTTCGTCGCGTGGCAAGTCCAAATAATTCATGAGTTCGTACACAAGCTGTACGCTTACGCCAAGTTCTTTCGGGTGCAAACCAGGCAAATAGACACTGGATTTTTTAAACTCAAAAATAGTTTTGTCGCGATCAAAATAATATGCTTTGAGGTTGCGTTTTTCTGCTAGTTTTAGTTCTGAATTTTTTGGCACTCTGCTTAATTGTTTTACTAGCTCGGGCTGGTCGCCGCTGGCTAAAACTAATTTTTTTGTAGAGGCTGCAAAATACCCAAACTCGTATGCGATTGCTTTTTCGTGACTCGAAAACGCGCCAGTTGCAACCAACCGATCAAAGTTCATGCTGTGAGTTCGAAACACACTGACCCAAAGTGTTACTTCTGGCCGTAGCAACTTCGACAAAAATTTTCCCTCATTGGGGCGATCACAATCTGCTTCGACCACGTACAGTTTTTGTTTTGGCAGTTTTCTAAAAATATAGAATGGCGCTTTTAGTATGGAAAGTGGCCATTGCGCTTTGCTATCAACGTTTGGCTTCATGCCCAAAATATGAAACGGAATACCAAACGAGCTATTTGCGTGATGCGTGTAAGTTGCTTTGTCACCAAGCTGCGCTTCTACCAAATGCAGCACTGTTGTTTTGCCAGTTGATCCAGTAATAACAATAATCCGCGGCTTCCAGCGCAACAGCACAATTCGTGCCCAAAATGCAAAATAGCTGGCAATCAAAAAATACAAACGTCGCTTGATGCTACTAACCATACACCTATTCTACCGTAAAACGCCTGCGAACCATACGCACCCAGCTGCCTAATTAGTTTTAATACCATGCAATCGTGGCTAACAAGTGGCGATGCGTGGTATTATAGTTTTTGTTAGTTTTTGACATGGGGCCGCGTAGGTTTCGATCTACAAGGCTCCACCATTTTTTTTGGATATTCTCCCACTCAAATGGGAGTTTTTTATTTACTTTGATTGTTTTAATTGTTTTAATTACTTGATCGGGTTTGATGGAAGTTTATTGCAAGAGTTGACTGAATTGGGCTTCAAGTTCGGGTCGTGGAATAGTTTCGGCTGGAATTGTAACTTGCGGTTGAATGCCATAACCGGCGTACGTTTCTTGGCGCGTTGAGTCGGTGGCATACTCTAGTTTAACCAGTTGATGCGCGTACTTATCAACAAAAATGCTGACTTTAAATGGTGGCGAATTGGCGTACGAACTCGGGTTGATGCCTTCTAATTGCTTGAGGTTCATCATTTCGTCGAACCGCTGTAGCACCGCAATGTACGCTTCTGGCGTAATTTCTGCATCGTATTTGAATACGCTGCGGCCGTCTAATTTTTCGCTAGTGACTTTTGTAAAATCAATTGTGTAGACCTTTTTTTCTTGCATGAGTTCAAGTAATTCTTGGCGCTGTCCATGGTTTAATCGCCCGAGTGGCAAGACTCCGTATACTAGTTCACTAAATGAACTTTGCGCTTGACCACCCTGCGTTAGATCAGTTTTGCCCCATTTGTTTAAAACGCTGTCCAGGTTTGGTTGCTGGCCGTTCTGCGCCGGCACGCTGATGTCCTGGTACCGAGAATAGTTTGCGCTCGGCGTGCCTATTTCGTCGGTTACGACTCTGCTGAGCGTTTGGCCTTCGCGAGTTTGCTCGACAACCGTCTTGCCGCTGACTAAATTATTGGCTCCAAGTTGCAATTGCAAATGCTGGTTTAGCGCACCATCGTTACTTTGTTGGTTCAAAGAGCGCGTGGCGCCGGTTGTCTGCAAGCCATTATTAACCGCCGACCAAAACACATGTGTTGGGTTCGTGTACAAATATTGATACCACAAAAAAAATCCAATCGTCAGTATCAGCAAGCTAACGGCGTACAATTTAACTGTGTCGGTTGCCTCGGAAAACCTCGTCATAGAAATGTATTGTAACAGCTCACTCGAAAGAAGTGGAAAAAATCCGCTGTATCTTGTACAATAGTCCCGTTCGCTCAGAGGTAATTGACTGGGGTCGTCGTATAATGGCTAATACATGTCCATGGCATGGATGAAATGGGAGTTCGATTCTCCCCGACTCCACCAAAAAAAGAGTCCGAAACAATGTTCGGACTTTTTTGTTTTCAGGCGCGCCCACCGAGGCTTCGCTTCTTTTTTTATTTTTAGCAGGTTTTTGTTTTTGCATGTGAATCCTTCCGTAGCTAAATCTAGCGAAGAAGGAAGCCATGCGCCTGAGGTACTTTAAGCATAACCTATTTGTCTAACATGTCAAGGACTGCTTGCTCTGTGATTTGTTTGATACCCAGCTTTTCGGCTTTTACAAGTTTGCTTGCTCCGACGTTTGCGCCGACAACCAAATAGTCTGTGTCTTTACCTACAGAACTCTGGAATGTGCCGCCAAGCGCACGGATTTTTTCACTGAGCGCGTCGCGCCCCATGGTTTCGAGCGTGCCAGTTACAACAAAACTTTGCCCAGATAGTTTGCCGCCAACTTGTTTTACTTTTTCAGGCTCGACACCAAACTTTACAAATTTTTCGAGCAACTTTTGATTGGCTGGTTCGCTAAACCATTCCACGATTGACTCGGCCACTACTTCGCCCACGCCATCGACTTCGTGCAACTCGTCGATTGTTGCAGAGCGTAAATTATCGAGTGATTTAAATTCGTTTGATAAATCGATTGCGGTTTGCACGCCAACATGTCGGACGCCCAGACCGTACAAAAATCGAGCCAATGTTGGATTTTTTTTGCCAGCAATCGATTCGACTAATTTACGCGAGGAAACTTTTGCAAAACGATCCAAATTTTCTATGGCTTCGGCCTGCAGTGTATAAATATCGGCGGCGTCTTTAATAAGCCCGGCGTCTAAAAGTGCGATGACATTTTTTTCGCCCAAGCCTTCTGTGTCGAGCGCACTTTTGCTGGCATAGTGTTCGATTCGCTTCCAGGTACGCGCAGGGCATGACTCATTCGGGCATCGCCAAACAGCATCATCAGCTTTTAGCTTTATAAGTTTGGAGTTGCAGTCCGGACAAGCCAAAGGCATGACGAATTTTTTTTCGCGACCAGTGCGGAGTTTGATCAGTGGCTCAATAACTTCCGGAATAATATCGCCGGCTTTATGAATAATTACAGTGTCGCCAATGCGCACGTCTTTACGCAAAACTTCGCTTTCGTTGTGCATGGTTGCCATTTGTACCGTACTGCCAGCGACCACGACTGGCTCCAACATTGCAACTGGAGTTGCCGCGCCAGTGCGACCGATTGATACAAAAATGTCTTTTACTTTTGTGGTAGATTGTTCGGCCGGGTATTTGTAAGCCGCGGCACCGCGAGGAGCTTTGCCAACTATACCGAGTTTTTTGTAGACGGATCGGTCATTTATTTTTACCACCAAACCATCTGTGCCAAATGGTAATGTAGTGCGTTTTTGTTGCCACTCGTCGGCGTATTTTTTGACTTCTGCAATTGATGCAAAAACTGGAGCTTTGGCATTTGCAATCACACCAAGTTCGCAAGCAGCATCGTAGGCAAATGCGTACGTCGGCACGTTTTCTGGATTGTCCCTCAGCACATCGTAAGCTCTAAAATGCAGCGGTCGCTCGGCGACTAAACGCGGGTCGAGTTGGCGAATTGTTCCAGCAGCCGTATTGCGCGGATTTGCAAATAACGGCTTACCCCCGGCTGCGCGTTTTGTGTTTAGAGCATCGAAATCTTTTTGATACATGACAATTTCGCCGCGAATTTCGGTGCGACCTTGCAAAAATTTTTGGTACTTTTTGCTGGCGCGAAGTCTCAGTGGCACCGAATCAAGTGTACGAACATTCAGTGTAACGTCCTCGCCAACAAACCCATCGCCCCGCGTAATTGCACTCACCAGTAACCCATCTTCGTAGATTAGCGCGCAGGCAAAGCCGTCCATTTTTAAGTCCGCAAAAAATTCCAGCTCGTCGTTTGGCACGAGTTTTTTTATGCGCTGCTCCCACGCCAACAATTCGGATTCGTCAAATACGTCATTCAAACTCAACATTCGCGAACTGTGCTTTATTGTCGCAAATTTTTTGGAGGGCGCGCCAGCCACACGCTGTGATGGCGAATCGGGCGTAATCAAATCTGGAAACTGCGCTTCGAGTTCTGTCAGTTCGTGCTTTAAACTATCGGCGGCGGCTTCGTCCATGATCGAATGGTCACGAACGTGATATTCATACCTGTATTCATTTATAACATCGCGGAGCTTCACAATGCGTTTTTCGGCGTCGGAGAGATCCATAGCTTTCACTTCAAAAGCGCCCGATACAAGTTATACATAAACCCATGCATAATCACGAAACAACCAATTGTTGTGACGAAAAATAATAGCTCTGCAATTGCTGGCACAAATAAAATTGCCGGCAAAACCACTACGACGATAAAAGAAAGCAACAGTATTGCCAACAAAAACATCTTACTCAAAACTTTCATTCTGCGGCCTGATACATAGCGACGCGCAGCTTTTATGGCATCTCGCGGATAGACGTTTGGCAGCGATACAACATAAAACGCAAGTGACCATGAGGTGAGCAGATATAGTGAAAAAGCAATAAGTGCACCAATCCCAAAGGCCCACAAAGACTGTTCGATTACACCCACGGCAAGCCCGGCAGAAATCATCGTACCGTATATTCCGCTCGCCAAAACCACCGGCAGCAGCCCGATGCCAATCATGCATAACACAAATAATGCTGGCACAAGTGGATACATACCTGCGTAAAATGCGTCACGAACTTTGAGTTTTGGCGCAGTGTTTTTATGCGCACCCGATTCGTTTATTTGCCCGTACGTTTGTCGATATGCCCACACGAATGCCAGACTGCTCATCAGAACGATGATCGATTGATACACGCCCGCCGCTTGACTGTCATCGCCCGTTCCGGCGAATAATCCACCAAAGAGTGTCAGGCTGCTTGTCAAATTACTTGCTTGCGCCCCCTGACTTCCAGCCAATTCCTGCAGTAATTGCTTGCTGGTGGCGACGTCATATCCGCTTATCAAAGCGCCGGTAAATAGTACCAGCAGCAACGCGTAAGTCAGCGCAATGCCAGCAAATAATTTTCGAGAATACTTTAATTGTTGGACTGTTGCTTTGAGCAAACTCAATGTCGACGGCAAGGCTAGGATTTTTTTTGATGAGGCATTTTTGTGCGACGAGGTTTTTTTGCGACTCGCTTTTTTGGCGCTCACAGTTTGCCGCCCATTTCATGTAAGCGTTTGATTCGTTCTGCTACCGGCGGATGGGTGCTAAATAGCCCGGCAAAACTACCTTTTTTGAGCGGGTTGGCAAAAAAGAAGTGCGCCGTGGAAGTATTTTGCTTTTTCATGGTACTGCCGTGGCTTTGAATTTTTTTGAGCGCACTCGCTAAACCTTCTGGGTATCGAGTTGTCAGCGCGCCAGTAGCATCGGCCAAATATTCACGTCGGCGCGAAATTGCCATTTGAATAAGCAGCGCAGCAAACGGCGCTAAAATTGCTGCCGCAATTCCAATAGCAAAAAATAATGCATTGTCGTCGTCGCTGTCACGGAACCACGTTAAGCGAAAAATAAAATCCGCCAAAAGCGAAATGATGGCAACGAGCGCAAATGCTATTAGCGAAACACGAATATCATAATTGCGAATATGGCCAAGTTCGTGTGCCATGACGCCTTCTAATTCTTGGTCGGTTAATGCGTCCAGCAAACCTTGCGTCGCTGCAACTGATGAATTCTGCGGATTGCGCCCGGTGGCAAATGCGTTCAAACCAGCTTCTGGCATAATGTAAATTTTTGGAGTCGGGATTCCCTCGGTAATTGCCAGATTCTCGACGATGCGGTACAAGCGCGGATTGTCGCGCTTTTCGATTGGCTTGGCACCGTTCATGGCCAAACTCATTTTAGAAGCGCTAAAATAACTGATCAAAACGTAGATGAGCGCGCCAACCAGCACAAACGGTGTGATCATTGGCTCGTCCATAAACATCGCCACAATCCAACTCATGCCGGCGGTAAAAACCACGAAAAACATGAGTATGAACCATGTTTTTCGCTTATTGGCGGCGATTTCAGAATACATAGTGCGTATGACGTATTACGTATGAGGTATTACGCGGCCCTCGCTTTGGCAGTTTTAATAAGTCCGTTAATCATTTTGTGTACATCCATTATTTGTTCCTCCATGTATTGTATATCCGTTTTTTGAATGAAGCCAAGATCAAATGCAATATATGTGTGGCTTAGTGTTTCGGTTGCCGAACCAAGGGCTATAGAATAAAACTGAATTTTGTCCTTTGCTCCGTTACGAGAAAAACCTTCGGCGATATTTGCCGCAACCGACACGCTTGAGCGTCTGATTTGTGATATTAAACCAAATTTTTCGTCTGAAGGAAATTTTTCTGACAACTTGTTTGTGGCAACCGCCAGTTTGCGTGCATGCTGCCAAGTTCTAAGTTGCGTAAATGAAGTAATCTTCTCCGTCATACACTATACGAAATACGTTCTACGAACTTAGAATTTTACTTCTGTTGGTTTTTCAATCTTAGCTTTTTCGCTCTCGTCTACTTCGAAGAATTCGCGGATTTTAAAACCCATGGCTCCGGCCAAAATGTTGGTTGGGAACACTTGGATTTTGGTGTTAAGGTCGCGCACAGCACCGTTATAAAAGCGGCGAGATGCTTGAATTTTGTCTTCAGTATCAACCAATTCTTCTTGCAGGTGCTGAAAGTTTGTGTTGGCTTTTAGGTCTGGATAGGCCTCAGCAACCGCAAACAAACTTTTGAGTGTCTCCTGAAATACGTTCTCGGCCTTGGCGGTTTCGGCTGGACCTTGCTTGGTTGCTGCTGTTACTTCGGCACGAGCTTTGGTGACGTTTTCGAACACTTCTTTTTCGTGTTTTGCGTAACCTTTAACGGCGTTGACGAGATTTGGGATCAAGTCAGCCCGACGTTTGAGCTGCACCGTTATATCACTCCACGCTTCATCGGTGCGAATTTTTGATTTTACCAGTCCGTTATAAATCGCTATAAGCGCAATAAGTACTACTGCGACAACTCCTAAAATAATCCAAATCATACTTTCCTCCCTAACTTTGTACTGTTTATTATACCACTCTCTCGTATAAAAAATACCTCATAAAACTAAGGATTTTTTTGGTGGGCAGGGCGGGACTTGAACCCGCAAGCCCTATACGGGCAACAGATTTTAAGTCTGTCGTGTATACCAATTCCACCACCTGCCCAATTTTATTGGAGGTGCGTACGAGTAACGCTCTCGTCTACCAGGTTTTGCAGACCTGTGCCTAACTTCTCGGCCAACGCACCAAAACCTCTGAACAAACTCAGATATGTTTATTGTATCAAACCGATGAGACTATAAGGTATTTTTTGAGTAATTTTATATTTAGTCGTGCAAAGATACTCACATTTAGCGTTTTGGTATGAGTATACTCTCTTCGGCGCTTGCACTTTTAACGCGAAAGTTCGTGGGTATTCGGGAGTCAATACCTAAAGATCCAATCACAAGATCGCCGACCCTCTGAACCCTCATCGGTAAGCCTCGAGCCGGTGTACGGTGGATCGTTCTCGCTAGCGCCAACATCTGGGCGCAAAATATAATCTACATCAGGTGTTGATATGGATACGCCTACGACGTCAGGATTATCACGCCGTGACGGCAGTTCTGGCATTAGTTGTTCGTCCATGATTTTTACAAACTATATACTTTTTAGTAAAACGTAGCAAATTTGTTCACAGCGAAAATTATTGTCCATGCGATGATCAGAAAAGTGATGTATGGGATTTTACGGAGCTCGGGTAGCGTTTTATTTTGTGGACTGAACCTTGCCGCTAATGCGCCGCAAAATTGCCCGAGAAAGTATTCTTGGCGCAATAAAAGTGCTGACTTTATTACGCAATCCCGGAACAGCAACCACTTTGTGCTGAGCGACCGCGTTGTATCCGTACTCTGCGACGTCGTCTCCGGTTGGCATGTTTCCGTTCATGACACTCAGTTTTTGCATACTTGCCTGCGCAGCAAAATTAGTTTTAGTTGGCCCTGGGCAAATGGCTGTTACATGCACACCTGTTCCTTTTAATTCCTCACTCAACCCTTCGGTAAAGCTGAGTACGTAGGCCTTGGTAGCTCCGTACACAGCCCCATGCGGAGACGGAAAAAAAGAAAGCACGCTTGCTAGATTTACGATCGCGCCAACTCCTCGCTTTTTCATAGAAATCGCCGCCAGTTGGCTTAGTCTGGTAAGCGTCGTAATATTGAGCGCAATCATCGAACTCAATTTGCTTGGGTCAGCATCAACAACATCATGCAGATCACCAAAACCTGCATTATTTATGAATATGTCAATTTTCTGGTGCTTCATTTTTTGCCATAGTAAATCTGCTGCGCCAGGCAAACTTAAGTCGGCGGATATAACAGAGGCCTCGACACCATGTTCTTCACGAATTTTTTTGGCAATTTCTTGCAAGGTTTTTTGGCCGCGGGCCACAATTATCAGATTATAATTTTCGCTGGCATATTTGTTGGCAAGCGATAATCCAATCCCACTGGAGGCTCCGGTGATAACTACTAACTTACTCATAATTCGGCCCCAAGTTTGCGCCAGCCACCGTTTTTATTGTTACGAGCAACTGATTTTATAAGTTCGTCAATTTTTTGGCTATCGGTCATCGATTATCAGTTGTGTTTATTACTTTCAAAAATGCGTTTGCCCAGTTTTTGTAACTCAAATCATTAGGGTGGAACAAATCTGGCGCGAAACCAAAAATACTTTGGTTTTCTTTGGTTTCTTTTTGCAGATCTACAAACTTGAGTTGCGGATACGCGCGCAGCTCTTCTTCGACAATTTTGCTGGCTTGTTTGGCGTTTTCGGTGCTGCCTGGGCGGCTATTAAATAGCGGCATGTTTGAAACAAAACTTCCGGCAGGCAAAGTCTCGAGCACTTTTTTGAATTTTTCTCGGTATTTATTTGCGTCAAAATTGGCAACGTCATTTGCGCCAATTTCGATCGTTACAAAATCTGGTTTGAGCGTTGCGACAATTGGCGCTTGCTCGCTCAAATAATCATCCATCTTGGCACCCGTTTTGCTGATGTTGACGATGCGTACCGACTTACCGGTGGATCGTTCGATATCTTTTGCGATCAACCCCGGGTAACCTTTTAGCGGACGCGTAGCGCCAATACCTTGCGCGGCCGAATCGCCCAAAGCCAAATAAGTGATATCGCCGTTCTCTTTTGCTTTTGCAATCCAGAATTTTTCGTACCGGCCGACGCTCGTCGCCAACCATATCAACGCTGCGGCTTCCAGTAACACAATCGCGCCGATAATAATAAGTATCACTTTTACACCTTTTTTCGCCATTATGTTTTTAAGAATATTTTTCACTCTTCTTAGCATAGCAAAAGTAATCCAGAACCCTCACTGCGATCTTATTATTGGAGTCGCTACTTCAAAACGTCTTGTGCTGGCGGACTAACTTTTGAGCAAAGCGACTATTTTTTCAATTCTGCGATTTCTTGTGTCTTCGGCTTTGGCGTCATTAACCTGTCGGGCGAACTCTTTCCTTTTAGAATAAGCCAATCTTGCAAATACTTCGGTCAGATTTTCGGTAGCGAGCGCCACTTTAAGTGTCTGGGGCATGTCAACTTCTCGCACGCCTTCGTCTAACTCCAAAACCACCTTAATATCATCGCCGGCTTTTAAACCAGTCGCCTCTCGGTTGGCTTTTGGGAATGAAATCATGAAATTACCGCCCATTACAGCAACGGTACTTTTATATTTAAAACCGTTCACAGCAACGTTCACTGGCGGTCTTTTGCTGTCGCCTAATTCTGCGATGTTTTCTTCTGGGACTCGAATGCCGGTGTTATTGCCAGAACCCTGTAACTTAGTGTCGAATGTCGTTTTCATAGATTAATAATATCAGAAAAATAGATCCTCATAGCCCACCAGGTTATTGATCAGGAGCTACGACTACCTGCTTTCGGCTCGCAGTTTGCATATTTTAGGTTACTTACTTCTCTTTTTTTTTACGTAATTGGCCATACCAACTATTTCGCCTTTCGAGACTACTCCTATAATTCGCTCCACTTCTTTGCCGTCCAAAAATAATGGCATGTTCGGTATACTACGCACCCCGTATTCGTCAGCCAGAGCACGATTGTCTTCTGTATCTTCAATGTCTATTTTTACGACATCTATTAATTCATCGTGTTCTTCTGCAACATTGTGTAGTACTGGTGTCATTGCTCGGCACGGCGGGCACCAACTAGCCCAAAAATCTACGAGTACAACTTTTTTGCTCTTAAGCACCTTGTCATCAAATTCCTGTTTTGTAGTAATGTCATATAAAGCCATAACCCTATGATAGCAGTTTTTGCGGGAGACAAGAGCTTGTGGCGGGCTCCGGCCAAACAAAAAACCCGACGTAAGGCCGGGTTTTTTGTTTTTGCATCACTGATACTCAAGACGTAACTTAATCTAAAGTTGCCGCCTAAAAACTTAGTAAGATTTTTTAGCGCCTGCTTCTACTTCTTTTTCTGCGTTTTCTTTGCTCATCATTGCACAAACAGTTGTTCCACACTTTTCGTGCTTACCTTTTGCCATGAATCCGCCTTTTGCAGTTTGTACAACTTCTGGTGCTGATAGCTCAACGCCCTTTTCCTTACATTTTACGCAATATCCTGTAGCCATATCTATATCCCCTTAAATTAATTCTTCTTACATTATAACGCCTGTTTAGAATATACCTACCCTAAAGGTAAAAAAGTACAACAAAATGCCCAAAAACCCCAGCTAGTCTGAGGTGTTATATTTGGTGCGCTTTAAGTTATGGGATAAAAACATTACTTCTTAGAGAATTACAAAAAGTGACACAATACTAATAAACACTTGCGCTCCTTCATTGTTCGTCGTGCCTACAGCTTCTACCTTTGAGTAGTCTTATATGGCTTACCCTTGTCGTCATAAGTAATCCACTCACCGACAGGTTCACCCATTTTGAAATACCCTGAACGCTTCAACGTACCATCAAGGCGGTACCATTCCCAGTATCCATTCGTATGGCTGTCAACTACCTTACCTTTTGACCAACGAGTCACGTCGTTTGCATGGTATTTAATTGTGAAGCCATCTATAACTTCTTGTTTCTTAGGTTTCTGTGTTGCCATATTCAAATTGTATCAAAAAAGACGGTTTTATCCGTCTCCATTGGTTTCAGCGTGGTGCAGGATGTGAACGAAAGTTTTCACTCTTTACGAGATGAATACAACCGATGGAGGTCACTGTTAGACGTCCAATACCGAGAGTATTCTGTTATTAGGTGAGTGTTGGTACTTACACTCGCTCTATAGAGCTATAATAAAAGCTATGTCAAATGAATCAGAGTATGTCAAAGACCTCAATCAGCTGAAAGAAGAATCTATAGATGACCTTGAAAAATTACTCATCTTTTCCAAAGAACTCATAGGTTCAGCCAAATTTAATCATCATATCCAAGCTAAAACAGTTATACGATACAACACATTTAGTGCTATGTACCAAAGGGCAGATGCCGTCCTGGCGTTAACACGAACAAATCAGGGTAACGTGGCCAACATCATTGTTCGCTCAATGTGGGAGACATTAGCTGAATTTGATTTCATAAATCTAAAGAAATCAAATATAAACCTAGAAATCAGGTTTGCTAATGAGTCGCAGCAGCAATTAAGTACATGGAGCGATGTTCAGCGACTTCGTTCGGCATACCCCAATGCTGAAACTTGGAAATCGACCATATCCGACAAAGCAATTACTAATACTATAGCGAGGCGGAAATCCGAGCTGACACGTTTTGGCCAAAAACACCCCGATATAAATCTGAGTGCATACAAGCCACTTTTAGGCCGCTTAAAGGCTATCGACGAATCAAATCTCGCTAAAAATTCTGATTTCCAAACATTAACTCAATTCGATTATCGCAGTGTCTATTCTCTTCTTTCGAGCGATACCCATTCAACCGTCTTAGGGAATATGAGTAACACCAGAATAGACCCAAAGATTAGTCTCGAAATTAGATTAGATGCACCTTTATATGAAACGGTCCGGGCTTCTCATGTGGCATACAAATTCTTCCTAAAGTATCTTCAAAATATCAACAGGACTCAGAGGCTCAAGAAAGGGGAGGAAATCAAAAACTATAGAGCAACTGATAAATCACACGACATTAAATACAAACAGCTTCAAGATAAATATGACTTTTAAGTGAGGGGTGACTAACGATTGCCTTTAGCACGGTTGTGCGGCTTGCAGAGCATTTCACAGTTCTCTTTTTCGGTTGAGCCGCCCTTACTCCAAGCAGACACATGGTCGGCGTCCATATCGCTTAATGACCAAAGCTTATCCTTATTCGCATCATGACCGATAGAACAGTAAGAACAATTCGAAATACCTTTTGTTTGAGCTGCCTTTGTTTGCTCAGCGTACACAACTTTCTTAGTGGGCTCATCAAAAACACGGATGTTCAGCAACTTAGTGTCTGTTGATCCACCTAGAATGTACTCATACACACCCTTACGGTCCTTGACTTCAAAACTTCCAAGTAACTTTCGTAACTCATTTAATACTTTTTGCGGGTCATAATTATTATTGTGATAAGTCTCGAAGAGACGACCCCACTCGAGACCTTTCATTTCGCTTTCTACATCTGTAAATACAGTTGAGATCCAATCGATAACATTATTAAAATGAGTCTTTAGCTCAATAATATCATTGTCATGTCGGTGCTTACTCATATAATGGTCAATCGCACCGTGGCTTACCCACTCGAGTGCACACTCTAAGTATGCCTGTCTCTTTACGTCTCCCGATATATAAGCATTCCATTTTTGCACGAGTGAATTCTGACTGTTACTAAATTCTTCTCTTGCAAGTGTAACGAATGGTCCTGAATAGACAGCGTTTAATATCTCTTGTTCCGTAAGAGGTACTCCAGCGATATTTATAGTCCTGAACCAATCTTTAATTTCCGGCTCATCACCTTCACATACGTAAATAAGAAGGGATGTATTGAGTACCTTCTCCTGCAAACTACTCGCCATGCCACTATAGAACTGTTCATGCCCATTAGAGTCTACCCAAGGAAACTTATCATTTATGAATCGCCCTATACTTGTGATACGTTGTTGCCCGTCGAGTACTTCATAAGTATCTACGCCAGACTTATTAAAATACAATAGACCTATAGGGTAGCCCTTAAGGATACTGTTGATAACAGCCACATCTCTTTTACCGTCTGCATAAATATAATTTCGCTGATATTCAGGTTGGATAGTAAGCTTTCCATTTAGTCCGAAGAGTCCTTTGCCTTCATACTCGTTATACTCAAAACCTTCAATTACATCCCCAATTGTTTTACCTGTTTCTTTTGCCAACAATGTCGTTATCATGGGTTAGCCCTTCTGTGCTTAATGATGATTCGTTTATATAAGGGGATCTTATTTACAGCAGGACCATTCCACATCGTAATTTTCCCCTTAACGTCTACTGGAATTTTTGCAGCCCCTAATTCTCTCCCATGCTCACCGTTATTAAAACTACCAACAATTTCGAATTGGTCCGGTGAGTATTTGTCCAAGAAACTAATTGGCACACCCATCAATCCAAAAAAATCGCTCGGAATCGAATCGACAAACGACACATCTATAGCTTCATAGTTGTCGTATTTATTATATGCTGTCTTGTCTTGCATTTTTTTATTGAATTTTAAATTATCCGCCATACTCATTAAACTGAGTGGCCGATGTCTACGACCGTGGTCAAGATTTGTATACCATCTTACTCCGACTACTTTTTGATAGTATTTTCCATTACGTATTTCTCCAGTAAATTTCGTCTCATCGATTGCAGTTTTAGGTACCTCAAACTCTCTATCGCCACTAGTGATACTTGGTCCCAGCCACAACTTATTTTCTTTTATTAGAGGAAATACTTCTAGGTAAGTAACTGCATTTAAATTACCTATTACCAGAAACTTTTTATTAAACTCGAAAAGTTGCAATATGTACTCTCTAAACAGACTGAATGGAGGGTTTGTAACAACAATGTCAGCCATTTTCAATAATTCTATACATTCGTCACTTCGGAAATCACCAGAACCTTTCAGGGGTTGCCATTCATTATTTTTGTTTGCTTTGAGTTGTTCTGCTATATCCTCAAGGCTAAATGAGCCGTCGCCATTGACGTCATGAACCTCATTTATTACGAACTTATTCGCAGTTATCTTCGGCCTCCCCTTTTCGGGCTGTAGCGTTTTATCATTACCAAATAGACCCAGCCGAGTATTGGCAACTGGTGAAGGTTTATAACTCGTGGTAATAAGGCTCTTAATTCCCAATGTATTAAATTTCAGTACGAAATATCTGAAGAAGTTGCTTTCAAAAGGATCGTCACAATTACAATAAACTATCTTACCCCTGAAGGTGTCCTTGTTGTATTCAATATAAGCTTCAATTTCTTTTTGAATATCATGGAACTGGGTATAGAATTCGTCATTCTTTGTTTTTCTAGCACTTGATAGGAAATTGTTTGTCATATCTTAATTTCATTATAAAGGATATGGACCATATACTGATACCCCAAAATAATCGCACTCAACCATAAGTATTAACAATATTACTATGTATCTGTCAATTATTCAGTGTACACTTAAGGGTATATTATGAGCTTAAGTAATTCCTCCCCAACAGAAGACGATGTCATCAAAAATTCAATACCTAATCACTTGTACACACATGATTTTGAGCAAGGTGGAGTCAAGAAAGGTAAATTTTTCTCGGTTGTACATCACGACAACGATGGTGCCACCCTGCAAGCTAGTGCATATATACAGCTAAAGGTCGTATATATCTATGACAAGGACGAAATAAGTGGCTTTGAGATAACCAAAATAAAAAAGAAATCTGCAAAAGCACCTTACGAGGAAACGAAGGAAAAAATAACTCTTAGTAGTGCCAACTTAGGCGAGATAGTTGCCTTTGCAAAATTCATTTCCGAGGTTGACCTAAAAGGCATTTCTGAGAGGCGTGTTCAGCTAGGAGGCGACAATCTTGGCAAGCTGGATGATGAGACCAAAAAGAAACTAAAAACTCTTCTGGCTACAGATGATGGTCAGGAAGTCATTCTTGCCCTACTAAACGAAGGAGCCATTACATCACTCGATATTGTTAATGTTGGTTATCGAAAACGGCAGTTGCAAATATTCAAGAAACTACTGGACTTTCCTGACTTCTGGAAAGATTATGGTGCAGCTTGTAAGAAGAAGGACAATTCCCTTGACGCTACAAAAGAAGAGAAAGTATGGCAATATTTCTTCAAGAAAAACCCTTGGATTTTCGGTTACGGGCTAGACTACAAGTACCTTGAAATTCTTCAGGAAGAAGCTACAGTCCGTGGCAGTGATGTTTCTGGCAAGGGCAGCGAGAGCCTTGATACTCTCGCTGGAACAAATGATTATACGGTCCTGGTTGAACTTAAGAAGCCGTCAACCGAATTGTTCGACGGTACGCCTAATCGGTCTAATTCATGGCGTCTTTCATCCTCTTTGTTTCACGCCGTCTCACAAATACTTGAATACAAGGCAAGTCATATTGTCGAGTGGCAAGATGAGTCAAAAAGGTTTGATGACAAAGAAAACAAAATTACACAGAAAGCCTTAGATCCAAAAACAGTTCTAGTGATTGGGCGAGACACAATGTTCTCTGGAACCGAAAAAGAGATTGAGATAAAGAAGAAGACCTTTGAACTATTTTGCAGAGATTCAAGAAACACTAAAATACTCACCTATGATGAGCTGTATCGAAGAGCAAAATTCATTGTTGCCCAAGCTGAAGAATAGTCTTCTTTTCTGACAACTATTTTCTTAAAAACATAGTAAGCGGAACTGGTTTAGCTACCAAACTGTCAGAAAACTCATCATTAATTTGTCTCGGTTGCTTTTTGCTAATGCCATTTTTTCGGCGAATATAGGCTCATTATTTAGGTAAGAGTAGTACGTCTGACGACTAACACCTGCATACCCACATGCGTCTTTAATATTAGAGTTGGTTTGTATTGCAGCTATCAGCTTTGTCATGACTTTAGCGTCTACTTTCAGTGGTCTACCTACGGCATTTTTTGTAGTCATAAAACTCCCTATTTTTTTATATTTCTACTAATAATTATGACAGATTGGACATTTACTCAACTTGATGCTAAAACACGCTCTAGGCGTCTCCAGAGAGGTTACAGGGGGTATTCTCGTTCATCTTTTACTTCTCATGAATTAGTAGCAACAGCTCACATACTTTTTTTCGAAGACTCTACGGTAAGAACGCCGTTTATATGCCGCAACTAATTTGACTTTTTCTAAACATAAGCGTATAATTAAAGTCAGAGAATCGTTGGTGTTCTCTCTTAGTAGCCCCACTAACATGTAACAGTGAAAGTGGTTTAACGCCAACAGATAAATAACAATCTAATTTATCTGCTTTTCAGCTGGCTACTGGGGCGTCCAACGAAAGGGACTGAAATGTCCTCATTATCTATTGAGCCTGTTCAAACACAGGCTTCAACTTCATTGGCTTTAATGCCTGAAGAACCAAAACAAAAAAGCCCAACAGAAACTCTAAAACCAACACCTCACCAGCAGAGGAAAGAAGACGCTCAAGCCCTAGCAGAACTTATTTATAAAATATATAATAGGAAATGTCCAGTAATATCAAAAGGGTCAGTCGGAAAGGAAAACGAAAATGTCTAAAAGGGTCTTAGCCATAGCGAACTGTCGTGTATCTAGTGATGAGCAGCTACTGAACGGGAGCCTACCTAGACAAAAGCTGTCGGTAGAATCAGCTGCCGAAGAACTTGGAGCCGAAATAATCCATTTTTGGTCTGGAAGTGTCAGTAGTAAGGCTGGCACTAATGTTTCTCGTAAAGACCTTAAAGAAATGCTTGAGATGTGTAAGAGCAATAAGAGCATTAAATATGCGATTTTTGATGAGTATGACCGTTACATGCGTAGCATAAATGAGGGTCCGTATTTCGAAGTGCTTTTCCACATGCAAGGTGTAAAAGTGTGGTATGCATCAGAGTCAGATGCCTTCAATGGCGATGATGCAATGGCTAAATTTATGCGTGTTATGAGTGCATTTAAAGCAGAAGGTAGTAATGAAGAACGCCAGAGGAAGTCTATATCAGGTCATACAACTGCCCTCAAAGCTGGCAAGTATACATTCCACCCTAAAGCTGGCTATATGCGTGGATCACGAGTTGGAGTACCTGAAGTACACCCCGTAAGAGGTCTCGCACTGCGTGATGTACTAGTGAGGATGTATGAGCATATAGTAGAACCAACAGAAGGGCTAATTGAATTAAACAAAAGCGATTACACATTGGATCGTGCACCATTAAAAATGGATAAATTCCGTAAGATTGCAACCGATCCATTCTATGCTGGCATAGTCGAGATGAACAGACAGGTAAAAGTCCGCAATGAGAGAGGATCTCACAAGCCCTTAATCACTATAGAGCAGCATATAGAGCTAGTAAGGATATTTGACAATAAAAAGAAAAATCAAATCGGTCCACGCAAAAACGGTAACCCTGAATATCCGCTCAACACAATCACTATTCATGACACATGCCTAGAACTTAAAAATAAGGGTAAATTTGTTGGATACAAACATAGCAACGGGAAAAACCCCAGTCTAATATATAAGAAGTACCGTTGTCGCTCTTGCGGACTTTACCTCAATCGTGATGAACTGCACTCAAAAGTTGCTCAACTATTCGCTGACAACCCCATTACCGAAGAGGGTATCAGAAACTTATCAGAAGCTCTCGATAAAGTCTGGAAAAGAAAAGATGCACAGTCAAAGCAGGATATTACTCGTATAAGCCAAGAAATAAATACTCTCCGTCAAGAAATAAACAATAATGCAATGGCCGCTATTGATCCCACCAATATAGCCATCAAGCAAGAAATACTAGCTAACATTGATAAGAAGAAGAGCGATATAGCAGAGTACGAAAAGCAACTAACTGCACTGAACGAAAAATCAGATACGGACAAACAACGCTTCCTAGACTTCGCATTCAACTTCGCTATCAACATGCAAGAGAGTTTCTTTACGCTTACACCTGAGGACGCCAAAAAGTGTAAACAGATCCTTTTTCCAGCTGGATTTTACATGGATGATAATAAAAATGTTTACACCCCCGAAATAAGCCCTCTCATCAGATTAGCGGCAAACAAAAAAGACGCCGAAGCGTCTGATTTTAGTCGTATGGTGCAGCATAGTTGACGCATTTCAAACATCTGCTATTAGTGCTACCAACGATTATAAACTAAAACATCTGGCAGAGATATTCCAATTATCAGGCAATCTGCTTGATGCATAATTGGGATGTTTCAAACGAGTTGTTTTTTACTGCAAGGATAGGGGGGTAGTAACCCTTTACCTCTGTTATAGGTACTTCGCAGTATAAATGCCGAATTTTTGGGGGTAGAATTACCAAGCGTTTTTTTGCAGCCTAACTAGGTTGCTTTATTGATACTGTCCGTTTAGCTTGTTCAACCAGTTTAGCTTCACTGATAGCACATCTGTGAATTGGTGCGTCAGCTTTATCCCTATCAAATATCAGCGACAGGTAGTGCCTATCTTTGCTATTAAAACCAAAGATATTAACGATATTAAATCTACCCTCTGATACTATTTTTGCTAGCTCAGCTTCCTTCAAGTCGCCGTCCATATTGCAGAATACAATTAAGTGCATATTGGCAGCGTAACTTTCGCCGTTTGATGACTTGTCTTCAACCCGTTCAGCCACAGTCTCAAGTAAAGTATCGTGCTTTTTGTTCCTATGTGTTGCGAGCGTCTGCTCTACGTAGACAGCTTCACTTTCGCCACGAACCAAACCGCCGTCGTCATTATCCAGCATCTTAGCGACACGTAAATCATCACCAGTTAAGTCCATCAATGCAATTGCGTGAACAATGAGCCCAATCCACTCTCGCTTGCTCATATCTGTGTCGGTCACTTTGCTACTATCTTCAATCCAGTTTGGGTCATCAAGAGCGGGCATTACGAAGTGTTTGAACGCAAGATACGGGTCAATCGCAACACCTTGAACCTTAATAGGCAGACCTTTTGGCTTCCAAGTGTAATCATTCACTGATTAAATGACCCTTATCTATGATGATTGGCTCACTACCAATCGTATGAACATCACTACCATCAATCACTACAGCACTATCATCACGCAGACCATAGACCTTACCCTCGAAGCTGCCCACGGCTTCAATCAGGCTCTCTTTTCGGTTCGGGAAATGTGGCGAGTCAAGGTGTGGCATTACCGACAAGTCAACAATACCTACGTATTCTTCTATGTTCCATTTGCTGTCTTCGCCGTATATGAGCCTATAAGCTGCAGTAGAAATACGCCGACCAACTACCATTGAACCTGCACTACTGCCAACGTACACTTTGGTTTCTAGCAATTTAGGCAATAGCTTATCAAAACCAGTCTTCTGGTACACGCTCATAAGGTAATCCGTGTCGCCACCAACAACGAAAATCACATCTTTGCTCGCCAGCCGTTCTTCAACTTCCTCTATTGAAAGTGCTAACAGGTCAACTATGTCTATATCAGCACTAAAATTACTTGCTACAGAATTTAAGTTATCCAAAACCCAACGTTTGTCGCCTTCTTCAACCGCAAAGGCTTCGTTGATAATGCCTACCGATATTTGGTCTTGGGGCTTGCCGACCAGCTTCACGCACGCCTCTACTGTGTTTGACGTATGGAAACCTTCCGAACATAAAACTAGCTTCATAGTTGCTCCTTTGCTGATAGGTTCACAATTTCCAGGACCTTACTGACGGTCTCATCTTCTGTGTGGTCAGTCGTATCCAGCTTTGTAAAATCCTCAAAAAAGATGTCACTAGAAAAATGCGTGTGATGCTCGTTTACCGCTTTGTCGCCCATTCGCACATCTTCGTTTCGTCCAGCATCTCTTAGGGCAACAGTTTCCAAATGTGGCAACAACAGTACTTTGTGGGTGAGAGTTATTTGTTTTTGGATATTGGTCCAACCTGGCTCATCAATGTAGCCATTTATAATTACTTTATAGCCAGCCTTGACGAAGTTCTGTGCAAGTAGCCCGATGCTGTCTCCGACCAAACCCCACTCGCTAAAACTCCAACCGCCAGGATTTTTATCATCTTTATAAAAGCCGCTTACTATCATATGTTTGATATGGTCAGCATCAATGTTTACGCAGTAGCTAATTTGCTTTGCTAATCTTGCAGCTACCGTGCTCTTGCCTGAACCCGTCGGTCCAGTTATTGCTAATACGAATATTTTGTCACTCATTTACGTACTCCTCAAACGGTTTCTTTATTTTCAATCGTAAAATCAGCAGTTTGCTCTGGATGATATTTCTGCTGGTATTTTAGGTCATTTTCAGCCCACAAATCCCAGTGCTGGGCATTTTCGTTACTACCATCTCGTGCGTGTCCACGCTGTTTCGCAAGTTCAATAGGCGTATCAACCCAGATTTTATAGTCATAATATTTAGCTATGTTTGGATGGAAAGATGAAATGCCCTCAACTATAAGATAGGTTACTCTAGGCACGGCTACTGGCTCGCTCAAAGTATCGGTCACCCAGATGAGTTTTTGGTAGGCAATATCCTTGCCAGTTGTCGCTGGTATTAGAACCTGTTGCTCTAGCCTTTCACGGTCAAACGCTCCTTTGTCCCAAGATGGTTCAGTCAGTTTAGATTTGATAATAAAGTCATCAATGTTAATGATATAAGCATCCTGCAAAACATCTTTTAGCTGCTCGGCAAGCGTTGTCTTACCTGAACCACCAAATCCCTCAATCGCTATTAAGACTGGCATTTTCTGAACATCTTCTTTCTTGAGCTGAGACACTACTTGGTCAATGTTCATAGCAATGCCTTTCTAAGCCCCTCTCGTCCGAGATTTAGCCAGTAGCCAGTTTCGTCTGTGTCATTGCCATTGATATGCTTTTCCTGATGAGCACCCATAAACTCCATTGCAATACCTGCCAATGCGTATGCTGGTAAATGTTGCCGTTCTGCATCTGTCAGTTGATTGAACTGGCTATATTCGTCAGCTACTTGATTGCACCCAGCTTCTAACGAGCTACTGTCGCCACTATCGTGTAGTAGATTTGCGGCTATGATCGATAGCTCCTGAATGCGTGGATACCAGTTAGCTACGGAAAAGTCCAAGATATAGATTTTGCCGTCGTTGGCTTTGAGTACATTGGTTTTTGTAAAATCACCGTGTACAAAGCAATGCGGTAGGTCGTCAACAGGAATTGCCTCATAACGAGCCATCGCTTGTTCAACTAGCTTCAAATCATCAGGCTCAACAAACTGCCTGACTTTATCAAACATTGCTCTGATATTAGGGATTGCCCAGCTATCAAAGAGATATGTCGGTTTATAATCAACTCCGTTTACCAATGCTGCTTGTTCTAAAACCGCTTTTCGCTCATCAGTATCAGGTGCTCGGTCAACCTCAAAGAATGTCTTACCCTCAACAAAACGCATCAATACAAGCGTAATTCCGCTATCTGTGTACGTAACTTCGCCTGAGATAGTAGTTAGCAGTTCAGGATGATTTATTCCTGCTTCTACCACTTTCTGCATTGTAGTCGTATAACGTGCTATATCCTCGGCTGTACGTGTTTTGGCAAACATCTTTGCAAGATACTTGTTTTGGTCGGTTTCCAAAATAACATTGCAATCCTCGTATCCAACCTCAACAACACTTGAACTAGCAGGTGTGCCTACGTCATAAGCCTCACAGAGCCTATCAATGACAGGCTCAAGGTCACCAGTGTAGTTAAGTCTATCTGTTGGTTTTTGCTCGCTCATATTCCAAGTTCATCTATTATCTGGTTCATAGCAGGTACGTATTTATCTGGGTCAGTTTTTAGCTCCTGCTTCATTTGCTCAATATCAATCCACTCCAAAGCATCTACCTCATCAGCTTGCATTACAAAGCTGTCTGTATCACGGTCAAGAGTTACAAAATACCACTGACAAAAGTAATTTCTTGGGTGTGTAATTCGGATTTTTGGTCCTTTAGAAAATGGTTCGCCATTAAGCCCAATTTCTTCCATAGCTTCCTTGTAGATGTTGTCATCATACGTTTCACCCTCGTCTATCGTACCAGCTACGGCAGGTCCCCATTTGTTAGGGTCTTTATCTTTTACAGACGCACGCTTAGCAAGCAGAGTTTGACCCTTCGTGTTAGTCAGCCATAAAGCAGAAACACGGTAAGTGTCTGTTTTATAATCAACCTCTATACGCTCTTTTACACCGATAAGCTGGTCTTGGTCATTTACTATTTGTATTTTCATTATTTACCCTTTATTGAATAGCCACCGTCAGCAAGATAATCTGCACCAGTGATGTAACTAGCTTCATCAGAAGCCAAGAACATAACAAGTGGTGCTATTTCTTCTGGTTTGGCAATTCTACCCACTATAGTGCCGTCGCTGATACGCTTAAATGTTTCTTCATTCCAGTCATCCACTTGGTCAGTTTCCACGTAGCCAGGAGCAACAGTATTGAAGCGAACAGTCGGATATGACTTTGCTAGTGCTTTAGTGACAGATATGACGCCAGCCTTTGAAGGTGCGTAAGTAAGCGTACTCATTGTTGCAAGGTTCGGGTAGGCTTTGATTGAGCTAATATTGACCACGCTACCACTCTTTTGTTCTAGCATCTTAGGCAAAACGGCTTGAATACAGTGCAATGTACCTAGAACATTTACTTTGTACTCCTCAATAGCCTTGTCATCATCAACCTCGGATACGTCCTTAATAAAGTTCCGAGCAACGCCAGCATTGTTTACGAGGGCATCAATTGTGCCAACTTCTCCTAAAAGACCAGCTATAGCTTTGGCTGTTTCATCCTTGTTAGAAATATCAAATACAGCTTTGAGCGAGCCATCTAGCTCCTTATGTACCTGCTTTAGCTCGTCGCTATCGGACTTGCCGTGAACAATAACTTTGTAACCTTTTTGATGAGCAAGCGTGGCAATAGCCTTGCCAATACCTCTACTTGAACCTGTTATGAGGATTGTTTTCATTCTTGCTCCTTAGGTTTTGTGCCTATATAGAGACCCCGTCCTGATAATCCTTGCTCGTCGTGATGAAGTTCAAGTCCAGCCTCTGCAAACGCCTGCTGAAACTCCTCTGGCGTATACAGAGCAAGTCTATGTTCTTCGTTAAATTCCTGCGTGCCACTTGGGGTTTCAACAACGTGGTGCATATCTAGAATTGAAATGTTTCCATCAATACTGTTGTGAGCTGTTCTGGTTACTTTTAGATGCTTTTCTGGCAGCTCGCCCACTTCTGTATGAGGGGGTCTGTTAGGGTCAAAAACACCTGGTTGTAGCCAAGGTTCAATAAACATAACTCCACCTGGCTTTACGTGGTCAGCCATATTCTTGACTGCTTCCTTTAAATCATCCAGAGGATGGACATAACCAATTGAACTGAATAGACAAGTAACCACGTCAAATTTATGGTGCAAATCAAAATTACGCATATCGCCTTGAACGAAAGTCAGGTCAGGCAGTCGTTTCTTAGCGGCTTCAAGTTGTTGTTCTGACAGGTCCACTCCTGTTACCTGGTAGTCGGCAGCAAGATAAGGCAGGTGCAGCCCTGTTCCGCAAGCAACGTCAAGTAACTCATTGCCGTCAGTCTTCTTATATCTGTCGACTAGCCCTTTAAGTGCTTGTGCCTCTGCTTCATAGTTCTTTTTTGAATATATAGCATCGTAAACATCGGCTGTCATTAAAGTATAAGATTTTGCTTCCATAGTTTGTGGTGTCTCCTTTTCTTGTGGGTCTATCATTTTTGACTACCAACTTTATCTAAAGCAGCTTTAAATCTATTCCAACCATCATCCTCAATTTCAATCGTGCCAGAAGCCAAAAACTCCTCACGACGTTTTGCACCACGATAACCAGGAACACGAACTGGCTGACTTGGGTCAATCGGTTCAACAGCTAAAATGTCCTCGGCTAGTTTAGTGGTAGATACTTTAAAATCAGCAATCTCACCAAAAGCTGCTGGGTCAATAACGATGATAAGTGTTCCAATATAGCGTTGACTATCTAACGGTTGGTCTAAGCCACTTTTGCCTCTTACCAAACTACCACTCAATACACCTACTAAAAGGTTGATACCAAATCCCTTAAATCCGCCAAACGGTAACACAGCATATGCAACTTCTGGGTCAGTTGTAACGTTGCCTTGCTTATCAACGTAGGCATTATCGGGTAATTTCTCGCCACTCTCTTTGGATTGTTTAATCCGACCATAGGCGTGCATTGCAGTTGCCGCATCAAACACTATTGGATATTTATTTGTTGGTATGCCATAAGCAATCGGGTTAGTACCTGTAACATCAGTTTTGCCACCGAATGGTGTTACCCCTTGCGGACCACCGTTTTCAACTATGATTGCAATGCAGTCTTGTGCAGCAACCCGTCGGCAAAAAACGTCAAAAAAGTCATTGTAGGTGCTGTCATAAATCCCCAAAGCATAGATGCCTTGCTTTTTCGCATTGGTTACAACGTCGTCTAAATGGTCTGCTGTAATAAGTGGTGCTAGGCGTCCGTTACCCTTAATAAGTTTCATAGCAGGTTTTGTGACGGTAACTTCTTCCTTAGCGTTGCCTGCATTCTCAATTATGCGAGCGTGTTTTCCAGGCAATTCGCCAACCGCACTAAACTGATTGCCCACTAACTCTTGTTCAATAACCAGCTCTGTAAGGGTACTGGCGTTTTGCTCATCAAAGCCACTAGCTAGTAGATATGCAGTGACTTTTTCTTTTAAATCTTTTATCTGGATTTTCATTTAATTACCTTTCTTTTCCAATAACTTCATCACATCTTCTCTGCGGTAGCGTCTATCACGTCTTGTCCCAAATCGCACCGCAACTAAGTAACCTTTTTCGTCCCACGCACGCAGTGTGTTTGGATGACAATTCAGTATCTCGCACGCCTGTTTGAGCGTGAGTAACTTCGGCTCTTTATTACTCTTTTGTGGCATACTATAACTATACACCACTTAACAGGTTGTGATGAGAGATGTGATGAAAGACAGCAATAAACCCAAAAAAGCTGAACCTAAAACCGTAACTCTTACGGTTTCTAAAGCTGCCGATTTTAAGAATAGAAAACGCACAGGTATCACACTAGCCGAATACAAGGAACTGAGTGCTGAGGACCGTGCTACTCTAACTCCAAGCCAACGAAAGCAGCTAGAAGAAGCTCGGCAACATCTAAAAATGATGACTGAAATGTTAGCCAGCAAGTACGACTTTACTGCGATAACCCAGTCTATACAGAGTATTTACAAAATATCGCCATCCTTTCAGACCCTTCAAGCAATAGACACATCGCCAATGCTAAAAATCGTGGCAGATATGCAAAAGACCACGCTCGCTATGCAGCCTGCACTAAACAAGGCATTCGGTATTCAAACAGCTATTGCTCCTGCACTAGAGGCAATTTATAAAAGTACGCTATTTACGCAAAATCAATTTACTGCACTTGCGGCAGTACAAAAGTCATTGGTCACACTCCCGACAGAAAACATCATAGCCACAATCAAAAGTATTCAAGAGGCATTTCAAGCTCCACTGATAGCACGAACTTTATTTGCAGATATTCATACCAAGCACGAGCGAGTAGTACGTGAACTACTGTTTGATATTGGCTCACTTACGACAAGCATTGAGTTTAGTCGGTTTGAGACGGTAGATTTTGCATTAGATGACGTAACCACGAATGACGATAACTTAACTGCGAATGCAATGGCTACACAGACAAATACTGTTGGTAATATCACCTTTACCGACAATGCTAGTTTTCTACTCGCCTTTAACGACCTACGACAAGATGTGCGTGACCTTAAAGAACAACTTGTCGCCAAAGATGTACAGCAGGGTAAGTTCCTTGTAGCACCGTCACAGGTTAACTTCCAGCGTACAGGTTCATCTATACAGATACTGCTCGGCACACTAAAAGTTACCGTTACAATCAGCTCCAATTACACCCGACTAGCTCGTTTCTTATTAAGCTCGCCTGAAAACATTGTAGAAAAATGGCATATTGAAGATTTAGTACGAGAGGTATACGGTACTCACTTAGCAAATGCTAAGGATGAAGATGAATGGAAGAACAAAATAAAAGGCTACGCACACCATTTTAACCAGCAGGTAATGATTGCCTCAGGCGGTAAAATGCCCAAATTTATTGATAACGACGGCTTCAAGTTTTTTATAAATCCAGATTATCTCAATCTGTAAAAACCTTACTTATCCACAGATTTAAACTGTTTATATTGACCACTCTTTGTAATGGATATTGTGCAAGACAAGCAGAATACCCATCAACAAAGAAAGGCTACGAAACAACAGCCAGCAAAAGCACAGAATAGTGCCGCAATTAAAGGCGTGCCTGCTGGACTAAGTGCTGAAGCACTTCACAACCTAACAGGTTGGTTTGATGTACTCATTCAAATGGACCTTGCACAAAAAGTACGTAATGAAATAAGGAGCAAGGAAAATGGACGAGGAACAGAAAATAAGAACAATAGACCAGTTTAATAATTGGTGCGACCACTGTCAGCTATTTGCCGTAAGATTTTACATCTGGAACACGGAAGAAACGCAGCTGGAAAACATCATCGCTGAGGCTATGAACACATTGCCAGGCAAAGTAAGCCCAGAAGGATGGGTCAAATCAATCAGGGCAAGTTTTGGACAGATGCAACATTGCGACCTACGGGACGTAATCACGCAACTCAACTTGCTACTGGAAAGCCCGTGTAAAAACGAAATTTGCCAACAAGAGTGTGCCAAGCATAGGAGTAAGAAATGAGGCTGCTTTACAAACTACTCCAAGTGAACCTGCGGAAGTGTATTGATTGGCTGATGAGCCTATGGCTCTGGGCAAACAAACAAGAGAAGAAACTAGAGGAGCGAAAGCGATGGAAGTAACAGAAGTTAACATTGTCTCTGTCAAAGCCGTTGACGGGTTAGTGGCTTTTGCCAGCTGTGTAATCAATGGTCAGCTGTATCTTGGCTCAATGGGCGTACATCGCCGTTTGGATGGCTCAGGTTACCGCATAACCTACCCCACAAAGCGTATTGGTAGACGTGAGCTGAACTATTACCATCCGCTCAGCAAAGAGGCTGGAAGTGCTATTGAACAAGCTATCGTTACCAAGTGCAACGAGCTTTTTGAAAGAAGTGATGACAATTATGGTAGACACAGTAAAACTACTGCTAACAATCAGTGACCCGATGATTTTGCGTAAAGGAGCATTTACACCGCTGTCTGTTGAGCAGCTTGCAGGAACTTGGGGTAACCACAGAACATACTTAAACCCCTCGCCAACCTATGCCAAGATGGGCAAGTATATGCCTCGTTTGACGCTGCACCGCAGACCAAACAAAACTAGGGGCGTTGTGTACCAATTGGCTATTGAGTTTTCTGCACCGAAACTGCTGTTCAAGCAGAACTTTGATGAAGTTACGGAAGCAGATTTTGAGCCAATTATTGCTGCCTTACAGAAGTGTCTCTTTGAGCTGACTGGTCATAAGTTTTTCCCTCATCAGCTCAAAGAGGCTGAGGTAAATGCGTGGCATCCTTGCAAGAACGTTGTGTTTATGGATTACACCTCGTGCCAAACCATACTAAACACAATCGGCAAACTGGACATAAGCCGCACCTATGATTTGCAGCGAACTAACTTTCGTGACGGTCACGTCATACACATTCACTGCAACTCACTGGACATTGCTTTTTACGACAAATTAGCTGACCTGCGTCGAGCTAAGATAAGCGAAAAGCGTGCCTTTGAAAAAGATAACGGCATACAGATGAGTTTGCTTGAACCGCTTCGTGAGGTCGCACCAATTGAAGTGCTGCGTTACGAGGTCAGGCTCGTTGGCAAAAAAGCCGTTGAACGTGCCTATCCAGATGTTGAAAACAGAACCTTTGAGGGTCTGTACAAGAAAAAGCTGTGCCAAGGGTTGTTGCTTGAACATTGGGCAAAACTAACCGCATCAGTTGATATGCTCTCGCTTGACGAGAAACGTCCCTATAAACTGTTTCAAAACTACTTGATTGAAAATCCAGACGCTACACCGCAAGCGGCACTTGCTGCAACAGCAGTGTTGCTAATAAACGGACAAGAGGGCGTGCGAAATCTGCGAAACCTTATTGAGGCTGCGTACACCGACACAACCTGGTATCGCATCAAGAAGTTAGCAAAAGCACCCAAGGCACATCGTTTTTCACACTTCCACCGAGTGACGGACACTTTGGAAACGTTTACACCTACGAAGATGAGCGCATACCTAAAACATATTGAAAATAATAGTAACTAATGGTAAGTTAATAAGGAGTAATATTATGGAAAAGAAGATAATACTGATTGCAAGAGTTTCAGATATAGAGCAGCGTAAAGCACTGCCCGCTCAGAAACAACGGCTTGAAAACTACGCAAGAACAATAGGCTCTAAATGGGACTATCAAGAGTTTGACGAAAGTGCCTATAAAGACGACAGGCAAAAGTTCGCAACACTGATTGAAGAAAAGGTTCAATCACTCAAAGTGCCTGCCATAATCGTCTTTGATAAAATTGACCGCTTTACTCGTGACGCATCACAAAAAGAAGTACGAATAATGAGCAGCCTGGTTGAAAAAGGCAGTATTGAAATACATTTCCCATCAGACAACTTGTTCATTTCGCAAAACTCGCCAGCCACTGATTTGTTTAGGCTTGGCATTGGTATGCTTCTGGCAAAATACTATTCGGATGCAAGTCGGGACAACGTAAAGCGTCGCTTTGATCAGATGCTTAATGATGGCATTTGGGTACATAGAGCACCGATTGGCTATAAGAATGTGCTAAAAGGCGGTACGCCTCAAAAGCCGATTAAAGATATTGAAGTTGATGAAAACAAAGCACACTACATAGTAAAAGCGTTCGAGTTACGTGCGATGGGCAAGCCGTATGCTGTTATTGCCAAGGAGCTTGGAGCAATGGGCTTTAGGAGCAATATCGCCAACAGCAAAGCCCCGAACAAGGCATTCCTTGAGCGAATACTGAATAACAAGTTCTATTACGGCGTTATGGTTCACTCTGGCAGAGAGTACAAACATAACTATCCACCGCTGATAAGCCAGGCGTTGTTCCGTGAATGTCTGCGTGTCAAAGATGAGCGAAAGCACGAGAAAACTAAATACGATAGCAAAGACTACCGCTTCAAGAAAATCGTGAAGTGCGGCAAGTGCAAACGTGCAGTGTCACCCTTTAAGGCACGTAACACTGTTTACCTGCGTTGTGCCAACAACAAGTGTCTTAACGCTAACACGGCAGAAAGTCTTATACTGGATGGCGTGGCAGCTGATGTAACCTATGTAGATGTTCCAGAAGAATGGATTGACCAAGTCATTGCTGAACTACGGAATAGGCACGACAACCAACAGCTGTACTTTACCCAGAACATTGAGCAAACCCGAAACGAGTACGACAAAATCAAGGGCAAGATGCGAAAGATTTACCACGATTTACTTGATGGGCGTATTACTCAGGATATGCACGATGAAATTGCAAACGAGCTTGAAGCTCGGCAGCAAGAATTGAATGACCGCCTAAAGTTGCTAACAAGTGACAACAAGTCGTTCCAAGTGACCGCTTCCTATCTGTTAGACCTGGCTCAACGCTCCGCTGAGCTGTTCAGAACGAGCGATGAAGCGTTACAACAGAAACTTTTGGAATATGTACTTTCAAACATTGAGCTTAACGATAAAAAGTTGTCATATATACTAAACGACCCCTTTAAAACAATTGTTGAGGCAAAGAAAAAGAGCCTTTCGGCTCATAATTCAAATATTTGGTGCGGGTGAGGAGACTCAAACTCCTGGCCTCTTCCTTGGCAAGGAAGCGCTCTATCAACTGAGCTACACCCGCATGGTGTAGGGAATAAATTGTAAACGTGCCGTTTTATATAATTCAGTTGATAGAGCGCTGCGCTATTTCTATCTTCTCGGCCATAGGCCTCGGGCAACTGAGCTAACACCCGCGCGTCAGAACCGACGGTCGGTTTCCGCAAATTCCCGTTTGGTAATTTGCTTTCTACCTCTGGTCGCTTCTTCCTTTCAAATTTGCAAACAGCCGTTGGCTTGGTTTACAAATTTGTCACGCTACAAGCACTATTTTTCTGCTGCAACAGGGGGGATTATAGCGCAGAGGCGGCGTGGCTGCAAGCTGTTCGCAGTTTAGCGTTCGTCGCGCATGTCTTTGATTGGGTTGCGTTTCAGATTATTAAGCAACGGCAACACCGCGCTGGCGAGTCCGGCCAATAAAATTACCGCCACAAGAGTTGCCAGTTGAAGCAAATTCACTCTGGCGATCAAAAAGTCTTTTTGTAAATCTTGCGAGTTAAATATCGTCAGCGCCTCTACCGTCAAGTCGGCCGTGTAGCGGCTATGAATAAATCCGGCGAAAACTCCACCGGCGAACAGTGCAAACCCGGCAACAATCAGCCCAAGCAACAATGCGTACAGCGTATACACCAGCGCAATGTCGGTGCGTTTAGCGCCAATTGCACGGAAAACGGCTGTTTCGCGGCGGCTATCTGCAATAACCTTGCCGACTGTTCCCATCATGATAATTGCAGAGATTCCGGCGACCACCAGGGCGACTGTGACAAATGTTTTGTTGAACCAGTTGCGCGCATCGTCAATCGCGACGCTATTGCTGCCATATGCATCAACCGTGAATGGCGGTTTGCCCTTGTCTTTACAGCTCGCTGCAAAATTATGTGTTAGCTCAAAGTCAGGCACACACGACTGTTCTTTTGCGTAGCGTTTGGCGTCCGCGGCGCTGGCGAACTCGATAAGTACTTGCTCGTCGTACGATGCAACCTTGCCTATCACATCCCAATAACTTTTGTATTCCGGCAACTCCGACTGCGCCGACACTGGCACAAACCAGCCGTTACCGACATTTGCCGTTACGATTGCACCGAGTATAGACGAGACTGAAAAGCCAGAATCAAACTGTTCGCCATCTGGGCTAATGCCGGCGATGCGAAAATTAACCAGCCGTTGTTTTGCCGGTTGCTGCCCAAACTTTTGATCAAACTGTTTTTGTTTTGTGTCGTAAGTCTTTGTTTCCGCCGAGCGCACATCGCGAACCGTTTCGACATCTTGGCAAGCTTTTTGCGAAACTTTTGTTTGCAACTCTGGCGCAATATAATCTGGCTTGTCTTTGTTTTGTTTAATGTCTTTTTGTTGCGAGGTAGCTTCTAGTTGTCGATTGTACGAAGTTTGGTTGCGCAGACAAACCGACATAACAGTGCCGGTTGCTTTTTGGCGAACTTCTTGCAAACGAGCCAGTTTTTGCTCGGACGTCGCACTATCAACCAGTGGACTAAAACCCAGCGCTTCTTCGACTGCGCTAAACGGAGCAATAACCGGAATTGGCTTTTTGGACTCGACGGTTAAATTTTGACCCGGCAAAACAAATGATCCCAGCACAGACTCGTCTAGCGCCGTCAGCCCACTTGTTATTGAGGCAAAGCCGGGCTTAAATACCTCTTCGTTTTCTGGGCTTAACTCTTTGCCATTTTTGATAGCCGAAAGTACCGCCGTATCACCAGAACCAGAACCGTCTATTTGACCGGCCACAATCGTAGCGCCAAAATGCCGCCCAACGACATCGTAGCCAGCTAGCGAATCATCGAGCTGCTTAAAAAACGGTTTGGATTTGTCGATACGGTGTTGCTTTATAAGTTCGTTCACGTGCCAAGCCGGCGATAAACTCTCGGGGTTTTCTGGACCTTCTGGCGTAACCGAAAGAAAGTCCGAGGCTGCGTCGTACGTTATGCCAAGTCGTTTTGCTTCGGCTTTTTTGTCAGCAACCAGTTGCTTGTCGGCTTTTTTAGCGCTGGTAATTAAATCTTTGCTGGTATAAAAATCGCCCTCCGAGCCGACATCGACCGGACTAATTTTTACAATATACCGACCACCCAAACCATCTTTGCTAAAATCATCAATGCTATCGGTAAATCCGTTAAACAGCAGCGACGCCATAACGAGCGCAATAAATAATAATCCCGAAACAATAGTCATGATTATCAGGCGAATCCGCCGAGTGCGGAGCTTGGTGACCGATAATTTTAGCGCATCGTTAAAGCGTATCATCCAACAATCCTTCCATCTTGCAGGCGAATCTCACGGTCGGCGCGCGCCGCCAATGCGGCATCGTGCGTGACAACAATCACTGTCGTTCCGTACTGTTCGCGAATTGCGTCAAACATTTCCATAATGGCAAAGGCGTTCTTGCGGTCTAAGTTGCCGGTTGGTTCGTCAGCAAGCAAGATCTTTGGCGAGTTCATAAGCGCCCGGGCAATTGCTGCGCGCTGCATTTGTCCGCCAGAAAGTTCGTTGGGCAAATGCGGCAAACGGTCGCTCAAGTCTACTTGCTTGGCAAGCTCTTCTGCCCGCTTTGATCGTTCTGGGCGTTTTGTTCGCGCAAACATAGCCGGAACTTCCAGATTTGTTTTTAGGTTCAAAAACGGCTGCAAATAAAAGAACTGGAAAACAAACCCAATCGTTTTGTTGCGAAATTCTGAGAGTTTTTTGTCCGAAAACTTAGCAATATTGTGCCCGTTGACTGCGATATCACCAGTCGTTGGTTTGTCCAGCGCGCCAATCAACTGCAAAAGTGTACTTTTGCCCGACCCGCTGGGACCGGTGAGCGCCACATATTCGCCGGCATGAACATCGAGACTTATATTTTGCAGGGCAGAAACTTTTTTGCGCCCGATTTTATACTCTTTGCCAATATCAGATAATGAAACTACTGTGTCGCCGGTTTTTCTGGTGTGCGCTTTACGATTGTCGAGCGATTTAATCGTTTCTAGTTTTTCGAGAATCTTAATGACATCACCATCGTATTTTTGTAGGATTTTTCGCTCAAGCGATAGTTCATCATTTTTATTCATAGTGGCTTATGCTCCTAGGATATGCGTCTATTATCTGTGGCACAATAGTTGTTTTAGTAAGTCGCCTAGTAGCGAAATTCTGGCATTCTTATATACTAGTTGTATGTCAGAACATAAGCAGCCACGAGGACGATGGCAAGAACGACCGCAGGGGCGAACCATGGAACATCGGGTGCGTGGCATTTTACCCTCTTACCCACATACAAAAGAGCTGTTGGACCAGCCCGATGTTATTATTGATTTAACAAAACGCACGGCACAAATAAAACACTACCGCGAAGCACGCGCGCGGATGCCCGAATTGATCGCAGTTGTCGGCCCTCAAAGCTTGGCCGAAGCACAGGATCGAACGCTCAATTCCAAAGTCGACCAAGCACTACTAGCAGACCACCTTGCAAATAACGCTATCGCCGAACAAATCAATTCCCCTCCCAAAAATGTTGGTTTCCTCAAAACAATTGGAGTAGCAATAAAAGCCGGCCTGCCCATGGGATATTCACCGCACATCAGATCAGAAAGGACCGAAGCCGAAAAGCACGAACGGCGTGCAGGCTACACAAAAGCTGCGATCAATCTTGTCGGCAGAACAGCGCTGATGGCCGGAGCGTTATTTGGCCTCAAACTATTAGACACCGAGCCGGTCATGCCAAAAGCAGACAGCGCACAACCAGTATTTACAGCGCCGGCGACTTTGCCAACGCCAATAATGCCGGCGCAAGTCAGAACATTCACCGAAGAAGAAGGAAAAGCATTTGCTCAAATGGACGAGTTTTTTGCTGCTGGCGGAACACTTGAGGAGTTCGCCCAAGCCGCCGACTACGCCTGGTTGCTTGAACTCAGCGAAATGTAACTTGCTGATTTTGGGGTTTTCTCTTAAAATACAGGGGTCTCGTTGTTTAAGTACAAAAGATTAAACCAAGCGAAGCTGTTTAATGTTTTGAGAGGAGAAACGAAAAACACAGATTGAAGCTTTTGCTGACAAGCAAAACGAAATAGTGTTTTACGTTTGGACGAGGCTCTGTAGCTCCCGTACCGGAGGCGCGATAGAGGATAATCGTAGAGCAGTGCTCGGGTGAGGCACACTTAACAACAAAATAACCACTAATCCCCCAAACATCTGGGGCTCTGTAGCTCAGTTGGTAGAGCAGAGGCTTGAAGAGCCTTGTGTCCACAGTTCGAGTCTGTGCGGAGCCACCAAAGAAAATACCGCAACATTTTGCTGCGGTATTTTCTTTGGCCTGAGTTCTACTCAGGGACTCGAACTGTGGACCCAGTTCGTTCGCGAAGCGTGCCGAAGGCAGCCCTGTGCGGAGCCATACCCTGGCTTGTCTGCGGTATTTTCTTTGGCCTGAGTTCTACTCAGGGACTCGAACTGCAGTTCGATTGCAACGATCACGCGCAGGAATTTATTCCGAGCATATGAGACAACACGAGCAACGCGAGGACTGTGCGATACTTAGGCTAATGTTCGCGGGAGCGTGCCGAAGGCAGCCCTGTCCCGAGCCGCCAAAACTACAAACTTCCATCAATACACTTTGAAGTATCAAACGGCTCAACCAAATACGTAACCACAAAAGGCCGCTCACTACCGCCACCACCTAAAAACCAGCCGCCATTAGTATTACAGCGAATGCCGAATCGCCAGTTAGGCTCAGTGCGTGTCGGCGGATGCGAAGTATTGCCAACGACTTGGTGTCCATAGTGAAACCCCTTGTAAATAGCAAACTCTCGCTCACTATCGAGCGGCAAATTTTCTGGTTCCGAACAAAACGTGATCGATCGACTATTAGCAAAGCATTCCTGTATAGCCTGGACTAGTAGCGTTGCGTCGGCGACTCGCTGACGATTTCGGGCGGCGCGCTGGAGTGCTGGCACAGCCAAAAATACCACCAGCATAATCACCGCAGCAATAACCACAACGATCATCACTTCGATAATCGTGAACCCAGAATTTTGCTGCCTTTGCCCCAACCGCATTGCACTGTTCCTCTGTTAATATCCTATTTCGTAAATTTTTTGACTACATCAACAACATCGGATGGCAAGACAAACACCGTTTTTTGTGATGGCTCCATCGAAATCTTCTCGAGCGTTTGCAAGGTTCTAATGGCAATGCCGCCCGGAACTTTAGATAGAATCGCAGCGGCTTCTGCAACTTGCTGCGCAGCACCTTTTTCGCCCTCGGCCGTAATGATAACTGCGCGGCGTTCGCGTTCAGCCTCAGCCTGCTTGGCCATAGCACGTTTCATTTCTTGCGGCAGTTCGATGTTTTGAATCTTGACGTTTTCGACGTCGATTCCCCATTTGTCGGTTTCGGCGTCAACGATTTTTTTTATTTGGTCGCTGATGCTTTCACGCTTACCAAGTAACTCGTCCATTTCGACATTTCCAATTACGTCGCGCAGGGCTGCTTGCGCGAATTGCGACGTTGCGTAGGTGTAGTTTGTGGTTTCCAAAACAGCTTTGTCGGCGCTGATTACTCTAAAGTAAACAACCGCGTCGACGCCAATCGTAACGTTGTCTTTAGTAATAACTTCTTGTTTTGGTACATCAACAGGCGTCGAGCGAACGTCGACTTTTCGCATAGTTTGAATGATCGGAATAATAATATTAAGGCCCGGACGACGTGTACCGGTGTATTTTCCGAGTGTTAAAATTACGCCGCGTTCGTACTGCTTAATAATCCGCACGCCCATCGCCAATATCGCCAGAATTATAACTACTACAAAAACCATGCTGTTTTCCCCTATTTATAGAGGCAGTATAGCATGGTCTGCCCAGTCCGAGCGTCGGCTAGTTGGCTAATTAGTCACAAGGTTGCTGGGAATTTGCTGCTCGGTTTGCTCGACTTCAACGGCCTTTCGCTCTAAATCACGAACTTGGTCGTCTATCATTCTGAGCGGACGGCGTTTTTCGTCGATACGGTTTTGCAGTTCGCGAATTATGCGGTTGTTGTCCTCCTCGAATTTGCTCATATCATTCTCGTGTTGAATAATTTTTTGCGTTGTTGCAGATTCGAAAGCGCTAAATTCACGGCCCAACTGGTCAATTGTTCCCTGTGCGTTCTCACTAGATTCATGCTGGCGAATATTGTTTTCAAGCTCGGACTGGGCGGTCTTAAGCGCTGCTCGCAACGTTACGATTTCACGCAGTTTGTTGGAACTGTTGTCTTTAGACTCTGATTTGCGACGATTTATTTCGTCTTCCATGTTTCGGATGTCGTGTTGCATATCGCTCAGCTCCGCAGACCGAGCCTGCATTGCACGGCGCAAATGATCTACTGCTGATCGTATATATTGTTCTCCAAGTCCCATGTCTCGACCTCCTTTCGCTTTGTACTTATTACGATACGCCAATGGTTCGTTCGTGTATGTAAGGTTTCTAACGTTCGCTTTGTAGAGTTTGTCACAACTAGAGGAAGCGCTTATTGTGTTGGGTGACAGCGCACGTTAAACTGTGCGCCAAATGATTCGAGCAACAGACTAACGACCGAACGCCCCGACTTTTGCCAGCATAGCTGTCAAGTCGGTAAACCAAGCACTCAGCGCCCACCAATTTAAAAACTCACCTTGCGGTGAGTCGTTAAATTGGTGGAGCTGATGAGACTGCTGTCCAACTCTGCCCTCAAGATTCCCAACACTACCTGCGGTCAGAACGGGCGCGACGCTCGTCGTCCAAGTACCCAGCATGCGGATAGCTCTACACAGCCCCAGGTCAGACTTCCTCATGCCGAAATCGACAGACTGGTCGAAGCATTCTTGAGTGGTTCCCCGGTCAAGGATCTCGCTTGCCAATTCGGGATTCACCGTGTGACGGTGGCAGCGCACCTGAGACGACGCGGGATCGGCCCACGACCGAGGGGACTGCCGACCGGCGTTCTGGACGAGGCAGCGGCCATGTATCGCAGTGGCTCGTCGTTGGCCGCTGTCGGACTTCGCTATGGCGCGCAGAATACCCGAATAGAAGCGTCCGAAGGGAGTCCTCAGGATCTCGGCGGACTCGTAGAAGAGTTCGCGAAATCGCTCCAACGAGCGACTTTCGAAGGCAGCTAAGTCATCCATCGTAACCGGAGGACCTAGCGCCTGGAGCATTGGATAATCCTCACGCACGAGGGTGAGAGCACCGGGGGAACGTGTAATTGCGTCGATCTCGCGAGCGGACCTGGCGATCAGCAGAGTCATGGGGCGCAAACCTCGCTTACCAAGCTTGGTCGTTACCTCCGCCAACGCATCCATGATCTCGGAGAAATCCCGCGCAAAGGCCTTCAGCAGAAATCGGCCGAATCCCAGAAACTGCGCACGATGTACGGCACCAAAATGCGGGGCCTCATCGGCCACCGCGAAACCGAATCCGACGCCCAACGGGGCAGAGCCCAAAAACTTGAGACAGAGCGACGGACCCTGCTCCGAGCCCACCTCGACGGAGCAGTACCCATCGAACTCCTCAAAGAAGAACAAGCCCGCATCGGACGAGAACTCGCCGACGCCGTAACAACTGCGTCGAAGAACGTGACTGGCGCACGACTTGAGCTGCGATGGTCGGCTCGGTGCAAAACGAACTGGGCCCGCTACATCCAGTATCCCAGGGGCTTCTTCTTCGGAAACATTCCCTTGGAGCTCCGAACGGTGCAAGATTCGGGGTATACGCAGCGCCGCTCGTATGGGGTCAACTGCACGCCCGAGGGAATAACCTGGACGCGAATGATCTATTCGCCGAAACGCGCAGTTCGGGCGCAGATGGTTTACCAGTGCTCTGGTGGATTGGACTGTGTCTCTGGCGTCGTGGGGGGCGGGAATCCACTGTCGACTAAATGGGCTTAGGCATTGCTGGTAGCCAAAACCTACTTTGACGATTTCCCGCGCATTCCCCGCTTGAAAAGTGATGACACGGCAGCTACTGCTAAGAACGATGATACAAAAGTGGCCACTGCATTGAGGATCACCGGGTGAAAGGACAATAAGTTGCTACCCGGCCCCAACGGTTGCGTGAAAGCGAACGGCACGGTCTTCAGCCTGTGGTAGTTGGTCAGAACGCAGGAGTCGAGCGAAGAAGTGTCTACTGTCATGCACGGTGCGCTCGCATCAGACTCAAAGGTGCAGCCAGATGTTTCCACAGTGACACCCCGTTCCAAAAGGTCACAGGGAGGCAAACGACTTGAATCGATTGTCGAAGCAATGACAGTCAGGAACGCGGCTATCCCTAGCGACAACACCAAATTGCTTCGAGGCATGCGAACTTTCGAAGTCCACCACTCCCCGAAAGACCTTGGAGGTTTGGGAGGCGCGATCATGAACCGCCTCGCTCTACAGGGTGCCGCAGACGCCGACCGTGCTTTACCGATCCTCGTATCCGAAAAAAGCTCGCCAACTGGCCCCGCGTTGGTATTGACTCCCATATACTGCGACCGACGTACTCGATTACGTCCAAGTCTTGAAGTCGGTCACTGTGGTAGTAGACGCTGGCTGGCTGGCACCGAAGCCGAGCGGCAAGTTCGGCAGCGGTGAAGTCGGAACCACGAGGAAGTGCCGCGAGAACCGTTTCAATTCCCAAGCCACGCCGTTTGGCCATTAGGCGGCCTCGGTCCCAGTCTCGCCGGGGCTTCCCGTGAAGGTCACGGTGACCCCCATTCATGGTGGCATATCGGCGTGCGACCACCAGCAGATCAGGCTGTGTGTGAAAGGCCTCGATCTTTAGCAGGAGCGGTGCGCCGCTCTCGGCGCAGCGCGCGACGACCTTCAAGAAGTTCGGAGCGTGCCCCTCCAGTAGCGCTTTCAAGTCCGCCTGAGGTAGATTCGTCACTGGCACGTTGGTTCTTACATAGTCCATGTTCAATGAAGAATATAGCACAATTGCGGAGAAGTGTCTACCACACACCCGTTAGTAGCACAACGATGGAAGAATTAAGGCAGTGGATAGATTCGGTGGAGTTCGAGCGGAATGCGCGCAATGGCTTGGACGAGAAGCATATCGTGTTCGCTGCTCGTTCAACTGCAGTATGCCCGTTGCAAGAAGATCTGATAGGTATCAGGCTGAGATAACATAATCAGCCATTGACAACACGCCGAATCGTTCGTTGCGGCCCGTTGTCATCAACATTCACTGGTGTCGGTGGGATCCACCGGAGTTCGTAGTGCCAGTCCGTTTCCGGAACTCCGTGCACATCGCCAACGATCTGTCCGTTCTTGTCTCGGGTGGCAATCCGCACTCGCTGAAAGTGCGCTGCGCGGATGTGCGGCGGCAACCGCCAACCCGACGCTCGGCCACCTTCGGGGGAGTCTGGCGACCCGCCTTCTTCGTGGTCGTTCTGCCACCGACGAATCGCTGACCCGACACGCCAGCCGAGGTTTGAGACCTCTGCGCCCTGAAGGTGTTGCGGCCGGATCATCCGCTCGGGTGGCACTGCCTCCAGGTCCGGTTCGATGCCGATCTTCTGGATCGAGGCGCCGGACGGGGTG
>CAZDDV010000003.1:0-77470 GCA_964504275.1 uncultured Candidatus Saccharibacteria bacterium | reverse complement strand
CATACACGCTTTCCAAGCGTGCTCCTTCAGCCACTCGGACACCTCTCCTCGTCGAACGCCAACGAAAATAGTATAACTTAAAAATTACTACAAAAATATATAAAAACAGGTTGCGGCGCATCTGTAAAAAAGCGTATAGTAATTGTAGAGCAGATTTTCTGCATGGAGGGGTTACGCTGAATGAGCGCATGCCCTTTTTTATTACTAAAATTAACCACCCGAAAGACAAGTAGCCCGCGTGCCCTTAATCGACATAAAAGACGTCAGTAAATTGTACGGCTTCGGCGATGCCACCACTGTGGCGCTGAACGAAGTTAACTTTGCTGTCGAAAAAAACGAGTTTATTGCAATCATGGGCCAAAGCGGTTCGGGCAAATCGACACTCATGAACGTCATCGGGCTTTTGGATCACCCTACGCACGGTACATACAAGTTGGGCGATCGATTCGTATCAAAATTACGAGTTAATCAGCGTGCAAAAATTCGTCGTGACACGATCGGATTTGTGTTTCAAAACTTTAATCTTCTGCCACGATTAACAGTGCTAGAAAATGTTGCCCTTCCCCTTGCCTACAAAGGTATGACGCCAGTGCGCCGCGCCAAACGTGCCAGCGAAATGTTGCAACGCGTCGGCCTGGGCGACCGCGAATTTTTCTATCCGCGCCAGCTCAGTGGCGGCCAAGTGCAACGCGTGGCAATTGCTCGTGCGCTCGTTAACGACCCTAGTTTAATTATTGCCGACGAGCCAACCGGAAACTTGGACAGCGGATCGAGCCGCCTAATCATGGAACTTTTGAGCGAAATTCACAAAAGCGGCAACACCGTTTTGATGGTGACGCACAACCCATCGCTGACAAAATATGCTGACCGCGTGATTTATATGCACGACGGTATTATTATCCACGACGAAAAAAGCAAGATTGGCGAAATTCCATCAATCCTAAAACGCAGTATGTATTTTGTGAGCAAAAAATCCGAAGCCGATGATCTTGCCGGCGTATCTGAACTTATGAAAACAATCCCCGGCGATTTAGACGCAAAAGCAAAGCCAGCAAAAACACGAGCAGCAAAACGGACAATCAAACCTGCGCTTAAGAAAATAAAAACCGCTAAAACAAAAGTAACAAAATCAACTACAAAAACACGGGGTAAAAAATCATGATCGGTGGCAATTTCAGGTTGGCGTGGGAGTCGATCCAAAAATCGAAATTCCGTAACTTACTCACGACGCTGGGCATAATTATTGGTGTCGCTGCAGTTGTGACTACTGTTAGCGTCGGCGAAGGTTTTAAGCGGCAGATTCAGGGACAAATCAAAGATTTCGGCCAGGATTTAATTATTGTACGACCCGGCCAAGCTGGACGAAATGTGACCGGCAACAAGACCGCTGACTCGCTATTCCCTGCTTCGTCCGCCGGTTCGCTGACTGATCTTGATCTTAATACTATCGTCGATACTGCAGGCGTGCGCTTTGCTGCGCCAATTAGTTTTGTGCCAGGTTCGCCATCTTTCGACGGCAAAGAGTTTGCGTCTGGTAGTGTCATTGCAACGACCAGTAATTTGCCAGAGCTTACAAACCAGAAAGTTGCATTCGGGCAGTTTTTGAGCGATGCAGATGAAGGCGGAAAATTTGTGGTCATTGGTAAAACTGTCGCTGAGGATTTGTTTAACCAAAACGTGCCAATTGGCCGATCGATCGATTTTCGCGGCGAAAAACTCATCGTAAAAGGCGTGTTCGAAGAGTTTAAAAGCAACCCCTTCACTATTGGTATAGATTTTAACACTGCGATTTTCGTGCCGTCTTCAACCGGAAAAGCTTTGAGCCAAAATTCATCACAGATTTCGCAAATTCTTGTAAAACCGACGGATATAAATCAGGCTCAAAATGTAAAACAAGCAATTGAGCGTAATGTGTACGCGGCGCGCGGCGGCCAAAAAGATATTTTGGTGTTGAGCCAAGACGACACGTTAGCACTGACAAACAATATCGTAATAATTGTAACCGGACTTGTTACTGTCATGGCCGGCATTTCGTTGATTGTTGGAGGCGTTGGAATTATGAATATTATGATTGCTTCGGTGACCGAACGAACTCAAGAGATCGGAATCCGAAAAGCAATCGGAGCAACTAATCGCCAGATTTTAAATCAGTTTTTGTTCGAGGCGTTATTGTTGAGTATTTTTGGTAGCATTTTCGGCCTTGTTATCGCAGGCTGCATTAGTCTGGCGCTGTACGTACTGACTGATTTGTCGCCGTTCATTCCTTGGCAGGTTGTGCTGATTGCTGTCGGCGCGTCTGTTGGCAGTGGCATTTTGTTCGGCGTAGCACCAGCCGTAAAAGCAGCGCGCAAGGATCCGATACAGGCTCTGCGAAACGAATAGCGCCGCTTCTTTTCGGAATTGTTTTTCAAAAATCCCGTGGCGGCTGTCTCGTTGTCTATATTACCCACTTGTGGTGCTTGTGGCTCGAGGTGATATACTCGAATGATAAGTTGAGGGGACAATCACGATGGCAACAGTTTCAAAACAAGCACAAAAATCAGCACAAACAGCCCGAAGATTTGTAAAAAAAGTCTCTAGAAAACCAAAATACACCATCGCAACTCTTGGTAGCCACTCAGCACTGCAAATCTTAAAAGGCGCTCGCGACGAAGGATTTAAAAACTTAGTAATTTGTAAACACGGCATGTCAAAGCCCTACCAAGCATTCAAAGTTGCCGACGAAATTATCGAAATTGAAACATACAAAGAACTCGGGAAGCTCGAAGATACACTAATAAAACGAAACGTGATTTTAATCCCCCACGGTTCGTTTTTTCAATTTGGGCTGGAAAGTCTAGAGAAATTTAAAGTGCAATATTTTGGTAACAAAAAAATATTGCCATGGGAAGAAAGTCGCACCAAACAACGCACATGGCTCAAATCTGCCGGACTGGATTTACCAAAAATCTACAAACAACCTGAAGATATTGATGGCCCAGCGATTGTAAAATTTTATGGCGCTGGTGGTGGCAAAGGATTCTTTTTGGTTCGCACAGCCAAAGAGTTTTATAAAAAGATTAAATCTCAACCAGGCAAAAAATATATGATTCAGGAATACGTGGTTGGTGCTCCGATGTACGTGCATTATTTTTACTCGCCGCTCACTAAAGAACTGGAGATCATGAGCATGGACCGGCGGTATGAAACAAACGTGGATTCGATTGGCAGAATTGCCGCCAAAGACCAGATGGATTTAAATATAGAAAGCTCCTACAACATCATGGGAAACTTGACGCTTGTTGCTCGTGAATCGATGCTGCCGCAACTTTTTGAAATGGGCGAAGCGGTAATTGAGGCTTCGCGCGAACTCGACGGCCGCGGATTATTTGGACCCTTTTGCTTGGAAACGATTGTTACTCCGGACTTGGACATTGTGGTGTTTGAAATTTCAGCGCGCATTGTGGCTGGCACAAATCCGTACATAAACGGATCGCCGTATACCGACCTTCGCTACAATGAACCAATGAGCACTGGCCGTCGCGTGGCTCGCGAAATCAAACAAGCCATAAAAACCAAGAAGCTTGATAAAGTTTTAGACAACGGGCACTAGATATGATTGTAAGAAAAGATATTCAAAGCACACTAAAAAAATATGATCACAAAAAAATTCGCATTGGAACACTTGGTGGCCACAGCGCGCTCGATGTCTGCCGCGGCGCCAAACTAGAAGGTTTTGAATCTGTTGTAGTCGCCCAAAAAGGCCGCGAGCAAACGTACCAAAAATACTACAAGACTCGTAAAAGTAAAAACGGAGAACAAAAAGGCTGTGTCGATCACGTCATTGTTGTCGATAATTTCAAGGATATTACCAAGCCAGACGTGCAAAAAAAGTTACGCGATCTAAATGTTGTATTTGTACATAGCCGATATTTTTGGGTGTACTGCGATTTTGATGCGATCGAGAATGATTTTATGGTGCCAATTGTAGGCAACCGCGTGTTGGTGCGCAAAGAAGAACGCGACGAACCAAACAATCAGTATTTTTTGTTGAACGAAGCTGGAATTAAAATTCCGCATCAGTTTAAAGATCCGAAAGATATCGACCGATTAGTTTTAGTAAAAGCCGCCGAAGCATCGCGCGGATACGAGCGAGCCTTCTTTTTAGTAAGTAATTTTGCTGAGTATAAAAAGCGTGGCGCTGAACTTGTAAAATCCGGCCACATTACCAGAAGCTCGCTAGAAGCAGCAGTGATCGAAGAATTCGTGGTTGGTCCGCAGCTGAATTTGAACTTCTTCTATTCCCCGCTCGACGATTCGTTAGAGCTTTTAGGCACAGATACGCGGCGCCAAACCAACATTGACGGGATTTTGCGCATGACCGCGCCTGAGCAAATCGAAGTCTTAAAACACGTACAGCCTAAATACATCGAAAATGGCCACCAAGCTATCACGATAAAAGAATCGTTAATCGAAAAAGCCTATGTCGCTGGCGAAAACTTTGTCGCAGCCGTCAAAAAACATTACGATCCAGGCATGATTGGTCCGTTCGCGCTGCAGGGTGCAATTACCGCCGGCCCACCGACCGAAGAACTATTCGTCTTCGACGTCAGCATGCGAATTCCGGGCAGCCCGGGCACTATGTTTACCCCATATTCGGGCTACATGTACGGCGACAACATGAGCGTCGGCCAACGCTTAGCAAAAGAAATCAAAACCGCCCTCAAATCAAACAAACTCGACAAGTTGTTAACCTAGGAAGACTCTGCCAGTCCCACGAATAGGGCTTGGTGTTATTAAAAAAACAGTAATTTAACAAGACGCGGATGACAATAAAAGCTACGCCTACCAAGGGCATTCGCTAGTTTCAGTGCCTTGCACTATTTCCTGACTACCATATACGAAAGCATGTTTATCCCAGTAATCTTTGCTTCGTTCGTTGGCGTCGGGCGCTTGCGGAAACGGTTCGTCATCTCCGCCGAATGTGCCAATCCATGTGCTCAATAGAGCATATGTCTTATCGGGTTGTGGCACCAAATGAACTGCCACGTAAGGGCATGGTTCGCCACGGCGAGTTTTCGTAAAAGGTACAAGTCCATCTTCATCTCTATTTTTTCTTACGCCATACACGATTTCGTCACTAGCATCTACTTTAACTACATCACAGGTGCCAACGGGGCTACCCATGTCAATATGAGTCGCAATCTCCTGACCTCTCAAGTCTAGTCTACCTATTACTTTTTCCACTAGCTCTTTGAGTTGCGGAGTATCTTCGAAGTGTGTTGCCGCGTGGGAGTGCTGCGGGTCGTAACTGACATTCACTCCGTTTTTAGATTTTGCGATAAGCTGCATTGCTCTATCATAACAAAAAGTGATATCTGTTCTAGATTAGTGATTTTTGTTGGGAGCCTGAGTCATTCTTTCTCGTCACAAATAAAATAGCGAGGCCAAAGGCCTCGCTATTTAGGGTTTGAGGGGCGAGCCCCTCCTCCATTATTTAGTAACGGTTGTCGTTACCACCGCCACCACCGAAGTCACGACGTGGTCGTTCTTCGCGTGGGCGAGCTTCGTTGACGCTAATTGCACGACCGTTAAGGTCCTTGCCGTTTAGCTGTTTGATAGCTTCTTGAGCTTCGTCGTCAGATTCCATTTCCACGAAACCAAAACCTTTACTTCGGTTGGTGTCGCGGTCCATGATGACCTTTGCAGATTTGACGTTACCAGCGGCTTTGAAAAAGTCGTTGAGTTCGTCGTCTGTGACGCTATAAGCTAGTGAGCCTACAAATAGATTAGTTGCCATTAATTTCTCCTGTTTCTTCGGAGGTAATCTGGCAAACCAGTTAGCTGCGCCTCTTCTCGAACTTTACTTATTTATCTAGAACCGAACGTATCGTACAAAATGTAATCGATATTGATGTTACTTAGCAGCTTTTTCTAGTACGCCTAATATAGCATATAACTTAAAAAAACCCAAATTTCCCTTATGTTTTTTTATTCTATTTTCAGGAACGAGATATACTGTTACAATATTCTTGAAAAGCACAAGGGGTTCTCGGGATGCACCCGAGGTAAATAATATGGATAAAAAGCAGGTTCAAACTGATACTGTCGCCGATGTCGTTATTGGTGACAATAAACAACAACATGAGCATTCTTCGCGCAAGTATATTGTTGCTTGCGTTGTACTGTTGGTTTTGATGCTGATTGCGGCTTTTGGAGCGCTTTTGTATCAGGGCTCATTGTCGCGAGCAAGTATTGCCGGGATTCCGGTCTCGCAGTATTCGTCGCAAACACAATTAGAACAAGCCATACAGCAAAAAACAGAGTCATATGAGCTGAACGTTCAGTATCCTGACGGCAATAGTAAAACATTTAGTCTGACAGAACTCGGAGTGGCTGTTGATGTTCAGGCCTCTGCAGGCGAAGCGTTACGGGCTCAAAAACCGGCAAACTATGTGGTGCGAATGCAGTGGTGGCAAAACCAATCAGTACCGCTGACGCTAACAATCAATGAGAAAACATTCGCAAGTGTGCTTAAAAAACAGATAACAAAAACCAGCACAAAACCCCAAAATGCCAAAATAAACATAAAAAACGGTAAAGCAGCGCTCACGACAGAAAAAACCGGCGAAGGATATGCGCTTGATGATTCAGACGATGGCCGCGAGTTAATCTTGGCAGCCATCCGCAATCAGTCGAGTGCACCACTAGAGACGAAATCCCGAGAACTAGCACCAGCAATTGCGCGTAGCGACATAGATTCGGTGTACAAAAAAGCCCAGACAATACTTGAGCAAAAGGTTGTGCTAAAAATTGATGGACGTTCAATTACTGCTTCGCCAGCTTCGATTGGCAAATGGCTCGAGTTATCGCCTGTCGAATCGGCAAAGACTGTTGATTTAAGCGTTAACAGCGGAAAAGTCCTGAGCTATATTAACGAAATCGCCAAACCGTATGTGCAGCCGCCACGCAGTCAGGTTGTGCTCAAAAAATCTGACGGAAGCAAGAAAGTATTAGTTGCCGGTAAGAGCGGTATCGATGTCGTTAATAAAGACGCGCTTGCTTCAACAGTGGCAAAAAAGGTGTTGATTGGTGAAGGCATCACCGCCGATGCTCCAGTTAAGTATGCAAACTTTAAAACAATTAGTGCGAAATCGTATCCGAAATGGATTGTCGTCGACACCACAAACAAGCGAATGTACGCCTACGAAAACACCAAATTAGTAAAAACATTTTTGGTGAGCGCCGGTGCACCACAAACCCCGACCGTACTTGGGCAATACAAGATAAGTTTCAAGGTTCGCAAACAAGATATGCGCGGCAGTAATACAGACGGCAGCCGTTATTTTCAGCCAAACGTAGAGTATGTTAGCTATTTTTATGCCGATTACGCCATCCATGGCAATTATTGGCGGCCAACGAGCTATTTTGGTAACGTTAACAGCTCGCACGGCTGTGTCGGCGTTGTTAACAATGACGCCGCCTGGATTTACAACTGGGCACCCGTGGGCACCCCAGTTATCGTGCATAGCTAGTGCTCCTTTGTGGTACCATTGAATGAATATGAGTTTTGGGGATGCACTCAATCAGGCGATCGATCAGAATAATTCTTTGGCCTGCATCGGCCTCGACAGCGATCATCGCAAGCTCCCTACTCACTTAAAAGACACCTCGCAGCCGCAGCTGGAATTTAACAAAGCCATTATTGATGCGACCGGCGATTTGGTTTGTTGTTTTAAAGCCAATAGTGCATTTTACGAGGCTCTCGGTGCTGATGGCCTGGAGCAGCTACGGCTCACAATTGAGTATTTGCATCAAAAGTTTCCGGGTATTCCGATGATTCTGGATGCCAAGCGGGCTGATATCGGAAACACAAATAATGGGTACATTGATTATGGGTTTAAGTATCTTGGCGCTGATGCAATTACGCTCCACCCCTATCTTGGTGGCGAGGCGCTGCAGCCGTTTTTGGATATAAAAGACAAGGGCATGATTGTACTCTGCCGAACTTCAAATCCGGGTGCAGCTGAGTTTCAGGACTTGATGGTTGATGGTAGGCCGGTCTATCAACATGTCGCAAAAACTGTAAAAACGTGGAACAAGAACAAAAATTGCTCTTTGGTTGTCGGCGCAACGTATCCCGAAGAAATGAAAGTTATTCGGGAGTTGGTTGGTGGTGATATGGTATTTTTGGTGCCAGGCATCGGTGCGCAAGGCGGAGATTTAGAATCCGTTATGAACGCCGGTTTGGCGGGTGATCGCGGTTTGATTATTCACTCGGCCCGACAAGTTATTTTTGCGAGTAGCAGCAAAGATTTCGCTTCGGCCGCACGCGAACAAGCGGTACAATTAAACCAAGAAATAAATAAATACAGGAGATAAGTTATGGCTAAGGTGTCTAATGCAACTAAACGAGATGTTGCGTTGAGTTTATATAAGTATGGAATCCTGCAGTTCGGTAAGTTTACGCTAAAGAGCGGTATCGTGTCTCCCTTCTACATCGATTTGCGGGTCGTACAATCCTATCCGGAGGCGCTGCACAGTAGCACTGCTATTTATGCGGAAATGGTGAGCCGCTTGCCTAAAAAGGTATTCCTGGCTGGCATTCCAGAAGCTGGTACACCTATTGCGAGTGCTGTAGGTTACGCAACTCATCGTCCGTTAATTCAGCCTCGTGCCAAAATTAAAACTCACGGCAAAGGTAAACTCGTCGAGGGTGATTGGAAACCGGGTGATAAAGTGGCTATTATTGATGACTTGGTAACCAAAGGTGATTCAAAAATCGAATCCCTAGACGTGTTTAAAAAGTGTAAGCTAAACGTAGTTGGATTTTATTTATTGCTCGACCGAGAAATGGGCGGTAAGGAGCTGGTTGAAAAAGCCGGCTACAAAGTCGAGGTTGCTATGACTGTTAGTGAGGTGCTCACAATTCTAGCAGATGCTAAAAAGATTAGTCGAAAACAGTGCGATGATATGATCGCGTTTATTCGACAGGGCTAGCAAATTTGCGAAAAAATAAAACGAGTCTCAGTTTCCTGAGACTCGTTTTGGTTCCCTCCCGAGAGTTTGTACTCTGAGGAGTTTGTTATCGACGGTTACGTCGTGCGCGGATGTTGTGTGCAACACCTGCAGCTGTACCAGCGCTCAAAGCGATTGCTGCTACTGAACCTGCACCAGTTTCTGGTAGGGCAACTGGGCCACCAGTACCTTTTTGTACAGTTTTCTTAACTACTGGAGTTTTCTTCTTAGTCTCACACTTTGCACCACCATGTGTAGAGCTAACATACTGCCAGTCAGCGTAACCTGCATCACCGTTTTCGAACTCCGGGCTTAGGCCACGAACTACGTCAACTTGGTAAAAACATTCTGGTTTGCTAACAGTAACGCTGTGGTTACCTGGAGCATACGTTCCACTTTTGTGGCTGTGAAGGCTTTGTGCACTAAAAGGCATACCATCTGTACCGTTTGGAGCATTCCAAGCAGCAACAGTTACGTCTTTAGTACAGTCTGGGCCGTCTGCGTCAAGCTGACGAACACCAAAGTTTGCTGTAACAGTATCTTTGCCAACTGAGTAACTTTGTGAGTAAACCTCACAGTTTAAATCAGCAGCGTCGTTTCGTGCAGCGTTAGCTACACCATTTGTGGCAACTACAGTACCAAGTACTACAACTGCGCTCGCGAAAATATTTACAAATTTATTCATCTTATAACTCCTCCTCAGGTGTTAGTGTCCAAATTATAGCACTTATGTTTTGCAATGTCAATAAGCATTATCATGATTTTTTGTTTTACGCTACCGTACTGTTAGTATTTGCTTTTGCTATACGCGGAGCGTGTCTTGTGGCTGAGTAGCAGCAGGGCGAGTTCGCAGTGTTGAGCCAAAGTGATCTTCGATTGCAGCTAGGTGTTTGCTGGTTTGTTCGCTGATAGAAACCAGTCGAGCGGTGTTTTCGTTGATAGTGCTGGTCAGTTTAACCGCACCTTGGATCATTTGATTTAGTTCGGCGCGGTACTGGTTGATACTCGGTGTGCTGATGGTTGAAGCTTGTTGCGCCAATGCATCTTGCAACATCTGCAGTGTTTGCGGAATTTCTGATAGCACTTTTTCCATGTCCCGTATCTGGGCGCTGGCTCGATCTTGTGATGGTTTGTCGACTTTGTATACAATCATTGTCTGCTCCGTTTTCTTTCTTTAATCACCTCTGTTATTTACCACTTTACCACAAAGTATCATGACTGTAAATTTAATTCTATGATAGCTTGCTAGTTATTGTTTTTGACGTTTACGCAATAAAAATGCTAACCTAGGCGTAACTAATGTCGTAAAGGAGTTATGAGATGAAAAACGATAATCTACAAGGTATTTTGTTTAACGCCAAACAAACAATACAGTTTATTGATGTAACCACGCGGCACCAGCGTGTTATTGGTGAAACTCGGCGGGTCATGCACCGCGCAACTCGCCTAAAAAACCAGTATAAAAAACTGTTGCCAAGACCAAGTAAAGTCCTGACAACAGATATGGTTACGAATAGACTCCATTCTCGCGATGCGACTGATATCGCTGAGCGCTTTCTTAAATAGTTGTGGGTTTTGTGCGCTTTGTGCGTTTCGCTTTTGGTGATTACTTCGGAGCTTTAGCGCCTTTTTGATCTTCGATATTAGAAGCCTCGGACAAGCCAATGGCGATGGCTTGTTTGCAATTCTTGACAATTTGGTCACTTTGTCCGCTCCGAAGTTTGCCTTGCTCCACTTCTAGCAAGGCTTTTTTGCTACGTTTTGGGCAGTCGGACCAAATTTGTTCATGCTAGAGCCTCCTTATGAAATTAGCTTGAGGTCTGCAAACTCGCCGATCCGGTCGAGCCAGGCCTCTTCGTCGTTATGTTTACGCCGCCACTTTTTATCCATTTCCTCGATAAATTGACTTCGCTGCTTTGTGCTGATTAACAATTGTTTACTCATGTATGCCATACCTCCTTTGAATTAGTGATGGTAACTCCATCCTAACCTGAAGCCAGCGCGCTGTATGTTAGATATTTTACGTTTCACGGCCGGGGTTACCGCGTGACTACTCGTAAGCAGCCGCGGAGAGTTTCTGTTTGTCGGGTACAATAATTTTGCGTGAATTAGCCAAAAGTCCATTTTCACGCAGGCTAGAGATTGCTAGCGAGACCGTTTCTCTCGTTAAGCTCAAGATATCTGCAACATCTTGTTGCGTCAGCGGTGCGATCAGATGAATGCCGTCTCTACGCTGTTTACCGTAACATTCAATATAGAACGACAATAAGTGTGCAACCCGTTTTTCGGCGGTTGGAAGGCTTTGGTTTTCTAGCAAATAAATATCGGACGAAAAGTGATCACCTGCAATAGAAAACAGATCACGATACAGTAATGGATCTTTTTCGAGAGCGGCTTTTAAATCTGTTCCGAGTAATTTATAGACTGTGGTCGATCCCAGCGCCTCATAATAATATGTCTCGGGTCCATTGTATATTTTGCGATGCTGCATGAGTTTAAAAACGTAGGTGAGCGAAAAAACATCACCGCGGCCGTAGATCCCCTGCACATTAATGGCGCCGTTGTTCATGATTTCGAACCGCTTGACGAACCCTGATGCTACCTGGTAGATTCCGTCCATATTACCGGTGTCAAATATTGGTTCTTCGCGTTTGTACGTTTGGCGCATTCCGCCACGGATTAGTTTTGTAAGTTTTGGGGTCGGTGTGTGCGCATCCATACGGAATAGTTAAGCATGTTGCGTCGCAACTATAAAGCTCACTGGGCTTTTGTACTCGTTGTTAGAATTCTCATAGTCCGTTTGCCTACGCCCGATATAAGCTAAGAACGCTGCAAAGACACAGGAGGTAATCATGGTTAAAACAGTTTCAGGAGCAACAGGCACAAGTAAGCGTGGGTTTGCGTCGATGAGTAAAGAAAAACAACGAGCAATAGCTAGTAAAGGCGGAAAAGCCAGTGGCGGTAATTTTAAGCACAATCCAACGCGGGCAAAACTAGCCGGCAAAAAGGGCGGCTCTCGGTAGCCAGCGTTGGGCGTGTATTCTTTTAAGCCAAGGCGGGCTGTTTCGCAGTTCGTGTGCCAAGAGAGGGCTAGTTTTGCCCTCTCTTTTTTGCACATTCGTTGTGTTGGTTACAGTGATGGATTTGTGACCATGTCTCCGAATACTCCACCCGTGACGGTTTTTGCTTGTACGCTGAGGGGCATGCATTTTTCGTATTCGTCCGCTTCACCTGACAGATTGGTGATGCCAGTTTCTGGCGCATTGTACCACCCAAGAATTGTCCGAACATACGATTGGGTATATCCCGGCTCGCTGACTTCGCAAGCAGCATATTTGCCTGGCGCAACAATGAACTTTGCTGTCGCTGCGTAGTATTTTCCATTAGTCATTACTTCGCTTACGTAGGTCCAGCCGCTGTTAAAACGATTGTATAGTCGAATTGTGCGGCCTTTATAGTGCTCTTCGCCGGCACTGTCGAATGGAAAGTTATTGCGGTTTTGGTCTATAGAGTGGTGTACGCGAATTTCGCCGTTTGCCTCCGGCGGAGTTAGTGAATTATGGGCCGGCTTGCCGAAGTTGTTGACGCTGTATTTGTGCGTTGTTTCCGGCAACAAGCTAGAAGCGTGCGTCGAACGACCATTTTGTGCTACACCTTCGCCGTAGACGACCGATGCAATCACAAGGTTATCTTCGTCTCGTAGCGAAATAGTATCGCTAACATTTCCAAGCGAAAAATTGCTTGTACCGTCGCAAATAACTCCGTCGTTCTGGGCTATATTTGCATTTTTACAAATAACGGCGAATGTACGCGGTGCGATCGTGAGCGGTTCGCCGGTTGTGTTAATTGTACTACCGTCGATATCCCAACCGGTTATGTCGATGGTTTGATCGCCTGGGTTTTTGATTTCCACCCATTCGCCGTTTGCATCTGTTACGACTGCCGGATTTGCCATAAACTCGGTGATTATGAGCGATCCTGGCTCCGCCGCGGCAGCCGGATTTGCAATCAAAAGTAGCGCAACTGCGATTACTCCCCCACTGGCGACAAGCAAGCGATTAATGTTGGTATTAAAAAAAGCCATAGACTTGGTGTGCATATGGTTTTCTCCTTTTCTGTCCGGGTGATTGCCGTGAACTATACGCTCTAAAACCACAAACGCAATAAATTTTGTGCAAATTACTACATTTGGCCGCCTGAGATCTTATGAGGTTGCGAGATGGGTAACGACGACAATATCGGGGTTATTGAGCGGAACGTGAAGTACGTGCTCTTGGTATCCGGGTCTAGGATCTGCGGGATTTTCATTGTGTAGGTGAAACTGCAAAGCTGTGTTTGGCGCGCCGTCAACCACGCTGACGTTTGTGATCGCTTGTCGTTTGACACTTGTAAATGTAACGCCGTTGACCACTTCAGTTACCCCAATCGTGCCTATAAAATGTGCAATTTGTTGTTCTAGTTGTGTTTTATTACCCTCTACTTTGTTTACTACAAAAACAATCTCGCTGTCCGAGGACGCATCATTTATGGTTCGAGCGATTGTCTTAGCAGCACGGAATAACGGTTCTGATGCACGCCTGATCTCTTCTAGCGCATGCTGTGCTTCGCCAAATATTTCGAGCAGACCAGATTGTTTGCGTCGTTGTAAAGCTCGCAGTTGGGCGTTTCGTCTGGTTTGATCAATAGATGATGTTGTCATAGTTTTTATAATGCTTTCCTATACGTATTTAAGCCCTACAATATGATATATGCAAGCATTGGCGGATTGTCGCGATGGTTCTTCGGTGGTGCTTTTTAATCGTATTGTATACTTATGATATGAAACAAGACTCGTTTGATCATGGGAATGTAGGACTGCCCAAAAAAGCAGCACACACCGATATCGCCCATTACAACACGCAACAGGCGGCAAATGAACAAGCGATTTGTGAGTTGTTGGCGCAAGAAATCGATGCGGTAATGCCAAAGCTAGAAAGCAAAATTTGGCACGGTGCGCCAGTGTGGTTTGATGACGGAAATCCGCTGGTGGGCTATTGGGTGCGCAAAAACCATGTGCAATTGTTGTTTTGGAGCGGTCAATCGTTTGACGAGCCAGATTTGCAGCCCGAGGGAAAATTCAAAGCTGCCGAAGCGCGCTATACTTCACCTGATCAAATTAATCCCGATGACATAAAACGCTGGTGCGAAAAAGCCCAAAAAATCCAATGGGACTACAAAAACATCGTCAAGCGTAAAGGCGAACTGATCCGCCTCAAGTAAAAGCCTGCGTGGTATAGTTTAAGTATGCATAGATTGAAAGTATTTTTTCGTGCGCAACAGCGTTCGTTGCGCCGACTTTTTCTTTCAACACCCGAGAAAAAGCTGACGGTTTTGGGGGTTGGCGGCGTAATAATTGCGTTTGTGTTTGGCATGGGCATTTTTGCGGCTGGGATTCCGTGGAGCGGTACAGCTGATTCGCCGCAGAATCTAGATTATGCGTGGCAGATTGGGCACGGTCAAATTCCGTCGTTTTTTGAAGGAACGCAGGCACCACTGAACGGTTATAAGTCAAAAATTCAGTTTGTTTCGCACCATCCCCCGCTGTATTACGCGTTGTTGGCGCCAATTGTTACGCCACTTTTGGACACAGGACATTGGGCTTCAGCGGTGGCGGTGGCCCGCGGAATAAACATCTTGATTGGCGTGTTGTGTATTTTGGCATTTGCCTGGGGCGGTTGGGTTATTGGAGGTAAACGGCGAGCACTCTTTGCGATCGCGACACCAGCGCTCGGAACGGCTTTGTTGACGTTTAATGTAGCGGGCGACATCATGAACGACGCTTTGCTTACTTTGTTTGCAACCTTGGCATTAGTGCTTTCGGTACGAATATTGCAACACGGACTCACCAGGCAATATGTAGCGGCATTGGCGGCAGTTTGTTTGGGCGGAATGGCTACAAAATCTTCGTTTGTAAGTGCGCTGTTGATTGTATTTTTGGCCGTCGTGATTGCCGCTCAGTTGCATGGTCGCGGCAGCCGGTTTAAACGATTTATAGTCGCTAGCGGTGTTTGTGTCATATTTGTAGCTGTTATCGCAGTCGGTATCGGCTGGTTTTATGTGCATAATTACCAGTTGAGTGGCTCGCCGTTTCGGTCCAGGCCGCGAGGTTCTGCCAGCCAGGCTTTGAACTTAAAATATAAGACTTTGCCAGAAGTGCTGCAATCTCGAGCCACTTGGGATATGGTTACCGTGAAGTTTTATGGCCGCGATTGGAAATTAATGCCCAAAGTTCGTGGCTGGCCAATTAATTATTGGGCGTCGGTATTGGTGCTTGTCTTCGTGTCACTGGGCGTCGGGCTACAATTGTGGCGTTCCAAAAAATCTACATCGGCGATAACCTGGATTGCTGCCGGTCTGCTGCTCTTGCAATTTGTCTTAGTCTACGGCCAGCAAATTAGTTATGCAGTTGGTTATGGCGGTCTGAATCGCCGTTATTTATTGCCCGCATGGCTGTCGTTCAGCTTGTTTTTGGCTGTCGGCGCATTGTACTTTAGAAAACTGCGTGGAATCCCTGTTATTGTAATGGCTACACTCGGTTGGCTATCATATTATGCTGTTGTAATTAATTTTTTGGTGGTACGAGGCGGTGTCGCGGAGGCAAGTTACTGGCAAGTGTTGAGTTTTGGGATTGTACAAAAAAATGGCTTTCCAGCAGCAGTGCTGCCGATTCTCGTTTGCGCCCTAATCGCAGGTTTGGCTATCGAAGGCTACGCACTTTGGAAATTATCTGCAACGACGCAGCACAGCAAGCAGCGTCGAAAATCACTGGACAATTAAGATACCTAGGATCTGGGGCTATAATCTGGGTTCATCCAGAATGGTTCCCACTGGTGCCGTCTAGATTCAGCACTTCGTAGCCGAACATCATATCTTCTGATACGGGGTAATCGCCTTCGAAGAAGTCCCCGCCGTTTGCTTTTGCGGTCTCGGCGAATTTTTGCACTTCTTCTTTACTGTCAAACGACAATGATAAGAATACACCGTTGGATTTGTCGTTAGTTCAAAACTGCGATTGCCAGGTTTAGGAGTGTTGCGAATGAGATCCACACCATGTACGGAAACAATAGTTTTGCGGCTGTTTTGTTAATTTTATAAAAGTGCAGAATTGTTGCGACGACACAAACATCCAAAAGAACGATCACAGCTAGGCCAAGCCACAGTTGGTGCAGGCCAAAAAATACCAGACTCCAGAGTGTGTTAAGCACGATTTGCGCGCCCCACAAAATGTAGGCATTGGTTTTTGATTTTTTTGTTTTTGCTGTCCAGATTAGGTATAAACTGATGCCAATCAAAAAGTACAGAACTGTCCAGACAGGTCCAAAAATCCAATTTGGCGGGTTAAAAAATGGCTTTTCGAGCACCGCATACCAAGTTGGAATATTTGCCGACGTTGCGATACCACCAATTGCTGCTGCCGAAAACGAAAGTATGAGCGACGCGAAAAGCTTAAGCAGTTTCATACTTATATAATAGCAGCTATCTTCGGCAGTTGCGTAGTTTTGGCAGAAACATGCTTCTCGCGGTAATATTGTATGCATGAACATTGAAGCTATGGCTGACACAGCCGCACACAAAATGCCAGCTGATCTTAGGAAGGCACTACTTTCCAATCCGAAATCTCTGGCCGCGTGGGAAAAGATCACTCCGTTCGCGCGTAACGAATGGGTGTGCTGGACGGTAACCGTCAAGCAGCAGAAAACCCGAGACGAGCACGTTACGCGTGCGATCGAAGAATTGGCCGAGGGCAAACGCCGCCCCTGTTGCTGGATAGGCTGCATTCATCGCTCTGATAAACCCATGAACGCCACCCAAAAGTTTCTTCTCGGCAAAAAATCCAAAAAATAATCCACTCGCACAGTCGTCTTACTTGTTTTTTTTCGCGATAAACAAAAAGTTTACTTGCGAGTAGCGCAAACACCCGGCTCTCCACTGCGGTGCTATACTGGAGTTAAATACCAGTCTAATAAGGAGAACCTCGTGGATCAAACGCTCATAAATCTTGCGCTGGCACTGGCCACAAATGAACTTATACATAGTGCTGTTGAAGTTATGGGAATGAGGGCAAAAGTTGCCAGACTCTCAGACTATATTAATAAAAAGACGCACAAAGAATCATCCATAAATATCGATACAAGGGCCAAGTCGTACGGAATATCTATCGTTTTCTTTGTGGTATTCACTGGTCTTTTATTTGGCTTTTATAGTTTGATCGACATAGCACCCAGTGTTGGACTTAAAATCATAATTGGACTGCTCGTTGCCACATATTTTGTCACTGCTATTACTGTAGATAAGTTCCACGTTGATATCGAGCAAGTCACGAAACGTTATAGAAAATAATGCATATAAAAACGTGAATTTTTACACCCGAACCGTAGAATAATAAATGAGTAATAGGCCGACTATCAGCGTTATAGTTCCTGCCCAAAATGAGCAGGACTCTATAGTAAAAGTCATCGCACGCATAAAATCCACCGCTCGCACAAATGCCGTTATGCAAATTATCGTGGCTGTTAATGGCACAGATGCTACAACAGAAAGAGCCAGAAAATCCGGTGCGCTTGTTGCAAAAGTTGGTAATCTGCGATCGGTGGCATTAAACGGCGGTCAAAAATTGGCAACTGGTGACATTCTGTACTTTTTGCATGCCGATAGTTTGCCGCCAGCAGGTTGGGATGCGCAAATAATAGATGCCTATAAAAACGGGTACCATGCTGGTACTTTTCGTCTACGTTTTGATAGTGATCACGCGCTTCTCAGACTTTTAGCGTGGTTTACGCAGTTTAGCTGGAAATTTATTCGCTTTGGCGATCAAAGTCTTTTTGTTGGTCGGAACGAGTTCATAAAAGCCGGAAAGTTCAACGAAAGTATGCAAATTATGGAGGACCGCGAAATTATTGATCGAATCACGCGGCATTCTAAGTTCATAGTTTTGCCGCAGTACCTTGTAACGTCTGCGCGCAAGTATCGGCGATATGGCTATTGGCGCCTTCATACCATATATGTGCTCGTTAATATCTATTATTATTTAAAGTTCCCGCAAGCAAAAATCGTTGCACTGCAACGCAGACTATTAGGCTCCTGATGTTTTCCTTGGAATAAATCAGGTACAGGTCTAGAAGCTGGGTCTGTACTTTTCTTTGCTTGGTTTAGGTTCCTCTAGTTGATGTACTTCGGAGCTTTAGCTTCGACGCTATCGAGGCTCAGGAAACTCAATCAGCACTGGCACGCCAGGCTCAATAGCGCCACCCTGACCTTCGATGCTAGTAACAGGAAATAAAACTTGTCGATTTGATAATGTGTGAGCATATCCGATAGGTTCAACTACAGTTGCCGCGCGACCAGAAATGATAACACCAGTATTTTCGTTGGCCATGATAGAATCAAGTGCCTCAACTAATCGTAGGTGAGAAAAGTTCACGTTCGGCTCGGGATCTTGGACAAGGTCAGTATCTAAAATTAAAGCATTCGCCAAACTAGGAAGTTCAACCGCGGCGAACGACTGGGCAGCTGGTGCCGAACAGTTGACACAACTCACACAAGCGGTGCGTTCTGCCTGGGTCACCTCAACTACGAGACCACACGCCTTACTGCCAGATGCTTCAATGCACTTGGTACGCATGAAGCCGGTGAACCGTTGTATGTTTTTCTCGTCCAGGACGGCAGCCTGTGTACGTGATAAATGCATGTCAGTAAGAAGTTCAGGCATAATGGTTAATTTGTTGCTAAATGCTTGATCATCTTTATGTGTGTAATGCCGACTTCGTCAAATGTGTCGTCTTGCTGCTCGTAGCCTAGACTTGCATAAAAACCAGCAGCACTTAGTTGGGAGTCGAGTACGAGTTGGTTTAGACCTTGTTCTGCTGCAGTTTCATGAATTGCATTCATGATTGCCTCGCCAACTTTTTTGCCTCGATGGCTCGAAAGTACGGCAACGCGCTCTACTTTGCCCGCTCCGTCTTCGAGAGCGCGGTAGCGAGCAGTCCCAACGGGGAATCCTTTTTCGTCGTAAGCAACAAACTGTTCGGCAGTGCTGTCGAGATCATCAAAGTCATCTAATGCAGGAATCCCCTGTTCTGTCTGGAAAACTTCAGCACGTACAAAGTGCGCATCGGCTATGCGTCCTGGGTCAGTAAGATGAGTAACGGAGAGAGAGATTAAACAAATAATACCACAAAAAGTAGCATTTGTAAATTATGGCTCCAGTTAGTTGATATTTTTGGAACTTTTCGCCTAGAGCGCCTAGAGGTCCGTCCTCTAACAGATGGAGTAAAGTTGTATTGTGTTATTGTTGTCCTATGCCTTCTCGAAATGTGATAAAAATTGATCTGGCCGGAAGTTACTATCATGTGTATGCACGCGGAGCAAGCAAGGGTGATATTTTCTTAGAAGACGCAGATTATACATACTTTATCTCGTTATTTAAACGTTATTTATCTCAAAAAAATTGTCGATCTAGCGCTGGTGTTGCCTATCCTAACTACAAAGAAAACTTGGAGCTATTAGCATATTGTCTAATGAAGAATCACTTCCATCTCTACGTTTACCAAAAGCACGAACAAGCCATGTCAAAATTTATGCGCTCAGTCATGACGAGCTATAGCCGATACTTCAATATCAAATACAAACGAACCGGCGCACTATTTGAAAGCCGCTACAAAGCCGTAAGAACCGACACAGATGAATATCTGCAACACATAACAAGATACATCCATCTCAACCCCAAATACTGGAAGTTGTATCCCTACTCCAGCCTCAACTATTACATCGACAAAGCCAAGGCTGAATGGATACGCCCCGACAGGATACTTGCTTTATTTAGCGATTCCCAAGAGTACAGACACTTCTTGAATGACTATGAAGATCACAGAGACATGCTCGCACGTATCAAATACGAACTAGCAGATTACTAAAATCCAACAAAACCTCATCTGTTAGAGGACGGACCTCTAGCGCCCTTTAATATTAACTTATATTAACACTATTTTATATATAAAACAAGGTTTGTAATACAATATGATCTATACTAGGCTTGTAGTGAAAGTGAGATAACATGCCGCACATAAATGAACTATACGACTATACTATTACTGCTTTTATAGTAAACAATGAAAGTAAAGTACTACTTGTACATCACCCTAGGTATGGCAAATGGATTCCCATTGGCGGCCATATTGAATTGAATGAAGATCCAGAAGAAGCGTTGTTCCGTGAGATTATTGAGGAAACGGGTCTTGCTACCGTGCCTCTTACGACTAAACCCAATGTACTTTCGCCTGAAACAAAGTTCATAATTACACCAAATTATGTGGATGTTCACGAAGCTAATCCGCCTCACAAACATATTTCGTTCACATATTTTATGAAGACTGACTCTGACAATTTCAAAATTTCAGATGAGCATACTGATATGAGGTGGTTCGATATTAATGAATTAGATGATGCTAAATACGATTTATCTCCAAGCGTTATATTCTATGCCAAAGAATCAATCTCCAAAGCGAAGATGATATAAACATGCCTACGCATCCTTAGTAGCTAACATTCTTCAGTTGAATATTTCTGGGTGAACTCTGTATCAAAGTTTTAAATGTCTTCCAGCTGCGTAGGCAATAGGGAGCGTCAAAGATAGGTTGATATTGATTATAGCTTCGTTGACCGCACTACCCCATGATGAAAAAAGAGGCTAGTGTCTCTGTTAATTTAGTTCTAACTTTGGCTCCGGAGACTGGATTCGAACCAGCAATCGCTACCACCTTGTTTCAGGCTCCCTTTAGCTTAGCTTACATCTGTTAATTTTGAAAGAATTTATACTTTTTTGGAGGGCTATCGTCTTGTATATCGCAACTATAATTGGCCAGGAACAAGCTTCGATAGTGCTATTTTTATCTGTTTGAGTTGATTTTGTTTTCGAACATCCGCTTCTGCTGCGTATTCTTCGCTCATATTATTGTGCTTTTCAATTAGATTATCCCCAACATAAAGAGAGGCTGCTGACGGTACTCCAAAATGATTAGACACCGCAAACACGGTTGAGGCTTCCATCTCAACTCCAAAATATCCATCACTAGACCATTTCCTTATATCATCCATCGTTTCACCAATCATTGCCTGACAAGTAACCATTTGTCCTCGCCAAACCTTAGTACCATCATCTCCTAGGCTCGCAGCTAAACTCTCGCTCAGTGTTTCATCAGGGAACTGGTTATTGCTTTCCCTGTTATACATTTTCACTGAACTTTCTTCACCATAACTACTTTCCGGCACTATAAATTCACCTTGCTTCATACCACTTTTCAAGCCACCACACGACCCAATCAATATATTCTTTTTTGACCCAAAAAGACATGCCCAATGTAAGTACTCGCTCAACCAAGCTCCTCCATATCCAATCGCAAACCATATTGTTTTATCACCAATCCGAAGTTCTTTTGCGAATCGTAAAAATGGATGAGGTAAAGCATTGACCTGCACTTGAATACCCAACTCTTTAATCGCTTCAGCTAGTTGAGCTAACACTCTATCTTCATACAATGTTCCATAGCAAAGCACTGCATCTACTTGATAGTCAGATGGAAATCCTAAGTGCTGACGATATTGCTCTGCAGAGATACTCTTATACATAATCCAACTATATCAGACACCAAGAGAGAGTCGAACTAAATAACAGATACAAATTAGTAGCTAAAAACAACGGTGCTGTTATTGGAACTAACTCGTATCTGTTTAGGCGTCTTTGGAGGGCCATCGTGCACACTATCGCAACTGAACTACGCATCAAGCAAACTTACATATCTACAATAATATAATCCTCGTCACCCATTTCTCTGACTTGATGGTGTGTAGTGGATCTATAGTTTTCTAGTATCTTTTTATGTACATCATCTGCGTAATGCGGGAATACCTCAAAGTCAAATATCCCCAAGCCAGTTAAGTCAGTAATACCAACTAGCATATAATTAACATGCTATAAAATCCTATCTGTTAGAGGACGGATCACTAGTTCCAATCTTTTTGCCATTGTCGCATTTGTAGGATTTCTTTTGTTTGGGCAGTAATTATACCTTTGGTAAGGTCTTTCACTTCTTGATGGTATGCATTAGTAGCTCCTGTGCTAGCCATATCTATTGCAGATTGGTGGTGCATTCTCATTTGCGCCAAGAATGCTTTGTCAAATTTGTCACCAGTTTTGCCGTTTAGGGCATTCATCATACCGGCATTAGTGTCCATCATTCCCATAGACGAGTGATCTATCATCATTTCGCCACTACTGGCTGGGTAACTCCAGGATTTTTGCCACGCCGTCATGTCGCCAATTTCTTTTGTCTGTGCATTCACGATTGCGGTTGCTAAATCTTTCACTTCTTGGTGCTTTGCATTAGTTAACGCAAGGTTTGCCATATCCACCGCGCCTTGGTGATGCGCAATCATATTTGCTAGGAACAGGCGGTCGTAGTCTTCGCCGGTTATATCAGCAAACATTTTGTAGTCACTTGAGTCTTTGTTTGCAGGCACCGTACCCTGAGATGCTTTGCCGCCAGACATCATTGTTATGTTGTCGTCTATCATCTCACCATCGTTACGGTTAAATGCGTACACGCTGATACCGACAACTACTACGATACCGACAACGGCGGCGATTACTATATTTGATTTATTCTTCATGATTTTCCCTTTATTATTGATTATCTGAGCTTTAGATTACGCAGGAACTGAGCATTAGCTGCTACTACGATCGTAGACAACGACATAAGCACTGCGCCAATAGCTGGTGATAATACAAAACCAAAGCCAGCTGTGACGCCAGTCGCCAGTGGAATAGCCAGTGCGTTGTAGCCAGTTGCCCACGCTAGGTTTTGGATCATCTTTCTGTAAGTTGCTTTCGATAACGTAACGATGCTTGCTACACCGCGAGGATCGCTGCTAGCCAATACGATGCCTGCAGATTCAATTGCAATATCGGTTCCGGCGCCAATGGCAATGCCCACATTAGCCTGTGTGAGCGCCGGCGCATCGTTTACGCCGTCGCCAACCATTGCCACTTTACTGCCATCAGCTTGTAGCTTTTTAACTACTGCGGCTTTATTTTCTGGCAAAACTTCAGCAAAGAATTCTTTAATTCCCAGCTCTTTTGCTACCCATGCAGCTACACCCTTGGCATCACCAGTGAGCATTGCAACCCGAATACCTCTTTTTCGCAATGCGTTAACGGCTTCTTTAGATTCTGGGCGAATAACATCCGCTAACATTATTGCGCCAAGCACGGACTTCTCCCGAATAACATACACAGTTGTTTTGCCTTCATTTTGGGCAGTGTGAGCGGCCTTGCCGATGCTAGCGGGAAGCTCTAAGCTTAATTCCTCGAGTAGTTTGGGGCCTCCAATATGTACGATTTTGCCGTTCACTGACGCAGTTGCGCCCCGTCCCGACATAGCAGAAAACTTTTTAGCATCAAGGATAGTTAGCTTTTTATCTTTTGCATATCGCACGATTGCTTTGGCGATAGGATGTTCTGATTCGTTTTCGACAGAAGCGGCTAGTGACAACAGAATATTTTTATCACCTGTAGAAACAGCATCTACGACGCCCTGTTCACCTTTTGTGAGAGTACCTGTTTTGTCAAACAATACGACATCTATGTTTCGGGCTGCTTCCAGTGCCATGCGCTCGCGAATGAGCAAACCATTTTTAGCAGCTAAGGATGTAGAAATTGCAGTAACGAGCGGAATAGCCAGACCAAGCGCGTGGGGACAGGCAATTACAAGTACTGTAACCACTCTTTCGATAATAAATGAAGCCGATCGATCACTGGAGAGCGACCATGCTAGTAATGTTAAAAGTGCTGCACCAAGTGCAATAAAAGTAAGATAATAAGCTGCGCGATCAGCCAGTACCTGCGTTTTAGATTTACTGTTTTGGGCATCGGCGACTAACTTCATGATTCCAGCCAAGGCAGTGTCGTCGCCAATCTTGGTGACCTTCATTGTGAGTGAGCCGCTACCATTAATAGTGCCTCCGATTAGCAGCGACTTCACAATCTTCTTTACTGATTTAGATTCTCCCGTGAGCATCGATTCATTGACGCTCGACTCGCCTTTTACGACTTCGCCATCAACCGGTATGTTGGCTCCAGGCCTAACAATCACTTTATCGCGAACCTTTAGTTCGGCTACTGAAACCGTTTTTGTTCCACTGGGCGTTATAAGTTCAGCCTCGTCAGGCAGTAACTTGGCAAGTTCTTTCAGTGCACCCTGCGCATTCATGATCGACGCCATCTCTAGCCAGTGGCCAAGCAACATGATGGTAATAAGCGTGGCCAGCTCCCACCAAAAACTCATACCTTCAAGGCCAAATGTAACTGCGATGCTGTAAAACAACGCAACCGTAATTGCCATAGATATAAGCGTCATCATGCCGGGTTGTTTTACTGAAAGTTCTGCTTTTGCACTGCGAAGGAAGACTAGTCCGCCGTAGACAAAAATAATGATGCCTAGTATTGGGGGAATAAGACTACTGCCAGTAAAGCCTGGCATTGTGAAGTTTAGAAGTTCTTGAATTGTTGGTGAATATAGCAATACAGGAATGGTTAGTACAAGACTCAGCCAAAACTTCTTCTTGAACATGTCTGGGTTATGCCCGGCGTGCTTATCGTGGTCACTATGTTCGTGACTTTCATGGCTACTATGATCCATTATTTACTTCTAACCTTGGCGAGTTCATACACCGTAAGCAACTCCTCAACTGCTTTGTCCGTTTCACCAGCAACAAACATATCTTTAACGTGAGTCCGTAAATGGTTCTCCAGAACAAGTTTATTAAGTGAGCCTAGGGACTTCTGGACAGCTAGGCTCTGAGTAATGATGTCCATGCAATAATCTTCATTTTCGATCATCTTCTGAATACCTCGCATCTGTCCCTCGATAATCTTGGCGCGGTGTAGTGAGCGTTTTTTAATATCAGTAATCATGAGTACAGCATATACCCCCTAGGGGTATTAATGCAAACGTCAAATTGTAGTACACAGGGACAGGTCCAGCTGTACTTTTCTCTGCTTGGTTTGGCTCTCTGTGCGCGCTAAGGACTACTCCGCTCCGAAAATGACACGTGTTGAGCACCGGTTTCCAACTTTGCCTCTTTGCACTGCAGCCATGCAAAGATTCCAACTTCGCTGTCGCTGATTCGGGTCAATCGCCAGTAATCTATTCCCAGTGGTATACTAGTATAAAATATAATATGATATGGAGATGCAATGACACGACTAAGCTTAAGAACTATTACGATCAGCCTTGTTGCGCTCGCGTTGCCCGCGACGCTCTTAGTCAGCGCCGCCGTTACTGTCTATTTCAAGTCCACTAACCCTGACAACGTCGACATCACCCAGAGTCTGGCATACTTGCAACAAAGCCTACTCTCCGCCGTAATTACCTTTGGAATATTTGCCACAGGTGCTGTTATTGGCGTTGTAAAAATGTACCAGCGCGATAAGAACTTTGCCGATGCTAAGTTTCCGCTAGTACTACTCATTGCTGTTTTTGTGCTGTTGGGTGGCATCGTTCTTGCTAACGGGTACATCAACAAGGTAGAAGACCAATACCTGATCGGTAGCGGCCGACCTACATTGCAACAATTTTTTGATAAATTGAAAGAACAGCAAAAATAAGCACAGGTTCAAAATATATAATATGACTGGCGTTGGGAACGGGTCAGCTTTTGTGCTGCTTGCTCCTTCGGGACGGGAGAGGCTGGGTTAGAACTAAATTACAGAGGTAAAATGAAAAAACCGCCATTACTGACGGTTCCAACATTTGTACTTTGTTATCGGCACATTTTTACTTGGCTGACCAAGGAGAGAAGTTATTACAGGTCTAGGAACTAGGTCTGCACTTTTCTCTGCTTGGTCTGGCTCCCGGGGTCGGACTCGAACCGACAACCTCGAAGTTAACAGCTTCTTGCTCCACCATTGAGCTACCCGGGATTATAATTTGTTAATACAGCTGGTGATTATATCTGATGCGGCCGCGGTATTCAAGCGGCGGCCGCTCGCTTGCTACTCGCACGAAAATATGCAAATCCTATTGTGCTTAGTATTCCGCTTTTGCTATAGTTATAGGTGATTCAGTTGTTGAGGATTGATGAGAATAAAAAAATAAAATGCGAGGGTTACCTTTGGCTGTCCACACCAAAGTAAAAGCAGCGCACCGTCATGTTGTTGGTGCAACAAAAAGAGCTGGCCACGGAGTAAAACACGTCGCCAGAAAGACTGCGCCGCATGTCAAAAATGCTGCTAAAAAGACAGCTCACTATTCAAAACGTGCCGGGAAATTCGCCCATAAACATGTGGCGCATCGACCGCACGTCTATTTGCTTTCAAGAGTAAACTGGTACCGACGCTGGCACGAATGGCGCTTCCATAAACACACGCACATGGCGATTTTTCTGGTATACGTCGTTTTTATTGCGTCGATGATTTTTGTTAGTTTTCGCCAGGCTTTTGCGGCATCTGATCTGACGGAAAATTGGGATTTTACAGTTGCAGCAAACTTTACGTTTGACGATGATTCGATCGAAACAGACAGCACCACCGCGCGGCTAAAGGCGCAAAATTACGCATCCGACGGTAGCACAGCGGCGCTGTATCACCTGGACGAAATAGCTGGCAGCACTGTTTCGGACACCACCAGCAACAATAACGACGGAACAGCCAGCGCGACGGCATGGGTTGCGGCTAATCTTAATAACGGTTTAGATTTGGACGGTAACAGCAGTCACGTGGCGGTTCCTGATAGCGCAAGCTTGTCGCTGACTGGGTCGCACACACTGGAGGCATGGACTAAATTCGATAGCACGTTTAATACAGAGGCAAGTCAGGATCAAGGTGTTTTAGACAAAGGCGCGTATCGTTTGTACTATGATCGCACCTCTGGCAAAGTTAACTACGAAATTGCAAACAGCAGCGCGTCTTCTTGGTCGCGAGAAGCCGGAAACGACACCAATAGTAGCTGGGATGCTGATGGTAGAAGTATTGTTCGTGCTACGGTTACCAACAGTACTGATGTATACGTTGGGCTGGGTCTTGGAACTGGTGATGCCGAAGTTTGGAAATGGAATGGTACCTCGTGGTCACAGATTGGTGGCGACGGCAAAAATAGTAGCTGGGCAGATCAACAGTTTGAGGACGTGCACGCATTAACGATCAGCGGTACTACGCTATATGCAGGCTTGGGTACAAACACTGCTGGCGACGCCGAAGTCTGGAGCTGTGACATGTCTAGTGGCTGTAGTGACTGGGATAAAATCGGTGGCGACGGCGTCAACAATAGCTGGGCCATCAGTACCTTTGAAGCAGTGTTTTCGCTTGATGCGTACAGCGGCAATGTCTACGCCGGTATTGGTATAACTGCCAACGACGCTGAAGTATGGCGATGGGACGGTTCAACCTGGGCAAAAATCGGTGGCGACAACCTAAACTCTGGCTGGAACACAAACTTTGAGGCGGTTCGATCGCTAACTAATGATGGTACAAATTTGTACGCGGGCTTGGGTGACTCAGCTCAAGATGCCGAAGTTTGGCGATGGAACGGAACTGCTTGGAACCGAGTTGGCGGCGACGGCGCCAATAGCAGCTGGGCCGCTGCCGCTAACATCGAGCAAGTTTTGAGCATGACGTATTTTGGCGGAAACTTGTATGCCGGCGTTGGGTTGACCGCTGGCGATGCCGACGTCTGGCGCTATAATGGTACGACGTGGTCGCAAATTGGGGGCGACGGTTTAAGTAGTAGCTGGGCCGCAAGCACGTACGAAATTGTTGGCGCACTCGCAAATGACGGCACTAATTTGTACGCAGGCGTTGGTAACACTAACGGCGATGGCGAAGTATTCAGATGGAACGGTACAGTGTGGGCAAAAATCGGCGGCGACGGCGTCAACAGCGGCTTCTCTGCTAATCAAGGCGACGGTGTGTATGCACTGGCCTACGGAAATAGCACTTTGTACGCTGGTTTGTACGACGCTGCTGGTAACGGCACGTTGTGGGGTTGGAACGGCTCGGCCTGGACTTGGACTGGCGGTAGTTATGTCAATCAAAGTTGGGGCGGCTACAACTTGCAAAGCGTCGAATCAACCATGGCGCACGCCGGTAAATTGTATGCGGGCACCGGTGTTACTGTAGCTGGCAACGCGTTGGTGTGGGAATATGACGGCACATCGTGGAGTGTGATTGGCGGTCAAGGCATTCGTGGGAGCTGGGCAGCTGATGCCTACGAAAACGTCTATACCATACAGAGTTATAAAGGTGAATTATATGCGGGCTTAGGTACGACTGCTAACGACGCCGAAGTCTGGAAATACAATGGATCAACTTGGACTTTGGTTGGCGGCGACAACGTGAACTCTGGTTGGAACACTGGTTTTGAGGCAGTTAATGTTCTGAGTGTTTGGGGCGGTAATTTGTACGCTGGGCTTGGAAGTTCAGCTCAAGATGCCGAGGTGTGGCGCTGGAATGGTACAGGCTGGTCTCGCGTTGGCGGCGACGGCGTCAACAGCAGCTGGGCAGCCGCGCTAAATATGGAATCAGTACTATCCATGACCGTTTATAACAACGAACTCTATGCCGGCATTGGTATTTCTGCTAACGACGCCGAAGTCTGGAAATTCAATGGAACAACTTGGACCAAGATTGGCGGCGACGGTACGGGAAGCAGCTGGAGCGCAAGTTTAGAAGAAGTTTATATTATGCGCGTTTACGACGGAAAGCTGGTGGTTGGTTTGGGCTCATCAACCGATGACGCCGAAGTCTGGGCATACGACGGAACAATCTGGGAAAAAATCGGCGGCGATGATGTCGATGGCAGTTGGACAGCTGGTACTTTTGAACGTGTTCGTTCCATGGCCATATATAACGGCAAATTATATGTTGGTGTTGGTGATACCGCTGGGGACGGTGAGGTTTGGGAATACAACGGAACAGCCTGGACACAAATAGGTGGTGATAGTATTAACGCTGGCTGGACAACCACCATTGAATATGTTGGTTCGCTGATTGATTACAACGGAAAGCTTTTTGCCGGAACAGGTTTTACGGGCAACGCCGACGCGGCGATGTGGAGCTATGGCGACAATGGATTTTTAGCCAGCGCTCAGACATCACAGGATACAAACTGGCATCATATTGCAGCAACGTACAACGGATCGACAATGAAATTGTTTATTGACGGTGTCGAGAATGCATCTGCTTCAAAGTCCGTGTCAATTCCAAATACCAGCACGCCATTACTGATTGGCTCAACCTACGGCAGCAGTGGTCGTGGTGAAGGCCAGGGTTACTTCACTGGTTTGTTAGACGAAGTTCGAATTAGCAACACTGCGCGTACGAGCTTTACGACAAACCCATATGTAGACACCAAAGAATCGGTCACAGTTAACGACGCTGTGTTTGCTGGTGGCGTTAACACAATTGATTCGTTTGCGGCCACCGAAACAGCAAATGGCGGCGCCATTACGTATCGTGTTTCCAATGATGACGCCGCAAGCTGGAAATATTGGGACGGTGATTCGTGGGAAACATCAGGCTCAGTAAATGATGCTAACACCGCAGCGGCAATCAATACCAATATCGCTTCCCTGCCCGTGACATTCGATGGTATCCGCTGGCAAGCAATTTTTGACGGCGACGGCGATCAGCGCGTAACGCTTAATGACGTCACAATCGAAGCAACGTCTGATAGTATTGATCCGTCTGCAAACGCCTCAAGCCTGGCAGCGTACAAAACAAACGGTGGCGCATCGCTGAGTTCGAATGATTGGACGAACGGCGCGTCGCCGTACTTCACGTGGACGGCTGGCGCGGACGCAGATTCTGGAATTTTGGGATACTGTTTGTACCTTGGCCAAGATGCTTCCGGAAACCCAGAAACCTCCAAAGGATTACTTGGCGCAAGCCCTGTTGATGCTGGCGGAAATTGCGAATTCGCCGTTAGCTCGAATTCAGTAGACTTTGCGACCAGCGGCTATATTTCTACCGCGCTTACCTCTTCGAGTAGTCCGTACTATTTGCACGTTCGAGCGATTGACCAAGCCGGAAATGTCATTGGATCAAACGCCAGCTTCCAGTTCCGTTTTGATAATACGGTGCCGCAAAATCCTGGCTATATCACCGCGCCGTCAGGATTTATCAACACCAAAGAAGCGACGCTGAGCTGGGCAACTGTTGGCGGTCAGGCTGCCAGCGATGCTCACTCTGGGGTTACTGGCTTGCAGTACAAAATTGGCAGCACGACTTGGTTCGGCGATAGTCATTCTGGAACCGGTGACATTACGGACTTACTCGCCAACGACGGCAACTATACCACTATTGACCCGACAGATTTTAACAATATTATCGATGGTATTAATACGGTGTACTTTAGAACATGGGACGAAGCTGGAAACGTCACCAGCTCGTATGTGACAGCTGCGCTCAAAGTAAACACCAACGGCGCGCCGTCCGAACCACAAAACTTGGACGTGACGCCAGAAACAAACACCGCCAACTCGTTTGCATTTTCGTGGGATTCGCCAGGCACGTTTGTTGGCGACGAAGACAACCTGACCTATTGCTATACGATTAATAGCGAGCCGTCGGTTTCGAACTGTTCGTATACCACGACTCGCTCGCTGAGTTCTGGCGGGTACGCTACGCAACCAGGCGAAAACACCATGTACGTTGTGGCCCGTGACGAATCAAACAATATTAACTACGACAATTATTCTAGTATTACTTTCGAGGCAAACACGCCGTCGCCAGGCTTACCAACAAACGTCGACATCGTTGATGTTTCTATTAAGACCACCAACAACTGGCGCTTGGCGCTTACCTGGGAACCGCCAGAAGACACCGGCGCCGGCATCAGCAGCTACAAAGTCTACCGCTCAACCAATAACGCAACATTTAGCTTTGTCGGTAGCAGCTCTAGTACGACGTATATTGATGCAAACCTCAGCCAACAGGGCTACTATTACTATGTTAAAGCATGCGATAGCACCGGCAATTGTAGTGCCAATAGTTCGACAGTTGATATGACACCAACCGGTAAATTCACCGATGCGGCCACTATGACGAGCGATCCTGTGGAGAGCGATGTAACAACCAGGCGCGCCACAATTAGCTGGTCAACCGATAGAACCAGCGACTCTAAAGTCGCGCTTGGAACCAAAAGCGGACAGTATGCCGCCTCAGAAGTCGGAAGTTCTGAGCAAGTTACGTCGCACGAAATCGACCTCGACAACTTGGCAGCCGGAACCACCTATTACTACATTGTTAAATGGACGGACGAGGACGGAAACACCGGCGTTAGCCAGGAATATTCATTCAGCACCTCGCCTGCCCCAATCCTGAAAGAAGTCGAGACAACTAAGATTGGTTTGAGCTCAGCCATTATTAGCTTTACGATTCAGGGTGCGAACAAAGTCGACATCTTCTACGGACAAAACGAATCATTTGGTGGCGTCAAATCTATCAATACATCAACTACAGAATCAAGATACGATATTGATATCGACGGGCTCAAAGATGGCGTCAAATATTTCTATATGATTTCTGCCTATGATAGTGAAGGAAACCGCTACGACGGAACGATCTTTGCCTTCACTACCCCGCCACGACCGCAAATAAATAACCTACGATTCCAGCCTGTTGCCGGCGAGCCAACCAGCACGCAGGAAATTACCTGGCAAACCAACGTTGCTTCGACATCAAATGTTACCTACGGCATCACCGGTACAATCGGAACAGATGTGCAGGATTCTAAGCTCAAAACAAATCACAAGATAATCATCAGGGGTTTGCAAGATGATAGTCGCTACTTCTTGATTGCGCAAAGCCGTGACGTGGACGGAAATCTGGCTGTGTCCGATCGGCAGGAATTTAGAACGGCGCTTGATACTCGACCGCCAAAAGTGACCGATATTAATATTGAACCGTCAATTCGTGGTACCGGCGCTGAGGCCCGCGGTCAGGTGATTGTTTCGTGGAAAACCGACGAGCCATCTGGTAGCCAAGTTGGTTACGCCGAAGGTTCTGATGCAGTGGTGTTTAACAGCCGAACCACCGAGGATACGCAGCTCACTACCGAACACATTGTGGTTGTTTCTGATTTACCGACATCGCGGGTGTACAGTATTCAGCCAATTTCGCGCGATAAAGCCGGCAATGCAGGATTCGGCGAGGCAGAATCGGTGATTATTGGCCGCGCCAGTGAAAGCGTTTTGACGATTATCTTTAATACACTGCAGAGAGTGTTCGGTTTGTAATGATAGTAACGGTGGGAAAACAATAATGGATACAACTGTTATCAAAAATGTCGTTAGTTTGAGCGGGGTTAGTCAGTCGTTTAAAGTTGGCGAAGAAATGGTTAACGTGCTGCACGACATTAACTTTAACTTGTCTTCTAACAGTTTTAATATCATCTATGGTCCATCAGGTTCCGGTAAATCTACACTTCTAAACATTTTGTCGGGGTTGCAAAAACCAACGACCGGTCGTGTCGTGTTTGGCGGCGATGCTTTGTACGAGTTGAAGCCCAACGAGCTTGCCGCATTTCGTGCAAATCAAATCGGTATTGTCTACCAGCAAAATTACTGGGTTAAAAGTTTGAGTGTTATCGAAAACGTGTCTATTCCCCTGTATTTTTTGGGCTATTCTCGTAGTGCTGCTGCAAAAATTGCGTTGGCGACACTCGAACAAGTTGGAATGGGCGCCTACGCAAAAAAGAATCCGTCGATGTTATCTGGTGGTGAGCAACAACGAATCGCCATGGCACGCGCCATTGTTAATAATCCCCTGTTTATTATTGCCGATGAGCCGACCGGAAGTTTGGACAGCAAAAACGGTGACAAGATTATGAATTTACTCCAAGAATGTCAGACGGTGCTAAAGCGAACTATTATTCTGGTGACGCACAACATGGAATACATGCCGCTAGCTGATAATTTACTCCACATCGAAGATGGTAATGTGGTCGAACAGCACGACGAGAATATCCAGAAAACTGCCAACGAGCTGCTTGATAAAATGCGTGAGCGAATTGATAATTTAGGGAAAGGAAAAGCGCATGGAACCCATACTGCCTAGTCGCAAAAAATCCCAGCAAGAGGACGGCAAACCATCGGTTTGGTTTGAGCGTAAACCAAAACCAGATAGCGCTAACGACATGTTACTGATTACGCCTGACGCACCAGCAAATGACGATGTTGCTCGCCCTGTAACGACCGTAGAAGATATAAAAGTACCGCCAAAACCAACAACAGAGCCAGAAATAAAGCCGGAGTCAGACACAAAGCCCAGTACGGAGTCAAAAGAAGACGATTCTTCATCAGACTTTAAACATATTGAAATGAATCCAGAAGCCGCCAAAAATGTGCAGCGGCGAGAGAAATTCACTGCCGTGAAAGTCCGTATTTTACTACACATGGCGCTTCGTAATATTTCGACCAAAAAGTTGCGATCTTTCCTGACCGTTTCGGGTGTCGTGATCGGTATCGGGTCAATTTTCTTCTTGCTGTCGTTTGGTGTTGGTATCCAAGATCTTGTCACGAAGCAAGTTATTGGCGATAAGTCGCTCAAGGCGCTTGAGGTGAATTCGCCAAATTCTAAAATTTTGCAACTAAACGACGACGCCATCAATCGCATGCGTAGTTACCCACACGTTGAAAAAGTTGGTTTGCAGTATTCGTTCCCAGGTAGTATCGCATTTAACGGCGGCGGAGTTGACTCGGTTGTATACGGCATAAACACCGACTATCAATCTACGACGAGTTTTAATTTGCGCGAAGGTCGTTTGCTGGACGAACGTGACCCGCGGGCGATTATGGTTAATCTTTCGGCGCTAAAAGCAATCGGTATCGAAGATCCTAAAAAAGCCATAAATCAACAGATCAACCTAGCGATACCCCTGCAAAAAGTACAGGCAAATACAAAAGAGATCCGCGATTCATTCACGATTGTTGGTGTGTTCGAATCTGGCGCCGGCAGCGAAATATTCACAATCGACGAAATATTCACTACCGCTGGCGTTCCAGTGTATCAGCAGGTTAAGGTGGTCGCCGATGAAACCGCCGCCATACCTGACCTTCGAAAACAAATAGAAAGTAATGGATTTCAAACCACCTCGCTGGTCGATACGCTCGAAGAAATAAATAAAATATTTAAGTTTTTCAACGTTATTTTGATCAGCTTTGGTTCGATTGGTATGATCGTAGCCGTGCTGGGTATGTTTAACACTTTGACCATTTCGCTACTCGAGCGAACCAAAGAAATTGGGCTGATGATGGCCCTCGGCGGCCGCCGCTCTGATATGCGCAAATTGTTCATTTTTGAAGCGCTGTTGATTTCATTTGCCGGCGCCGTGATCGGAATTATTACGGCAATGGCAGCCGGAACGGCGGTTAATATTTATTTGAACTCCGGCGCAAAGGGGCGTGGTGTCACGCAATCATTTAGCGTGTTCGCGTATCCATGGTGGGCGGTTGTCGGTATTTTGGCTTTTACGACACTTGTTGGTTTGCTGGTCGTCTACTTCCCTGCGCGCCGAGCCGAGCGAATCAACCCAATCGACGCACTTCGCCGCGAGTAAAATTTTGCTAGTGTTTGAGATTGCGCATTTCGTCTCTGGATTGATCGCGTTTTTTGATTGCGTCTCTTTTATCGTAGTTTTTCTTACCTTTACCAAGGGCGATTTTGAGTTTTATGTGACGACCACCGGTTAAAAATTCTAACGGCACAATTGTTCGCCCCTGTTTTTTGGCAGCTATGAATCCATCGATTTCACGGCGCTTGGCTAGTAGTTTGCGTGAGCGAGTTTGCTCTTCTTCTTCGATCACAAATGTTTTGCCGTTGTTGATGGCCGCATTTACGAGCCAGAGTTCTTCGTCTTTCATAGTTACATAGGCGCCACGAAGTTGGCCGTGACCTTGCCGGAGCGATTTTGCCTCGCGACCAGTTAAAACCACACCCACAATTAAACTATCATCTAACTCGTAATCGAACCGAGCGCGACGATTCACAATTTTGTGCTGACTTACATTTCGCTTTTTCATAAGATTACATTATACATACAAAAGGATAAGAAGTATAGACATAACAAGCTAAATATTACAAAATATTATTCTCGATTTAACTCCGAGCGCACATGCTCCCAAATTGTTGGATCGCTTTGAGTAGTTTTGCGCCAGTACCACCACTCTCCGCCCCAAGTGTAAATATCGCGTGCGCCAATTTTGCGCGCGAACTGGATGTTTTCTGATAACTGATCAGTATCCATGGATCGCTCTTGCTCTTCGATCGACAAGTCTTTGGTACCAACTGGTCCCCAAGGCTCTAGCTGCAGTTCGTGTACGAAAATGTCGCGGTGCTTAAATGTTTTGATCCAAAGCGCGCGTAATTTGTGATACCAAACTGGTGTTGGATACGTCAGGTAAAATTCGAACGGTTTAGTCTTGTCATTCCAAACAACGCGATACACTGAATAGCCGTATTGGTCTGGCGTGGGTTCGCCAAGCGGCAGGCCGTGTTGATCGCTTAGACTCATCCAAATGGGGTGATTTTGGTCCAGTGACGCAACATGATTGTACTCGCGTGCTAACCGCTCTTTGTCGATGTCGGCCGCGGTACATTCGCCAAACCAGGTATTGACCGCTTCGTTTTCGAGTTGGTAACTCAGGAGTGCCGGGTGATTTTTATAGCGGTTCACTACTACGGAAAGATAATTTATAAGCGCAGCTTCTTGCTGTTCTTTATCGAGTGCAGACAGCCAACTTGGTCGATGACATTCCGGCCAACGTGGTTGCCGAAGCCCTAGCCCAAGGCTGACTTTTGCACCACGTTTGTGCGCTTCGTCCATTTGCCAATCTAAGTCTTTGAAATCATATGTTCCCTGTTTTGGTTCACCAACATCCCAATAACTCATCAGCCGGTAGTTTCGAATCTTCAGATCATCGAGCAGTGCCGTGTAGTTTGCTTTCCAATCTAACCCAAGTTCTTCGGAGTATTTTTTAGAAAAACTAACACCGTAATTTGGGTTCGGCACTTCTTTGAAGCTGTAGTCGATAAGATTACTCGCACCGATAAGGCCAATTATTGCGGCAATAAATATGGCAATTCCGGCGAGGATTTTTTTCGGGCTTCGAATAAAATTCATCAAAGATGTTTGCAGTCGATTCACTCGTGATTTCTTGGTTGATTTACGTGTTGTCATATCTGATTAGCTTAAGCATAATTGTATCATATTGCATAAGCACAATATTATGATATAATAAATCACTATGAACACTGTTACAGAACGATATCTCCACACAGCAGAGGTGCAAGAACTTATTGGCCACGACGCGATTATGAATCCTGCTCTGATGGAACAACAGCAGATTACGAGTATGGTTGATTCCGAGGCTTTAGGCGGCTTGCAAACTCGATATTTTGGCGTAACAACTAACGAAAACCCAACAGCATTGGCTATTGCGCCGGTGTCTTGGTCGGATACGCCGGATCGTCCGTTCAACGCAGCACGGTTTGGCGTTGTGGCCGCCGCTACAAATATGCGCGTTGCAGTTATGGGCTTTCCTGGCATGGGACACCCCGAAAGCAAACAGAATGCGATGACCGAACGTCAAATCGAGCAAGCACACAATGGACGCCTGCTTGACGTTGCAACAAGACATTGGCGCGATCTACAGCTTGATGAACATCTTCTTGATGCAAATGGTCGGCGTTTGCCAGTGGTATTTTTAAACCACTCACAGTCAACGCTCACAGGTGCGGAAATGATTGCCACGGCACCAGAAGGCACAGTAATTTCGGCAGTTATAAGTTCAGAGAACATGGCATTACAGAGCATTTCGTACCCGAGATTCCTTAAGCGATTTGCAGGCGCCGGCAAGCACATGAAGGACTATACTCCGTACAACGGCGAGGCATTCCCGGCCGATGAAGCAGATCTTGGAGGTCAAATTAAAGCACAGTTTGCGACTCACGTCCGACATACGCCAAAAGCGATGTCACGTGGTCGTCAAATCGAAATTATGACCGATGCAGTGTGTTCTGGGCGCCTCAGTGTAGATCCAGAGCACGGTACGCACATTCATACAGTTCGGGCGCAGGATGGGCTTGTGAGCGCAGCCTGGGAAGATCAGTTTGCCATCGCAATGCGCGATCTGGGGTTGAACGTGAGTTCGCAGACGCTTATGGGTGAAGGCCACGCCTACCAAAATGCAATGCCCGCATTATTAGCGGTGTTGCGCCTCGGACTTAGTGACCGCTTACAATAAACCCGTGCTAAAATAGGAGCAATGCGTATCGGACTTTTTACCGACTCTTATTTGCCGGCAATGAACGGTATTGTGCACGTGGTGGAATCGGCCCGCAAAAACTTAGAGGCTTTTGGGCACGAAGTATATGTCGTTGCGCCAAAAACCGGTTTGCGCGAGCCAGAATCGAGCGGCAACATGTTGTGGATTCCAGCGGTTGGCGATATTTTTTTTGAAGACCAAGCCACATCGTTGTTTTTTCCGCCAATACAATATCGGCGAATTGCAAAACTTGAGCTTGATGTGATTATCTTTTTCACTCCGGGCCAAATTGGCATGCTGGGCGCTTACTGCGCAATCAAGCAAGAAATTCCGTTGGTTTCGCAGTACTGTACCGACGTTAGCCAATACATCGAAGAATATCCAAGTGCGGTTTTTGGTTTGTTGGCGCTCACAATGGCCGCACCATTTGCACTTAATATGTCATTGCAAGAAGTCCGCGAAACAACTAAAGCAATGATTCTTGGCCGTGATCATAATATTTCTCGCCGCAAACATATGATTATAAAAATGCTCACAGTGTTGCATAGTCGCTGCGATGCAGTGGTGGCAGTGTCGAAAAAAATGACTAAACAACTGCGGTCATGGGATAAATCGGTTAAGGTATCGACAATTCCAACTGGTGTTGATCCGCTGCCAGTTGATCTGCAGGCATCTAAAGCGTTCCGCCGCGAACACAATATAGACGATGACGAAAAGGTTGTGATGTACGCCGGTCGCCTGGCGCCAGAAAAAAACCTAGACTTACTGATCGATGCTTTTGACCATATTGGCAAAAAAGAGCCAAAAGCTAAACTGGTTTTTGTAGGCGATTTTAGCTACCGCGAACAGCTGGAGGCACACGCGCGAGCGTCCGACTATCCTCAGCAAATTATTTTTGTGGGCCGATTGCCGCGTGAAAGTCTTGGCTCGGTTTATGCCTCGGCTGATGTTTTTGCATTCCCTTCTCTTACTGATACGCAAGCTTTGGTGGTTAACGAAGCGGCTTTAACTGGTTTGCCGGCTGTTTGGATAGACAAAGGAATTAACGAAGTTTTAGTGACAAAGAAGACTGGGTTACAGGCGCGGAACAATCCAAAAGATTTTGCCAAAAAAGTTTTAACACTATTGAGTGATGAAAAAACTCGCAAAAAATATGGCCAAGCAGCCAGCAAGCAAGCCAAAACTTTGAGTGAAAAAATCCAGACTAAAAAATTGGTCGAATTGCTAGAATCGCTGTAGCTGATTACTGTAACTGGGCAAATATTTTAAAAATTATTCCGCTGGATTCGATGTAAATCCACCATACTCATTTTTTGCCGGATCGCATTCGTTCCATAATCCGCGGTTTTGTTCTCTGGCCTCAGTTTGTAGTTGTTTGAATTCTTCTAGTTTTGTAAACGGAAAACTAACGTACGCAAAGCCGTACCCTTGCTCAATAATTTTTGCGTTCACTAGTGTTCCATCGGGCAAATATACGTAGCGAAGCAAGCGATTATAGCGGTCACGGTTGGTGTTGGTTGGGTCCGCTTCTAGTTTTACTGGGTTTGAACCAATTAAGTTTTTGGTAAATTCGCTAGCGGCTTTACCAAAACATTGCACAACTTTGCGCGGATCTTTGGTTTCGGGCGTATCGACGCCGATAAATCGAACTTTTTCCTCTACTCCGTCCATATCAACCATAATAGTGTCGCCGTCGTCGACTTTCGTTACGTTGTAGCTGCCGGCCGGTGGCACCACCTTTTGCACGGTTTGTTGAACGTTTTGCTGTTGACTAGCGAAATATGTTGCACCAACCAACAGTAGAAACAGCGCGGCCTGAACCAGTTTTTTGACGGTTCGTTTATTCATAGGCCTAATTTTGCGCGGACAATTTCTGGTGTGACGTTTTGCCCGATGATTTCGATATGATGTTCGTCTTGCTTTGGCTCTTCTATCAGATTAGCAATGCGATCAAACATATCGGCCAGAGCTTCGCCTCTGGGTGTAAAATGCTTGCGACTTTCGTGCGTGGCGCGTTGTTTTGCTAGCTCCTTGGGTGTACGAACCCAAATAAGTTTTGGCGTGGCGTTTGCTTGTTCGCAGATGTCGTATTTTTCGCGTCGGTGTTCGTGACGATTGAGGTTAGCGTCGTACACCACATCTTTGCCGCTTGCCAGAAGTTTTTCGGTTCTCTGATTTAATTCGCGATACAGCTGTTCATGTTCTTCTTCGGAAAATCTTGGAGAGTCGAACATCTCAAATCGCAGTGCGTCCGAGCTGAGCAACGTCGCACCGGTGATATCGGCAATCACCTTTGCGGTTGTAGTTTTGCCAGCGCCCGGATATCCAAGCATCAAATACAGTGTAGGCATGCGTCTATTCTAGCAAACAATACACGTTGTCTTGAGTATCTTCTAGCAGTCAAAAACGCCGGATAGCTAAGCGGTGTTTACAAATTTAATCCAAAGTTGTATAATAAGCTCATGATTGAAATTCTTGAAATCTCGGGCAATCATGACCGCCGCAATCATGACCGCCGCCAAAAAGCTGCTGCTCTGTTGATGGATATCTTAGGTACAAAACTAGACCCAACGCTAAGCGGTGATTACTTTGACCACATGCCAGCTGATGTAATTCTGGCGGCCACTATTGGTAAGGAGCTTGTCGGTGCTGCCGCCGGTGGTGACGATGGAACGTATCACAACGTTTTTATGTTGCACGAAATAGCCGTTGTTGAGTCTCAACGATTACGCCACCCTGGCATTGGCAGTATGTTGCTACAGGAGATCGAGGTTCGTGCATTTGATGGCGGCTCAACTCGCATGCGCCTGTTTCCACGGTCAGAGTCTGCGGAGTTCTTTGATAAACACGGCTATACACAATCTTCTGGAAGCAGTTCTGAGCGCGCGAAACTGCTAGACGACGCGGTATAAGGCAAATACTCAATTTTATGATATAATAAGTATTATGATAGAAATAATTAACGCTTTGGCAGATGCTTCTGTGCGTAAACCCGCAGCCGACTTGCTGTTGTTTGAACTCGGCGACCTTGCCAGGAATCGCGATCATCAAGACTACTTTGATCGTATCCCAGCGGACGCAGCACTTGCGGCCGTGTACAACGGTAAAGTGGTTGGCGCGGCAGCTGGATATTTGGATCGTGACATTTGTGGCGAGCAAACGGGAGATTTTCGTATTCTGCAAATTGCAGTCACGAAAACGATGCGTTCAAATAGCGAACTTCGCGTCGGTGCGCAGTTGCTTGCCGGTATCGAGCACTCTGCTCTTAAACTTGGCGCGATTTCTGTGACTTTGTTCGCGCTTGCTCCCTCACAGAAATTTTATGACCGAAACGGGTATCTCCATGAGCGCGGCATGAGAAATACTAAAACGCTTATTGTTGAGAAGGCTCAAGCACAGTAATTAAAATCTTAGTAATCAATGCCCTTGTTTGCAAGAAATTTTTCGTCAAAATGGTGGCGAATTTTCGTCATATTGGTGGCGATGTCGGTTAGTGGTAGTAATTCGTCCGGGAAGTTACGGCCGGTGATGCAGAGGCTAGTTTTGGGCGACTTCTTTTTTATTAATGTTTCGAGCTGTTTGACGCTAATAAGCTTGTTGTTGACGGCGTTGTTGATTTCGTCGCAAATCACTAAATCGAACTTTCCAGAGGTTGCGGCTTTGTAGGCCTCATTGTAGGTTTCTAGAGCGGCTTGCTTATGTTGGGCTTCAGTGACGCCCTCAGCACTTAACTCGCCTGCGTTATAAAAACCTTTGCCGCCCTTGTAAAAATATAGCTTACTCTTAAATAAGGGCTGAACCTTGGCGATAAATCGATGTTCGCCGACATCCCAGTGTTTTATGAACTGAATAAATGCCACTGCCCAATCGGTGCCAAGTGCACGCGTCATCAGACCCATGCTGGCGCTGGTCTTGCCCTTGCCCTCGCCGGTATAAACAACCACGACGGATTTTTTTTGTTTGTAATCTTCGAAAGCCATATACACATTCTAGCGCATGAAAATCACAAACTCCAAAATCTAAATTCCAAATAAATTCAAAATTCGAATGACAGAAATTTCAGACGGTGCTTGGTATTTATTTGTTATTTGTAATTTGCTATTTGGATTTTGCTTTTTCGAGTGCGTCGTCAATGGCAGGTTTATTAAATCCGACAATAATGGTGTCGTTGATATCAATAACAGGGACGGCGAGCTGGCCAGTTTTATCAAGTACCCACTGCGCCGCGGCTTGATCTTCGGTCAAATCAGTTTCTTTGTACTTGATGTCTTTGCTTTTGAAATAGTCTTTTACGGCGTGGCAAAACGCGCACGTTGGTGTGGTGTATACGGTTATCATTATTGATCCTTCTGGTTATGTTTACGTTTCTTGACTAGTAAGATTCCAACAAAAAGTGCCGCCACAACGGCGCAAACAACAATCGGCAAGATATGAACAGAAAATTGTTGCTCGCTCGGGACGTGATGTGCAAAGTAATTCGGATAATCCATACGTAGTATTATATCACGTGCCTAATCTGAAAAAACGCTTGCGCACCCCTTAACTTATTTGTTATGATGCCGGGCAGATGAGGATAGCCGCCGACAGATCGCCGACGACCGCAAGGAGCTACAAATGGTAGGTCCTTTTAATGCAATCTCCGGTTTTGTTTCGAATGGAATGTTTGCTGCAAGTGATATTCACATTAGTTTGCGCGCCGAGCCAATTGCGCAACTGGGGCCGCTAACTGTTACGAACTCTATGATTTACGGATTGTTAAGCGGTTTGGTTATTTTGGCGATTCTACTGTGGGGGAAACGAAACACCAAGCTAAATCCAGCCAGAGGTTTCGGTCAAAGTATCGAAATAATTACCGAGGTTTTGCTAGGCTTGCTAGAAAACGCCCTGGGCTCGCGAAAACGCGCCGTTAAATACGCGCCGATTTTTGGTACATTCTTTTTCTTTATTATATTTACCAACTTGCTTGCGTTGTTGCCACTGGTTGGTCCAGGGTTGAGTGTTAATGTTGCGGGTGTTCACACGCCACTTTTCCGACCATTTACGGCCGATCTAAACGGTACAATTGCCTTGAGTGTGATTGCTATTATCATTGTGCAGGTTTTGTCGATTCAAGCGCAGGGCGGCAAAAATCACCTCAAGCATTATTTTACCGACAAACCACTGAACCCAATTAATCTGTTTATTGGTGTGCTCGAAGTATTTGGTGAGTTTACGCGTATTTTGAGCCTGAGTTTGAGGCTCTTTTTGAACACGGCAGTTGGCGAAATTTTAGTTGCCGTCTTTACTTCGCTTGTTGCCTCTGGTGGACGCACTCCGCTCGCCGTTATTCCGATTTTGCTGTTTGAGGTTCTGGTTGCTGGAATCCAGGCTTACGTATTTACTGTCCTTGCTGCTACTTATCTGGGGCTCGCCATCGCCCATTCCCATGATGGCCACGACGATGTTCATGAACCGACGCCAAAAAAGGTCGAAGGCGCGACGACATGATTGGCACATTTTTTATGTGCATAATGGATATCAAATAAGAAGAAGGAATTACATTATATGTCTCCATTGACAACATTTGCAGCCGAGGCTGCTGCTAGCGACATGCCAATTATGGCTAAAGGAATTATGCTCGGTATCGTTCTCGGTGCTGCTGCGTTTTCACTTGGCTGGGTTGGCGCAAACTACATGAAAGCTTTGGGTCGAAACCCAGAAGCTGGTAAGGCTGCAGGCCAGATCGTGATCATCGCTGCGATGATTGAGGTTACCGCACTTTTAGCCTTCCTACTCGGCGCATTCCTCCTCAGCTAATTTGTTGAGCGAATTGCAGCGTTGTCGCTGAGCATTCCGCGCGGCATCGTATTACAAATACGATTTGCTTACGGGTCTCAGCGACGCCTTGCACTTCATCTCAACAAATCATCTGAGTGTGCTGATTGGGCCAGTTGGCTCAAAACTACGTCAGATCTGATAAACTAACAGGAGCAACATGGAGTTCATACATTTATTAACTAGTTTTGGTGCGACAGAAGAAGTCAGCGGCATTGGCGCGCTGGGTATTGACCCATTGGCAATTGGCGCGCAAGCACTTACCTTTTTGGTATTGTTTTTTGTTATAAAAAAGTTCGCACTGAGCGGCATTATTGAAACGCTCGAAAAACGCCGCAAGACAATTGACGACGGAGTACGACTTGGCCAAGAAATGGAAGTCGAAAAAGAAAAGTTAGAACAACGCATTGAAGAAACACTCAGCAAAGCTCGAACAGAAGCCGACGCAATTATAGCCGAGGCTCACGAAGAATCTGGCGGTTTGCTCAAAGAGGCCGAACTTAAAACTGCCGAAAAAGTAGAAACAATGCTAATAGAGGCGCAAACAAAGATCGACGGCGAAGTAAAACGCGCTAAAAAAGAACTCCAAAAAGACACGCTCGAACTGGTGGCTCGCGCGACAGAAATTATTATTCATGAAAAACTCGACGCTAGCAAAGACGCCAAGCTTATGGAACGTTCGCTGTCTGAAGTTGGGGCAGAAAAATAACCATGAGTAATAAGCGCAAAGAAACTGCCACTGCCCTGTTGAACCTCGCTGAAAAATCGCGAGATCAAAAACAATTAGCCGAGGCAATTGCGCTATACTTGACGCAAAATCGCCAAACCAAAGAGCTCGACGGTTTAATGCGGGATATGGTTCGTATGCGTAGCGACAACGGCATCACTGAAGCCACCGTTGTCAGTGCGCATCCGATTTCTGCTAAGCTCAAAAGTGATTTGAAAGCGATGGTTGCTAAAACAAGCAAAGCCGACAAAGTTATTTTGAACGAGACAATCGACCCATCCGTAATCGGTGGCGTGCGAATCGAAACAAACGAGCAGCAACTCGACATTACTGTCCGAGCAAAACTCAACAAATTAAAACAAGCAACTGTTTAACAGACGAAGAATAAGAAGGAGTAAACGCATGACATCAAGCACTGAACTATCTGTAAAAGAACTGAGCGCAAGTATTCGCGAAGCGATTGAGCAGCTCAAAGGCAGCGGACAAATGGAAACCGTTGGTTTAGTAACGCGTATTGGCGATGGTATTGCCTGGATTTACGGCTTAACAGCTGCCGGTTATAACGAAATGATCGAAATCGACGCGACTGATGGTGGAACCGTAACGGCCTTTGCGCTTAACTTGATGGAAGACGAAATCGGTGCGGTTTTGCTCGGCGAAGACGTCAAGGTAAAAGCTGGTGCTAAAGTTCGTTTAACCGGAAAAGTTTTGGAAGTGCCTGTTGGTCCAGAGTTAGTCGGACGCGTGGTTGACCCGCTTGGTCGCCCTTTGGACGGCAAAGGAAACGACCGCGAGCCCGTTAAAACTAGCAAAAAAGGCTTGGTAGAACGCTCCGCCCCTGGAGTTTTGGCCCGAAAAAGCGTCCACGAACCATTAATGACCGGAATTCTAGCAATCGATTCGATGATTCCTGTTGGCCGTGGCCAGCGCGAACTTATCATTGGCGACCGCCAAACTGGAAAAACCGCCATTGCAATCGACACCATGATTAACCAACATCGCCAAAAAACCGGCATTGTTAACATTTATGTTGCTGTTGGCCAAAAGCTGAGCAAAGTTGCTCGTTTGGTGGAACGACTCAAACGCGAAGGTGTTATGGATCAAACAATTGTCGTCGCAACATCTGCCGCCGACCCAGCCAGCTTGCAGTTTTTGGCGCCATACGCCGGAACTGCCATGGGCGAATATTTCCGCGACAACGGCCAGCACGCGCTGATTATTTACGATGATTTAACCAAGCACGCGGCGGCGTATCGACAAATGTCACTGTTGCTCCGGCGCCCACCAGGCCGCGAAGCATATCCGGGCGATGTGTTCTACTTGCACTCTCGCTTACTCGAGCGTTCGGCAAAAATGAGCGACGCCGAGGGCGCCGGATCACTAACTGCCCTACCGATTATCGAAACGCAAGCTGGCGATATTAGCGCATATATTCCAACCAACGTGATTTCTATTACCGATGGTCAGATTTTCATGGAAACCAACTTGTTCTACCAGGGTATTCGCCCAGCAATCTCGGTTGGCTTGTCAGTATCACGTGTTGGTGGCGCAGCGCAGACCAAAGCCGTAAAAGGTGTGGCCGGAAACTTACGCTTGAGTTTGGCGCAGTTCCGCGAACTGGCTGCATTCGCGCAGTTCTCTACCGATCTTGACCCAGAAACCAAGCAGCGTATCGAACGCGGCCAACGCTTGACCGAACTATTAAAACAACCACAGTACTCGCCGTTTTCTGTCTGGGAACAAACTGCAATTTTGCACGCTGCTAACGAGGGCGCATTCGACGGTGTGTCAGTCAAAGACGTAAGAGTAGTGCAAGAAAACTTACTCGCTCGCTTGCACAAAGACCACAGAAAACTCATGAGCGAACTCGATAAAGGCGGCAAACCAACCGAAGAAATGCAAAAAGCCATCCTCAAAACTGCAACCGAAATCGCCAAAGGCTACAAGGAAGCGTAAATGACAATGACTGCTACGCATGCCGAGATGTTTGATTCAGAGATGGATGTCGCAAGTCGATTAATCAGAGAGGTTTTGCCAAGCCCTGTTGATGATTTTGATGCAGTACTCTATCTACGCGCGGAGATGGCAGTTCGCGGAGTTATTGGTTACGGTATCGTTGGTTTGCGCGATGCAACGCCAATTGCTCTTGTTACTGACCAGATTGAAGACTATGCAATTGCGCGAGGCATTCGAGTATATTATGAATTAGAAACTGAGATTTTGAATTCGAGAAACGAGATTCTGAATGGCTAGTACGCAGCAACTAAAACAGCGGATTGGATCTGTTAAAAATACCAAACAGATTACTAAGGCTATGGAGCTTGTAGCTGCCAGCAAAATGCGGCGCGCGCAAGATGCTGCCGCGAAATCTCGCGATTACCGAAATTTAGCGAACGCAATTTTGACTCGTCTGCGCGAACTAACAGATGTTGATGTGCATCCGTTGTTTGTGCAGCGCGATGTTAAAACTCGCTTGATTGTTGCCGTTACTAGTGATCGCGGACTTGCCGGAGCCTACAACAGCAATGTTCTGCGCCGTTTAACTACCGAACTTAAACGAGATGTCGAATCAAACATAACGACACAGCTTATCGTTGTTGGCCGTCAAGTGTCTATTTTTGCGGCAAAACTAGAAGGCGTCGAAGTTGTAGCCGCCTATCAAAACTTCCCCGAAATTGCCTCGCCAAATGATATTGCACCAATCCTTTCTACGCTTACCGATTCGTACAAAACAGCAGCAATCGACGCGGTCGATGTAATCTATACGGATTTTAAATCGAGCATCAACCAAGAAGTTACGGTTGATCGTCTGCTACCAGCAGCATTCACTGAAGTTGAAATTCCGCGCGACCTCGAAAACGCCGTGTTTGAGCCATCGGCAAAAGCCGTTTTAGACAGCGTTACCGATAGACTAATCGAAGCAAACTTAAGCCAATCACTGCTCGAAAGCCGCGCATCCGAGCATTCTATGCGAATGATGGCCATGAAAAGCGCTACCGACAACGCCAACGATTTAATCGACGATTTGACTCTGGCATTTAACACCGCTCGACAAGCAGCAATTACCCAAGAAATCGCCGAAATCACCGGCGGCGCGGAGGCAATAGCATGAGTCTAGAGTCTAATCGTCGTCGCAGAAACATGCGCTCCGATCCAGTCGATGTGCTTCGCGCGAGCGCATTAGTATATCCTACAATTAATCCCAGCACCGAGCCTGGTTCTATCGCACGTGTTGCTTTGACTGTGTATCATGAAGCTGAACAAGATCAGTTTAGTGCGTACAGTAGGTTCTTGACCAGAAAAGACTATAGGCTAAAAGAGATCGTAGTTTCTTTTCCTTTGTTCCGACAATTGAGCCCCGAAACAAGTATAGGCAAGAAAATTGTCACTACTATTAGACGGGATGTCGACATCGTTCGCGCGACACCAAGACTTGACCTTGCTTTTGGAGATGCAATGCGAATGGCCGCAGCTACTGCTGTCGAGGGCGCGATAGAATACGAGGTTGTTGCGCGTTTTAATGGCCGTAAATTCGCGATTCCCCCGGAAGATTATGCTAGATTCTCACAAGAGGCAACAATAACGAATAACGTTTTATAACAGATATTAAGGAGAATTAAATGACAACAGCAACGAAAACAAATCAAGGCAAAATCACTCAGATTGTGGGTGTTGTCGTTGACATAGCCTTTACCGAAGGCCAATTGCCAGAAATTTATAACGCACTGACTATGGATGTTGATGGCCGCAAAATCGTGCTTGAGACTGCGCAGCACTTGAGTGAGTCAACTGTCCGCGCGATTGCGCTTAGTTCGACCGACGGAATTGCCCGCGGCGACCAAGTGACAAACACCGGCGCGCCAATTAGTGTGCCAATCGGTAAAGAAACACTGGGCCGCATGTTCAACGTTATTGGCGAGCCAATCGACGGTAAAAAATCAGACCACAAACGAACCGCGCCAATTCACCGCTCCGCCCCTACCCTGGCCGAACAATCTGGCGGTGTAGAAATTTTGGAAACCGGAATTAAAGTTATCGACCTCATCTGCCCAGTCACAAAAGGTGGAAAAGTTGGACTCTTTGGTGGAGCTGGCGTGGGTAAAACCGTACTTATCACCGAGCTTATCAACAACATCGCTAAATATCACAGCGGATATTCTGTTTTTGCCGGTGTTGGCGAACGAACTCGCGAAGGTAACGACTTGTACTACGAAATGGAAGAATCCGGCGTACTGGACAAAACGTCGCTGGTGTTTGGTCAAATGAACGAACCACCGGGCGCGCGTTTGCGCGTGGCACTTTCTGGCCTCACAATTGCTGAAGGTTTTCGCGACGAAGGAAAAGACGTATTGTTGTTTGTTGATAATATCTTCCGATTTACGCAAGCCGGCGCCGAAGTTTCTGCCCTGCTTGGCCGCTTGCCATCAGCCGTAGGTTACCAGCCAAACTTGGCCCAAGAAATGGGTGGTTTGCAAGAACGAATCACTAGTACAAAAGAAGGCTCGATTACTTCCGTCCAAGCCGTGTACGTACCGGCTGACGACTTTACTGACCCAGCGCCAGCAACGGTGTTTGCCCACCTTGACTCTACAATTTCGCTTAACCGTGCGCTGACTGAGCTTGGTTTGTATCCAGCGGTTGATCCGCTCGATTCTAGCTCGACGATTCTAGACCCAGAAATTGTTGGCAAGGAGCACTACGAAGTTGCTCGCGAAGTACAACGAATCTTGCAGCGCTACAAAGATTTGATCGATATCATCGCAATTTTGGGTATGGAAGAGCTGTCGGACGAAGACAAGCAAACCGTTAACCGCGCTCGGCGTATTCAACGTTTCTTGACGCAGCCGATGCATGTCGCCGAAATTTTCACTGGTCAATCAGGAAAATACGTTAGCCTAAAAGAAAACATTGCAGGCTTCCGCGAAATCCTAGACGGCAAGCATGACGACAAACCAGAATCCGCTTTCTATATGAAAGGCACAATCAAGGAAGTTAAGTAATGTTTAGCGACCACGAACCCACCCTATTTAGCAGCAAAATTCCACTGATGCAACAAGACGAGGCGGTTCGCTACGCATTTAACGAATTCGTACAAGGTAATTTTCCGGAAGCAAAAAGTGTTGGCGATGTGGTTACCATGCTTGGGCTTGCTAGTTGTAACCAATTTACAGAGGTAAATAATGATTAAGTTTGAGCTCGTAACACTCAGCGGCACAAAACTCAAAGACGAAGTCTACGAGCTTCGTTTGCCGACTCCGGACGGCGAAATTGGTGTGTTTAAAGACCACATGCCACTGGTTAGCATCGCAAGCCCAGGCATCATAAAAGTTCGTGCAAAAGCCACCACACCAGATGACCTAATGGATTATTACGTTACTAACGGTGGCGTGCTAGAAATCATGGATAATCACGTGCGAATGTTGGTTGACGAAGCCGACCACTCCGACGAACTCAACGAAGCCGAAGTCAAAAAAGCCCACGAACACGCCTTGAAACTTAAGAGCGAAGCTAAAGACCAAAAATCTTTGGATCAAGCTCAAGCGCAACTCGACCGAAGCGCTATTCGACTCAAAGTCGCCGAACTCAAGCGCCGCCGCAAAAAATACTAGATGGTTGAGGTTGTTATCTGTGGCTCAAAACGATACACTTGGGTTATAAGTTAATCTCAATCTGGAGGGTAGAATAATGGTTACACGACGAAACGTAAGCATGCTTGTGGCGGAGCTTTTGGGTACGGCAACTTTAACAATGGTCGTTTTAGCTGCCAGTAAATCGGCTGTGGGAATCCCCTATTTTGTGGCAATTGCGGTTGGTTTAACATTGGCGCTGATTGTCTCGATGTTTGGTGAAAACTCTGGTGCGCACGTAAATCCAGCTGTCACGCTTGGAATGTGGACACTCAAAAGGATTACAACGGTTACGGCGCTACTGTACTTAGCTATGCAATTTGCTGGCGCGGCAATTGCGATGCGCTTGTACGAATACCTTAGCGCGAGGCCATTAACGAGTATCGCAGAAAAAGAATTCGGCTGGCCGGTTGTTGTGGCAGAAATTGTCGGAACAATGATTTTTACACTAGGGATCGCAGCCGCGGTGTATCAAAAGTTTGATAGTGGTCGAAAAGCGCTCGTTATTGGTGGGTCTTTGGGTCTTGGTATTCTCGTTGCAGCCGTAGGCTCAAACGCAGGCTTAAACCCGGCGGTTGCGCTCGGTATTCAATCTTGGTCGATTGCTTATGTTGCTGGGCCAATTATTGGCGCAGTAATCGGTATGAACTTGTACGCGTATTTGTTCGCAAGCGAAAAACTTGACGAAGAACCACTAAACATCTTTGAACCAAAAACTCGGATACAAAAAGCCAAATCTAAAATTGAAGCCGAAGTTGGAAAAGTTGTAACAAAAGCCAAGAAAAAAGCCAAGCGCAAATAGTTGATTGGGGAGCGCTTCTGTTGTGGCTAGCTGGCTTGAACAATCGCTGCAATTATCAGTACGATAAGGCCAAAGAAAAGTATAAAGCCACCACCAATTATAAACGCTAAATAGTTTAACCAATGCGGCTTAGGTGGAGTTGCGCCTGACGCTTTAAGCTCTTTAAGTTGTGGATACATGACCGATTGTCCGCCAACAAGCATCGCCTCGCCAATAAATGGAATAATACCGCTGGCCGTGCTCACGCCAAAAACTTCTATCAAGTGACCTTTTGTTAGCGCCTTTGCTTTTTGAATCGCTTCGCTGGCAGAAGAATTGTCGTCAAACACGTGCATATGCACCATATTGTAGCGAAGCATCGCACGCACACCAGGAACAATAAATAGTAACAAGCCGCCAAATATTTTCCAGAACACTACAAAGTTGATCCAAAAGAGTGTCCAGAATTTTTTTAGTGTGGCCGTAAAAGACTCTTTAAAAGTAACCGTCTTGCCTTCGGCGGTCTTGAGTGCAACATAAGATGCAATTCCCGAATACATGGTGGTAAGGAAAATTCCAATGCCAAAAACAACAATCAAAACAACAGCGACGGCTGCAACGATTGCCGCGATAACTTCCGGCGACATTGATTGAAATAAGTTGCTCGAGCCATCAACCTCTCCACCGTTTCCACCGTATGACCCGAACATGCCGAGTACACTTACGACCATAAGGACGATAGTCATATTTTGGTTGATATTGTACATGTTGCCAAAGCCGTTAAAGACGACTTTGAATGGGTTCGATTCGTATGATTTTTGAGGTTTTGTTTTGTGTGCTGGTGATTCTTTCGTTGTATTCATTACTATATTTTACCACTTTCCAGGTCGCTTTCAAAGTTTTTAACACCTTTGATGTCGTCGCTGTAGCCATTGATGCTTGGAAAGTTTAGGCTGAGAATATGTTCCCATACAACATTGATAAGTTTTTTGAGTCGTTGCATTTCGTCCGAGTCAAATTCTACGTGCAGTTGATTGATCTTCCCGTGCTCATCCGGCTCAACAAATTCTAGATATGCGTCGGTTACTCTATAGTCGGCGAATCGCTGTGAGCCTTCGACTAATAATTTGTATATGTACAACTGGGTGCGGTATTTGTGTAGTTTTACACTTTGCGAGTTCCATTTCTGGAAGCTGTCGCCGGTTTTAAAGTCGACAATTTTGATTGTGCGCGTTTTTTTATCAATGATCAGCTTGTCGATCTTCCCGCTTAGGTGCGCGTTGCCCACGAATATACCCTGGTTTTTGAAGTTACACTCGTGCTCGTCATCTTCACTGAATTCTGACAGCTTTTCTGGTAAGTAAATTTTGAGTGCAGATGTTCCTCGCTTCAAGAGTTGTTTGGTGTCGCGCTCACTCAGTTTTTTATCGCGGAGCTTTTTTTCGAACATCGCTAGAATTGCTTTTTCGGTCGGTAGTTTATGATGTTGCCGCTGCTGCAAATGAATCCACTCCAAAGTCTCGTGAATCGCGTTTCCAAACTCACCGCTAATGATTGGCCCTTTTGGAAATCGCAAAATTGTATTTAAGAAGAAATATTCCGGGCCGCCGTACATTGTATCGGTAAAACTATTTACGTGCGTCGGGGCCATTTGGTAGCGCTCTAAACGAGGTCGCAAAATATCCTTAAGCGTCGCCAGCGACTTTTGTTCGCTGTGCCGCCCATGCCAAAATGCCGCCAGTTCGCTGACTTCTGGCGCGTCGTCGTCGCTAAACATTACTGCCTGATTTGCAACTGGTAAAACCATGCTTTTAATAGCGTCTACTTCTTCGACTTCGTTAAAGTATTTGAGCCTGGTGGTCGGCTTGCCTGCAAAGTTTTGCCGGTAGCTGCTCATGTGCAAACCATATTTTGCCCGCGTAATCGCCACAAATAATAAACGCAGCCGTTCGTCGTTACTGGCGCCTTGATATCGCACGAAGGCGAGGTTTTGCGGTAACGGAACCTTGGTTGTCTGAGTGATAACTTTGCTTCCCCACACTTCATCAATTGCTGCTAGCATAAAAACGTGTTCGAACTCCAGGCCTTTTGATTTATACGTTGTCATGACTTGAACCGCGTCCGAAGACTCGTGGTATGGGCTGGTGTTTAATACTTTAATTTTGGCGGCTTGATGATTGTGCGCAAAATCTACAAAATCTTGCAGGCTAACACGGTCGTCATCTTCTGTTTTGTAGTCGCGCAACCGCTGGCGAAGCACAGTCAAGTTTGACAGCAGTGCCCAAAAACTTTGAATGTCAGTAGTTTGTCTTTCCTTAGAAAAATTAAAGCTATAAAACGGTGATGCGAATGTCGGTTCGTTTTTGTCGAGCGAAATATCTTTGACGCCAACCAAGTAGTCCAACATGGTTTCGAGTGTTTCGATTCCGGTTATATTGCTCAGTTGTGCAAAAAATAGCGCAATTATTTTGGTGGTTGGTTCTGCTAATAAATGTGGCATCCAATGTTCTCGGGCGTCGGCCGCTGCCCAAGAAATGTTCCAGATTTGCTCGGTCGATATTTCCCAAAAGTCGTAACTGAGCACTTCGGGCCACAAACTATCGCATAACACCTGATTGCCGCGGCGCAATGCGTCAACTAGCTCGGCCATATGTAGAAGTTGCATGATTTTGGGATCTTGTAGTACGTCTTCGCGCTTATCGTAACGGACGGCAATTCGTGCCTGGCGCAAGTATGGAATGATTGGTTCTAGATAGCGATGTTTTGGCGCAAGCACGGCAATTTCTTTGGGGTTTGTGCCAGCCTTGATGAGTTGAGCAATCTGTTTTGTGACCCATGCGTACTGCGCCAAATCGCTTTTAAATTCGTTTCGCTGCAAAACCGCTTTTTTAGGTAAGCGCGAGCTTTGTGCGGATAATGTTTTTTCTACGCCGGGCAATGTGTGGTGCAACCGTTCTTCGATTTGGCTAGCGACATTACCAGCGGTATCAAGTATGTCTTGGTGCGAGCGATAGTTTTCGCGTAGCGTTATGACGTTAACGTTTTTGTACATTTTTTGGAACTCCAGCATGTGCGAATAGTCGGCGCCTTGAAATGCGTAAATCGCTTGGTCATCGTCGCCAACGGCCAATACATTTGGCTGGCCTTCGTGAAGCGGACTGTCGCTCAGCAGTTTTACAATTTCTAACTGCGCAGCATTCGTGTCCTGAAATTCGTCCAATAAGATGTAGCGATACTGTTCTTGCAAAGTGTAGCGCAGTTCCGCGCTGTTTTTTAGGCCGGCTATTGCTCGCAAAATCATATCGTCATAGTCAAAAACTTGCTGACGGTTTAGTTCGTCAAGGTAGCTTTGATATAAATCGGCCATGGCCTGGAGTTTTAAGTTAGTAAAACGACCAGCAACAATATATTGCGCGTTTGCGTCGCGCCCTAGCCAACGGTTTTTCCATGCAGTTACTGGGTTTGTTTTTCCGGTTTCGTCTGCTGCTTCTAGTGCTGCATCAAGCTCGTTTTGCCAGAGTGTTCCAAGCGCTATTACGTCCCGCGGTGAGTCGGGCATGGGCAATTCAGTAGTCTTATCGCGCAAAGTTTCAAACGCCGTCAACGACTTTTTGCTAATTCTGTCGATGCCTTGCAGTGTTTCTTCGGTAATAGAGCTTACGGCCGCGATAAAGTCGAGGTTCTGGCTTGCGATCAATCGCAAATCTTCTGGTTCTAGCAGCGCTCGTTTGTATTCACTGATTGCGCTAACAACATCGTGGATATAACTGCCAGATTTTTTGAGCGGATTATCGTACGGCAATTCGGCGATCAATGCATCGATGATAGTATATTGCCCCAACTCGTCAATCGGCCGCTGGTCGTAGTCGCTATTAAAATAATCTGGAAACCGACTAATGAGCTCACTGCCAAATGCATGATATGTGCTGATAGAAACGTTATATGCCTTTTGCCCAATCAAGTTGATGAGCCGTTGGCGCATTTCGTAGGCCGCAGATTCCGTAAAAGTTAAACACAAAATATTGCTCGGCTCTGCCTGGGCGTCTGGACTTTGCAGAATATTTGCCACGCGCGTTGCAAGCAGCTGCGTCTTTCCTGTACCCGGACCAGCAATTACGAGTACCGGGCCTTCTATAGAATCAACCGCGTCGCGTTGAGCCTTATTGAGCTGTTTGTAGGCGTCTTCGAACTTCCCCATTGCATACATTGTACCGCCCCCGGATTGCTTTTGCGTGCTGTTTTTATTACCCTAAGAGTAATAACTAATGTGAGGGAGTAAAGTACATGCAAGAAATCGAAAAGAAACTAGAAGAATTATTGGTCAAAAAAGCGCCGGTGCAAATTCCGGAAAACGCACGCAAATGGATTGCAACTTATGCGTGGATATTTGCGCTTGTCGGTGTAATTTTTAGCGTGTTGGCGTTCTTGCCACTGTTGGCTGCGGTTGGTTTTGTGTCCGTCGTCGGCACAGCCGTTGGCGCAGGTGGATCAGTTGTAATGGTGTGGCTTTCATTGATCGTACTCGTAGGAATGGGCGCTGTACTCGCTATTGCAGTTCCGAAACTAAAAGCAATGAACCGCAGCGGCTGGCAACTTTTGTATTACGCGGCGCTATTCTCTGTTGCGTACGGCCTTGTGACAAGTTTGCGATCACCACTCGTGTTTATGTTCACAATTGTCTGGACGGTATTATGGGCAGTTCTAGAATTCTACGTATTGTTTCAGGTTCGATCACAGTTTAAAGAATCAAAATAATTTCTTTAAACTATTAAATTAGTGTTTGCCAGTAATCCCAGAAATGAACCAGGATTACGATAACAAAAAGCAAATACCAGCCAACCAAAATATCAACATGATGTCGCTGTGCGAATCCTACGGGGCTAGCCAGCGACTTTGGCGTTTTAATAACCCCGGTTTTTAGGTTGTACAAAGTTGTGTACCAAAACATCGGCAACGTCACTGCCCAAACAAGTAGACAGTACAAGCACAGTGCGTTCAGCACGTAAATACTTTCAAACGCTAGCCAGTGAATGAACACAACGCCAAAAATTGTGCCCGCTTGCAGGCCAAGCCAAAACCATCGTTTGAACGAAGCGCCGGCAAGTAGCGCCATGCCGACAGTAATAATTACGCCGTAACTGACAAGGCCAATAAACGGATTTGGAAATCCGAACGCTGATGCCTGCTCTGAGCCAATGATTGGTCCGCAAGATAAAACCGGATTTAAACTGCAAGATAGTTGATGTGCCGGATCTTTTAGTAACGCCAGCTTTTCGAGCGTTAACACAAACGCAGCCGTGAGACCCAGAAACCCACCAACGATTAAAATCCAGGTAAGTCGAGTTTGGCCTTGACTTGGTTTTACAACACTCATACTCGCTAGTATACAAGACTTGCAGATCAAAAATCAGTATAACAGTAGCCAGGCCTAAGTTATGCACAGGTTTATACAAATTATGTAAGCATGAGCGTTTGACGCTGCTGACTAGACGCATGCTAGAGTGAAATCACATATATGTCTGGGTGGGACTAAACTAATAACGGAGGACCCCACATGGGACAAAACCAATTTCAGGCCAATACGGTCTCAACCTTTTTATCAACTCTAATCGCAATTTTAGTTGCTGTACCTGTTGCAATGTTTGTAACAACTACAATGCTAAAATCACAATCTGCTGACGCTGCTACGTTTGCTGCACAAAACGCAAATGTTGGCCCATATGCTGCTGCATGTGTTGACCCACACATGACATCAGGCAAAGGCTCACACACTTCCGCATCAGCTAAAGGTGCTTCTTACGGAAAATACCATGTCGTCCCAGGTGCACTTGCATACGCAGTCCCAGGCGCGGTTAGCCAATCACAAAGCGAAGTAAATACTTCTTCCGTCACAACAACTACTAACGATTACCGATGGAGTGGCAATACGCTCACAAACAACGATAGCCGTTTTAGCGGAAACACTCTGACAGACAACCGTTTCAGTGGAAACACCGTAACACTTACTAACACGCAGACTGACAACCGTGTCGACAACCGTGACAGCGGAAACACTGATGTAGACGTTGATGTTCGTAACAACGGTAACACCAACAACAGCGGTAACGACAACTCTGTTGACAACTCACAGGATAACGACCAAGACAACGATCAGGATAATGATCAAGATAACGACCAAGACAACGACATTGTTCAGGTTGGCGCATTCCAAGCTGCAGGACAAGACAACAGCACAAACTAATCAGCTAGGGTACAAGTATCTAACTGATTCAAAAACAAAACTCAATATATAAGATCAGCCCAATGCGGACGCGCAAAGGGCTGTTCTTTTCTTTGTGGCAATGATTCCAATCAACACCCCTGCTATTGACATGAGGGCCGATTGCTCAATAGTGTTTATGTATATATAATCTAAACATGCGTGTGAATACTAAGCTGAGGCCGCTATTTTGAGCCGCTTACCTGACCCGGGTGGCGATGATGGTTCATGGGGTGATATCCTCAATGATTTTTTGTTCGTGGCTCATACTAGTGACGGTACGTTGAAGCCCCTGGATTCCATCCCTTCCGATATTGTCGAGACTACTAATATACAAGATGGCGCAGTTACGGAAGCGAAGCTTTCTTTTACCCCCGCCACGCAGTCGAGCATCGATGACCACGTGAGCGATGCAACTGCTGCCCACGCCGCATCGGCAATTTCTTATGCTGGATCAGCTGACCTTGCATCAAGTAATGTGGAGTCTGCGCTTGATGAGCTCGATAGCGAAAAGGCCGCCTCTGTACATACCCATAGCGCTGGCTCAATCACCGGGCTATCGACTGCGGTTGGCGACGAGCTAGAAGACTACCTTGTTGAAGGTACGAATATCAATTTTTTGTACGAAGATGGCACGCTTACTATTAGTGCCAACGCCAACGATACAAATCAACCTCAAGATTCCGAAGTATATACAACTAACCATACGCTTATCTTGGCTGATGCGTACAAACGAATCGAGATGGATAGCGCGAGTGATCTGATCGTAACGCTTCCGCATAATAACGACGTTGCGTTTCCGATCGGAGTTAGCATTGATATTCTGCGTATAAACACTGGACGAGTTAGTGTGCTGGCCGATTCGGGTGTTGGGGTAAACGCCACGCCAGGGCTGAATCTTCGCGACCAATGGTCGTCTGTGACCGCTATAAAACGTGCCACGAACCAGTGGGTTATCGTCGGAGACTTGAGTGTCTAGATCGTTTGGTGTTGTTGCGAGTAGCAACTACATTGCCAACGTTGTCCAAATCACTGACCAAACCTTTGTTATGGATGCGCCCGGTGACGACGAAGGGCTTTTCTATGCACTTGGGTCAAACTTCGGCACAGTCGTTTTTGATAATCCCTTGTACCGCGGACTTGGAATGCGAGTCTCAAGTTTTACCCCTGGCTTTGAACCTTGGTATGCGACTGACCGTGTTGATGAAACATCTTGGTTTTCTTCAAATGTAGCGGGATCGTGGATTGAATATGATCTTGGGCCAAGCGTGGAACTTAAGGTGAGCAACTACACCGTCAAAGGACGGTATAACTACGATAATTATCCACGCTCATGGAATGTTGAAGCCTCATCAGACGGCACGGTATGGACGGTTATTGATGAGCGCATAAATGACGCAACCGTCGTCAACGACGGCTGGTATTCATTTCAAGCTAGCTCGAGCAATCAGTATTATCGTTACTTTCGATTTATCGCAACCGGCCTCACGTCTGAAGGCAACAATTACTTTGGCTATGCTGGTGTTGAGTTTTATGGCGACCTAAAAACACAGCAATTTATTATCGACGAAAACGAGCTTGATTTGTCAAACACGTCAGAACCAGGATTATTTGAATGGATTGCTACCCAGGACGGCGCGGAATCCTGGGTGCACCCATTGCAACGAGGCCAAGTATCAACGAGTTCAACTAATTGGTATGCTGCTGCGTATTCCCATCACAACGTGATTGATAATAATGCTTCCTCAATCTGGGCCGTAAACACTGCCTTGCCGAGCCAAGAAGCTATTTTTGATATTGGGCAGTATTATAAGATTCGTTTATGTAACTATGCATTCACAACAAGAAATGACTTTAATGATGTCTTGTTGTCGTGGACAATTCAGGGTTCAAATGACCTGACGACCTGGATTACTCTCGTCAATAAGGTGGATGACGTGTTGGCCGCCAAAGAAGCCGGCACCGGAGTTCGCGGTATTTATCCGATGACATACACGCAGGACGCCTACCGATATTTTAAAATCATCATGGATGACGGTGCAAATCCCTCCGGCATAAGCCTAGCCGCTTTTGAAGTATGGGGCGCTTTGCAAGCGTATGACATGCCTGCTCTGCCCGCCGGTGCCACGCGGTATATTCCTACGAATCTGTCTGATTTTGATGACGTCAATCACAACCATGCGATCACAATTAGTGTGTCGTCGACAGCAATTGGCGATAAATCCTATATCAACGATAGCAATCTTTCGACCGACTTTTTGACGACAGACGCCGCGTCGCAATGGGTTAAGTTCACATACGACGACGGAACAGTGCGGCCGGACTCAATTAGTTTGCACAGTCGTTCGCAATTTAATGGCGACCAAGCGCTTAGAGCGTTTTTAGTCGAGGGGTCCAACGACGATAGCAGCTGGGAGACGATTAGAGACGTCCAGGTGCTTGATTATTACTGGCATCAATCAGGTTGGGGATTTTGGTTCATTCCAAGCACAGATGATGCCGCCTACAAACACATTCGCATCACACAGACAGCAACCAACACGTCGGGCGCGAATTATCTCACAATTTGTGAAGCAGAAATTTACGGCGACTACATTCCGGACTAGCGGATAGCAACGCGACAGCAACACTTCTCAAAATAGACTCTTGTTCCTGGCCAATTAAAAACTTCATCTTTCAACACTCTCGATACCATACAAAAAGCCTCGCATGGCCGGTTTATCCCTGGTGAGCTACATGTAACGCAAACGCCGGTACTCACTACTGCGAATGGTTGTATTAGCAACAAAGATAGTCTTTGTTCGAAGCAATTAGAAAAACACGCGAATGACTTCTTGGAGCAAGGCGCGCTCAATATCATCACAGTCAAGCTGTATGGTTGTGACGACCGATCAATGGGTGGATACGCAGCCGAAGGCCTCGGTCCTATACTTTCTCTTCGTGGCATCGGCGGGAACTTAGGGCAAATCATTATGCATGAGTTGGGGCACTCAGCTGGCTTGCTTCATGCCAACATCGCAGTCTGTCCTGAACCACTAGGACTTGTCGAAGAGGCCTGCGAAGTTTTTGCTACGGACGATCCAAGCTCTCTAATGGGCTATACGAATGATAAGGGTTCAGATGATTTTAGTCTGCCAGAGATGTTTGAGTTAGGACTTCTGGAAGATGCCGAAGTACTCGATAATCCCGCCTCTGGTGACTATAAACTTTCAGGATTTGATGCACCTCGTGGTGAGCCCAAGGTGCTCAAGATTGGCCAAAACGCTTATATTAGTTGGGAGGACGATATCCAGGCCTCACATGATATTGAGTGCAAAAAAGGAAATTATACCGAGCACTCAGCAGAAGGAAATTTTCCTGATAATCTCGCCTACACCACTACGATTACCATAGACGGCCATAATTTACTATTTAGTTGCTATAAAGTAAACCAACGCTTGGCGACAAATACGTTACAAGTCCGCGATGGTCAAAAAAAAGGCATGCACTTGATAGCTCGCCCGGATCGTGCTCCAGATGCACTTAAAACTACGATTTCTAATGGAGAGGTTATCCCTAATACTGTCGTTCATGATTCTAAGGTGGCTACCGTAACATACATAGGGCAAACCGATCAGAATCAAGCAATTGTACGCGTTCTCAAGAAGTAACCGTTGTTCTGGCTCCGTGCCACCAGATATCATACTCAAGTAATATAAAAAGGCCCGACAAAAGCCATGTGTATTCTGCTCGGCTGAGCATAGTGGTCAAGACCGTTGTGCCAGGATTAAAATGGGGCACTACAGGGTCTTTACGTAATCTTCTATTCGTTTGTTCCTGAGATTCACAAATTCAGTGGTTTTATCTTTATATCGTTGAAACTCTTCAGTATTTCTAGGCACTGGTGATGTTTTGAAATTATCAAAGGGGTTGGCAATTTTTACTTTAGAGAAATCGCTCGTTACTGCGTCTTGAAGTAGGAAAAATGTAATAAACCCTTCAAAATTTTCAAACAAATTGAAGAAATCCTCATAAAGCTTGAAAGTTTCAAATAGCGGACTTTGCTCGCCGTCGTAGAAAAGTCGTATGCATTCAATCGTTAGATCTAGCCGATCACTGATCATACGATTGAATCCACGGGCACCATTTATAGTTTGACGTGCTCCAACTCTATTGCTCGGCCAAATAACGATGCCCCCTATAGTATCGAGAAGTCTATCGTATTCTTTAAGATCATCAAGTGTAAAATTTGAAGTAATATGCTCAAAACTTTTGCGCTTCCAAAAACTTGTGATTGCCCTATCGCTTGATAAATAGAACTCACCCAGGCTTGAATTGTGATATAGACGGTTGTTGCTGATTTTCTCTAGAGTAAAAGGCTGCCCACTAGGCAGTGGCCTACTCCACAAAATACGGTGATATTTCTGAAGCGTAGGACTATACCTGTCAGAATCACGATAGTTTGCTTCTTTTTGAATATCAAAACTAACATCAATCATTAGTAGTAATTATAGCTTGTTATAAAATTACATCACACCCATCTGGGGTTTTATCTTTTGATTGCGGAGTAGTCGTACTATTTAATGGCTGGGGCGGCAGGATAATCGCACGACTGCCACCATGCTCGAAGTAAACTTCTGCGCGTGGTTTTGCGGACCGAACCTCGGTTTCGCCGGACGGTTCTCAAATCAACTACACTGAGCCAACATAAAAAGTCCATCTTTCGAAGGACTCTTTATGTTGGCTGAGCGTATGGGTCTAGATAACGCTTTACAGGGGTAATGGGACAAAAAGTGAGACAAATGGGACACAAAACCGCTATATTCAGAAGTGTTCCATTTTTTGCTGGATAAAGGAGGTATTATATGGCATACAAGCCTAAGAAAACCAAACAAAAACTGCAAGAACCAACACGAGAAGAATTGATTAAGCGGGATGCTAAGGCGCTCGCCGAACTCATATACGATATCTATCAGGAGAAGAAGCAAAAGGAGCGAAAAGATGCACTATCATGACATATCGGACAAATCTTTGAAGGAGTTCAAGGAGCTTTGCGAAAAAGAAGGCATTAAGTACGAAACCGAAGCTGAATACAAGTCAGCTGCCCAGAATCTAGTCGGTTTCGTGGGTACCTTGGTGGAAATAGATATGGAGGAGCGTCAACGAAAGCACCGACTTGAGAAAGAGCCAAAGGGCTTTACACTTGAGGGTAACGGCCGCAATTGTTCTCTTTGCGGCAGAGGCGTTTATGAAGGTGACGGTTGGTACGACAAATGGGGTTTTAAGTGTATGAATTGCCAGGATGCTGTCAATAAAAAGAAGATTCCTGGATCACTTTGCGGTGACTGGAAGCATGAGAAGTGTATTACGGACTCCGATCTGTCGTATAAATCGAAACTACACGTTCAAACGATCCGCAAATTAATACGGCAAGGCAAAATTAAAGCTAGAGAAATACCACATGGCCCTTATATGGTATTGCGTAAAGATAATCCAAATATCCTAGATGTGTTGAAATCCGAACAGGATATTCTAGAAGCGAAAATAAAGTAACTAACTACGTACTTTATTTTTTCGATAATTCTTTGACAGAAACAAGACCTTTTTCGGTGAGTTGGAATCCGCTTTGTGCACCTTCACCTCGAATAACAGGTTGATGATTGTAATACTTTGAGAGTAGACGCTTCTGAATCATACGCGACATGTCGATTCCGTACACAAGCATATCCATGCATTCTTGCTCTAGTCTATCGTTTTCTGCGTCTAACTTCTTTTTTACTCCGCTAAAGTTATCTAGCTCAAGGCTAGTGCGGTTTTGTGTCGGTAATATCAGTTTTTCTTGAAGTTTAGAATATTCATCTAAATACGCCTTAAAAGCTATGCTAAGCTCTGACAATATCGGCTCTTTCTGTTCCCATAGTTGATGTAAGGCGCCCCAAGCACCCATAACTTCTTGAGATCTTTCATCATACCCTTTGTTGTATTCATTGATTTTCTGTCTCTTACGAAAGGATTCTTCATGAGCCTGCTCATTAATATTCTGTGGGCCTTCAACAACAATCTTCGTATAATTTAAGTCCATATTTGCATAAACAGGGAGGTTTACTAAAGCGTTATTCAGATTAGTGATAGCGTGCCAAAACTCTTTGTATGTCTCTATCTCAAGATTTTGTTTGAGTATATTCTTATTCTGCCGACCAGCAAACCAAGTTGCTGCTATGACTGCAGTGACTACACTAACGAAACCTATACTGATATTTATCCAGTCACTCGACGTCATATTAGTAGCTCCAGTTTCTCTTTAGTTTTGCGCCAGCCGGGAAACTTAGTGTCGAGTAGTAGATAAAATTTTGCATCGTGATTTTTGTACTTCATATGGCAAAGTTCATGGGTAATCACGTAATCGATGGCTTCTTTGGGAGCCTGAATTAGCAGAGGATTCAAAATGATGCGTTCGCCCTTGATATAGCTGCCCCAGCGTCGGGCCATTACTCGTACTGTCAGCTCGGGCATAAACTTGTAATCAAAATGATCCAGCACCTCCGCGTAACGTTCTGCGAATATGATGTGTCTACGTTGCTTGTACCATCGCTCCAGCAGAGTTCGGTTATATTTGCCGTCTGTAGTATCTTTGCTGGTCGTAATCGTAAGTTTACCCTTGCTCAGTGCAACTGAGTTTTTGTCACCGTTAACTACAATTAGCTTGTATTGACGTCCTAGATAATAAAAACTCTCGCCGGATATGTACTCTTTTTGGTAATACTTACTGCGGTATTTTTCGAAAAACGTTAACTGCCTGTTGAGCCACATCCACTTCTTACGAAGGAACTTCTCGATTCGCTCGTCGTCGGCATCTTCCGGAACCTTGAGAATGATATCCAGACAAGGTTCAACTGTTAGGCTTAGCGTCTTTCTTTCCTGGCGTATTAACCCGTAAATGTAGCGATGTGTGCCATATTCAAAGGTTCGGGTGGTCATTTAACAAATATCTCGTAGTTATTTTCTGCCAGCTTCATGACGTCATCCACAATTGAGTCGATTTGATCAACCGTTAGATCAACGCCAAGCTTGACTTTCACTTCATCGTAAAGATAATCGTCTACATTGTTTCGCATAACTCGCTTCATTTCGTGATTCTTCCACCAATCTACTCGAGCATTTTTGCTTAGTACTTGGTATATATCAAGTACAGTTTTGATATAAGTAACTTCTTCTAAATTAATGTCTTTACGTAAGTTACGATACAATATGTCAACACCGGGCGTATTGGCGACTATTTCGGGGAGACTATCATCCTTCTTGTGCAATACTTCGTCAGTAATAAGCTTCAGTTGCTTCAGAGCCTCAATATCAGTAAGCTTCTTAGCTCGCATTGCTTCAAGAATTTCACTGATCTTCTTAGAGAACTTGCCGTAGAACTCTGGGTCGGTATCGAACTTCTCGGTAATTGTCCGTTTAGTTTGGGCAGCAATAGCTTCTGCTTTGGACTTTTCTGAGCCAATATCTTCAATCGCTTTGTCGAAAAGATCCTTATTCGTAATATCAATTTCTTCGGTTAATAGCTCAGCTTCCTCGGCCTTGATATTATCGTCCATTATCTTTATGAGGGCGTTCTTGTACTTAGAAAAATCAACGCGTTCTTCGTGCATCAAGGTTGCTGTCTTGCGGAGTTCCATGAACTTTTTTAGCTCACGACGATAAACATCGAGATCATCAAACTCATGTGCAAAGTCTTGGAGCACCATACACTCGCTGAATTCCTGCATAAACTTGTTCAGTGCGGCATAGAATTCCTTGCGCGTTGGATCGTCGTCAAGATGTTGCAAATATGCTTCATCATCGCTTTTGATGCCGTTAAATATGTCGTGTAACGCACCATAGCTTGCCTCTAAGTCCTGAATTTTCTCATTAACATCGATCAATGCGCCTTTGACGTCGTTTTCGTCGTAGTTGCCGAATAGTTGCATTGCAGTGTGGATGTTTTGAGCGTTTTCCGAGTAGTCGATGATGAAGCCCGCAGTTTTCGGCAATACAGGGTTGTCATACAAACGGTTAACGCGGGCAATGGCTTGCAAAAGGTTGTGGTCTTTTAATTCCTTAGCCAAGTACAGAACAGTATTACGTGGAGCATCAAAACCAGTAAGCAACTTGTCGACAACAATAAGGATTTCTACACCCTCATCGTTGTACTTGAAGCTATCAATAACTTCTTTCTCATAGCTCAAAAGACTCTGGTACTTGTCCTTAATTTCCTTAAGGTAGGCTTCGACTTCTTTTTTATGCTCGTCCTTGTCATCGATGATGCCGTTCTCATCAGATATAACCAATGCGGTGTTGAGCTTGCCACTGTCTTTGAAGTACTTCTGGAAAAGCATAGCAGAGAACTTGGACGGTGCAACAATCTGCGCTTTTAGTCCGTAACCTTGGAAGCGTTTTTCATAATGGCGTTCAATGTCATAGGCTATTTCGACAATGCGTTTTGGGATATCCTTGATGGTCTTTTTTTCTATGTTATTCTGGAGCTGTTTCTTCTGTTCATCACTAAGATCTGCGGTTAGGCGATCGACTAAACGGTCGATTTCTTGTTTATCTTGGTGCAAATCAACGTAACGACCTTCATAAATAAGCGGTAAAACAATCTTGTCTGCAAGCGCATCATCGATTGTATATTTGTCTATGAAGCTTCCAAACTTATTTTGGGACTGCTCATGTTTTAGCAGTGGGGTACCGGTAAAGGCTATGTAGCAAGCATTCGGGATGGTACGGTTCATTTCAATGCTGGCTTCACCGTGTTGAGAGCGATGCGCCTCGTCGATAAGAACAAATATGTTTTGGTCATCGTCAACAAAGTCAGCACGGCGACGCGAAGCCGACTGAAACTTGTGAATCAGAGTTGTAACCACGCTCGTATCCTTAGACTTGATAAGTTCTAGCAGATTTTCGCCACTACTAGCTTGCTTAACTTTTTTCTTAAGTCCTGCATTCTTAAACGTACCAAGAATCTGCCTATCCAAGTCCTTTCGATCAGTAACAATCAAAATGCGAGGATTAACGATTCTGGGGTCTTCAATCAAAGCTCGTACAAACATCACCATGGTTAGCGACTTACCAGAGCCCTGTGTGTGCCAGATTATGCCACCCTTGCGGCGTTCTCCGTGGGGTGTTGACTCTTTTTCCTCAATGCGCTTCAGTGCATTATTAATCGCAAAGTATTGCTGGTAGCGCATAACTTTCTTCTGCGCACCATCGTACAAGATGTAGTTCTTAGTAAAATCAAGCAAACGATCTTTGCTCATTAGGGCAAGAACGGATCTGTCTTGTTCCGTTGGTCGTCTATCCAGGCGCTGTTGGTGACCGTTGGTTGCACCATTTAGATCGAGCAAAAGCTGCGAATAGGTATCATCTTCAATTTTGGTCGATATTAGACCATGAATCTTCGAATCAATCTCCTCTTTACTGAACGCTTTTTCGCGCCAGTTAACATAAAACTCTGCGGGAGTTCCGGTAGTACCGTAGCGCACATCCTTGCCGTTAGAAGCGATGAGTAACTGCGGGTAAATAAAGAACCGTGGGCTATAATCGGGGCCTTGGTTGCGCACCATTTGGTTAATCGCATCAGAAACGTCAACACTAGACTTCTTATTTTCAATAACGACAAAAGGAATGCCGTTCACGTAGCAGACAATATCAGGTCGGCGGGTGCCGCTCTTGGCACTAATTTCAACTTCTACCGCAACATGGAATAGATTATTTTCGGGGTGCTCGAAGTCGATAAAACGAAAACTCTTAGATTCGTACTTGCCGTTTTGAAGCACGCGAATTGTCTTGCCACCCTTAAGTGGCATGATAGCGTTATAGATATTCTTAGATGTATCAATAAGACCTTCGAACTGAATGTTTTCTAGCTCGTCGATCGCCTCAGTGACATCCTTGTCACTAAACTTAAATGTTTGCCCACTGTGCTCATACTCATTAATTCTCATTAAAGAATTTGCTGTTGTTTCTTTAAGCAGGAAGTACGAGGTATCGTTACTACGCTGACGCATCAATTCAGCTGTAGGTAGGTAGGTATAGCCCATATTTATTAGCATCTCCACGAATGGAAGTTGTGACTGACGGGCTTCGTCAAAGTTTACGTTTTCAAGCATAGGGAGTCTCCTTATCGGCTAATGCTAGGTTCTGGGGTGTTCGCGTCTTGCCAGAGACTAAATTATTGACTAGATATTTTCGTTGGTCTGTTAATGTACTTTTTAACTTAAGCAATTCATCCAACTCTTTGTCTGCTACAGATAAAACATTGGCAATTGCAGTTTGCTCAGCCTTATCTTTGGGGGCGAACATTTTGATTTTTGAAAAATCTTGCTTATTTAGCATGGGCATCGCTCCCGCTCCCGCAATACGCAACAGAGCATTCTTGGAAAAGCCTATTTGATAATAAAAGAATTCGTTGTCATATGTTTCATCAACTATTACTGCGTTTATTTGTTGATTCATTGCAAGATCTGTACCAGCTATAGCATTCTTACCGATAGAGGCTATGCACGTTACTAGTATTGAACCCTTTGGTACAATACGAGATTGCCTTGATCCTTTTAGGCTAAGAGTTACTTTAGTGGTATGTATGAATTTACTTTTAAAATCTTCAGCCGTAGCCCAGTAATGATCACCGACATAGTTGTCAGAATTGTCTTTTGGAGGGGTATTGCCCGTGACTACTTTGCCGATAGTACCTATTGGTAAATGTGTCCACGCACCACTAAATCCTGGTAGTCGCATTTCCGCAGTCAGCAGGCGCTGCATCAACCCTTTCTTAACGTGCTTCTTGCGCTCAATTTTTTTATTTATTTTTTCAAGATACTCATCCCATGTCTCTAGAATCGCCACGATACGCTTTTGCTCATCAATGTCCGGAACTCCTATCACGCACTTACTTATATCCCCTAGATTTATCTTATTTGGAAACGCGACGTGTAGTGTCTTGCCCCAAATTTCCCTTTGACCTTCCGAGGAGTTTATTAGTTGTGTCAAATAACGGGGTTCAACGCTGGGCTTACATTTGATAAGTGCGAGACTCACATAAAAAGATGCCTCAGCGTCCCAATCGATATACTTTGCCTTACCAACATCGCCAATCCTAGTCATAAGAATGTCACCTTTTTCGATAAAAACGCGACGACTCTCTACTTCATAAACTTCTTGCGAGACAAACTTAGTATCTGCAAAGTTATTTGAAGTAACGTGTTCTACGCTGTAAAAGGGCACGCCATCCTCGACATAATTTGGCGTCTGATGAGTACCGTCATATACCTTTGCGATGTCACCAATAGTTACAGTTTTCCAGTCACTCATACCGACACCTTCTTCCCGTACAATTCCTTCATCTTATCAACGGCTTGCTGGCTATAGAAAGTTTTTGATCCACCAGATTTTTTAACTGGATTAAGGTATCTCTTGACCATGTACTTATCCTCAACTGGGATCTGTTCCTTGAGTTTATGGAACTTTGGGTTCTGCTTGAAGCCCTTGATTTGATTATTTAGCTTAGATACAAAATCTTGGTACTCGAAAAGGGTGCCATTGTTTAGGCCATTTTCAATATAGTGCTCAATCTCTTGCTTTACTGTTATCTTGGAATTTTTGTCGTATCTGACCTTGAGTGCTTCTTCGGAGTTAGATCTATCGAATTTTGTACTAAGCCTGAGGACTATATTATGTGGACTATTTAGGTCTGTAGGATTATCAGCTAGTTTCTTTGATACATAACTCAAAAAATTCTGCTGTTGTTTAGATTTGCTATTTATTGAAAAACTCTCCATCTCGAAAGAATGAAAAAAACTGATGGGCATAATATAAAAATTAAAGTCCTCTAGACTTTTGCTAAACCATTCCCCGCATAACGTTACGTAGCTTTTAAGTGTGGCTGTACCTAGTTCAAGAACCAACTTGTTAAATTCTTGGCGACTGTTCATAAAATGAATGGCATTATCACGGACTTCAACTAGAAGCTCAATGTTCTCATGCAGTTTTTTATCCTCAGCGCATAGCCTCATAGCACTGAATATACCAATCGTTTTTGGGTTACCCGCTCGATTTAGCTTTGGATAAAATCGTTTCAAAGGTCTCCCATCTTGCGTGCTCGTTCGATCTGGTATATACAGTGATCGTATTCCTGAATGACTGTCGTGCAATACTTTTGCCTTGAACAATAACTCCCACGAATTAACCATGAGTACTACAAAACTTTCTTCTCGGTACTTGAAATCAGGTTTGTTATACACTTCAATAGCCGAGACTGCTGCCTGAACAGATTTGTCTAATAGTTTGCTATAAAGTGCAACGGACATTACTTAATGCCTAGTTGCTTAAGATAGTCGTTCATCTGTGCCTCTAGTTTTTCAAGTTCTGGATTAAGCTTTTCAAGCTCCCGAAGATTTGCTGTGATATCAATTTCGGCTTCTTCTACGAAGGTATCAACATAGCGAGTTATGTTGAGGTTGTAGTCGTTTTCTTTTATCTCGTCTAATGTGGCTATATGGGCAAACTTGTCGACATCTTTACGCTCTAGGTAGGTATTGAAGATTTTGTCGATGTTGTCTGGGGTAAGAGTATTCTGGGCTTTACCAGCCTTGAATTGCTTCGATGCTTCAATAAACAAAACGTCTTTCTTGTGTGCATTTTTGCCACCTTCTTCGCGAGAACGATCAAGCACGAGTATCGCAACCGGTATGCCCGTAGTCTGAAATAGTCCAGCAGGTAGCCCAATAACAGCATCGACAATGTTTTCTTTAAGAATTGCTTCGCGAATTTTACCTTCGGCTCCGCTACGGAACAATACACCATGTGGCACGATAACCGACACACGGCCACTTTTTGGCTTGGCAGTTTCGATCATGTGAGTAATAAATGCATAGTCACCCTTATCTTTAGGCGGCACTCCGCGCCAGAAGCGATTGTATTTGTCGCTATCGGCATTTTCGGCACCCCATTTTTTTAGTGAAAAGGGCGGGTTGGCAACACATATATCGAACTTCATAAGTTTGTCGTTTTCGACTAGTTGTGGATTGTTCAGGGTATCGCCCCATTCTAGGTAGGCTGAGTCTTTGCCGTGCAAGAACATATTCATGCGAGCAAGCTGGAATGTGCTGCCAGTGGACTCTTGGCCGTATAGTGCGTAGTTATTAGAGCCTTGCTTTTCAACTTCTTCACCAGCCAGAAGTAGTAAGCCACCACTGCCCATAGCAGGGTCGCATATACGATCACCCGCCTTTGGCTGCGCAAGCATAGCGACTAGCTTTGCGACTGACTTAACAGTAAAGAACTCGCCAGCTTTTTTACCAGCATCGGCACCAAAGCGTTCGATAAGGTACATATATGAATTGCCAATAACGTCTTCGTCGGCTTCGCCCAGATCGATTTTATAAAAATCATCTATCAGGTGGCGGAGCATTTTATTGCGTTGAGCTTGCTTGCCAAGAATTGATTCTGAGTTGAAGTCGACACTAAAGACGCCTTCGAGCTTTGCCTTATTGGTTTCTTCGATGCGATGTAGGACTTTATTCAGCTCTTCGCCGATGTTGTCTTCTTCCTTTTTGGAGTAGATATATTCAAAGTCTGTTTTGGGTGGCAGGTAGAAGCGATCTTGCTTCATTTTCGAAGCGATACGCTCTTCATCGCTACCATAGCGCTCTTCGTACTTGGCATGTTGGCCTTTAGATTTGTCGCTTATGTACTTAAAGAACAGCATCGTAAGCGCGTAATCTTTATATACACCAGCATCGACTGTTGATCGACTTGAGTCAGCGGCTGACCATAGGGTGTTGTTTAGTTCATCTTGGGTATATTTTTTGATAACCATTACAGGGCTCCTTTAAGACTTTTATTAATTGTGCTCGAATAAATTTCATTCACGACATCCAACTTAGACCGTAATAGCGTGCCTTGGGCTTCAACATTCTGCTGTAGCCCGACCATCAGCTTTTGTCTTTCTAGCGGTACTACCGGAACGGGCAGACCAGCCAGATCGCTGGTGTTAACGCTCTGAATGGTGGCACCTTTGGCGTTTTGCATAAAGTAGCTCTGTGCTTGGGCTGAATTAAGATACAGGGCTAGAAACTCGGGTAGATAAGCGGCTGTTTTCAAACGTAAAGTAAATAACGACGAGGATGCGACAGCAGGAACATTAAACTTAGAAACGGCACCACGAAATGAACCGCGCGATGTGAGTAAAACATCTCCTTGATTTAGTAAGCGTGATTCAGGAAATTCCTGATCCATGAGTGGCAGGTGGTCTGTAGTTACATACAGACCATCGATGTCCCGAGCCTGTACAACAGTAACGCCAGTACCGTCATCCACAACAGCACCACGAAAGCTATAACCGCTCTGGATTTCTGCTACCTCACCAAGTTTTATTAGCTTTTGCATACTTCGAGCATACTAGACTTTTGTAGACTTTGCAATAGTTTAGTCTACACACATAGCTCTACTGCGTACAAAATAGTTGACTTACGTCGTTCATTGAACTATTCTCTAACATAGAGATTGCAAAACATTCTCTCAATTCCTCGAATAAACGTGAATACAATTGCGTCGAAGAATTGACTAAAGACAATACAATGTCGAGTTCATAGCCGCTAACCCGGCTGACATTAATTAACTTTGGTCACTTCTCGGCGCTTTTTATATGTATCGATACCGTGACCACCGAAAGGAGTCCAAATGGACACAAATAGTAACAAGCTACAGATAATAAATGTAGCTATAAAAACCCTCAAAGCAGCGGAATATAACCCGCGCAAAATATCAGATGCGGATTTTGCGCAATTAGTTGAAAGCCTGCGCCAATATTCGTTAGTGGAACCACTGGTAGTAAATTCCAGCCCAAAGAGGTACGGCACCGTTATTGGGGGTCATCAACGCATGCGGGCAGCCATAGAACTGGGATACGAAACAGTTCCCGTTGTATATATCAATCTAAGCGAGAAACGTGAACGCGCTCTAAATCTTCGATTAAATCGCAACACCGGTGAGTTTGACCTAGAGCTACTAAAAGCCTTCGATATCGAGGAACTATTATCGGTAGGATTCAACGATATCGACCTCGGTGACATCTGGAACGCCAACTTGGACGTAGAAGAAGATAATTTTGACGAAGATAAGGCTGTCAAGAAAGCTAAGACCACCAAAATAAAGCTTGGAGACATGTTCAAACTGGGAAAGCATGTGGTTATTTGTGGTGATGCTCGTGATCCGGCTGTCATCAAGCGACTGGTTGGCGACCTGAAACCAACCATCCTATATACAGATCCGATTTTTAATATCTCTCTCGACTACGACAAAGGCGTCGGCAACAAAGCCAGCTATGGTGGCAAAGCCAATGACACTAAGACGGATTCCGAGTATGCGGAATTTCTGAGCACCGCTCTAGCAAATGCGTTGGCTGTTATGGACGATAACGCCCACATCTTCATGTACTGCGATCAGACGTACATTGGTCTACTACAAACATTAATGACACAGTACGGATTAACTAACAGGCGGGTGTGCCTTTGGATTAAAAACGGATTTTCACCTGTGCCAGGAGTTGCCTTCAATAAGGGTTATGAGGCCTGTGTTTATGCTACCCGTGGTACACCATATCTGTCGGATATTCATAACCTGACCGAGATACTCAATAAAGACATTGCCTCTGGCAACCGCGCCATTGACGACATCATCGATATTTTTGACATCTGGCTAGCTAAGCGTGATTCGGGTCAGGATTACCAACACCCGACACAGAAACCGATCACCCTACACGAAAAACCACTGAAGCGCTGCACCCGCATAGGCGACGTAGTCTTAGATTATTACGGGGGCTCAGGTTCGGCACTTTTGGCTTGTGAGCAGATGAAACGAGTAGCACTGCTGTGTGAGATTGAACCAGTGTTTTGCCAAGTCATTATTGACCGCTGGGAGCAAATGACTGGTCAAAAGGCTGTACAGCTATGAAAACGGGGCAAATAATACAGCTGGGCAATCACCGCCTAGCGTGTGGTAGTTCCACTGATGCTGAACTAGTAAAGAGACTAGTTGGTGATGACCGAATTGCCATGCTGTGCTGTGACGTGCCATATGGTGTTTCATACGTTGAAAGTAAGCGAGGTATAGCAAAACTGGCCAAACAAAAAGTAATAGCCAATGACGGTATTACTGATGATGCAACGTATCAGCAGTTCATGCTTGACTGGCTACAAGTCATAAAGCCGTACCTAACACCTAAAAACAGTGTTTACATTTTTAACTCCGACAAGATGATGATTCCGACAATTCAGGCACTACGAATTAGTGGAGGCAAATTTACTCAGTTACTCATATGGGCGAAGACCCATGCCGTGATTGGACGAATGGATTACCTTCCGCAGCATGAGCTAATAATCTACGGTTGGTACGGCACACACAAGTTCCACAAAAGCAAAGACAAAAGCATCTTGGTCTACCCAAGACCAAACAAGAGCAAGCTCCATCCGACAATGAAGCCAGTTGGCTTGGTGCGACGACTAGTACTTAACAGCACCAGCGTTGGCGACGTGGTATATGACGGTTTTGGGGGTGCGGGGAGTTGTGTTTTGGCATGTGAACAAACAAAGCGCAGGTGCCTAATGGTTGAGATTGACCCAGATTATTGTCAGACAATTATCGATCGCTGGGAACGTCTGACTGGCAACAAAGCCGTGTTATTGGAGGCTGACCATGAAAACCAGTAAGCAAAAAGAACTGATTTTAGAGCAACTGAAGAAAACGCCAATTGTGCAGGTTGCCACAGAGAAGGTTGGGGTGGCTAGGTCGAATTTTTACAGATGGAAGTCAATCGACCCTAAGTTTGCAGAAGCTGTAGACGAAGCCATAGACAACGGCGTAACACTCATGAACGAATACGCCGAGTCGATGCTGATTACCGCCATGAAGAATCAAAACCTAACGGCTGTGTTCTATTGGCTAAACCATCGACACCCAGCCTACGAGACCCGCATGCGGATAGATGGCAGAATTAAGCACCAAACAGATGAATTAACACCAGAACAAACGATGCTCGTTGAACGAGCCCTTAAAAACGCAGGCTTATTGCTTGCAGAAAGTGAATTAGACAATGAACTATGAATCACCTTTTACGCCAGAGCTATGGCACGAAATACAAACCAAGCGCAGTGTGCGTGTAAAGTTGGCGCGTGAAAGCCTATACAACTTTGCCCATATCTACTTCCCAGACTATTTTGAATACCCAACTGCTACATTCCAGCGAGAGATGTACCTGCTACTCGAAGACCCAGATATCAGGCACCTTGGCATAGTTAGTTTTCGTGGCAGTGGTAAATCCAGCATCGTGACAACGTTCTTCCTGATGTGGGCAATACTTGGCAAGCAGCAGAAGAAGTACGCCCTGATTGCCAGCCAGACCCAAGTCCAAGCTCGTAAGCACCTTGCCAATGCTAAACAGGAGTTCGACAGCAACGAACTGCTGGGCAATGATTTCGGGCCACTTAAAGAAACCAGTGACGAGTGGGGTTCGATGTCGCTAGTATTGCCAAAGTACGAAGCGCGTATTAGTGCAGTGTCTAGCGAGCAAAGCATTCGAGGTACCCGCCACGGCTCGCACCGCCCAGACCTTGTGATAGCTGATGACGTAGAAGATTTGCAATCTGTCAAAACCAGCGAAGGGCGTGAAAAGACCTTTGATTGGTACACCAGCGAAATCTTGCCAGTTGGCGACCAAACCACTAAGTTCGTACTGATTGGTAACCTTTTGCACACCGACTCGCTTATGATGCGCATGAAAGCATTTAGCGAGCGTCAGCCAGAGCGTTTTATCTTTAAGGAATACCCATTACTGGACGAACGCAGCAATTGCTTGTGGCCTGGCAAATACCCAACCCCACAGGCGGTTGAAAGAGAAAAAGCCGAAGCACCAAGTGAACGGGCATATTACCGTGAGTACCTGCTCAAAATACTGCCCGACAACATGCAGATAGTAAAGGACGAGGATATTGCGTACTACGACAAAATACCTGAATGGTTAGTCGGTGGTTCTTACCGCATCGCCATCTGCGTAGACTTGGCAATATCTAAGAAAACTTCCGCCGATTATACAGCTATCGTGGTACTAGAAAAACACGGCTACGGCAAAGATACCAAGATATATGTGCATGCCTACCCACTTAACAAACGCAATCTCTACAGTGAAACCGTCAAAGACATAGTTTCCTTAAAGGCTCGGCACACCTCAGCTGACATTTACATAGAAGACGTTGGCATGCAACGGGCTATCATCGAGATGCTGAGTCAAGAAAACATGCGAGCCGAAGCTGTACCTCTGAATGGTCGTGACAAAGAAGAACGCTTGCAAGTGGCCTCCTACTGGATCATTAACGGCACGGTTCAGTTCCCGCTCAACGGCTGCGAAAAACTGCTAGAGCAAGTAATCGGCTTTGGGGTCGAGCGCGACGACCTACTAGATGCTTTAACACTGGGCATCATTTACCTGATGGAGCAGAAGAATAAAGGCTCAGGTATAAGTATTGGCTCAACAAAGGGTACGCCATTTGACCGTAATCTGCTCGGTGGGTCGTTTTACGGTCGTGGGAGTAGATATAACGCTTCTACAGCTTCTGATGAGGAGTTTTTTAGTTCGTCAACTGGGATAAATGTCTTCTAGTTCAAATCACTCGACTGGCAATAAAAATTCAATATCCAAACTGTACACTGATATAATTAAAGCCAAACAAAGAGATAGGGCTAAGCCGAGCTTTCGGGCTCGGTTTTTTGTATTAGGGTTTCTCTCTCATAATTTCGACTCGACTTTCAATAGCATTCAGGCCGATATAGCTAATGACAGCTAAGAAAAAGAAAGCAGCGTTAGAGAAGCTGAAACCAAGGCCTACAAAGAACAACATATAGCTGTCATATATGGGGTTTTTCAGAAATCGATAAATACCCGAATTAACCATCTTCCCCTTGCCAAAGAAGTTGCCGTTCACTAGCGCTTGTGAGCCAACCTCTCTTATGGCAAACGTAAACATAACTATACTCATCGTTATCAACCCATAGCCAAGCCAAGTTAATATGGGCAGGTCAAACGATACTGTATAGTGGCTATCCAATTGACTTGCTAGAATCGTAAACAGCAACCAAAAAGGCAAAATAATCAGACTGTGTATCATCCAGCCATGGTGGAATTTATCGTAAAGCCGGTATCTTTTTTGAAGAAAAACACTCAGTGAATTAACTGTTATAGCAAGCACAAATATGATTGAGGTTAGTACGAAATAACTCATGATGATTATCTACTGTCGATACCTAATGAATTATCCCTGACAGTTTATCATTCAGGGTGCTCATGAGATCCGGCAAGTCTTTAATCTCTTTGAAGTCATCGACGCTCAAAAGCATCTTTATTGTTTTATCCGTTTTCAACAATATGGCTGGAAATTCAATGCCCACTTTCGGGTAGGTTTTTACAAATTCGTTCTTATGCATAAATACCGCCCGAATACCTAAATTGGCCACGTACTGCTTCCACAATTTATTCATTGTTGCCCCGCTATATGTGACCATGCACAGTTTACACGGATAGGTTTTAGGGCTAACAGTTTTTTTGGCGAGATCCATTACGCCGTGCATGAAACCACTCTTTGAGTTGTATATAAATATGATCTCAGAATTTTTCATGGTTAGAACATTGACCTCATATCATCACTTGAGGTTGGAAAGGCGAAGATAGGTTTTTTGAGTTGGTCGGTTGTTAAGCCGAGCTCGACGGCCAAACTAAAGATGTTTATCAGGTCTTCGGCGTGGTTACCAATCAAGTGTGCCCCGATAATCTTGCGAGTGTCTTTTTCTACCAGTATCTTGCTCATGGCGTGCTTTTGCCCGAGGCGTTTACTGTCAAACCAGCCAGACGTATCAGTTGTTACCACATCAAAGCTAATGCCCTTGTCTGTAGCCTCATGCTCTAAATAGCCGACTTTAGCCGCGACTGGTGTGCTAAAGATAACACTGGGGGTAGATAGGTAACTTGGTTGCTTGTGTTCACCACCAAGTAGATTATCGGCAACGATACCACCTTGAACGCCAGCGACCGGTGAGAGTGGCGGACCCGAGGCCGCAGCATCGCCTGCGGCATACACATCGGGGTTGGATGTACTTCGCAGGTACTCATCAACTAACACACCACGCCGCACGTCGTACTCTACCCCGGTTGCTTCAAGATTAAGCTCGTCAATCGCTGGTGGCCGACCAGCCCCGTGTACAGCAATATCCGCTTCAAAAGTCTTGTTATCTGCTGTTGTAACCGTAAAGATATTGCCAGACTTCTCAATCCTTTTAACACCGGCATTCAAGACGACTTTGATACCAGCTTCTTCGCTAGCTTTTAGTAGGGTCTGGACTATGTCCGCGTCAAACATCGCCAGCGGATGATCATCGCCGTGCAAAATCGTTACATCAGCTCCAAAACGGGCGGCTATGTGAGCAAATTCAAATGATACATAGCCACCACCAACAAATACGATACGTTTCGGCAGACTATCTAGCTCCAAGAAATCATCACTTATGATGAGATGTTCGGCACCTTCGATTGCCAGTTTGGCGGGTTTTGCCCCCACAGCAATATGAACCTTTTTCGCAGATAACTTTTCGCCGTTAACCTCAAGCTCAAGATTACCGCTAAAGCGTGGTGAGCCAGCATAAACGTCAATCCCAGCTTCTTTCAGGGCCTTCTCGGTGCTACCAGGTACAGGGTCAGTAAATGTTCGTTTATGGGCAATCAGAGCCCGCCAGTCCATAATCGGCTCTTCTCTGACGATATGAAGCTCGTGAAGTCTCCTGTTTATGTCTGCTATCTCGGCAGTACCAGCCAATACTTTTTTTGGTATACAGCCCCGCACTGAACACGTTCC
>CAZDDV010000002.1:0-91246 GCA_964504275.1 uncultured Candidatus Saccharibacteria bacterium | reverse complement strand
ACCGAGATGAAAAAAATCGGCGTCGAACTAGAGCTTGCAGACCCACACCGCGTGTTTATTACCGGCCCAACAAAATGGCGCGCCGCAGATATCGTGTGCCCGAGTGGCATTCGCCCTGCTGTCATGCTCCTTATTGGTATGCTGGCCGCGCCAGGTGAAAGCAAACTACGAAATATTTATACAATCAACCGTGGCTACGAAGATCTGGCCGAACGGCTGAATTCACTAGGCGCAAAAATCACCGTTCTACACGAACTATAAATCCGTACAACAGGTTTGAAGACACTCGATTATAAATTTTTTATAGCTGCTAAAACTGTCACGACAGAATCTTCAACAGCAGCAACTCCATCAATGCTCACCGTCTTGTAGCCAGCATCTGCAAAGCTGTGATAATCATGCGCAAAACGGTCAAATGTTGCATCTGACGGTCCGTGCCCACCGGATTTTTTGCGTGCATCAACTCGCTGCTTTGCAACAGTTGGATCAGTCGAAACTTCGACAACTAGCACCTTTAAATCCACGTTATGTTCCGTGGCTTGCAGCTGCATATTTGCCATCATTTTGTTAAAAATTTCTAGATTAGTAAACGGCTGATTCCATACTATTGTTTTGCATGCCGCAATGCCGTGGTAGGCTTGGGCGCGCAAAAATCGGTACAAATGCAATTTTGGGTCCACGCCGTCTGCGGTTGCTTGTTTAACGTGGGCAATATACTCACTACTTTTCTGGTCAACAACGTCTGGGTCGAGCATGATGATTTCGTCTCGGGCAAATTCTTGAATCAGCTTTTGTGCGACGTATGTTTTGCCGCTTCCGGGCAAACCACGCACAATAATAAGTGTCGGGTACTCTTGTTTTGTCATGTGGTTATTTTACACTACTGGTCCGTTATATTTGTATTGACCGCTACAAGTCTGCTCATTTTTGGATTAGTAATTATGCTATACTGGCTGTAAGTTTTCTAAAAAATTATGATCAGCCTTACTCACGAAACCAACCAGATTGCTATTGCGCTCCTGCTGACTTTTTTCTCTTTTTCGGTCTCTATGCTCATCACACCGATTTACACTCACTTTGCGTATAAATATAAATGGTGGAAAATTTCGCGCACGCATTCTACGACTGGCGAAACGCTAAAAGTCATCGCAAAACTGCGAATTAAACGCCAAGTACCTCTAATGGCTGGATTGGTTGGATTAGTCGCAATTTCCATCACAACCGGGCTTTTGAATCTTGATCGCCAACAAACCTGGCTACCACTCGCCGGACTGTTAGGCGGCGGTATCGTTGGACTTCTGGACGATATTATTAACATAAAAGGTGGTGGCGGAAACGTGGCAGGCTTGCGCGCACCAATAAAATTTGGATTAATCACAGTAGTTGCATGTATTGGCGCTTGGTTCTTTTATTACAAATTGGGTTATTCGACAATTTTGCTGCCAGGGCTTGGACATGTCGAGCTGGGCATAATGCTGATGCCACTGTTTGTGCTCGTGCTGGTCAGCACTAGTAACGCCGTAAATATTAGCGACGGTATTGATGGACTAGCTGGCGGATTACTGATGAGTGCATTTGGTGCGTTTGGAATTATCGCCGCGCTGCAAGGTAATTTTGGCATCGCCGGTTTCTGTATGACGGTATTCGGAACATTGCTCGCCTACGTGTGGTTTAACATTCCGCCCGCCAGGTTCTTTATGGGAGACGTTGGATCTTTTGCCTACGGAACAGCCCTTGGCGTGGTTGCGATGCTCACCGACACGCTCTTTTTGTTGCCGTTAATTGGCTTGGTTTTTGTAGCAGAGGCCGGATCAAGCGCCCTACAAATTTTGTCCAAACGAATATTCAAACGACGGATTTTTGTTGCCGCGCCGATTCATCACCATTTCGAAGCACTCGGCTGGCCCAAGACAAAAGTCACGATGCGATTCTGGATCATTGGCCAAGTCTGCGCCGCACTTGGCGTAACACTGGCAATCCTCGGCGGCTACATTAGCTAAGTTCGCCTGTTTTGCCAGGAATATTCTTTACTATTTTAGTGTAGCAAGATTTGCACAGATGGAATTTTTGCACTTGTGATTTGTTGTTTGGCGGGCTGAGCAAAATTGCTCCGTAATCTTGGAGTTCGTCGCCGCATTTGTCACACAAAGGTTTTATTGCCATTATCAATTAAGTGTATCAAGACCCGCGAGAAAAAATAATAAAAAATGGCCAAACTGACCATTTATCGTGTTCTTGTATATGGGGCGAGTGATGGGGATTGAACCCACTGCCTCCGGAACCACAACCCGGCGCTCTAACCAAATGAGCTACACCCGCCATGAACAGGGGTGATTATACCTGTTAAAGACGCTGGAAGCAAGGTATAATAAGCGGCGGTGTGCCCGGATAGTCCTGTTGCCGCAGTCGTGACTGCAAAGTAGAAAATAAGCAGCTACTCTATCCGTACTTTAAAAATTAAACAAAATGTTTGTAGATGGTGTGCCCTGGTAGCTCAGTTGGATAGAGCAGGAGACTTCTAAGCTCAAGGTCGCTGGTTCGAATCCAGCCCGGGGCACCATTTACTCTTCTTAAGTTGCAAATTACATGGTGGTCAATCATACTTATGGTTAATCTAAACGGAACTACTTATTATGCCAAACGAAGAACAGAATGATCAAAACAACTCCGGACCTCAGGGGCCCTACAATCCTATTGTTCCTGAATCGAGCGAAGCGACAACGACCGCTATCGTTCCGGAAGAAGGCGCGGATTCTCCTGACGACGCAATACTAAAGTCAGCATCGAATGAAGTCAACGACGAAATGGGCGTTCCGCCATCAGAATCAAACCTAAAGCCCAAAAAATCTGGCAAGAAGTTTTTTAAAATTCTGTTTTTCTTGCTACTGATAGCCGGAGCCGCTGCTGCCGCATATTGGTACTTTATGATTTACACAAAACCGGCTACCGCTCCAGCACCTGCGGCACCTGTGCAAGAAACTCCGGCAGCCCAAACGTTTGAACCGGATTCAGTTGCCTATGCATTCCGGAGCAAAGACTCGGAGTCATTTACACTATTTAGTCGGCCAGCTATTGGCGGCGACCGTATCGAGGCCAGTAAGCTTGGGAAAGAAGATGATTATCCTGCAAGCAGAGTTTCTGGGCAAAATGTCGTCATAGATTTTGACAACAAGCTTCAAATGAGCAGTGATGGCGGAAAAACTTACACTCAAATTCTCGAGACCGAAGCAGGGCAGGAAATTACCGATGTAGCATTTTCGGCTGATGGCACAAAACTTGGGGTGGCAATAAACGACACCGAAGGTGAAAGCAACACGGTTTCAAGCATGGATCTTGATGGGCAAAACGCAGCCGAAATCTTCACTAGCAAAGATCACGCAGGCATCAGAATAATGGGATGGGACGCCAAGACTGTAGTGTATGATACCTTTGTTCCAAACAGTGATGGCGGCAAGTTTGATCCTCATGCATATTCAGTAGAGACAAAAAAACATACAAAACTCATCGATATTGATTCAGGATCAGAAGTAATCAGCACAGCAGTTTCTGATGACCTGACTAAACTTGTGTATTCGTCGGGCAAGACCGACAATGATTCTGATGACCCATTTCCAATGCCGCTGGCTCCGCACACTATCACCGAGCTCGTAATTGAGTCTGGTAATGAAGAAATAGTTGGAACCGTCGGAAAACTTGGCGAAAAAGCAAAAAACGGCAACGCGCTACCAAGAGACACACAAGTAGGATTTTTGATTAATTCCACAACTCCGTACTACACTGATCAAGGGAAGCTATTCGTAGCTGATAACGACGAAGCTACGTTGGCCTATGAAAGCGACAATAACATTATTGACGTAAAATATGTAAGCGAAGACCTTGTCATCGCAAGCACCGGTGAGTTCGACAATTTTGTACTTTCAAACTATAGCCGAGAAACAAAAGCAGCCATAACAATTCTTGAAGGTGACGCCAACACTGTTATCTTTGGTGTCACTACAAAATAGCTTGCAGTCTGATATAATACTGCCTGCACGCGGGATTCGTATATCGGTTTAATATATCAGTTTTCCAAACTGAGGAGACCAGTTCGACTCTGGTATCCCGCACCAATCTATGATTTGTATCCAACGATACATGTCATAGATTGGTATGAATAAGTGTCGAACTGGTAGGGCGTAGACTGGTTCGTTCGCAAGTTACTCTCACAGGTGCTTGCACCGATAAAGTGACGCAGCGCGTCAAAGACGCTCTGCTATCCCGCACCAACACACTTACTGATTCTTCAGCAAGTGTGTTTTTTAGCGCTGGTTTAAAATTTCTTGAATTTCTGGTGCATCGAATTGTATTTGTTGACCAGGCTGTGTATCACCGCGGAGCATGCGCTGAGCAACTAGGTTTTCGACGGCGCGCTGCACAACTCGGCGGAGTGGCCTTGCACCCAGCCTCGGGTCATAACCAGTTTTTGCCAAGAGTTCTTTGGCGGCTGGCGTCAAACTCACGCTAATTTTTTGGGCGCCAAGTCGTTTATTTAAACTATTCATCAACAAATCAACCACTTGCACTAGCTCGTCTGTCGTCAGCGGCCTAAACAATACAATTTCGTCAAAGCGATTCATAAATTCTGGCCGGAAAATGTTCGCATCAATCAGTTCATTTACAAATGCGTCTTCAAACTGCTCCAGCTGCTCGCCCTTTTGAATATGTTCACGGATTTTTTCTGCCCCCGCGTTACTGGTTGTAATAATAATTGCGTCTTTAAAACTTACCGGCTTATTTTCGGCATCTCGAAGTGTTCCCTCATCCAACATTTGCAACAAAAGATTCAAAACATTCGGGTGCGCCTTCTCGATTTCGTCCAACAACACCACACTAAATGGCTGCTTAGCGATTTGCGCACACAAACTATAAGGATCGATCGAACCGGACGCCAGCAAACGTGAGGTGTCAGACGCCCGAGAATATTCGTTCAAATCCACCCGCACCAAGTGATCCTCGCCGCCAAAATATACGTCAGCTAGTGCCTTTGTAAGCTCGGTTTTACCGACACCAGTTGGACCCAAGAATAAAAATGTTCCAATTGGCTTTGCTTCGTTACGCACACCAGCTCGCGCTCGCCGCAGTGCATCGCTCACTAATTTTACGGCACGCGTTTGGTTGATCATTCGTTTGTGAATTCGATCCTCAAGATTGAGCAGTACATTTCTTTCTTCAAACGTATCGGCGGTTTGCACTTTTACGTCGAACGATTTTTCTACCGCCTTTTTTACCGAGCGATCTGTTATAAAATGCGTTTGCTCTGGGAATCCAGCTGCTGCTTCGAGCAACTTAATCGCCTTACCGGGAAAGGCTGTTTCGTGAATGAATCGATCCGATAGCTTGTATGCCTCTTTGAGTGCTTGGTGCATATACACAACATTGTGTTTGCCTTCGAGTAATAATGTTTGATCTTCGACCACCTGCATCGTGTCGTGCATGTCCAGAGGCTTGACGATGACACGGTTCATCATTTGCGCGAGTCCAGAATTAGACTGACTAAGCCGCAACCACTCTTGGTCGGTCAACGACAAAATGATTCTGAGGGCGCCACCGTCAATAACTGGCAACAATAAATTAGAAAGATCAACCGCACCAGTTCCGTCTTTCAAAAATAATTGCGCTTCATCCAAAAATAAAATAATATTCTTTGCCGCAATTGCTTCGTTAATAAGATGGATCAACAACTCCTCGAGCTCGCCCCGGCCTTTTGCATTTGCTATCAAGCTTGCCGCATCGAGCGCAATCACTTGGTGGTACTTTAAGTCTGACGCAACGCTATGCGACTGCTCCAAAAGTTTTTGAGCAAACGAATATACGATTGTCGTTTTGCCAACCCCTGCCTCACCAACCAACACTGCATTTCGTTTACCAGGCCGCGAGAGCAGATGGACTACTTGCGCAATTACTTCTTCGTGAGGCCCAACCGAACGTCGCAACAATCCGCCGCGCTCAATATTTTCTGTAATGTTTTGTCCAACACGGTTTAAAAGCGGCGCCCAGCCAAAACTTAAGTCGCGACCAATCCCACCAAAACTTCGCCTCTTTTGATGATAGTCAATCACGAATTGCATGTGTGAAAACCAACTCGCCCCAGATAAAACATCCTCGCCGTCAAGCTGCATTGGCGCCAAGACACGATCATGATCTGGGACTGCAAAAATTAAAGATGCCATAACAACAACGCTGCTAATTTCGTTAGTCTGAATTTTTTGTGCTAAAAATAATGCGTTTCGCCACACGCCCGGCATTTCGGTGACTTGATCGCTCGACAAATTACTCAAGAAATCCGGGCCAATCGCAAACCTATTTGCATAAAAGCGCCCGCCCTGTAATGTCGATACGATCGCCGATAGTTTTTTTGGCGTTAGCTCAGTGTGCAGTTCTGATAATAATTTTCTATCCAATATTTGTGAAATGTCTTTGACTTCAGTTAGTGATGCTTCTGGCTTGAGGGTTTTAAGTTCACCGAAATACCAAATTATCGGGACAGCACAAAGTCCAACGAACACCAGCAAAAAGTGTGCCTCGGGTCGTGCTTCAATAAAAAATAACCATACCCACAAGACAGACGACAGGGCAACAACCAAAAACATCATCAACCGCAGTATTTGGTGGTCAAGTATTTTTGCAACTCGTGCCTTGCGAGCGCGATCACTTGTTAGATCGCATACTAACTGATCGTTCATAATCCCCACCCCCAGATCGCAGCAAAGATGGCGATAATTGGCATCAATGGCAGAAATGGCCATATAACCAAACCGATCATGCCGACAATCATCACTGCTAAAAATATAATGCTTGCCATGGCCAGCAAAAAAATGCGCACCAAAAACCCGATCACTCTTGAGATAAAACGATCGATAAGTCCGCGGAATTTATCGCCAATAGAGCCACGTGATCCGCCAACGAATGTTTGTCGAAACGGCGCAAAAAGCGTGCGTATAAGTTCTGGCGCCGAAAAGGATTCACTCACCCATTCCACGCGGTGCGTAATCAACGTTCGCCAAGCCCACAACCAGCCCGCACTGTACCACCAGCGGAGACACATCCACATTACCATAGGCTTTATTGTACCCTAGTTACCGGTGATTATAAACGTTGCTTACGAGGTAATAATACGTTCTAGCAAGTCGCCTAAGAAATATGCCAAACCTGCCGCAATTAAACCCAAGATCAGTGTCTCGACAATTGCGCGAATAATCGGCGCTTTTGCGACCTTACTTTTCAGGTAGCCGACAGCGGCAAACGCTAGTGCAGTCAAACCAATAGAAATTACAAATAAATTTTGATTGTTAAGCCCAAAAATTGCATCGACTGTGTACGCAAACAGCGGAACTAAACCAACTAAAATAAATGAAAAATATGTTGAAAGCCCATTGATAATTGGCGATGGTTCGTTGGCAACTGATTTGCCATTTTTTGCCATCAACTGAATTTGTGATTTTGTCGATAAGTACGAGCCCACTCCCATCGAAAATCCATCGGCAATTAAGTTAGCAAACCCCAGTACTAACAAAATTTTAGTATCAAAACGTGCTCCGGTGGCACCCGCAACAACCGCAAAAGTCGTAACTGCACCGTCAATGCCACCGTAGACAAACTCACTCAAATAATCTTCAAGGTGTTTACGAAATTTTTTATACAAACTCATTAGTTTTTATTATAACATCTACAAGGTGGTCTGTAGACTAGTGAGCACAAACGCCACGAATACTGGCACCGTTACGTTATCAACACCAAACAACGACAAGCTTTCAAGCAGCGACGTGGAAATTGGTAACAAAAATATAATTGGCACTACACTAGCGAACGTTAGTGGCGCGCCGTACAAAAACGCCAACGTGATAATAAGCGACGTAACTGCAAACACGCCGCTCCCCACAAAACTTTTTGTTTGACCCAAAATTCTATAACCAAATCGTGGGTGAAAATGTTGGCCAAAAATTGCCGCAAAGCCGTCACCCAAACTCAAATGCAAAATCGCCGCGGCAAAAATCCAGGGCGAATCCGCAACAAACGTAACTAGCACAATGCCAAGTGGAAACATAATATCGCCAATTGTTTTTCGCTTTACGCTATGCACCGATTTAAAAATTTTAACTCGTCGATCAATCATGACTACGATCAAAAAAGCGACGCACAATAATCTAATCTCGTTCCACGGCATAAAAAATGGCCACGTAGCAACAAAACTACCGACCGAAATATGCACGAATTTTCTAGCTACTTCGCCCTGGATATGTTTTTTGCGGCGCAAATACTCGGCCAAGACTAGCATAAAAAACACGACGGCCAAACAAAGGGCCAGCCAAAAAAGCTGTAAAATCATAACCACCATTGTACACCCAAAAAACGGAGCGCGTTCGTATTAGATATCGAAGCGATACAGTGCGGTTTCTGCTGCACTAAATCGGCGCTCGCAAACGTGCACGCGCAGTGCCGAAACGAGGCGACCAACTCGTCCTGTTGCTTCTGGTCGTTGTGCCTCGGCAAAATCAAGGTTTGCCCGAGCCTGATTATACGTTGCTTCTGCTTCCACCATCTCGAGCGAAACTTCCACGTGTGGCGGAAATAAAGATTCCGCTTGTTGCAATACTGGTGGTAATTGTTCTCTATCCATGTAAATAAGTTATATGCCTCAGGAAAGCAAAAAGCAAGCATGAGCAAAATACCAAAGCTAGATGATATACGTAGATCGTTAGCTGAGTAGGGCGCCGCCGTCGACGACGATTTGGCTGCCGGTCATATAGTTTGACATGTCGGAGGCTAAGAATAATGCGACTGTGCCGATTTCGTCTGGTTCGCCCATGCGGTGCATTGGGATTTTTGCCATGAATGCTTCGACTTGTTTTTTTGCTGTATCAGCATCGGCCTGCGGGCCTGCGCCTTGCATGGCTTGCACGCCTGGCGTCACGATGCCGCCCGGAGCAATCGCGTTTACCCAAATTTTATGTTGCGACAATTCTAGCGCCGAGTTTTTTGTAAAACCCCACATGCCATGTTTTGAGGCGTCGTAATGTGCTAGCCCGATCATCGACGGGTGCAATGCATCAATCGAAGTAATATTAATAATTCGGCCGCCGCCGCGTTCTTTCATGATTTCTGGGGCGTGTTTGGTGGTTAAAAAACAGCTGCGCAAATTTACGTGCATAACTTTTTCAAAATCCGCTTCGTCCATTTGGGCCAACGGTTTTGGCGGAAAAATACCAGCGTTGTTAACAAGAATATCCAGCCCGCCAAACTGCTGTTTGCACGACTCCAACATCGCTTGCACCTCGGACTCGTTAGAAACATCGGTTTTAATAGCGGCTACTTTGTAGCCCTTAGTATTTAACTCTTGGGCTGTTTCTTGTGATGCCGCTTCGTCCATGTCGGCAATTAAAACTTGTGCTCCAGCCTCTGCCAGCCTCGCAACAATTCCCTTACCGATGCCTTTAGCACCGCCAGTTACAACTGCTATTTTACCTGTTAAGTTCAGTAATTCGTTGATTGGTTTCATGCTTCTCCTTTATTTGTCTTCATCATAACAGACTATCGCGCGAGCATACTTGTTTGCTATGCTATATACATGCCTTTAAAAGTCTCGACTGAAAAATTAAAAATCGGAGAATTTTTGTCGCGAAATAGCATTGGAGTGCTTGCGACCAGCAACGCCGACAATCAACCACACGCTGCAACGATTTATTTTATTGTTGACCCCAGTTTGAACGCGTATTTTATTACCAAAGAAAAAACAACCAAAGTTAGCAATCTAAAGAAAAACCCACAGGCTGCACTTGCTGTGTACGAACCTGTCACGCAATCAACAGTCCAAATGAGTGGCACGGTAACAGAGGTAGAAGACATTTCGCGCCTAGATGATATCTTTAGAAGAATTTTAGCCGTGACAAAAGAAACCAGCGAAAGCAGTATTCCGCCAGTTTCTAGAATCAAAGGCGGCGAGTACAAGTGTTTTTGTTTGCATCCAGAATCTGTTCGTTTGGTCGAATATACAAAACCAGACCACAACCAGGAAGAAGGCGTATTTGATGATGCCAATTCTCCTACAGACAAAGCTTAGGTAATTGCGTCTGAGTAATTGCTCACGGGTGCGCACGGGAAAATTAATCTACAAATTTGCTACAGTTTCGTTATCTTTGGTTCCACCAATTTAAAGAATTCTTGTTCCCACAATCTGTAGCTCCTATCGCTCGGATGAAACAAATCAGAAGCGTAGTTTAAATACGATTGATTAGCTTTTGTTGGCGTTTGCAAATCTACGAAATCAAGGTTATGTTCGCTTGCCAACGTTTCAATAATTTTGCTGGCTTCGATAGCTTGATCATTATTTCGAATACGCCCACCAAAATATGGAATGTTCGAAACGATTGTGCCTCGGGGCAAGACACCAGCAAGTTCTGTGTATTCCTTTTTGAATGTCTGAGCATCAAAACCACTAGCAACATTGTTGCCACCAATTTCTACCGTGATAATATCTGGTTTATAGCTTTTTACTTGCGGCAATTGTTCCGCGAGCACATCTTTAACTTTTGCACCCGAAACACTCAGGTTCACGACTCTTACTTTTTTATTAGTTGCCTGCTCAATATGACTTGTCAGCAATCCAACGTACCCCAGCTCTGCCCGACTTGCGCCGACACTTTGCGCGGCTGAATCACCCAATGCTACGTAGACAATTTCGCCCTCTTGCTGTGCGCGGTTTTTCCAGTACTGCTTGTACTCGCTTACCGACATCTTAAGTCGATACAGACCCACTAGCTGGAAACCAGCAAAAATCATAATAATCAGAATTACTATCCATAGCATGCGCATCTGCTCAGTATACTCCAACGGACGATGTTTGGTCGGAGTGAAAGGGTAGCGCACGTTAATCTGTGCGCCGAATTCTTCGGGCAGCATACTAACGAGCTAACCTTCGACTTTCGCTGGCTTCGCCATCGAGTCGAAGGTTCAAGACTTAACACAGACCAATGAAAAGGCCGCCCTTGCGGACGGCACTTTCATTGGTCGGCTGGCGACGACGGCTGTTGAACCTATCTTGGATACTTTGTACCAGTTACTTGTGAGCTATCCTCAACTTCGGTCACGGCTGGATACGGTCAAACTGTTACTGCAAAATCTAGTCAAGCCTGACGCTATGGCTAGCCTACAATTCTTGATATAATTAGCGTATGAGCGATGACAATACCGCCCCTACCGAGCCACAAGCTCAACCAGAACCCACGCCAGTGCCACCTCAACAAGCACCTGACGACACTTCTAACTGGGACGGCAGGGTATCAACCGACCCAAGTGGTGATACCTACATAAAAGACCTTAGCCAGCAAGACATCACGACAAAGTAACCGTGACCTTAGATATACGACAAAAGTGTTGAACCAGTAGCGACCAACTACCTACCAATTAGTATAAACGATTGATAGGAGTATGGGTTATGAGTAAAACACTAGAGGAGCAACAGCAATTTATTGAACTAAGAGCAAAGGGTTATAGTTTTCAGAAAATATCTGATGAGCTGGGTATCAGCAAGCCAACCCTAATTGAGTGGTCAAAAGATAGCAACACCAACAGGGACATTCAAAACCAAAGGACGCTAGCGGTAGATGACCTACAAATGCGGTATGCAATCACCAGACGCCACCGCATAGCCTTGTTTGGTGAGTTTCTGGACAAGGCCAAGCAAGAACTAAACCAGCGTGATATGAGCGATATACCTACTGACAGGCTAATCACTATGGTCATAAAGCTAAGTGACACCCTGAAAGCTGATGAAACGGAGCTAGAGCTTTTGGGCGAGGTTGAACTACAACCATTTACTGTGGGCGAACAGACCACTTGGAAGATTTGACCAAAAGGTTATCAGAACTTTACCGACAGTAGATTATTTTATGCTATTTAGGGCTTCAACTAGCTGGCTTCTAATAGCAGTGTTGTCACCCTTTCTGCCGTCAAACTGACCATTCACACCCTGAACCTTGCTATTAGAGTAATTAACGGCGTAGTGGGAGAAGTTAGAAAATGCATTCGCCTCATCTGCCTGTGCCTGTGTTATAGGGCTACAACCCTCACCACTACTAGCTTTTACTGGATAGTTATTGATATCTTCGTAGACTAGTACTTTGTCTTTATTGCTAATTTCTGTGTAGCCTGGTCCTGTGTCGCCAGCTACTTTACTCTGCTTGTAGACAGTCGGACCATTAAAGCCTTGCCCTGTCATATATCGCTTGATGTTATTTTGTTCCCAGCCAATTAGTGACGCTTGATTAGCATTCTGTGAGTGTTGAGCATTTTGTACTGGGTCATCGTAACCACAGGCGTCAAGAGGGCTAGAATACGGTCCTGTAACAAAGTTAATGCTAATGTTAATGGCTTTTGAGAAACTGAGCTGTTTATACTTTCCACTCTGATACTTTGAGAGTGGTCCGTCTGTAAGACTTGCGGTTCCCCATTCTGTTGGATAACTAAAACTTAATCCCAGCTCATCGCTCTTGTAATCACTGAGTTTTGAAGCTTCTGGCTCTTTTTTTATTTCTTCAACTTGGGTAGTTTTGGGCTGCTCATTATTCTTGCTCTTTTGCCTGTCATATACCAACCAACCTACTGTACCAATCAAGCCAACGACTACAATAACAATCAAAATCTCTACCACACTGAAACCCTTTTGATTTTGCTTCATATCAACAAGCTACCTTTCTTTAGTTTTGCAATCATTTACCTGACAGTATAATCCTTTAGCTTATTGCTTGTCTAGGGTTATTCGTATCAGTAGTGACGCTAAAGAGATATAATAATCGTATGGCTGACCCTAAAAGAAAAACACGCAAAGGCAAAAAGGTTGTACGGATACCGCTGGCTGGCGACCAACAGCTCAAAGCAGAACAACTTATTGCCGATAGTCTAAAAGATAACCCTGACATATTTAACCTGCCTGACAGCAAGCGTAGCATTGATGACCTGACCAACTACTATGCCAAAGCTATTGAGGGTAGTACACGCATATTACCCAAGGAGAAACGCCGTTATGTTATGTACCTACGCAAATCTACTGATGACGAGGCAAAGCAGGTGCGGTCACTTCCAGACCAGAAAATTGAGTGCCAAGCACTTGCCGACCAGCTCAAAATCACCATACGCAAAGAGGATATATTTGAAGAAAGTGAGTCAGCTAAAAAGTCTGGCAAGCGACCAATCTTTGACGATATACTAATAGGCTTCAAAACTGGTAAGTATCAGGGATTACTGGCGTGGTCACCTGACCGCTTGTCACGCAATATGCTAGAGGCTGGTCAGATAATTGAGATGATTGACCTAGAACAGATACAGGATTTGCATTTCAAAACATACCAATTTGATAACACCCCTAATGGCAAGATGTTACTTGGCATATTATTTGCCACTTCTAAGCAGTATTCTGACAAGCTGGCTGTTGATGTTGCCAGAGGCATTACAGGCTCAGTCAAAGACGGTAAATATGTTGGTCAGGTCAAAAAAGGTTACTACGCTGACACGACTACTGGCTACTTTATGCCTGACGCTCACAACTGGCAATTACTCCGTCAGGCGGTCATTATGAGGCTATATGAGGGCAAAACTAATCAAGAGGTGGCTGACTACCTAAACAGTTCACACTTTAGCTACCGCAAGCATCAAGACGATAATTACAAACTGGCAAAAATGAACAAGAAAACCGTTGGTGTTGCTTTCAATGACCCCTTTTACTTTGGTATGTATAAGTACGGCAACAACATAGCCAATCTAAATGAGCTGTATAATTTCCTGCCCCTAGTAACGCCTGATGAGTTTATAGCACTTAGCCGTAATACTGCCGACAATTTCAGTGAGCAGTTTGTTGGTCGTGGGACTAGTGCTAAACGGTTAGACTTTGGCTTGCTTCGTGAAAAGGTCATCTGTGACTACTGTGACAAGATTATGGTATTCCAACGAACCAAGATACTGAGAGGCAAAAACGCTGGTCATTATATGCTTAGTTTCTATTGCCGTAATAAAGAGTGTATACGCCATAACAAAGCCGAGGCAATCAAGAAATATGGCAAAGAGTTATCCAAAAGTATCAGGGCAAAGTATGTGGTATCACACATTGAGTGGACACTACGCCACTGTACCAAACAGAGCGAAAAGGCGTACAAGTTGTACATTGGTCGGCTAGAGCAAAAGCTAGTAGTTGATAAAGAAATAGCCAAACGCAAGTTGTCAGACGCTAGAGGCGAGCTGAAAAAACAAGAAACCCTATACGCCAAGTACCAGAACCTGCAACTAATTAGTTTAGCCGACTACAACAAGCACCATAAGGGTAAGTTGGAATACCACCAGAACCTCATAAACACTAGTGCTTCCAGCATTGAAACCCTACTAACAGAGGTGAAACGACTTGATGAGGGATTACCGACACGCCAGCAATTTGTTGAACTAGTCAGGTCGTATCTGGAAACACTACTAAAAACGACTGATTTGATTGAAGAAGACACTGTCTATCAGGAACTAGTGTTGAACCTACGAGCTGGTGACGATGTTATATCTGTTATAAAGCTAAATCCACCATACGATTTGATGGTGGATTTATCAAAAGTTTCTCTTGGTCGGGGTGAAAGGACTCGAACCTTCGACCTCACGGTCCCAAACCGCGCACTCTAGCCAACTGAGCTACACCCCGGCGTCGCAGTGCGACACCGACTTCCGCTGTGCCAAAAGTAGATAAATCTATTTTGCCAAGCTGCAATCTTTGTCGACTGCTCCTTCAAAAATCATAAACAGACAAGTCTTGGTTTCTGATTTTTAAGAAACTCGAACAGGGGAAAGTATAAACGATTACTCTGTAAAAAGCTAGTCCAGGGTGAATTCAAAAACTTCGGCGTTACCGATGCGCTCGATCAAATGAAAATCACTGTGCGGCATTTCGCGAGCCACAATCTTTACCATTCGTCCTGTCGAACCATGACTTGCGACAACGATTACTTTTTCTGGGCGACTCCGCAACCAATCAAAACCACGCACAACGCGCGCATGCAAATCTGCAATTTCCTCAACTCCGTCTTCTAGCTTTCCGGCATCGTGGTGAGCAAGATACTCCTGATAGTCCCGGCCTTCGTACGGGCCAAAGTTTCGTTCAATGAAAAGCTCGTTCTCTACGATTTTATCTGGGTCATAGCCAACTTCTCGGGCAATGTTTGCTGCAGTTTGACGGGTGCGGGTTAGTGGCGAACAAACCACCAACTCTATCCCTTCACCTTTCAAATCTGTACCAGCCTTTTTAGTTTGAGCGTGTCCAGATTTAGTGAGCGGGGTGTCGTAGGTGCCTGCCATTAAGCCCGCGGCATTTGCTTCGCTCTCTCCGTGACGTACAACAAATATTTTCTTTGACATATCGCTATAATGCTCCGTGAATTACTTGACGAATTATTTCGCGAATTCGATCGCGCGGGTTTCGCGGATGACGTTTACTTTTATGGTTCCTGGGAACTGCATGGTCGATTCAATTTTGTTGGCAATGTCTCGAGCGAGTCGAATGGCGCTTAAATCGTCGATATCTTTTGGCCGAACAAATACGCGGACTTCGCGCCCAGCAGAAATGGCGTAGGATTTTTCGATTCCCTTAAAGCTGTTGGCGACGTTTTCTAGATCTTTCATGCGCTCGATAAAGTTCTCGGCCGAGATGTTCCGCGCACCTGGTCGTGAAGCGCTCATGGCGTCAACCACGCGCACAATTAATGCTTCGGTTGTGGTTGCCTCGACGTCGTCGTGATGCTGTTCGGCGGCTAGTGCGACTTCTTCTGGAGCACCGTATTTACGCAGCATTTCGCCAGAAATATGGTGGTGTTTGCCTTCCATTTTGTGCGTCAATGCTTTGCCCAAATCATGTACCAGCGCGGCGTACTTGGATGTTTTTACGTTGGCGCCAACTTCTTCGGCAATGATTCCAGCAATGTGCGCCATTTCGGTGCTGTGCTTCAAAACGTTTTGGCCATAACTAGTGCGGTATTTTAATTCGCCAAGTAATTGCAAAACTTCTTTTGGAATGCCAATGATTCCAACTTCGCGCGCAGCGTCCTCACCGGCCCGAACGACGTCTTTTAGTACGATGGCCTGGGCTTTTTCTACGACTTCTTCGATGCGGCCTGGGTGTACACGGCCGTCTTTTAGTAGCATCTCCAAAGCTTGGCGCGCGACTTCGCGGCGAATCGGATCAAAGCTTGAAAGCACAATGTAGCCAGGCGTGTCGTCTACCATGATGTCGACACCAGTCGCTTTTTGTAGCGCTTGAATGTTGCGGCCTTCTTTGCCGATAATTCGGCCTTTCATTTCTTCGTCTTCGAGTTTTACGCTCGTGACGGTTCGCTCAGCAGTAACTTCGCTGGCCATGCGTTCCATCGCGCTCGTAATAATGTACGCCGCTTTTTCTTCGGCGTTATCTTTGGCTTCGTTTTGCAGTTTGTTAACCAGCCCGAGCAAATCGCCCCTGATGTCTCGCTCGGTCATTTGCATGAGTTTTTCGGCGGCATCTTGTTTGCTAAGCTTAGCGATTTTTTCTAGCTTTTCTTGCTGCTTGCTGCGAATTGCACGAATCTCGTTTTTGAGTTCTTCTACTTCTTCTTCGCCTTTTCGGGCGGCTTCGGCGCGTTTGTCTAACTGGTCGAGTTTTTTGTCCAAGCCCTCTTGGCGATCCAACAATCGTTTTTCAATTTCTTTGACTTCGCGGCGACGGTTTTGCTCGTCTTTGCGCGCGTCTTCGGCAATTTGCAAGGCCTCTTCTTTAGCCTTAGAAATTTGTTTGTCGGCCTCTTTTTTAGCATTTGCTAATGATTTTTTTGCTTCTGCCTCTGCTGAGCCGAGCTTCTTTTTGGTGATTGTTGTACTCGCGCCGTATCCAACGCCAATACCAATAACTCCCATTACAACGATGGTAATTGGATCCATGTGTAGTCCTTTCTCTTTTTGTATGAGAAAATTCTCTGCTACGACATCACTTTCACTTCATTAGTCGCTGGCAGTTAATCGCTCAAAAGTTCGTTTGAAATAATAATAAAAATTCTTATGTGGACCCGGCTAGCTCCCAAAAGCTGTTCGTTCCTACAAAAATTATAAATCAAACGCGCCTAAAAAAGTACTACTTCTTTTGCTGCGTGATGTGGATTTCGCCGCCGTACTCTGGCAAAGCTAGCTTTTCGTTTGCTCCGCGCCCTAAATCGGCTATTGCGCAGTCCGCCCAATCATCGCCAGTCGAAGACGCAATCGGAATTTTTAGCTCGGCTGCAACGGTGTTTGCAACCGTGATCCCAATCCGCAAACCAGTAAAACTTCCCGGACCTTTGTAGCAAATAATTCCTTCTATGTCTTGCCAAGCTTTGTTTTGATCGGCTAGCAGCTTTTCGATTTTTGTATGGATTGTGCTGGAAAGCTCGCGGTGAGCTTGCCACGTTTCGTAGGCTAGTTTTTTACTGTCATCAAACAACCCAATTTCGGCTTGCGGGTTATCGCTGCGAATACTAAGAATTATCATTGCGGTAAATCCTTTAGCAGATAGTCTAGTTGTGGCGCGCAGTCTATCGTAAGTTCACGCTCAGTTTCTGTTGTTGCAATTATGCGTACGCTGAGTCTTTGCGCCGACAAAACGTGCTCGACGATATCGGACCATTCTACAGCCACAACGTCGCTGGTGTCTTGAACTTTTTCTTTCAATTCGTGCTCCACGATTCCGGCGTTGTGCAATCGGTAAAAGTCAAAATGATGAATCACAAAATTTGGCGTTTTGTACTGATTGCTAATCGTAAAACTTGGGCTCGATGTGTGGTCTTTGCTGCCCGAGCCTTTGGCAAGCCCGCGCACGAACGTCGTTTTACCGCCACCAACATCGCTGACTAGCTCAATCGTTTCGCCACCTTTTAAGTTGGCGCCAATTTTCGCTGCCAAAGCTTCTGTTTGCTGGTGACTGGTTGTCTTGAATACTTTTTTCATCTACACCTATGCTACCGAATAAATAACTATTCCCAAAATTTACACGCAGCTAAGCACGTGCGCTATAATCATATGTATGTTGCATTTGGGGGAACAATTTACTGTTAAGCCAATTTTGAGTTTGCGTACTGGATCACCAATCGGTCAAACCTTTGCGCCCATTATTGACCCAAATAATCTAAAGATTGTGGGCTGGCACGCCGAGGATCGCTTTACCAAAAAACGGGGCATTTTGCTCAGCCAAGATATCCGCGATGTGTTGCCGCAAGGTTTTGTAGTCAATGATCACGATGCCATCACAGATGCGCACGAACTTGTTCGGCTAGAGAACGTTTTGAAAATAAATTTTGAATTGCCCGGAAAAATCGTGTTCACCGATGGCAAGAGACGCGTTGGCAAAGTTACCGATTTTGCCTTTGAAAAGGACAGTTTTTTTATAGAGAAAATTTATGTTGGCGAATCAGTGTTTAAAAGTCTCAGCGGCGGCACACGGATTATTGGTCGTCAGCAGGTGGTAGAGGTAACAGATCGAAAGATTGTGGTTCGTGAGTCAACAGCTCGGGGCTCGGTTGCGGCGCCTGCTCCAATGCCGGCTCAGTAACTGTTTGTGAAATTTGTTGTGAGTCCAGATATTCTTCGGCGATACCAATTGCCACAGTAAATTCTCGCGCCGCTCCTACTTGCGTGCGTTTATAGCGCCAGTATCTATGTGGGTGTCGCAATTTTTCACGCAGCGATGTATCAATAATCAGTCGCCCGAGTTCGTAAGCGGCTTGATATCGCAACGTTTCGAGATGTGCTGGTGACGCTTCCACCAGCTTCTTAATCTCACTTTGGCGCGAGATTAAGCCCTCACCGCCTTCGCGTGGAATCCGTTTACTCATGGTTTTCAAGTGTGTCTTTGACGTCTTGATAATTAAAACCCTGCCGCATTAGATACGCCATTAGTTTTTGTGGGTCTTGGTAGCGAGTTTGCTGGGATTTTTTGGCGATTAAATCTTTTAGTACATCGCGCTCGTCGGTTTCGTCTTCGCTCAAAACCTGGTCGATTATTTGGCTGTCAATGCGTTTTTGTTTTAGTTCCATTTGGAGTTTTCGCTTTGAAGTTGCTTTTAGCAGTCGGCGGTTTTCGACCCACGCGGTAGCAAACTTTTTATCGTCAACAAAACCAGCACGAACGAGCCGAGCGATAGTTTTTTCTGTCACGTCTTGTTCATAATCTTTTCGTTTTAAATAGTCGCGCAGTTCCCACTCAGAGCGGCTGCGGCGCATTAACATATCGAGTGTGCGCATGTAGGCTTTGTCTTCGATAGCGTTTTTTTTGAGCTCATCCAAACTTTGCTCTGTATATTCTTGCCCGATTTTTAGATGCAAATTCAGCAGCTCATTCTCAGAAAAACTAAACACATATTTGCCATCAACAAAAATCGAGTAGCGATCTTGCCGTTTAACCTGCTGCTTAATATCCGTAAGCTTCATGCTAACAGTTTATCGTACTCGAGCATCTCGAGTAGCTGTGGTAATTCTTTGTTGCCCCAGGTATCACCAAGGTGATGGCCGTTTTTTATTATCAGAAATTTTCCATTAACTTTTTGACACATAGCCTTTGCGTCTTCGATATCGCAATATGGGTCGTTATCACCATGAATGAAATAAAACGCTTCAGATTTTTGCTTGAGTTTTGCGGGATCGTAATCTTTTAGAAAAAGTTCGTTAAAAAGGTCTCGAGGAAAATCGCTCAAATGCTCGGTTAATTTTTCGTTCAAAAAAGCCCCAACCAAAACAGCGGCTTTAACTTTTGGGAACCAATCGGCCATAAGTAAATTTAAAACCGTCGTAGCACCAGAGGAATACCCAATCAAAATGTTGTCCGAAAAATCCCATCCAGATTCATGTAAAAACTTGTCGTAAGTGGCTCTTTTCGGACGATCATTGCTTGGCAGTACTGGAGCAAAAACTTCATAACCCGCATCATCAAGTTGCTTTTTTACCCAAGGCTGCCAGATTTGATCTGGACCCCCACCAGTCCCATGCAAAATAACCGCTCGTTTCATTACTAGTCCTCTTTTTTGGTTTTTTCGGCCGAGAGGACTTTTTTGGTGATTTCGGTTAAGACTTTTGGATTTTCCTCGAGGTATTTTTTGGCGGCTTCGCGGCCTTGGCCAATTTTTTCTTCATTGTATGCGTACCACGCACCGGCTTTTTCTACGACGCCGGCTTCGGCGGCAAGATCCAAAACGTCGCCCGACATGCTGATGCCTTGGTTGTACATAATGTCGAATTCGGCTTGCCTAAACGGCGGCGCAATTTTGTTTTTTACAACTTTGACGCGAGTTCGGTTGCCGATGATTTCGTCGCCAGCTTTGATTTGCCCGATGCGGCGAATATCCATGCGGACTGACGCGTAAAACTTCAGGGCGTTTCCACCAGTTGTGGTTTCTGGGTTGCCAAACATCACACCGATTTTCATACGAATTTGGTTAATAAAAATAATTGTAGCGTTAGAGCGGTTAATAACTCCGGCGAGTTTTCGAAGCGCCTGGCTCATTAGTCGCGCTTGCAAACCCATGTGCGAATCACCCATGTCGCCTTCGATTTCGGCTCGTGGTACTAGTGCCGCAACAGAGTCTACGACAATTAAATCTACGGCGTTTGATCGTACCAAAGTCTCGACGATTTCCAGCGCTTGCTCGCCGTTGTCTGGTTGGCTTAGTAATAAATTCTCGACTTTTACACCAATGCGTTTGGCGTACTGCGGATCAAGCGCATGCTCGGCATCAATAAATGCAGCCGTGCCGCCGTTTTTTTGAATTTCGGCAATTGCGTGCAGTGTCAGCGTCGTTTTACCAGAAGATTCCGGACCGTAAACTTCGATAATGCGGCCTTTTGGCAAACCGCCGCCCAGCGCCATGTCCAATGAAATCGCTCCAGTCGAAACGGTCTCGACATTTGCGTGCGTGGATTCGCCAAGTTTCATAATCGAACCTTTGCCAAACTGCTTTTCAATTTGGTCAAGCGCTAAGCCCAAAGCCTTGTCTTTGCCAGTTGCCTCGCTTGTATCAATAATTTCAGATTTATCTGCTTTTGCAGATTTTTTCGCGCTCGCCATATAGTTTTCCTCCACTCCTCACCCGGTGATTGTGTGGTCCAAGTATATCATGCCTGCACATCTGGCAGTCCTTGATGCGCCTATTTTGCGTAGTACTAATTGCTACGTTAAAATTAGGCAATCTTGGACAAGTTCGCTCACCCCGCAAACACAGTTACTACTTGACCGCTTCATGCTTAAGGCTATATATTATGTACAGATTTGTTAGATAGGGCGCGTGTAGCAAGACTACAAATATAGTCAGCACGCACATTTCACGGAAGGTGGATTACATGATCTCGCTAAAACAGGAAAATCAAGGTTTTACAATTATCGAACTGTTGATTGTCATTATTGTCATTGGTATTTTGGCAACGCTTATTATTACAACCTTGGGTGATATTCAACGCAATGACAGAAACCGCAACCGCGAAGCCGAAGTAAAAGAAATCCACAACCGAGTAGAATACTACTATGGCCAGAAAGATCACTATCCGTCGCTCGCACAAGTTAACGAGTTAGCCGGTTTTGAAGGCTGGCGAGCCGAAAACTTACGCGGACTTAGCCAAGCAATGCTGCAAGATCCAAAAGGCGAAGACGGCGTACTTGTTGCAGAACCTGCTCCGGGCGCGTATTCATATCAAGTAACGCCAGATGGCTGCGACAACTCAAAAGAAAAATTGTGTGAAAGCTATACACTAACCGCAACATACGAAGGCGGTGGGGTGTACGTACAAAAAAGTTTTAACTAGTTAGTACAAAAGTTCGGATATGTAGTTTTGGTTAGTTTTAGTTTCCGTATTGCTTGAGGTTTACTTCGTGCGCCACAATAATCACTTTTGACACCATATACGGATTTGGCACAAAACTAAAACTGTAGTTTTGTTGCTCACCAGCTGTTTCGATTACTAATGTTCCGTAGTTAAATGCGTGAGCAAAAATACCTTTTTGTGTAACGGTTACATCTTGGACATCACCGATATTAAGCTGTGAAATCTTGCGGTTAAAAAGTGTGATGTATAAAACTTGGGCAACTTTTTCGTTAGTGATATACACGACGTTGCTTTGATACAAATATGCGTAAACAAATGTCACTACAAAAGTGAGCACCGAAAGCACAAAACCAATCAGGGCCAAAAATTGTTCGGCACCCGTAATATCTACCTCGGCCAAAACTCCACTTGCAGCCAGCCCCAACGAAGACAACAAAACTGTTATCGAAATTAACGCACCACCGAGAACGATTATAAATAGGCCGAATGGGTGCTTGCGAATTTCGAGTAATAGCTCTTCACTGTCATCAAATTCTATCAATCCAAAAAAGCGCTTACCGGTTGCCGATAAGTGGCTACGGCCTTGGTCGGCTGTTTTATGGATTTTGGGCTGTTCGTGCATGGATATATTATACCAGTGACTGCTGATTATCGGTGGTCTTTTTACTCTGGCCAATATGCTTGTGTGCTTTGCTGGTTGTTTTGCGGCCGCGCGGCGTTCGCTCTAACATCCCGATTTGCATGAGGTATGGCTCATGAACATCTTCGATTGTTTGGCGCTCTTCGGCAATAATTGCCGCAATGGTTTCTACGCCAACTGGGCCGCCATTGTAATGGTCGATGATTGCCTTTAGTAAACGTCTGTCGCTTGGGTCGAGCCCCAACTCATCAATCTCTAGTAGTTCGAGCGCCTTGTTTGTTGTTGGCGTGTCGATAATTCCGTCGCCATTTACATCCGCGTAATCGCGCATGCGTTTTAATAGTCTATTGGCAATGCGCGGCGTTAATCGTGAACGTTTGGCAAGTTCTTTGGCAGCCGCCTCGTCAATTTTGATTCCTAAAATACTGGCGGCGCGTTTAATAATTGTAGTAATTTCTTGTTCGTTATAAAAATCTAGTCGGTGAATCATGCCAAATCTATCGCGCAGTGGCGCGGCTAGTTCGCCGGTTCGGGTTGTGGCTCCAATGATTGTGAACTTCGGCAAATCGAGCCGCAGACTTTTTGCGCTCGGACCTTTGCCCAGCATAATGTCCAGCTTAAAATCTTCCATGGCACTGTACAAAACTTCTTCAACCGTGCGGTGGAGTCGGTGAATTTCGTCAATAAATAATACGTCGCCGTCTTGCAAATTTGTCAGCAAACTCGCCAAATCACCGGCCCGCTCGATTGCTGGGCCGCTGGTGATTCTAATTTGCGCACCCATTTCGTTGGCAATCACACTCGCCAAAGTTGTTTTACCCAAACCCGGCGGGCCGTACAAAAGCACGTGATCAATTGGTTCACCGCGTTTCTTTGCAGCCGCAATTGCCAGTTTTAAATTTTTTTTGATTAATTCTTGTCCGGTATAATTTGCAAAATCTTTTGGCCGCAGCGTATTCTCGAACTGCTCTTCTTGCTTGTCCTCACCATCAGAACTAGTCTGCACTATTCGTTCAATCGCCATTAAAAAATCCTTTGGATTTTAGTAATTAGTAAAAAGTAATCAGAAAATAGGGAATTCATGATTTTCCTTTTAGGGCTTGTTTTATGCGATCGGCGGTTGGGAGTTTTGGGTTGATTTCGGCGAGGGCGTTTTGGGCGTCTGGCAGGGTATAGCCGAGTGCAATCAAACCTTGCACGGCTTCGTCGCTGGTTGATTGCGTTGCGCCAACGAACGATCCGGCGATGCCAACTTTGTCTTTTAGGTCTAGTACGATTCGCTCGGCAACTTTTTTACCAACGCCACTGGCCTGTTTTATATATTCGGCGTCTTGGTTGGCAATACTGCTGGCAACATTTTTTGAGCTACCAAGATTTAAAATACTCAGCGCCATTTTTGGGCCAACGCCATTTACGCTTAATAGTTGTTCGAATAGTTTTTTAGATTCAGGCAAAACAAACCCAAACAAATCGTGCGCAACTTCGCGAATGTGTTCGTAAATGTATAATTTTGTTTTTGTTCCCGTTTGCAAAACGCTGTGATCTTCGCCGGCCACAAACACGCCATACCCAACACCGCCAACATCTAGCACGATGTAGTCTGCGTTGTTTTCGCTTACCGTTCCCTCGAGTGTTGCAATCATGTCGCTATATTATGACATACTCATGCTGCAACAGATAGCGGCAGCGAGGGCGTCGGCGGCGTCGTCGGGTTTTGGGGTTTCTTTAAGCTTTAAAATAACTCGCACCATTTCTTGCATTTGTGGCTTGTCGGCCTTTCCGTAACCTGTTATTGCCTGCTTTATTTGCATTGGCGTGTACTCGTATAAATCAAGTTTGTGTTGTTTGCCCAGTAACAAAACCACGCCGCGGGCTTGGCTGACACTCATTGCCGTCGTTACGTTTTTAGCAAAAAATAACTTCTCGACCGACATGGCTTGCGGTTTGTGCTGTTTGATAATTTGTGACAGTTCATCAAAAATAGTTTCCAAACGATCGGCATCGGCTTGTTTGGGCGGAGTTCTAATTACGCCGGCATCTATACAAACCATACTAGACTTCGTCGCTTCAATGACGCCAAAGCCCAAAATTCCCGTTCCTGGATCGATCCCCAAAATTTTCATCTGCCTGTATTATAGCGCAGGGTTATTTAGACGAAGATTTAGAAAATATTTTTAGCACGCGCCGCTTTATTTCTTGACGATATTCAAACACGCCGTATCCAACTGCCAATGCCGCAACAGCAATCATTGCCGGGTAGCTAACACTAGTTTTTGTCGTTGCTGCAGCGGCGGGGGTGGCAAGCGGATTTGTTGTTGACACACCAGCAACTTTTCGGCAACGATTTGTATCAGGGTTTCGTTCTTGCCCGGCGGCACATGGTTTGAGATCAGAGTCTGAATCTTTCTTTTTGCAACGATTTGTAGCCGGGTTGCGCACTTGATCGGGATTGCAGGGTTTCAAAACAGAGCTCGCACTCGCGGTTGCGCGGCACCGGTTAGTTTCAGGGTTACGATATTGTCCAGCCAAGCAAGGCAGCAGACCATTGGAAGTTTCAATTTTTTTACATCGATTGGTTTCTGGATTTCTAAACTGATCAGGATTGCAGGGTTTTAGCCCGGATTCTGAATCAATCATTTTACATCTGTTTGTGGCGGGGTTTCGAAACTTGCCAGCCGGGCAGGGCACAGGACCTTCTTCGTCATTTTCTGATTCTACAATTTCTTGTTCGATGCTACTCGCTTTGTTGGCGCTGGCGGGCGTGGGTTGATTTGTCGCCTGCCACGATTCATCGAACAATCCCCACGCGTTATTTTCGGTAACCGAATTATACTCATCCGTCGTAAATAAAATTTTGCCGTTTGGGTCACTGATTCTTGCTTTACTGGAAGTGTTACTTAGGGTCAAGTTTGTTTCGCTCGAATACAGCGCCATGTATTTTTTGGGCTCAATACTAAACGCCGGCAATTTATACGAATACTGGAAACTACTGCCGGTTTGCAATACATAATCTTTTAATAATACTGCTTCGTCGTTTGGGTTATATAATTCTATGAATTCATCTTCGCTATCAAGTTTTGGGCTGGCCGGATCGGGCAAAAGTTCGGTAATTGTAATCGGCAAATATTCGGTTGGTTCTGGTTCAGGCTCGGGTTCTGGTTCTGTGACTGGTTTTAAATCCCCGCCACTTGGCGTTGGACTGTCCACCAAAAAATCTTTTGAATTATCGTCGCTATCTTCCCCTTCGCGCTGCAAAGATTTCCCTGGATCTGGCGCTAAAGCAGGTAGTGTTTCGGCGAATTGCGCACTCCCCCAACCTAATCGATCGCGCTCCTGGTTCAAATTGTCGACAAGTTTGATGTGACCACCAACTCCTGACATCCCGCTGTTATATGCAAACAAAAGATCGGGCGTGACGCCACCAGGCACAAGATACGAGTTGGAAACGAGCAACACAAAACCTCCCGCGATAACTTCGCCTTGCAGTTCGACGATTGTGTATTTCGATGCGTCAGTACTAGACGAATAGACGACTTTCCAGCCGGAAACATTTGTGGATTCCGCACTGGTATTTTTTAGTTCGATAAATTCTTGGCCCGCGTTTCCGGTGCCAATGCCTCCGGTTTGAACTTCATTAATAACAAGACTTTGTGTATCTGCAAAAGCAAAGCCGGGCAACAAACCGTTTAAAAAAATCGCTAGCGAAAGCGCTGCGATAAAAATTCGTACTGCGAATTTTGGGGTAAAAAAATAAAAGCTCATGATGCCTCCTTTTTGGACTTTCATTGCTTAATGCCGATGACTATACACGCAAAAAAATTGCTGTCAACAAAATTCTTTTGCTTACCCCGAAAAATTATTTACTATCAAAGTTTGTGTAGGTATCGACAACGTCGTCGAGGTCTTCAAGCGCTTCCATAACGCGCATGACTTTGCCGATCGTCGCTTCATCATCAACAAGAACGGTTTTTTTTGGTACAAATGTGAGTTCGGCACTTTCAATATCGACATTTGCGGCTTGCAAGTTTTCGCGAACTTTTGCCAACTCTTTTGGATCAGTAAAAACAGTCATTTCGCCCTCTTCTTCGGCAGCGTCATCTGCGCCAGCATCTAAAACTTGCAGTAGTAAATCTTCGCCAATACCTTTGACGCGGATCACACCCTTGCGATCAAACTGATAGGCCACTGAACCTTTTTCGGCGATGTTTCCACCGTGTTTACTAAACGCCAATTTTACCATCGGATACGTTCGGTTTACGTTGTCAGTTGCGCACGAAACCAAAACTGCTACGCCACCCGGTCCATAACCTTCGTACATGACTTCTTGTATTTGTTCGCCGCCAAGTTTTCCGCTGCCACGGTCGATTGATCGCTGAATATTTGCATTCGGAACATTGGCCGTTTTTGCTTTATCGATCGCTAATCGCAAGTTAAAGTTTGTGTCTGGGTCAGCGCCGCCGCGAGCAGCAATCGCAATCATGTTTCCAAGTTTGGTAAACAAAGCGCCGCGCTTGGCGTCGTTAGCGCCTTTGGCTCTTTTGATAGTCTCCCATTTTGAGTGTCCGGACATGATTGCTCCCTATGTTTTCTTCCCTGTTATTGTACCATTTTTATTTTTGAACCAAAGTATAATCGTCAGCAGCAAAATCAAAATGTACAACGCAATCATCTGCCAGCTAGATATCTGAAACTCAACATTTGCGTATGGCACTCGCGCCAGCAGTGAAGAAATATCAATCATATATCGCAGCAACAATCGTGCAGGCAGTGCTAACAAAAATAACAACGGCGCATGAAACAAACTCGCCAAACCAGCAACCAAACTAAAAAACATTGCCAGCGGCACGAGTGGCACGACGAGCAAATTTGCAATAATACTGACGACCGACAACCTGCCAAATATGAATAAAATAATTGGCAATGTGCAAAGTTGAGCGGCGGTGGTTTCGGCCAAAACCTGAATGAGCATATTTTCGCGCCAAGCTTTTTTGAACCTTACCAGCAACAACGGCGCCAACACCAGCACGCCAAAAAAAGCTGTAAACGACAAATACCAGCCAATGTTTCCCCAAATATACAGGGGGTTCACGCCAGCGGTTAATGCAGCAGAAATCATCAAAATCAAAACACCGCGAATCTTACGGCCAAAATACCACAGCACCAAACTCACGCCGCTCACCACCGCCGCGCGTACAATCGACGGACTGCCTCCAGTAATTAACAAAAATAATCCGATTAAAACGCTAGAAATTATGAATGCTTGGTAGCGCGATCTTTTTTCGAACAGCCGACGCACAATCATTACAATCACCGTCAGGTTATAGCCCGAAACCGCGACGATATGAATCAGCCCAACGTTTGTAAGTTGATCATTAACCGCTGAGCCCAACGATGTTCGTTGGCCGATTAGTAAGCCTAGGCCAAAACTAGCCAGCGGTTCTGGCAAAACATTTTGCATGCTGGCGGCGAAGTTTCGGCGAAACGTGTCGAGCTTTGTGGGTGAGCGAGCCAAAAGTTCAATATTTGCAAAGCCCATGCCAGCCTGGTTTGCTCCGCGCCGTGGAAACAACTTGCCCGATATTTTCAATCGGTCACCGCGGTAGACCATCGGCACGCCGCGGCCATTAACAATAATTTGCCCGGGCAGTTTTGTTTGTGCTGGTTCGGTCTGTACAACATTACTCGCCGAAAACTCCATTTGCGATTTGTCGTTATAATACGAATCTTCGCGCGCGGTAACTTCCAAAACAACAGCCTGCCCAAATGTCGTTTGGTAGGCGGCGAGTTTTTGCATATGAATAGTTCCTTGCATCCAGCCCGCCACAAACGCAAAGATTATAAATAAAATGTAAAAAACTTTTGGCTTTCGCGTTCGTAACAAAAATCCAAAAGCCAAGAAAAATACCGACGCACAAAAAATAATCAGCAAACAAAACGCTAGCCGCGCAAAACCTAGACCGCCCAAAAAAACAGTCAAAGCCACAATCAGCACACTCGTCCACCGCCAAATTTTTGTTTGATTCACGTTTTTCCAAATGCCCTGGTGATTAATCGTATTAAATCACAGATCCGTAGTAATCAAAGCTACCGTTGACTTTTTTACCAAAAACAGAGATAATTTACCCTGTTTTACGTCTTGCACGTAAGCCAAACAAGGGCTCGTAACTCAGCCGCCCTCGATGAACTTGTTTCATCGAAAAGATAATAATAAGCACCGTGTTCTAACCGAGCAGCACGAACGAGCTTTTATCATGAGCAACACCTTTCATTCACCATAAATATGGGCCCATAGCTCAGCCGGTTAGAGCACCTGCCTTTTAAGCAGGGTGTCCTGGGTTCGAGTCCCAGTGGGCCCTCCAAAATAAGAACTCCTGCAAGGGAGTTTTTGTTACAATATTCATATGACTAATTACTTCTATGCATTCTTAACTTCGCTTGGGACAATGACAGTGCTTGATGCAGCATGGCTCGGTTTGATAGCGCCAGCGTTCTACAAAAAGCATATTGGATTCATAATGGCCGATAAACCAAACTGGTGGGCGGCAATAGCCTTTTATTTAATATTTATTTTGGGCGTTACGATATTCATTGTCTACCCAGGGTGGAAAAATATAGACAGTTTAGTGAAAATTGGGTTACTTGGTGCATTGTACGGTCTGGTTACGTACGCCACGTATGATCTAACCAATCAGGCAACATTAAAAAACTGGCCACCTATAGTTACTATTGTCGATTTATTATGGGGAACAGTGCTGACTGCCGCTGTTTCTATTGTTGCAGTATTGATACTCAGAGTAGTTATAAATTAACCCGAAACCAGATAAATTATTTGAAACGCTCGTTTTTGCCGCATTGTTAATTTGGGTTTGCGTGTCGGCTTGGTTTTTTGGTTGCAACAATGGTTCTTGAAAAGAACATACCCAGTGGTCTCTCCACTCCGATCATGTTTAAACACCTCTGTTTTTGCTATAATTACGGCAATGACCAGTCGAAATAAAAATCACCGTAAATACAAGAAAACTACTTTTAAAAAAGTTAACACCCCTCGTAACCGCTGGATTATTTTTGTTATATTTGTGCTTTTAATTGTTAGCCTCGTTACTTACTCGTTACAACCGGAAGATTTGGGCATGCAATTGCCGCCACCGCCAGCAGATGCTCTGTACAAACAGGCAGACCAACCCATAGAAGCTAGGGTGCGAGACTTAGTGCCTCGTATGACGTTAGAGGAAAAGATTGGTCAAATGGCTTTGGTCGATAAGAATAGCCTCGGAAAAATGGACGACATTAGCAAATATTATTTAGGCGGTGTTCTGAGCGGCGCCGGTTCCAAACCAAAGACTAATACGCCTCAAGGGTGGAAGAGCATGGTAAATGACATGAAGAGCCAGGCGCTGAAATCAAGGCTAGGGATACCGATTCTATACGGAATTGATGCTAATCACGGCCATTCAAATGTATTGGGAGCAACAGTTTTTCCGCACGCAATAGGTTTAGGAGCGGCCCGGGACACTAAGTTAGTCAGTGACGTGGCGATTGCTACAAGCGAGGAATTGAACGCGACCGGAATAAACTGGAACTACTCTCCTTCACTCGATGCACCTAAAGATATCCGTTGGGGTAGAGTTTACGAAGCTTTTTCTGATAATGCTGCGCTGAATGGCCAACTTGGCAGAGCACATGTTAAAAGCACTCAGTTACCGCTTGACGACAAAACGTACGTACTTGCATCGGCAAAACACTATTTGGCCACCGGAGCCATGGAATGGGGCAAATCAAATCATAAGAAATTCAAAATTGACCAAGGAAAAACCACAGCCGATAACCAAGCATTAGTAAACGAATACCTTCCGCCATACAAAAAAGTTATCGAAGCAGACGTTGCTTCTGTAATGATAGGTCTGAACCAATGGGGTAACGAGCGTGTTATTGATAGCAAATATTTGATAACTGATAAGCTTAAAACCGAATTAGGTTTTAAAGGTTTTGTTGTTTCGGATTGGTATGGGATTTATGAATACTCCAGAACGAGCAAATATAAAGCGAATATAAAAACTATAAATGCTGGCTTAGATATGGCCATGCTGCCGTACGACTACAAAGCATTTCTGGGTGATGTACGTAAGGCTGTAAAAAATGGCGAGATTAGCCAAGCGAGAATCGATGATGCTGTCAGTCGTATTTTGTATCAAAAATTCAAAGCTGGCTTATTTGATGTATCTTTGAGCAACATTAGTCTGGATACTGTCGGTTCCAAAAAACACCGTAAACTTGCCCGTACAGCCGTGGCTTCGTCTGCCGTGTTACTAAAAAATGAAAACTCCCTATTACCTTTGCCAGAAAATACTGATCAAATTCTTGTATCAGGCAGCGGGGCGGATAACGTTGGCAGGCAAAGCGGTGCTTGGACCGTCGAGTGGCAAGGCGTAGATGGAAACTGGATGCCAGGAGGAACATCAATCCTGCAAGGGATACGGCAAGTAGCAAGCGACGACACTCAGATTGATTACGAAATAGATGGTAACTTTAAGCTTGATAATAAAAAGGCCGACGTAGGTATTGCCGTTGTCAGCGAAAAACCTTACGCGGAAGGTTGGGGAGACAATGCCAATCCAGTTATAGATGCCCGGGATATTCAAGCAATAGAAAATCTGAAAAAATCGTCTGAAAAAGTTATTGTAATTATTCTATCTGGAAGACCACTTATAATTAGCGATCAGATATTGTCTTGGGATGCGGCAGTAGCTGCCTGGCTCCCAGGTAGTGAGGGTGGCGGTGTTGCCGATGTTTTATTTGGACGCAGTCAATTCAAAGCCAGGTTGCCTATAACATGGCCACTGGACATGCAGCAAGTACCTACTAATGCGAGCGGCGGCACCCAAAACGGTACGAAGTCTTTATTCAAAAGAGGCTTTGGGCTATAGGCACGATAACTTACGCGGGTTATATCAAAAAATGATTTTTGTGTTGGGTGGGGATACTTTTAAATTACTGATTTTTTCCCGACTAAGCGGATTGCCAGTAAGATCGAACTCTTTTAGGCCGTTCTTTAGGTTGGTTAGCTCATTCGGTAGCCCAGAAATATTATTGTGGCTATAGTCCAAAGTTTCTAAATTACTTAATTGGCCAATTTCAGCTGGCATTCCAGTCATGCTATTGTAGCTGACATCCAGATGTTTTAGCTTAGACATTTGACGAATCTCGCCAATCAAACTTCCTTCTAAAATATTGTGGTCTATCTTAAAAATTATCACACTGGTCATTTTGCCCATTTCTGAAGGCAACGTTTGGATACTATTATTGGAAAGTATTAAATCTGTAGTACCTGTTCGGCCGTACACGTCTGAAGTAACTTTTGTTAGTCCCGTATTACTTAAGTCTAGTACCTTTGCACTAGAAGATGATTTTTCGGATGTTGTTGTGCCGTTTTTTCCAAGATTAAAACCCAAGAATACTCCGCCAGCTATTAAAACGACTACTATTATTCCAATGATATATTTCATAAGGCTATTTTAGCACGCTAGAAGTCTGTGCGTTATTTTGCATAAGAATCGTATCAGCAAAAAGATCCGCCGCTAAAAAAGTAGATTTATATGTTCGGCCTTTTTCGTGGATATTCTAGCCCAAGATATACAAGAGCTGTTTTAACTAGTCTTTTTTGCGGCGTCTTTTGCCTTTGTGTTCGTTGCGGTCAAACACCCACATCAGGACCAAGTGTGAAAGAATAATGATTCCGACAAATGCCGAGTTTAGTTCTAAAATAATTTTTGCATACTGATTATTTTGCAGGCTTGCTTGTAGTTCGGCAGGTAAAATTGGCAGCAAAAATACCGCTAATACAATTCCGGCAATCATCAACGGAATAATACTGAGGATCAATCTAGTGCGCGGCAAGGTCTTTCGCATTACAATCGCTGTCAGCAAAACCGGAATGAGCAAAATTAACGCTTCGCCGTAGTGGCTAGCGCTTTCGCCGATCATCACTTTCAGCGCGCGTTCGGCTTCGACATGAAAAAACCTCGCCAACAATTCGCCAGCCATGATACTAAAAAATAACGCCGACGCCGACACACGAAAAAACACCCCCAAAACCAGCGGGAATGACACGATCGCAATCAATAATACTAGATATTCCACTTACGCTTATACTACCATGACAAACACAGAAATAACAGGGGCTACAACTGAATCAAATCGCCGTTTTGTACACCAGAGCGTTGCAGCTCGCCAGCAGATAACTCAATCGCAAACTGCGCGTTCCTTTTGGGACAGAATGACTCTGGGTAACTTGCGGGGCTCATACTGGCAAATGTATCAACAACTTTTTTGTCTGCATCCAGCCACACAATATCCAAACTGATAAGCGTGTCTTTCATCCAAAAACAATGTTTGGCTGGCGCATCAAACACAAATAACATTCCTGTGTTATCTGCCAACATTGTGCGACCCGACAATCCGCGTGTTCGCTCGGGTTCGCTGTCGGCGACCTCGAGTTCGTAATTTTTGCTACCGATTTTTGTAACATCCTGTTTGACACTGCTTAGCGTCACGAAACTAATTACGGCAAAAATAACTATGACCAAAGCCACAATAATGTGTATTTTTTGAGGTCGAATGTTACGCGCCAACACGGTCACGGCGGTGTTGTTTGGTTGCGTTTTGTTCGATGTAATCAATGATTGCGCCAGCGACGTTGCGGTCAGTAACTTTTTCTATTCCAAAGCCTGGGCTTGGGTTTACTTCGAGCACCAACGGTCCGCGTTTGGAGCGCAGCATGTCTACGCCACAAATCGATAATCCCATGGCGCGGGCTGCTTTTTGGGCGGTTTTTCGCTCTTCTTCGGTCAGTTTTATAGAAGTTCCCTCGCCGCCTTGGTGCAAGTTTGAGCGAAAATCGTCGTCTAGACTTTGGCGTTTCATACTGGCGATAACTTTGCCACCGACTACAAATGCCCGAATATCTGTTCCGGCGGATTCTTCAATGTATTCTTGGACTACAAAGTTCACGCCTTCGACATAAAAAGCCTGCATTACCGCTTGCGCAGCTTTGCGAGTTTCGGCGAGTACCACACCATTGCCGTGCGTTCCACGCGCAACTTTGATAATCAGTGGCGCGCCGCCAGCTTGTTCGATAACGTCGTCTACATCGGCGGTTTCACGGGCGAACACTGTTTTTGGAATGCCAACTCCGGCTCTTGCCAGTAGCTGCATGGTGCGCAATTTATCACGCGACCTGTTTATAGAAATCGAGCTGACAGTACTAAACACCCCCTGCATTTCGAACTGGCGCACTATTGCAGTGCCGTATTTGGTAATACTGTGACCGATTCGCGGAATAATCACGTCGATATCACCAAGATCTACACCTTCGTAACGCACCACCGGCTTGCTTTGCTCTACAGTTACGTAACATTCGGCGTGGTTTATAACTCGAACATGATGACCGCGCTCTTCGGCGACCGATTTTAGTCGCTTTGTAGAATAATTGCCCGGTCCGCGCGATAAAATAGCTATTTTCATGATTTGCCCTCCTCTTCATCTGTCGGCAATTCGATACCGTACTGTTTTTTGAGCTCAACGCGATTAATCGTTGAGTTGGATGTATCGATAATAAAACGGCCGTTTAGTAGTTTACGTCCAATCAAAATCGGGTAAATCTTTTTTGATCGGTTTGCAAGCGTAAAACGCGCCGGAAATGTTTGGTTCGCCATTGTTACTTGCAGTTTTATCTCGTAGCGTTCTTCTTCTTCGCCGAATGAGTTAGAGACGTTTACTTTCTGGAATTCATTGGCAGTCAAATCGGCCGCAAAACCTTTGCCGACCGGATGATCGCCGAGCAGCGTAAAATGCAAAACACCGTCTTTTTCTACAATATTAGTTGCGTGCACCGCCGAGCGAAACGCACCAGTATCAATTTTTGCTGGCACGGGTCGGTTGCCGGCGTCAACAAAATAAATATACTCGCTGCGGCCAATTAGCATTTTGTCGTCTTTGGTTTGGGCATTCATACGCTATACTTTAAGTGAAATTAACTAATTTACAAGAGTTATTACACCGTAGATGAAACCCACAATACTAATTATAGGTAGCAGTTTTAGCAGCTTACGTGAATATCTGGACGAATCCGGTTACGACTATATTGTATTGAAAGATATTCTTGCGGCCAAAAAACCAGAAACGAAACACAAAAAACGCGTCGTCTGCGATTTTAGTAGCAAAGATTCTGTCATAAAAACTGTCGATTCTATCAAGCAAAAAATCACCGGTGCAATTTGCATTTACGAAAACTACATTTTGCCAACGTCTTGGATTGTCGAACATCTTGGTATTCCTGGACTTCCGATTAAAGCGGCTGAAGCCTGCACCGACAAATACTTAATGCGCAGTCTATTCGCACAAGCGCCCGAAAAAATTTCGCCCGGATTCGCAGAAGTAGATTCCTGGCAAGATTGTAAAAAATTTGCGGCCGAACATGAGTTTCCATTGATCCTCAAACCCGCCAACTTAGCAAAAAGTTTATTGGTTACAAAAAATCACGACCTGGCAGAGTTAGAGCGCAACTACCAAAAAGCCATGGACGTCGTTGGTGACATTTACAAAAAATACGCACCGAACCGCAAACCAAAAATGATTATCGAGGAATTTTTGGTCGGCTCAATTCATTCTGTAGACGCATTTGTTGATGGCAAAGGCCAGCCAGAGGTTTTAGAAAATATTGTTGATTATCAAACGGGCTACGACATCGGATACGAGGACAATTTTCATTACAGCCGCATTTTGCCATCAAAACTTTCCGAACAAGACCAAACCAAATTGCGGCACGTTGCAAGCGTTGGCTGCAAAGCGCTCGGCATGAAAAACTCTCCGGCACACGTCGAAATTATCATGACAAAAAGCGGCCCGCGAATTGTAGAAATCGGCGCACGGAACGGTGGCTACCGCGAACGAATGCACAAAATAGCCAACGGAATTGATATTCCTGGCGCAGCGCTCGCCACGTACACCAACCAAAGACTAAATATTACTGCTACTAAAAACGAACCATGCGCAGTGCTAGAATTATTTCCGCGTCATCCTGGAGTTTTTAAGGGTTTGCGCAATGAAGAAAGAGTGCGCCGCCTTGAATCAATCAATTATTTGTCGATTAAACCCGAAGTTGGTGATGTGATCGGCAAATCAGCAGACGGGCACAAAGCTGCGGCTGTCATCATGCTACACAACAAAGATCCAGAAGTATTTGCGGCCGATTTAGAGTTCGTAAACAACAACGTCGCGATAGAAACGCTTTCCTAAAAATTTAAAAATCTAAGTTTTTGCCGGTTTTTTCGTTTAGATAGTCAACGTGAATATGGTTGGTCGGATCAAACTTTGCGGCCGAAAGGTATCGCCAAATTCGCGGAGCGCTACGGCCAGCACGATACTGCCGCGAAATATACCGGCGCATTTTTATAAATCCAGCGTAATACACGGTGTCGCGAGTAAAAACGCCCTCAGAATCATCGCCCGGCGTACCCCGAAAAATTCTATCTACATGAGTCCAGACTTTTTTCATCAGTTGGGCTGGCGTAATGTTTTCTTCGTTTGCGGATGCACGAACTTGCGCTCGTTGCAGTGCAAATTCAAAAAGCTCCGTTCGTTTAAACCGCCCAAATTTTTTATTCATCCCGAGTGCCAGCGCAATATCAATGTAGCGATCTTTCATTTTTTGCGGCAACGTACCGCTAAAAATCCACTCTACATACACGCCCAAACCTTCCTCGGCTTGCTCGTAACCCGCCAGTGGACTGCGCAAAATTTCGTCATCAATTTTTTGGGCATTTATACAACGCTGGGCATGAACCAGCAATTCGTGAGCTAGCAGTGGCGCAAGTTCTACTCGTTCTAACTTCGAGCGGCGCGAACCAATCCGTATAGTTTTTTTATCACCATCAACCGAAACAATTGATGTATCAACAAGTACAACCTGCCACTTTTTCCAATCCGAATCAGCTTTTGCCAGTTGCTTTATTGCCCGCACAAAAATCTTTTTTAATTGCAGTGGATCAATCAGTTTGCGCCGAGATTTTACAACTTTAAACACTTTTTTATAATGAGTTTGTAAATGTTCGCACATCGCCGCGGCCGCCAAGCTATGGTCGGTTTCCGGCATGCGCGCATCGTCAGTCAATAATGCAGAGTACACTTCTATCACCCGTTCCCAATCTGGAATGTTTGCCGGGTGAACTTTGTCTTGTAGTTCACGCAAATCGGCGAGTTCGCTTTTTATTAAATTATGGAGTGTCGCCGCGTCTGGTTTTCCGTATAACTGAGCAGACAAATGTGTAAACTTTATTGCGAGCTTGCTCTTCTTTGCGGCTGGCGCAGTGACGTATTCTAGCGCCGTTTTTTTGATATAAACCTGGGTTAATTTGTAGTGCGCATGCAGCCAAACCAACGAGCCTGTTTGCAGCGCAGCAAGTTCGCGTTCGCGTTGCGCTACAAACGGCGTTTGCAAATCGACCGCAATTTTTAGATTTGGGTAAAGCAGCCGATTTGATTCATCGTGCTTGGTTGTAATTGCGCTAAGCAAATCAATTATTGGTAGTTCGTTATTATTCACGCTTATACTTAGTATGTCATATCAGGGGTGAGAAATAAATATCAGCCAGCGCTAACCGGCATTTATAACTCGCAAATACACAAAGATAATTGCGGCAATAATCAGGGCAAAAAAGAACAATAACATTGGGATGAGGCCATCCTGGTTCAACGGCTTGAGGCGCATTTTCATGTTATAATTCATTATAGTTAAAACAAGTAAAAATTAAAACGAACAATAAAAAATGGGCGAAGAATCAAATATTAGTCACCTGCGACAACAAGCAAATATGAACATCCAGAAACCTCTTGATGTTCCGTCGCCCAGTGGATTGACAGAACCAACAAGCCTTGAGGATCAAGTGCAGAAAACCGCATATCGTGCAGCTCGAAAAATGCGGGAAAACGAACAACTTACAGGCGAAAATGTTCAAATTAGCAAAGAGCTTATCGAGGCACAATTCCACGACAATCTAACAGGACTACTCAATCTGCAGGGTATAGAAAAGATAATTGACGAAAAAATTATCACAGCCGAAAAAAGAAGCTTTGGAGTGCTGTTTATTGACTTTAATCAGTTCAAGCCCGTGAATGATCGGCTTGGGCACGCAGTTGGCGACGAGCTTTTAAAAACCTTTGCTAATAAGATCCATGGAATTTTTGGTGACCATACTGCACGAGCCGGCGGCGATGAATTTATAACTATGGTTGATCTTTCTTCCACAGATAAAAATAGACAGCTAACGCCGCAGCGGCGTCTGGCAAGCCACGAAGAAAACATTCATAAAATCATGATTGAAATTGGCCAGGAGGATCCACGTTTTGCTGACGTTTCAGCAGCCGTTGGTGGCGCAGTTTGGATTGGAGGTTCAGTAGAAGAAATCCTGCGGGAGGCCGATAACCGAATGCTGGCAGACAAGCCGGAAGATTCTCGCTAACGAGCCTCCTTTCGACTGTTGTGGTTTTTAGTGCTTACGTTTATAATAAACCCCAGTTAGCAATGCGATGGTTTTGGAGTTAGATTTGATAAATACAAAAAGAATTAGTTGCAGCATATTTACTTCGCTACTTTTGGGCTGTGTATTTATTTTTACCGGTTCAGTATCTGCGGCGACTTTTACAGTTGATAGTACTGGCGACGAAGCGGCGGTTGATGCCAGCGTAAGCTGTGATACTAGTGAAGACACTTGCACACTCCGTGCGGCGATAGAAGCTGCCAACGCACAAGCTGGTGCTGATGCGATTGAGTTCAATATTGCCGGATCTGGCCTACATACCATAACGCCAGCATCTGAATTTCCGTACATCGATGAACAGCTAACCATTGACGGCACAACCCAAACTGGAGCTTCATGCGGAACACTTGTGCCAAGCCTGCCCGCAAACAGCAATATTCCACATACTCTTCTTGTTGAAATTGATGGTACCGCAGTAACAAATATACTAACGATCAATGCCACAGATAGTATTGTTCGCGGACTTACTATCAATAGCGCCGCATCCGCAAATATTCAGCTCGACGGAAGCAACTCAACCATCGAATGTAATTATATTGGTACAAACGCAGCAGGCACAGCGGCGGCGCTTGAAGGTACAGGTAGAGGAATTGCAGGTAGTGGAGGCGATAGTACAATTTCGAATAACGAAATTGCCGGGTTAGAGACCGGGGTCTCTGTTAGTCAAAATGTCATCGAGAACAACCTCATTGGTACAAACGCAGCAGGCACGGCGGCAATACCAAACCTTACAGGTAGCTCACTGAGAGATAATTCCGTGGTAACCAACAACGTTATAAGTGGTAATGGCGGAGACGGATTAGTGCTTGAATCTGCCAATTCAGCACAAGCCCAAGATAATTTCATCGGCGTTGATCTACGAGGCAATGCCCTTGGTAACGCCAATAATGGCATATTAATACGACAAAGTAATGGTACGACCAGTGGGTTTGAAATTAAAGGTAATGTAGTCTCGGCAAACGATAGCAATGGAATCGAAGTAGTGGCAGAAAACGGAACTGGTGACTGTGCGCAAATTACCCACGGCACATTCACGGGGAACATTATTGGCGGCAATATCGATGGTGCGGTCGAAGCAACCTACGGCAATGGCGCATCGGGAATCTCAATAAACGAAAATCCGGGGACATGTGGAGAGTCGATATTTTCACATCAAATTGGCGGCGCGGGCGACAACGAGCCAAATACAATCGTAGGCAACGACAGTGATGGAATACGAATTTTCCAGTATGTAAACCCTGATGATTCAAGTGAACACACAAACGTGTTTAGTATTTCGGTGCTTAAAAACAAAATTTATAGCAACGGCGGTTTGGGAATAAATCTTGCAGTAGACGAAGAAGGCGACGGCTCGGCAAGTGAAGACTTGGGCGCTAACCCGATTAATAGTCTCTTGCTCACTTATCCAGCCGAGCAAGCCAACAATTATATTAACTCACCGGTTATTGTTAGTGCCGAAGCGGACGGAGACGATCTAACGGTTACTTATGATTTTATTGCAAATTCTGTCGAAGATAGTCCGGATGGCTATAGTCTTTTAGAAGATGATCTTGTTGGGTATCAATTAGATTTTTATGTAAATGACGGCCAGGACGGGTCAGAAGCCGACGGTTCACAGGCCAAAGTGCATATTGGCAGTTTTATTATTGACAGTAGCGAAGCAAACGCAACCCACACCTTTGAAGACGTAGAATCGTTCAACGCTTCAAGCGTCGTCACCGCGACAGCAACTGTTCTATGGACCACTAACCCAGGACCAGCAACCCAACTATCCGGAGGGTGTCTAAATACTAACGACCGTGTTGGCGATGGCCCGCCATACGGCTACCCTTCCGATAATTGTTCAGATTAATAAAGGAATGGTGAATATGCATAAAAATTTATCTATAAAGCTCAGTATCATCAGCATCATGATTGCGATGGTTATCGGCCTATTTTCGACAACAATTTACGCGGCAGAAATTACACCTGACCCAGATAGTTATAGCTATGGATCGACTAGCGAAATATCTCCGTTCGAAACAGTAGAGACATCTGATGATGTTTTAGCCGATACCGGTGAATCTACGCAAATAATTATTGTGGCAAGTATTGCAATGTGTGCTGTTGGAGCCGTGTTTTTACTTTCACAACTCCGCAAAAAATCTCCAGTAAAACTTTAGCGAATTTTAGCGCCAAAAGTTTTTGGTTGAGTGGTCAGAGTGTTTTTTGAATTCTTCGAGTAATTCTTTTTGTTTTTTGCTGAGTTTTTCGGGAATATCAACAATAATCGTAACGATGTGGGCGCCACGGTTTTTTGATCTAAGGTGTGGCACGCCGTGATCGGATAATTTAAAGTCAGTGCCGCTTTGAGTGCCGGCCGGGATTTTCATTTTTACGTTTCCATCGACTGTTTCAATATCTATTTCGGTACCAAGTGCGGCATCAACCATGTGAATATGCTCGTCGCTTAGAATTAAATCGCCTTCGCGCATAAATTTTTTGTGAGGCTTCACGTGGATGTTTACGTACAAGTCGCCTTTTTCACCGCGCGCTATCGCTTCGCCACGTTCGCGGAGTCGTATTGTTGAGCCGTCGTCAATTCCTGCCGGAACTTTCAGCTTCACTTCTTGTTTACTAAGTTTTACTCCTTTGCCGTGGCAAACAGAGCAAACTTTTTCTGGAATCTTACCGGAGCCTTCGCATTTGTTGCAGGTATTTGCCTGTTGAATGTCGCCAAAAATTGTGCGGGTAACGCTTACGACTTGGCCAGAGCCTTTACATTGATCGCAGGTTTTTAACTCGTGTCCAGGTTCGGCTGTTGTGCCTTTGCAATGCTTGCAGGTGTCTTCGATGTTTAAGTTCAAATCAATTTCGGCACCAAATATAGCTTGCTCAAAACTTAGATTAATTTCTGTTTGAATGTCGTGGCCGCGACGCTGGCGTGAACTTCGTCCGCCACCTGGTTGTTGGCCGCCAAAAAAACTACTAAAAATATCGCCAAGTCCGCCATCCCCAAAATCAAAGTGAACGTTCTGGCCCTGCCCACCGCCAAATCCAGCAAATGGGTTTCCGCCCATGCCGTCGCTGGCCGCAGACGAGCCAACACCAGCATGACCAAATTGATCGTAGCGTTGGCGCTTACTTGGGTCTTTTAAAACTTCGTAAGCTTCGTTAATTTCTTTAAACTTGGCTTCGTCACCACCTTTGTCTGGATGATGTTCAACCGCACTTTTACGAAAAGCCTTCTTGATTTCATCAGCACTCGCCGACTTACTAATCCCTAACAATTCGTAATAGTCGCGCTTACTCATAGATTAAAATTCCCACTACTACGGCTACTTGCAAAATAAGCCACAGTATCTGCGTCATCCAAATTGGCCGTAGTTTATGAACAAAGCCGTAGACCAAAAATGCTAGCCCAAACACTGCGTAACCAACCCACGTGGCGAGCGAAACACCAGAAACCTTGCCCGTACTATAAATCATCCAAACTTGTGGCACCGTCATGAGTGGCTGGAGCACACCGGCCACCAGCGCAACTCGCTCGGTTATTTTTTTATAGTTTCGTTCTGGCATTGTTGTGTTTTCCTTTTTTTTGGTGGTCAACTACTAAAGATCTTGTTACTTATTGTCTTTCTTGTCTTCTTTTTCTTCTACGACTTCGCCTTCGACTGGTTCGTCTTTCTTGTCTTCCGATTTTTCATCGCCTTCAGATTTGTCTTCTTTTGCAGCTTCTTCGTACATTTTCGCGCCGATTGGCATGATTTTGTCGGTGAGTTCTTTTGCTGCGGATTCTAGTTTTTCTTTGTCGGCGCCTTCGTCGGCCAAAACTTTCTTAGCGGCTTCGACTGCTTCGTCCAAAGTTTTAATATCGTCTTCACTCAACTTTTCTTTGTTGTCGTTCTTCATTTTTTCGGCTTGGTATACCGCACCGTCAAGTTGGTTTCGCACTTCGATCACTTCACGCTTTTTCTTGTCTTCTTCGGCGTGAGCTTCGGCGTCTTTAGCTGCTTTTTCTACTTCGGCTTTGTCTAGGTTTCCGGAGTTTTGAATGGTAATTGATTGTTCTTTGCCTGAGCCTTTGTCTTTGGCAGCTACGTTCAAAATTCCGTTGGCATCAATATTAAACGTGACTTCGATTTGTGCCACACCACGCGGCGCACTTGGAATTCCATCCAGCACGAAGCGTCCAAGTGATTTGTTGTCAGCAACCATTTCGCGCTCGCCTTGCAACACGTGAATTTCAACTTGCGGTTGATTATCAGCAGCTGTCGAAAATGTTTCGGATTTGCTTGAAGGGATCGTAGTATTTCGTTCGATAAGTTTTGTAGAAACTCCACCAAGCGTTTCGATTCCTAAACTCAGGGGCGTAACATCTAACAAAAGCACATCTTTAACATCGCCCTGCAAAACTCCACCCTGAATAGCAGCGCCCACAGCTACAACTTCGTCTGGGTTGACGCCCTGTTTTGGATCTTTACCAAAAATACTTTTTACTTTTTCGATCACGGCTGGCATGCGCGTCATTCCACCAACTAAGATAACTTCGTTAATATCTTTGGCATCGAGCTTGGCGTCTTTCAAAGCTTTTTTGCATGGATCGGCAGTTTTGTCGATCATGTCTTGTACAAGATCGATCAGTTTTGCGCGAGTCAATTTGTATTCAAAGTGCTTTGGGCCTTCAGCGTCAGCTGTCAAGAATGGCAAGTTAATATCAGCAACTTCGGTTGTACTAAGTTCTTTCTTAGATTTTTCTGCTTCTTCTTTTAGACGTTGCATAGCAGCTTTATCGGATTTTACATCAACACCAGAGTCTTTTTTGAAAGCCTCAACAAGATGGTCAACAATCTTCATATCAAAGTCTTCGCCGCCTAAGTGCGTGTCGCCGTTTGTCGCCAAAACCTCAAACACACCGTCACCGAGTTGCAAGATTGAAACGTCGAATGTTCCACCACCAAGGTCAAACACGGCAATTTTTTCTTCCTTGCCCTTGTCGAGTCCGTAGGCTAATGCCGCAGCGGTTGGCTCGTTAATAATTCGTTTTACTTCCAAACCGGCAATTTTACCGGCGTCTTTGGTTGCTTGGCGCTGCGAATCGTCAAAATAGGCTGGCACGGTAATGACCGCTTCGGTAACTGGTTCACCCAAGAACGCTTCGGCGTCGGCTTTTAGTTTTGATAGAATCATTGCCGAAACTTCTTCTGGACTAAATTCTTTGTCGGCCATTTTTACTTTGACGCCATTACCAGATTTGATAATGTCGTACGGCATTAGGTGCAAATCTTTTTGCACTTCTTTGTCGCCAAACTTACGGCCGATCAAACGTTTGACACCAAAAATCGTGTTGGTCGCATTTGTAACACGCTGGCGATTAGCAACTTGCCCCACCAAACGTTCGTTGTTTTTATTGATCGCTACAACTGATGGAGTTGTGCGATTACCCTCGCTGTTGGCAATAATTTCTGGCTTACCAGATTGCATTACCGCCATTGCTGAGTTTGTTGTTCCTAAATCTATTCCAATTATTTTTCCCATATTTTATATTCCTTTCTTAAATTTCTTTCATCCATACATCTTGATCGATGCCTAGCTCGAGCCGTGACGCCTCTTCTTCCTTATATGCACAATGATCCAAGTCGCCGTTTATTACTGCTAACTCAGCAAGATACATTTCAGGATCCACTTAATAATTTCTGGCGCTCAACAACAAAAGCTTCGGGCCACCCAGCTGCACGCGCTCTTTCGAGTCTTTCGTACGAATCAGTTATGGGATCTTGTGAACTCATTTTTTTGCCTCCGTTTTTACTTTAACCATGGCGTGGCGGACGACTTCATTGCTTAAAACGTAGCCAGGTTGAAGTTCCTCGCAAATGACTTCAACTTCTCCGCCTTCGTCTTCCATTGAAACTGCTTCGTGAAGTTTCGGGTCAAAAACTTCACCGACAGTTTTAATGCGCGTGACACCAATATCGCTCAGCGTTTTTTCGAATTGCTTAACGACGCCTTGCACGCCTTTGACGTAATCGTTGCCTTCGAGTTCTTGCGGCGTGTGCTTTAGCGCGCGCTCCAAGTTATCAATTGCCGGCAAAAGTTCGCGTACAACATTTGCTTTCACCGAGCTTTGCAAACTCGCGTATTGCGCGTCGTGGCGGCGACGAATATTTTGCGCATCGGCGCGTTCGCGCTGCAACGCATCTGTTAACTCATCAATTTTTTGCTGCAATTCTACTGCTACTGGTTTTTTCATTTTGCTCATACTAATTTAGCGCCCTTTCTAATGACCGGCTCACGTAATCTACCAAACCAACAACTTGGCCGTAGTTTTGGCGAGTTGGCCCAACCACACCAACAAAACTTTGCCCATCGGCTGTTTTAACTCGGCCAATAATTGAACTGGCGCCAGCAGATTTAAAAATTGGGTTTTCGCGGCCGATATACACCGTAATGCGGTTGTCGTCTTCGTAGATCTGATCGATAAGTTCTGGTAGGTTTTCTACCAAACGGGCGATTTCTTGAGCTTCGATACCGCCAAAAAATTCTGGCTGGCTAAACAGCGACGACAATCCAGATTGATAGACGCGCCCGCCCCAAATGCCAATGCTCAAATTGTTAGTAGCAGACGCCAGCGCTTGCACGGCGTTTTTGATTGCTTGTTCGGCTTCGCCAGAATCGTTAATTTGGCGCTCGATTGCGTGGGCTTGGCGCGAAGTGCTCTCGCCAGTGTTTTCGCCCAAACTATTGACGAAATGTCGGTAACCTTTGTCTGTCGGCACACGGCCAGCGCTGGTGTGCGGTTGTTTTATAAACCCTTGTTTTTCGAGTTCGGCCATCTCGCTACGAATAGTGGCGGATGACACATCAAAAACTTTCGCCAACAAACTAGAACCGACCGGCACGGCGACTTCGGCGTACTGTTCGATAATTGCAGCTAGTAATTTTTCTTGTCTCTCAGTAAGCATAAATAGCACTTTACCTTTTACAGTGCTAATTTTACCAAGTTGGCACTCACGAGTCAAGAGTGCTAATTGCGATTTTATGTGGATTCTTGACTCGTTTCAAGAGTGTTAATTACTTTGTTTTCTAATCTGTTTTTTGCCAATCTTGAAATTCTAGTAGAACCTGGCTCACTACTTGTTCGATATTATTAGTTTGTGTATCAACCACTAAGTCATAATTACTCATATCAGCTGGGTTAATTCCATACAAAGCCTGGTAGCGTTTGTTTTCACTATCCAAACGCTGTTGTAATGTCTGTGCATAATCTTTAGGACTGGGTGGAATATCCTCGTTATGATCATCTCGCTCTTCGAGTGCTTTTAAAATTCGCTCGGCAGCTACGTCTAAATCTAAATCTAAAAAAACTTTGAACGAACTGGGCATCCAGTGCCATGCGGTTCGAGAATCTATAACTAATTTATCTTTTGTTTTATAAATTTCTTGCAATCGACCATCAACTTTGTGGTCAATCTCATAATTATCCTCAGCACTTAGATTTGCCTGCAGAACGTCAATGTTACTTTCTTTTGCAATTTGACGGAACAAATCGCCCGACGAGAAATGCTCGAACCCTAGTTTTTCAGCAACAAGCTTTGCGGTTGTTGATTTACCGCTACCTGGCCGGCCGGCAATCGTTATAATCTGCTTTTTCATCTGTATACCTTATAATAGCCCGGCATTTTTGTACAGGTTCGTGTGATTATTTTGTTACACTGGATGTATGAACAAAGCACCGGATTTTAGTCTGCAAGATCAGAATGGTCAAACAAAGACGCTGCAAAACTACAGTGGCAAGTGGGTGGTTTTATACTTTTACCCAAAAGACGACACGCCGGGTTGCACAACCGAAGCCTGCACGTTTCGGGACGAACGCGACGTAATTGCCGAGCTCGGTAAAGCCGAAGTAATCGGAATCAGCAAAGATTCCGTTGCATCACACAAGAAATTTGCCGACAAGTACAATCTAAATTTTACATTGCTCAGCGACGAGTCTATGGACACCATCAAAGCTTACAACGCCTGGGGCGAACGCAGCATGTACGGCAAAGTCTACATGGGAATAATCCGCTCGACGTTTATAATCGATCCGCGAGGCAACATCGTAAAACACTATCCGAAAGTTACGCCAAAAAATCACGCCGCCGAAATTATCAAAGATCTGCAATCGCTACAAAAAAACTGATTGTACAATTAGCAGAAAACTAATCGCGTTTGAGCATAACGGTAAAGGCTTCGGCTGGGATTTCGACGTTGCCAAACATTTTGGCGCGGGCTTTACCCTTTTTTTGTTTTTCTAGTAACTTTTTGCGACGCGTGACATCGCCACCATACAATTTTGCGGTGACGTCTTTTCGGTAAGCGCTAATATCTTCACGGGCGATGAACTTGCCGCCAATTGCGGCTTGCAGAGCAACTTTAAAGTTTTGGCGCGGAATGACATCCTTTAGTTTTTCGACAATTTCGCGACCCAAACTAACTGATTCGCTGCGATGAACCATGATAGAAAGTGTTTCTACGATTTCACTAGCTACGTAAAAATCAACGCGAACTAAATCTTCGGCGCGGTAATCAGCCAGTTCGTAATTAAACGAGCCGTAACCGGACGTCACACTTTTTAGTTGATCGTAAAAATCTGTCAACAAATTTGCCAGCGGTGCTTCAAAACTTACCACCGTGAGTTCGTCGACGTAGCTCAAGTTTTTTTGCACACCACGTTTGCTAGTAATTAATTGTATGACCGGGCCGACATAATCTTTTGGGACGACAATTTCGCCAACAATCCATGGTTCTTTTATTTCTAAAATTTGCGAGACGTCTGGCAAGTCTGCGGCCGAACGAATATCAATTTGCTCGCCATTTGTCATCATGACATGATAATCGGTCGATGGATTTGTAATGATAAGTCCAATACTATATTCGCGCTCTAATCGCTCTTTGACGATATCCATGTGCAAAAGTCCTAAGAATCCGACGCGCATACCAAAGCCCAAGACTGGTGAATTTTCTGGTTCAAACCTAAGCGCTGAATCGCTCAGACTTAATTTTTCAATCGCTTCTTTTAGCAAATTATAATTTTCGTTGCTGTCCGGGAAAAATCCAGCGTAGACAAATGGCTGAACATCTTTGTAGCCCGGCAATGGTTTTGTTGCCCTTTGTTTGGCGAGCGTGATTGTATCACCAACTTTTGCTTCACGCGTAGATTTAAGGTTGGTAACAATGTAGCCGATTTCACCCTCAGCCAAGCTCGGCAATGCTTTCATGCTTGGTTTGAGTGCGCCAACTTCCAGCGCAATGCCGTCGGTTTTTGTAGCCATCATGGTAATTTCGGCAGCCTTTGGAATTTCGCCGTTAAAAACTCTTACGTACAAAATAACGCCGCGATAATCATCATAGTAGCTGTCAAAAATTAGCGCCCGGGTGTCATCATTTGGTTCGTTTCGTGGTGGTGGAACTTCTGCAACGATTCGATCCAACACTGCCTCAACGCCCTGGCCGGTTTTAGCAGAAATATGCAAGATTTCTTCTTTGCTGCAGCCAAGTAGTGACACAACTTCGGCACTCACACGTTCGACATCCGCCGCCGGCAAATCAATTTTGTTTAAAATCGGAATAATCGTCAGGTCTTGCTCCATCGCCAAATACACGTTGGCCAGCGTTTGGGCTTGGATCCCCTGACTGGCGTCAACAACCAATAACGCTCCTTCGCAGGCTTGCAAACTACGGGATACTTCGTAGCTAAAATCAACATGCCCCGGAGTATCAATCAAGTTAAGTTCGTGATCCTTGTAATCCATTCGAACTGGTTGCAGCTTGATCGTAATTCCTTTTTCGCGTTCTAAATCCATGCGGTCTAACAGCTGGTTTTTCATGTCGCGTTTTGCGACCGTGCCAGTCAATTCCAGCAAACGATCGGCCAGCGTCGACTTGCCGTGATCAATATGTGCAATAATGCAGAAGTTTCTAATATGAGATTGATTCATTCTGCTCGATTATAACAGAGGTGAACAGATAAGAATAGAGCTATTGAATTTTTATGGGTTTAAGAATAATGCGTTTAATGCGATCAATTACTGGTTTTGGCTCTTCAAGTCGCAGCATAAGCGAAACTATTAAATAGACACCGAGTACAACTCCACTGATAACCACGAGTTTGCTTGCAAGTGTCACAAATCCCCGATCGGTCGTCTCGAGCGGCAAAAAACGAATCATCGCAAATGCAACCACAATCGTAAAACCAGTAGCCGAAAGCATACGAATCATAACTTCCATAAACTGCGCAGAAAAGAAGTGTCGATCACGAATAACAATCAGTGCCGCCAAAATAAAAACCTCGGCGCCGGCGACAATCGATTGTGCCAGAGCCAGGCCTGCAACGCCATATGCGTTTGGGCTTGCAAGTGTGAACGCCAAGTATATATTTAAACCAATTGCAAGGATCGAAACAAACAACGGCGTTTTAGTATCTTTGTGCGCATAAAAATACCGCGAAATAATACTGTACATAATTCTAAAAAATATGGCTGCCGCCAAAAAGCCAAAAATCAGTGCAATTTCTTGTTTTACATCGCCATAAATCATGCGCGCCAAATAGGCACGCGCAAAATAACTAATAACAACGACCGGCAGTGAAATCCAAATCATGACACCCAAAATTCGTAAAAAATCTCGCTTAAACAAATCGGGGCGGCCTTGACTGAGTCGCTCTGTAAGCCTGGGAAACGCTGCAATTGCAATTGCGTTTCCGAGTAACATGACTGGGACATTGTGCAGCGTGAAAGCAAAGCTATAGTTACTAACAGATCCAACCGCCAACGTTTGAGCGCGGTTAACCTCAACAATACTATTGATCTGGTCGATTCCTTGATCTAACGAGCGCGGTGGTAACTGCCGGAGCATTCCCCGCAAACGAGGGTTTTTCCAGCCAATGTGCCAGCGGTATTTGTAACCCAAGCCAACCATACCGACCAGCGCAATCAACAACTGCAAAATGCTACCGGCTAATGCGCCGACACCTAGTCCAATAACACCCAGGCTATCCTTGAATATAAAAAGACTGGCAATAATTGCCAGGTTGTAGGCAAGCGGGGAAATCGCAAAAAAGAAAAATCGTCCAAACGTCTGCTGCGTGCTTGTAATAACTCCTGCCAGTGCAAAAAATAGCGGATTAAATGCAATCAATTTCGTAATAGTTACCGCTTGGGCAAGATTTTCTGGCCTCATATTCGGAAAAAGCGAGTGAATAATTGGCTGCGCAAAAACAAAAATCAACACACCCAAAGCCGCCATCACAATCAATAAAACATTTAGTAGGCTGTTTGTTAAATCCCACACACCTTTTTTGTCGCCGGCTTGCAGGCGATCATTCAAAAACGGAATAAACGCTACACCAAGTACGCCAGCTGAAATCGTAAAATAAAAAAAGTCAGGAATCTGAAACGCCGCAAAAAATGCGTCTGATGCACCTGGATCAATTTGTGCAATATTAGTACCAATTAAACGGCTGCGCAAAAAACCCAAGACTTGACTGATGAGCGTGACGCCAATTAATAAGCTTGCCGCACCGCTCACCGACAAACGTGATGTTGCCCGGCGAAATATTTGTTTCATTCACCTAGAAGTATAGCTGTTTCGGCGTAGGTTTTACAGATGATTTTTCAAAAAACTAGAGAAACTTTTTAGTACAAACTGGCGGCTTTTGGCATTTTTGAGCCTTTGAGGATATCCAGCACTTCTTCGGCTTCAACGGTTTCTTTTTCTATCAAGGCATCTTTGAGTTTTTCTAGTTTGTCGAGGTTTGCTTTGATCACAACTCTGGCTCGGTCTGTAGCTTCGGCGATCAGTCCTTCGACTTCGTAGTCGATTGCTTTGGCTGTTTCTTCAGAATACTGCTTTTCGTGCATCATGCGATCCATCATCATGCCCTCTTCTACGTGGAAAACTTGGTTTCGTAATTTTCCGCTTCCCATTCCTTGCTCGACAATCATGTCACGAGCAAGCTCGGCGGCTTTTGGCAGATCAGAACCCGCACCTGTTGTTACGCGATCTTTGCCATAAATCACTTCTTCTGCCATGCGGCCACCAATCATGCGGGCCAACACATCTTTAAACTCGATAATACTGTGGTAACTTTTGTCTTCTGGTGGAATAAACCATGTCACGCCACCAGTACCGCCGCGCGGAATAATCGTAACCTTGTGGACCATGTCGCTGTCGGGCAAAACATGACCAACGATTGCGTGACCTGCTTCGTGGTATGCAGTTAGTTCTTTTTCGTGCTCGCTCATAATCTTGCCTTTTCGCTCTGGGCCAATGGCAACTTTTTCGAATGCAGAGGTTACATCGGTTTGAGTGATTTCTTTGCGGTCGTGACGAGCTGCAATAATTGCTGATTCGTTTACGATATTTCCAAGATCAGCTCCAGAAGATCCTGCGGTTTTAGCAGCCAAAGCTGACACATCAACGCCTTTGGTGATTGGCTTGTCTTTAAAATGAACTTTCAAAATTGCTTCGCGGTCTTTTCGGTCAGGCAGACTGATATTAACGCGGCGATCAAAACGGCCTGGTCGCAACAGTGCTGGGTCTAATACGTCGGCGCGGTTTGTAGCGGCCAGAACAATTACATTTTGGCCTTGCTCGAATCCATCCATTTCTACCAAAATCTGGTTGAGTGTTTGTTCGCGTTCATCGTGACCACCGCCCATGCCTGAGCCGCGGCGGCGTCCAACAGCGTCGATTTCGTCGACAAAAATAATACACGGCGCATTCTTTTTAGCCTTGGCGAATAAATCACGCACGCGTGAAGCACCGACGCCCACAAACATTTCCACAAATTCTGAGCCAGAAATACTAAAGAACGGCACGCCTGCCTCGCCGGCAACAGCTCGCGCCAACATTGTTTTACCGGTACCGGGAGGACCGACCAAAAGCACGCCTTTTGGAATTTTCGCGCCCACAGATTCAAACTTTTTAGGGAACTTCAAAAACTCTACAACTTCTTCAAGATCTTGTTTGGCTTCTTGCGTGCCGGCGATATTCTTAAACATAACTTTGTCTTTTTCGTTTCCGTACAAACGAGCGCGACTTTTGCCAAAACTCATAGCTTGGTTTCCCTGGCCTTGAGCACTCCGCAACATAAAGAATAAAATCCCCGCGATAATAATTACTGGGATGAGTGAAACGCCGATTTGCACCAATGTGTCGTTGCCAGAATCTGCCTTAGCTTCAACTTCCAAACCTTGGATGTTCTTATTAAGCCCCTGTTCGTAAATGCTCGATCCTGCTTCTTTGCTTGATCTCTCGCTTGGTTTATCTTCACCTTGCTTGGTAACTTCAAGGTTATTACCTTTAATACTGATCTTTTTAACTTGGCCTTCGTTGGCTCGATTTACAACATCTGACAGAGGTTTTTCGGCCAATGGATTTGGCTGGTTAGTGGCGGCAAAAATCACCAAACCGATTAAAATAATGAGCGCTACAAATCCAACATTTTTGAATCCGCGGCGCTTTCCATAATCATTTGTAGGTTTCTTCTTGAAAGGTTTTTTATCCATGCGCAGGTATTATACAAGATGAACAGAGCTCAGACTAATTGTTATGGTTAATTTTAAGTGATTTTGTACTAACAAGCACTTTTACGCCGTTTATTACATCGATCATTTTGCCGGACTGCAGCGTTTTGGCGCCAATAACAATTCGTCCAATTGTAGCCTTATTAAACCCAGCTACATTATTGTTGCGCAGCCAATCGGCGATGATTTCGCAGGCTACATCATACGACACATTTATAACTACTGATTTTTCAAGTTCCGATTCTTTTGTGCCGAACTCTGCTTGTAGGATTTCCTCGACTTCAGAATTTAACACTTTAAGATCAGCATTTATTTGTAATAACTGAACTTTTTGAGCCGCGGTCAGTTTTGGTGTCACATGTGTGCGTAGCCAGTTTCGTAAATATTTTGGGTCACTGTTCGTGGAATCTTCGCGCCACTGCAAATTCTTTTCTTTGGCATACGTTTTGATTTCTGATTTTGGTGTTTCTAAAAATGGTCGCAAAAACTCGTGCGTATTTTTGAGCGAACTTAGGCCTCGGCGATTTGTGCCACGCATAATATTTATGAGCATCGTTTCGATAATGTCATCTTGGTGATGCGCCAAAATTATTGCATCTGCACCATGCTTGGCTTTAGTTGCGCGCAAAAAATTATAGCGAGCATTGCGCGCAGTTTCTTCACTCGCATTCTTTCCCAAGTTCCCATGCGCAAACTCAAACGTTAAATCGTATTTTTTTGCCAAGTTTTTTACAAACTCCAAATCATCATTTGAATCCCTACGAATGCCATGTTCAAAATGCGCCACGATTAATTGCAGGTTTTTATTGCGCGACAAAACGTCTAAAAGCACGACCGAATCCACGCCGCCAGAAACGGCAATAATATATGTACCTGTTTTTAGCTGAACTTCCATTACGTCTAATCTTAACTTAAAACTAGCCTAGGATTAGCCTAAAACTGATTTTTGCCGCCAAAGATTGCTGAGACAGAGCTGTAGGCAAAAATTGCATTTATGGCGTCGGCAATTAATGGTGCGATCGTAACTGTGGCAATTTTGGAATCTTTTTTGCCAGCAACTAACGGCAGCGTGTTTGTGACCACAACTTTTGTGAACGCAGAATCTTGGATTCGCTTTAGTGCTGGATCAGACAAAACTCCATGCGTTGCGGCGCCGTAGATTTTTTTGGCACCATTTTTTGCTAGCAAATCTGCGGCCGCACAAATTGTGCCAGCTGTGTCGATCATGTCGTCCATGATCAAGCAGTTTCGGCCTTTGACTTCGCCGATTAGATATTTGGCCTCGACCGAATTTTTCTTGGTGGTTGAGCGATGCTTATGAATAATCGCCATGTCGGTTTTAAGCTCACTAGCATAACGTTCGGACATTTTTACGCGGCCGGCGTCGGGCGATACAATCACTAAATCTTTGCCAAAGTTTTTTTGGATATATTTAAGTAGAGTTGGCGCTGCAATTAAATGGTCAAACGGGCCCGAGAAAAATCCTTGCGTCTGGCCAGAGTGCAAATCAATGCTGATAATTCTATCGGCACCAGAAGCTGCAATGAGGTCTACGATTAAACGCGCTGTAATTGGTTCGCGGCCGCTGGCTTTTCGATCTTGACGAGCGTAGCCCAAAAAAGGACAAACTGCGGTAATTGATCGGGCCGATGCGCGCTTGGCGGCGTCGATCATCAGCAGTTGTTCCATTAGGGCATCGTTAACCGAGCCGGCGCCCATCACTGCGCTGTGCGACTGGACAATAAACACATCTTCGCCGCGGACCGAGTCGCCGAGTTTACAGCTTATTTCGCCGTTTGCAAAATTGCCAAGATCGACTTTGCCGAGTGGCACACCAAGATGTTTTGCGACTTCTTTTGCCAACGCCGGATGAGCGCGGCCAGTCAAAACTTTTAAATGTCGTCCCCTTGCCCTTACCATTTTACTGCCATACTTTTACCATGTTCGAACCATATTATTTTTAGTGTACTCCCAAAATTTGCTCATCACAACGTATCATCGACAACACATTTAATGCTATAACTAGTATATGAAAACAATTACACTTCCGGGCTTAATCGACCCTCATGTTCATTTGCGAGATCCCGGCCAAACATACAAAGAAGATTTTTTAACCGGCACGTCCGCTGCGCTAGCTGGCGGCTATACAACTATTATGGATATGCCGAACAATGCCGAGCCAATCACCACGCTAGAACGACTTGAGGCAAAAATGGCTAGCGCCAAAAAACAAATCGTATGCAACGTAGGACTACATTTTGGAACGCTTGCCGATAACTTTGATGAGTTCGAAAAAGTCGTCAATTACGTGACTGGCCTAAAAGTCTACATGAATGTCACAACCGGAAATTTCATAATTGATGCCAATCGATTAATCGAAATCTACAAAGCTTGGGCGGCCGTAACCAACAAGCCAATTTTGTTGCACGCCGAAGACGACGTATCCGAAACCGTTTTTAAAACCATGAAAGAAATTAAAGCGCCGACGCATATTTGCCATGTATCAAGTGAGGCCGAACTAAGTTTTGTCATTAAAGCCAAAGAAAAAGGCCTGCCAATTACCTGCGGCGTCACGCCCCATCACTTGTTAATGACCGACAAAGATTTTGCTCAAAAAGGTGCCTGGGCCATGATGAAGCCTTCGCTTAAAAGCAGGAAAGACCAAGACTTTTTGTGGAATCATCTGGACGCAATCGACATTATCGAGTCCGATCACGCCCCGCACACTGTTGAAGAAAAACAAAGCAAGGAGCCACCATTTGGCGTGCCGAATTTAGAAACACAACTATCGCTCATGCTAACCGCAGAAGCCGAAGGCAAACTGAGTCGCACACAATTGCTAGATCGCCTGCACCACAATCCAGCCAAGATTTTTAATATAAAAACCGACGCCACCACAAAAGTAGAAGTCGACATGTCTGAGTACACAATCAAAAATAGTGAGCTTAAAACCAAATGTGGTTGGAGCCCGTTCGACGGCCAAAAGGTTATCGGCAAAGTAACCGCCGTGTATCTACGTGGCAACAAAGTTTACGAAAACGGAAAAATAATTTCTCGCCCTGGCTCCGCGCAGCTTATTACAAGCTAGCTTTGATTTCTTGGGCCAGTTTTGGGTTCCACATAGCACCCGTTGCGGATTGTACGCAGTCTGCGCCAGCTGCGCGATATTCTTTGTAGTCGTCTGGCGTCATGACGCCACCAACACCGATGATCTCAAACGTATATCCTTTGGTTTTGCGCAAATCACTCATGCTTTTAACCATATCAATTCCGGCCCATTTTATGCCGGCGCCACACAAACCTGAAACCAAACGGCCTTCGCCTGGCAAAGCTTGTGAACCATCTTTTTTGCGGACAGCGGCTGGAATTGTATTGATCAATGAAAATGCATCAATTTTACCAGCGACGTCTTCTAGGATTTTTTCTAATGTTGCTTGTTGGTCTTTTGTAAAATAACCAAATTTTAATATCAGCTTTTTGTCGCCAATTTTTGCTCGAGTTTTTTCTACGATTGCACTAACTGCCGCTGGCGTATAGCAAATAATTCCTTCGTTTGCGACATTCGGGCAAGACAGATTAAGCTCGATAACTTCTACACCAGCAACGGCGACCATTTTTGCAGCATTGGCAAAATCTTCAAAGTATTCATCTTGCGACTGACCCTCAACAATTGTTCCGCAAACACTCATTATCAGCAGCTGGCCCTTGCCAACATTTTTAAGCGCTTTTTTAACATCGTCTTGCCAAAATTCCGGTCCGCGTGATGGATTACCAAACGAATTTGTGATGGTGAGTTTTTTTGGATCTTCGTTAAATTCGTCGCGCAGCGTTAAACCCGCAGCCGCCTTTTCAACCGTAACGTCGCCATCGACTTCTACACAGGAATAACATTCGGAAACGCATTACACGGCGCGCTAACACTACGCTGAGTTTTATAGCAAACCACGTCAAACCCGCAGTTAAATGCACCGGTTGTATGTTTGCTTGTTGGCAGTGGACCAGCCGCAATTCCAAATGGTTCGTAAACTTTGGAACCTAAAAAGGTGTTGGTTGGCTCGCCAACATTTTTATACACGACTTGCTCAGAAAAAACGCCAAAAGGGCCTTTGTCAAAATTTTCGTCGAACGTTTTGCTCGGATCATAAATTGGTGTTGTTTGTTGCATGAGTTTCTCCTTACTCAAAAATATACGTTAGTAAGGCCATTCGCACAAACAGACCGTTGCGGGCTTGTTCGAAATAAATCGCGCGTGGGTCGTCATCAATATCAATCGCGATTTCGTTCACGCGTGGCAGCGGATGCATAATTGCCAGATCTTTTTTAGCTTTTTTGAGCTCCGTGGAGTTTAAAATAAACTGGTCTTTGTGCTCGTTATAATCTTCGACTGATTCAAATCGCTCTTTCTGAATTCGCGTCATGTACAACACATCGATATCATCGATGCAATCGTCCCAACTTTCAACCAGACTATAGGAAATATTGTTTTGTTTTAAAATATCCTGATATTTTACTGGCAGCTGCAATTTTTTCGGCGCGATGCAAATAATTTCTGGTTTATACATGGACAGTAAGTGAACCAGTGAGTGAACCGTGCGGCCGTTTAGCAAATCACCCACGAGCCCAATTTTTAATCCATCAATTTTGCCTTTGGCTTCTTTGATTGTAAATAAATCTAAGAGTGCTTGCGTTGGATGATCCCCCGCCCCGTCACCTGCGTTCACAATTGGTATGTGTGATATATTGGCGGCTGTTTGCGCTGAACCAATTTCTGGATGCCGAAGCACGATCGCATCCGCGTAGCCGTTGATAGTTCGTATGCTGTCTTCTAAAGTTTCACCTTTGGCTGCCGAACTAAATTGAGCGGCGTTTTCGGTACTAATTATTTGACCGCCCAGACGTTGTGCGGCGGTTTCGAATGATAAGCGCGTGCGTGTGCTTGGTTCATAAAAAATCGTAGCAATGATTTTGTCTTGTAATGGTTTTGGATAATCTTTAGGCTGCATCGATTTAAATTCGGCTGCTCGGGCAAAAATATTAGCCAGCAATACTTTGTCGTCGAATTGGTTGACCGAGATGATGTGTTTTGGCGCGCTACTCGCGGCCGTTTTAATAAGCTCTTGAAAACTTAAGTCTTGCTGTTTTGTTTTAGAATTGATTTTGGTTTGCGCCATTTTATCCCCTTAAAAAATAAAACACCTCGCTTTTCTTGCGGGGTGTCGGTTCAGTTGTAGGTTTTGTCCTGCATACTGAGATTTTATTATACAGCCAAAATGCTTGTTATGTAAACCTGTACGATTACGTTTATATGTTGTAAAATATATCTATGAGTGCTCCAAGGATCAATCAACTGACGTTGGCAATTGTCGGCAAACCCAGAGCTGGCGCAACTACTGTTACGCGTCGCATCGCATCGGAATTTGGCGGCGAGATAATCGAACTATCCGAAATTGAAAAAAGTAACGCGCCAGTGGCGGTTATTGATGGGCTTTTTGATCGCTACGATTTGTTACGCTTGCGAGAATTTGGCGGACTAGTGATGCCTCTTGTTTGCCCGGCTTCGCTTCGTTATCTTCGGATATTTGGCGACACTAGTTCAGTTTCGTTAGCAGATTTCGAGGCACAAGAGGCCGATCAAGCTCACCAACCTGGAAATGCAAAGGAAGTAGATTACATACTCCGCCACGCGCCGCCTGCTCTTGCTGTCGAAACTTGGCTAGAGCCCGAACGAACGTTTGCTCACGTTGACTATATTGTCCGTGCTATGCTCCAAACAAACAGTGGCCAAGATGCCCCACATCTGTTATAGTTGCACCCGTCTCAGCTACAATTATTATGTGTAGCGGTCCAAATTTTTAAACCAAGCAACTTGTTGCTGTTTAAAAATTTGCAAGGAAGCGTAGCGGTAAGTTAGCAAGCTAACGCTGACGCGGCGGTGTAGCTCAGTTGGCCAAGCCGAAGGCGAAAAAAATAATAATCGCGAGTAAGCACTAACCAACAAAAAACATCTAGCTGTAACCAATTTCGCAATGCGAACGTACCTATTACAATTATATCGTGGCGGTGTAGCTCAGTTGGTTAGAGCGCAGGACTCATAAGCCTGAGGTCACTGGTTCAAATCCAGTCACCGCTACCACGTCGAAATTCCCTTCAATCAAACTAAAAAAGCGCAAACAAGTAGCGCTTTTTTAGTTTGATCTCCGTGCTTTCTCCTCTTCCGCACAAAAGATTACTTTTGTTCGGGGTTCACACAATACGTTATTTAGCGTTTTGTGATTTTAAGTCGCAGATTCGACAAATAATGCTTTGGGTTCAACGTTGGGTGCGCCTTGATATACGCCAAGTGTTTTTCGGTGAATGTCATCGAATTTTTTGGCCAAAGCGTAGCGTTCGCAGCGTAGCTTGATTTTGTATGCATGCCAGCGTCTTTTTCCATAACGCTTAAAGCCGCCTTGATTTCATCTTCTTCCATATGTTGATAATTATACCACGAAAAACAGAGGTGCCCTAATCGCGTAGGCTTTTTTCAATGTTGCTGATTGGGTCATACCAACCTCGCTCTAGTACATACGCCTGCGTTTTTTTATCTAGCCCAAACACAACGCTCAAACCGACAACAATAAACAACGCGCCGATACTGCGCTTGAACCAACCTTTTGGATTGCTGAGCCAGCCAAGTTTTTGCACCAAACTCTGCCCAACGTAAGACACAATCAAAAGCGCGCTGGCGAGTCCAATTGCGTAAGCCTTCAGATAAATCAGCCCTTCCCAAAACGACACAGGCAACACGGTCGCCACAATTAACGAATAGGTCGGACTACAGCTACTAAATACCGGGCCGAGCGCCATTCCCATTAACATCGCGCCGAATAGTCCGTTCTTTTTGAATGTTTTACCAAGCAATCTATTACTGCTAGTGTACAATCCTGATTTACTCGACATCTTTTCCCATATCTCTGGGAACACCATACTGAAGCCAAATGCCAGCACAATCACGCCCGACACAACTTGCCAGAACATTGTTGGCAGTCCTAGTAGCGCCGTGCTGGCTTTTAGCAGCAACGTAAAAACAACCACCGACGCTGCTAAGCTCGCCGCGATTACGAGCGGACGTAACCACTGTTTGTCCTGCTTCTTTTGATCGTTACCGACTAAAGATCCGCCAATAATAATTGGCAACAGCGGCAGAATACACGGCGCTAAAATTGTTAGCGCGCCAGCCAAAAATGACAAAATAAATAAAACCATTACAACAGATTTTTCTTTACGGCGCTTAAACTTGGATCATCATACGCTACGAATTTTTTGATTGCCTTGCCTTCGTCATCAACTAAAACCACTGTGGTCTGTAGTGTGACGCCGTATTTTTGGCGGAGTGCTTGGTTGGTGTCGTAATCGACTTTTATGATCGTGACACCGTCGGGTATGCCACTGGATTTGATGTCAGATTCCAAATCGCGACACTGTGGACACCACGGTGCATGGAAAAATAGAATCTTTGTGCCGTTTGTTTCGTCGATAATTCCTGATTTGTAATCAATATATTCGCCTGGCGTATTTTCACTTTGTGCCGCGGGTTTTGATTTTTCGCTTGTCGTACTTGTCATGGTTTCAATTGTATTTGGTTCGACTGATTGATCTTGCTGACTTGTTGGCCGTAGTACCAAAAATACAGCTGCACTGGCAATTGCCAGCAAAATTACACCGATAAGTAGAAGTTTTTTATTCATATGTATATTTTACCACTAAACAAAAAACCTCTCTTGCGAGAGGCCTTTTGCTGGTTTAATAATTAGCTAGTTTGTGATTAGCTTTGTAGCAATTTGTCGATTTTTGCAATGCGATCATCGATTGTTGCAGCAAACTCGTATGTTAGTTCGTTCATTATTTTTTGCCCATCCTTTTTGTTTTTTGATATTTTTGCTACTGTTTTTGTTTCTTAACAGTAACTACATACTATCATGCTTTTGCTTTAATGTCAACAAACTTATGTTTTAATTTTTGCTGGCTCTCTTTAATTACACTGCGTTGGATCGGTGTTTAAACTACTTTTGCTTTTTTGGGTTTTTTGACTTCTTTACGGCCACGATCTTTAGACATATCTACTCCTTAAGGTTTCGGCCTTATTATACGCTATTTGAAAAGATAGAATTTAATGAAACCATCCAACAAAACTTTGACACACCGAAGATGCGTAATCCGGTGACGACAAACCCGCGCAACCATAATGTGTACTAATTACTACTGGCTGAAGTGTCAATTCCGTTTAATATTGTCGGTAACGTATTGGGCAAAGTCCTTGATATACTCTGCGTATTTGCCTTCACCGTTTTCACCACCGCCACATTTCCGAATGTGCTCGAAGTAAACTTCTGCTTTTTTGTTCTTACTTTTCGAACTGGATTGTTTTAAACGCTGCTTCAATCGCTTTAATATCGATAGGCTCTTTCTCGTAGTAGCTGTACGATGCTGACATTTTTAGGCTGCCTTTTTTAAAGTAACAGTTTTTGGAAATAAAATTTCCTACATTTTCGCGCATAAGATCATTGACGTCTTGCTTGTGTGTCGTTACATCTTGCACGCAAATTCCTGTGGTGCCATCATCAAGCTCAAAAGAGTCACCCTTTGTGATTGCTTCGTTGTGCTTATTTACAGATATTTTAATGCCTGGGATAAATCCACCGGCACCGCTTGAATCAGTGGTTTTAATTACTGGTTTTTTGGATGCGTCATATTCTAACTTTTCAGTGTCATACTGAAAGAAATAATCATACGTAGTATCCTGTTCAACCGTCCAGCCGTTGAGTAACTCCATACTAAATGCACCCTTTGATGATGCGTAACGTGTGCCTTTGTATGTTCGCTCCTCGGTACTTTTTTGTTCATCATCTGTTTGTGGCGCAGTTGTTTGGTCTGCCGTTGTGTTTGCTTCTGCTGGCGCAGCTTTATTTGATTGAGTACGCTGATAAACAAAATATCCCATCGCACCAATTAGCCCTATAGCTACAGTTACTATTAAAATTTCTACTGCACTAAAACCCTTTTGATTATTTCTTATCATAAATTCTCCTTATGGTTAAATAATACGCTGTTTATTTGCAAAAAAAAGCGATTCTCGTGCCCCAAGACCCGGTTTTGGGGATGGGCATTTATCGTAAAAGCAACTAGCCGACGGTTTCTGAGCCTTCTAGCGAAGCAGCTCTGTGCGGGTTCAATAGAATACTGTTGTATCATTATTGATATGAGTGATGTACAAAAAAATGGCGAAGCAGAAAATATGCTTGCCAAAGAATTACAATCGGCACCAGTGAAGGCACTGGCGTGGACTGAAGACGCAGAGCATGAAATAGAACTTTCATTACAAGAGTTATGCAAATACTCAGGGATGTTCAACCCCACTACAAAAAGACTTATCGGCGGCTTTTTGAGGGTAGATAAATCTGTTCGTGGACATAAACTTGGCGAGCGCATGGTGCGGTCTCTCGTTGCGTGGGGTAAGGCGCAGGGTGCTACCTCATTCCCAACAGATGTAGAATCACAGTATGGGCTCGATGTATTGTTAAATGTTGTTGGGCAGGATGTAACATTTTCTGACCCCGATCGATTCAAGCAAGAACCAACCCTGAATATTTCTACGGATCAAGTTCGGGAATCACTCGTGCGTGCAGAACAATATGAAGAAGACCCAGAAATACGCTCAATTGGCTTCTCGCTTGACGTTGACATAACAGGATTAGACACCACCGATTGGCAACAACCTCAAGTAGTCGAACAATAAAAAGCCAACAAAAACACTCCACAGATTTTAGACGCTTTTGTTAGCTGCGCAAGTACATTCGAATGGAACAACCTAATTACTGAAATTACTCGTTGGAAGCAGCTATCAGGGAAGAACAGAGTGCTAAGCTGCTCTACCGTGCGATAGTGGAACTACACCTAGACAAGTAGCAACATGAGGCCAATGGTGGCACCAGCAATACCGATAGCTTTTTTTACGGTCAGTTCATCTTTAAACAAGATTACGGCAAAAACTGTCACCATTGAGATTGAAGCCGCATTGACTGCATTGACCTAGCCTATATTTGGCGCCAGCTTGATGGCCTGAAACTGACCAAAATTAAACAAAGCAGAGAACACGCCGACGCCAACTAGAAGTAACTTCATTTGAGTAGATATCTCTTTAAATTTTGAGATGCGCACTTTATCAAAAGAAACGATGCAAATAGTTACAATCGCGTATAGGTAAATAAGAAATACGACAGTATCGACGCCATTGTTAAATAAGTACTTCGAGCCAAGTGATAACATTCCCCATGCAAAGAAAGCTGCGAAAGATAGCAAGACCCATCTTTCGTCTTTAACTTTCTTCGCACCTTTTTTATTCACTAAAATGAGTACTGAAAATCCAACAATCATGAGAATCGCCAATGCCTTTTGAGCTGAAAGTTCTGCGCCAAGAAGTGTTACGGCAACGAGTGTCGTGAACAATACGTAACTTTTAGATAAGACTAAGCTATAGCCCGGGTTTGGCGCTTTACTAAAAGCGATAAGCGATGCCTTATTGCCCCCGTAAGCAAATACGCATGCTGTAAAAATCAGAATAACTGCTTGCCACCAAGAAATGCCAAGGGGTGTTTTCGTCATGACACCTAGCGCAACATATGCAATTAGCGGTATGGCGAACATGGCCAGGTTCGTCAGATAACTCGGTGTTTTTAGAAGCGATGCTTTTCGCACAGTAAGGTATAGTGCGACAGAAGAAAAGAACATCATCAAGCTGTAAAAAGTCCAGTTCATTTACCCATATCATACCAGAGACCAAGCAACATTGGAACCTAAATAACAGGGGTACTAAAAATAGAGATTCACACAATGTGAATCTCTATTTGTTATGCAACTTGGTTGCGGGACCAGGACAGCGCACATTAATCCAAGCGCCCGCTTCGCTGGGGCTTGTGACTAACGACCGAACCGGGGACTTGCATATTTACTAAAGCAAATCTGCGTCCCAGGTTCGAGGCTTGGCCCAACCAAAACAAAAACCCAACCGAAGTTGGGCGTTTGTTTTGGTTGCGGGACCAGGACTCGAACCTGGGACCTCGTGGTTATGAGCCACGCGAGCTGCCGCTGCTCCATCCCGCGATATCTGCTTAAAAGTGAAGCTAAGTAATCCTACCAAACAGAGGTAGTTTTGTCAAATACCGGGAAGTATTACTTCTATTATATTTTCACAGAATAAGAATTCACTACTCTTTACTTTTTGTTTCAAACAAACACTAGCTCCGTACCTTTTTAAAAAGGTACGCTAAAACTTCGAGGCGACCGAAGCCACGCGATAATAAAATATCCCCGTTTTGCCGCGCCAAAAGGACTCCCTTTGGTCGGTCTTTCGCCATTTCTTTTTTGCTTGCTTCAGACTTGACTTTTGGCTTGACTCAGCAAAACGGGAATATTTTATTTCGGTGTTGCTGAGCCTCACCTTAGCAGCATCTGCAAAGCAGATTATTACTACTCCGACTTCGTCGGAGGCAGCTAAGTCTGGGCTTTGTGAGATCCTGATGAAACTGTTGTGTAAAAGAGGCGCCTTTGAGTGCGAGGACTGTTTGAGCAAGAAAGGAGCTCGATGGCTCCTTTCTTGTGAGTTCCACAGCAAGCCTGTTTTAGACAACAGTTTCCTCAAGATTGAGCAACCGTCCAGTGATGGTTTTTGGTTACTTTTGTTCGAAAACAAAAGTAACACTGGGTTTGTTGGAAAAAAATGATAACACTAGCTGCTGAGGAGTTTGTTGTCGGAGTTGCGGAAGAAGAAGTTTACCCACGCCTCCAGGTTTTGCTGGTATTTTGGCTTGTCAGCCTTTTTTTCGCCGACGGTTTTTTGCTCCATCGCTGCAGGTGCATGTTTGAGCGCAACCTCTTGCGGCACTAAATAAACCTTTTCGCCCCTGGCGGCTTTACCAAATTGTTTGCGGGCGGCGAGTTCCAAAAACTGATCGGTTTCTAAGTACTGATTTTGCAAACTCAAGTTTTGGTTTTCTAACTCGGCAATGGCCACTTCTTGCTCGAGTTTTACGATCTTTTTTTGCAGCTCAAAATTTGTTTGAATCGCCTTTACCCCGCTCCAGCTGACCAGTAACACAATCACCACAAACACAATCTGCCCGAGCACGCGCACATCAGACAGCAGTTTTACATATTCTGGAACTTTATTTTTTATTTTTTGAAGCATTATTAGCATAAATTATAACAGAAGCGAGGGGGTGGATAGGACGCAAAAGCTGCAGCCATGCTCGGAAAACATTCCTGCGCGTGGCCTTGTTGTGTGAACCATATGTTTGGGGTCCCCGCAAAGCCTGTTTTTTTTGGGGTAGAGAAAGAATAACGAAGGCCAAATAAAAAAGCGCTCCTTGTCCACCGCTTTTTGAATTTGGCTGCACGTCAATTCTGACGTGGTGGGTCGAACTCGGTTGCGTTCATAGATCAGTGATTTCGTAGTGCGGTCCTTTCCGTCTGAATGCGTCGGTTGCTCAGACCTTGCAGAAGCCGTAGAACACCTTCGCGGTTGCGTTCCCGAGTGTTACTGCGGTCGTCGTTCCGGTGGGCAGGTCGGCTTGGGCGCTCAAGAGGCTCGCCTCTCTGCGACCGGATCCACCCGTGATCACGGCATTGGTGACAGAGAGACACCAGAGCCGAGCGGTTGTGGTGCCGACCTGAGTTACGGACAGGGCGTACTCGGTACCGGCAACTAGGCTGTAGCTGGCCGGGTAGCCGCCCGTCGCGTCAAGAGCCCGTGTGTACTCGGTGTTGAGCGTATTGAAGACGGTCGTGTCGCTCGCCGTACGGGCCACGAGGGTGACGTCACCTGTCGCCTGGTCGACGGTGTACAGCCCGAATCGACAGATTGTCAGACCTGAACTCGCCGTAGTCGTAGCGCTCGGATAGCCGAGGTTTGAGATGGTGCGGTTGACGGGTGAAACGAAGTAGGTGAAGTAGCACGAGCCCGAGCTGGTGGTCTGGTCCGACGACATAATGTGTCGCCGGTTGTAGACAGGGACGATCGACGAGTTGCCACCGTTCTGCCCGTTGATGAGCTCGCCTGCCGTTGCGAGTAGTGCATACGTTCCAGCCCCAGCCGACACAGCTTCAGCGTCAAAATCCGAGATGAACGTATGCGTCTTGGTGCCAGACAGGTCAGCCGCTGAGCCAGAGGCGGCAATCGCTGCCAGGCCCAAGTTCGTTCGGCTTGTCGACGCACTTGCAGCAACTTCGCTGAGGTTGTTACTGGCTTGTAGCGCGCCCGTAATGCGAGCATCGTCACCGGCAGCCGCTTGTGTCGAGCCGGTGCCAAGGGTACGCAAGCTCGGGGTGCTGGAAGTGCCATCAATGTTGGCGGTATCAATCTGAACGTCAGTGAGCGTGCCATCGGCGATCTTGGCTTGGGTGACCGAGCCGTCCGCTAGTGCGCCGGGGCCAACGGCGTCGTCTTGCAGTGAGCCATCGTCATCCAAAGACACACTCAAGAAGTCGTTGAGCACATCACCCCAGGTGCCATTATCACTACCTGGGGTTGGGAGACGGCTCATTAGACATGACTCCAGCCACGAATATATAACCGTTTATTCAGAGAGATAATAGCATGCACCCAAACTTGCTTCATTACAGTTATTATAGCATTTGCAGGCAGCTTTAAAAAATGGAAGATCTTGCCTTCAGACCTCGTAGTATTGACGCACTTAAAAATATGTCTAAAGCGCAGCTTTCAGCGCGGCCCATTCGGCGTCTTCGTCTTCTGCCGGAACATCAATACTAGCTTGGTCCCCGGGCCTGCGCGTGGAGACGAGGTTGCAACTCTTGCGAGTACGAGTCAGGGCGACGAGGAGCTGGCAAACATCCTTGTCCTTAGAATAATAACGCGTTCGTAGCGGCCCGCACCAACGACTGAGAGCAGACTGAGACGAAACTCGACGAGATCCTCGAGATGTTGCGGACCTGCTTGGAATTCCGCGGGGCGTAAGTCTACTTTTCTGGCTGGAAAACTGCCGGGTTCTGGCAATCTCACTGAAGAAACAAACGGACCACGACCATCTCGAGATGGTCGTGGTCCGCGTAAGCCACTTTTGGTGGCGATAAAGCGAAGACTTTTGAACCTTTGGAGGCTGTCGTGGAGTGTCTGATTGAGAACCCTTTGCCCGGGTGGTCGTTACAGCTCAAAGAGGCTTCGCAAGTGAGTACAAAACAGAGTTGGCGGTACTAAGTATCCGTAAGGTAAAGAGCGTTGAACCTATCCACTAATCCAACCTATTTCAAGAGTAAAACCCCGGCTGTGACGAGTGCAGCAGCTACAAGCTTCTTGATTAAGTTATCTCTTTCACCAATAAATATCGCGGCTAGTATTACCGTGACAATCACCACCGACTGTCCAATCGGCACAATCTGTGAAGCCGTTCCTCCCTTTTGGTATGCAAGGTACGATGCCATAATCCCAATCGTATAGAAAATACCCAACAAGACCGTGTTTCTAAGCAACCCTATATCGAACTGCTTCTTGATCTTACCTACAACTGAGGGGAAAATTAACAGAGTTAGGATAGACGGAAGTATAAAAGCGAGGGCTGCATACGAGAAAGCGTCAGCGTTTCTCAAAACGTAAGCGTCATTCACAAATCCCACGCCCAAACATACTCCAGCTAATATTGCGTACACATGACCTTTCTCGAACTTCAACCGCTTCTTTTTGTGTGACACGAAGTAAACTGAGTAAAGAATTAGCCCAGCACCGATTAGTTTAGCTAGATCAAAGCTCTCGCCAAGGAATACGATTGCTGCACCAATTGTCCACAAGATTCGGGTTGAAGACAGTATAATAACTTCGGATGCTTCGATTGTTTTTGAAGCTTGGAATATAAAGATTTGGGATGCGGTATAGAGAACTCCCATAACCACTAAGTTAAGGGCATACTTGTGTAGGTCTACTAGCACGAACCCTTTACTGACCGATACTGCAATAAGTAAGCTCGCACAAACCAGGTTGAATAGCAGTGCGTACGAAATTGCGTCTGTATTCTTAGCTTTAAGAAACAGCCTAGAGAGCGTGTAGTAGAAGGCAAATGCGAACACACCCACGATAGTATAAGCAAGCCATGTCATGTCACTAGCATAACAGCTTTAAAAATGTCAGTGTTAGTCTGGTGGGGGTGGATGGAGTTGAACCATCTACCAAAACGTTATGAGCGTCCTGCTCTAACCGGTGAGCTACACCCCCGCGTCGATGTGTAATGTTTGGACAGCCAATTCGTCGACAAAACAAGTTTGCTCGACAAATGTAGCTACCCCAACAAGCCATCTCCTCTCAAATTAACATTCAGTCGCGTTGCTCCTTGGATTGTAAATTTGGAAAAGCACCGCACTAACAGAGGCAGTATACCAGATTAGTGTTTGTTTTGTGAGTGTTTGTTTATGTGGTGCGGGGAATAAATTTCCAACCGTCAGCGCAAAATCCTTCCGCTGTACATTCTTCGGGCGTGTAGGTTGTAAGCGGCTCATCAATCATGGCAGCATAATCAATTCCGGCCTCGTCCAAACGTTCAAGCTGGGCGCGTCGCTTCCAAGTTGCAAGAACCAACACATGCTGAGCGCCGGCTTCAAGCGCCTGCGTAGCAACCTGAACAGAGTTAGAACCAGTTGTTCCAACGTCTTCTTTGACGACAACAAACTCTGGTCTCATTAATCCAAATACTCTTTCAGCTGCACTAGAAAGCCGTAATATTTTTGAGTTTTGCTGATCTTTTTCGCTCACCAGGCCCAAAACATCACCGTTGAATCTTCGTGCTACATCCAGTGCCACGCGGTTCGTGCCATTTGCCACACCGATAATTACCTCTGGCAAACGCAGTTCTCTTCGAATAAAATTTGCGGTCGCCGTTATCCATTCTTGGTACAACGGGTCTTCATTTTTTATGATATCGAAATCTAGCTTTTGGCCATGCATACCGCTGACGAATTCGTGATGAGTGCCTTCGGCATCAAGAACGCCACCTTCAATAATATGATCTCTAAATCGAGCTATTTCTCCGAGTGATTCTGGGTGTGACATTATGCTGTTTCTCCTCTTGTAATTAGTCCTTGTAGTATCTCTTGATTAATAGCTGCTAGTTCTGCGGCTGGGTCTAAAGCTTTGGTGACTTGACGGCCTAACACAAGAAAATCGGCGCCGTCAATCATTGCCTGTTCTGGCGTAACAATTGCCTTTTGATCGTGAGCGTCTGCGCTTAGTGATCGGGTGCCCGGTATCATTGTCACAAGATGGGCTGATCGCGGATCATTTGCGACAGCACCAACCTCGCGTGCTGATGAAATAAGGCCACCAATTCCACCGCGAATTGCGTCATTAGTACGCCGAGCTACTAAAGTTTTGCGCAAAAAGCCGTAAGTTAACTCGGACTCAGCATCATCAATCGAAGTAAGGTGCGTGACACCTAGCATAGTAACATCTGCTTCCTCGGCCAGTTCTTGTGCGGCGCGCATAGAGTCTACTCCACTATTGGTATGTATTGTAATGCCCACAGGTGGGTGATCTAGTGCTAATAAGTTACGGACAATTCCCTTTGTTGTGGTGGGAATATCGTCAATTTTTGCGTCTGCTACCCAGTCACGGTCGTATCTTGAGGCAAGTTTGCCGCACCACTTCCAAGACTCGGCCGAAGAAAGCTGGAGCCCTAGTTTTACTATTGGCGCTCCTGCATCGCGCGCAATGGCAACTAAGTTGCGAGCCTGTTTACGTTCGCTCGTATCAACAGCTAGGATGCTGCGCTGGTCGGCTGGTCGGCCTTTTTCCATTCCTGACATATATATCCGTTTCTCCCACCAGTTATTTTTGTCAGTATATCAAAACGAATCGGCGCCGTCTATTGTGCTCTGTTTCGATTAAGAGCCTGTTCTTAGTGTTTGAGTTTTTTGATTATTTTTGTGGCGACATTATTAACCACGCTTTTCTTGAGCTTACCGGCAGTTTTTATTAGGTGGGTGTGTTGATGCACAATTGATTTCATATTTGACCCAGGCGCGCGAGCGTAGATATTGTATCCTTGGTCTTCGTAATCGGTGATTATCCGCACAAATTCTTGCGATTCTAACGGAGTCAGATCTTTGAGCGTATCGGTGTGTTGTTTTGGCGCCACTAATAAATGATCGGTAACGGATTGTTCGTCCCAGCGCGAATAGGCAAAAATATTACGAATGATTTTAAAATGTTCAGTTTGCTCTAAAATCTGCTCGGTATTTTCGTTCATTTCGCAAAATATACAATCACCACCAGCACCACGATTTTGCTGATATCTTTTGTAACGCCTATGGTCTTTGCGCGAACGAGTTGCAGACATTTACATATCATACGCTACAAAGCGAGCGTTTTCACCCCTTAAAATTAGACGTCGACGTGCTGGTTCGCGACAGTCACGAGGCGAATTAGCAACCAAGTCAGGAGGCCGTAGGCAGCAATTGCGATAAGTGTTTCAAACTCGAACCGCGAGCGTCCAACAAACAAGCGTACAGTTAGAAATCTAATAGTTCTGTTTATTTTTTTCGAGCGGGTGCGAGGAGTTTGGTCCAGAAGGTTAGTTCTTCTACTAGTTTGCTAGGGTCTCCGTGGATGTATTCTGGTTTGATTCCGCCGTTTTCGTCGAAAGCCGACCAAACTTCTGTAATTTTTACTGTGTTGCCAGATATCGGAACCATCTTTAGCTGTGCAACAACATTTACGAGTTGCTCGATTGCCCTAACCGCGCCGAGCGCGCCGTAACCGACGAATGCCACCGGTTTTTTGCCCCATTCATGATACGCAGAATCGAGCGCGTTTTTTAGCGGCGCCGTAAAACTGTGATTATATTCGGCCGCCACAATCACAAATCCGTCGTAACTATCAACCAGTTTTGCCCAATCTTTGGTATGTTGGTGTTCATAGTCTCCGTGCATTGGTGATTTTGATTCGTTCAAAAACGGCAGATCAATTTTGCCAAGATCAATAATTTTAAATTCTAAGTCTTGATTATTTTTAACTTGATTCATAAACCAGTCGGCAACAGCCGGGCCAACGCGGGAAGGGCGGGTAGTGCTGATGATGACGCCAATTTTTAAACTCATTTTTTTGATTCCTCACTTTAGAATTTCTATTTACTTTACTTAGTATAGTTACTCGCTATACTTTGTAAAGCTTTTTTGATATATTTGGCATATGAAGCCTCTGTGCACACCGTGTAACATCGAAAAAACTTTAGAAATAATTGGCGACAAATGGACTGCCCTAATCTTAAACGAGCTTTCTGGCCAGCCCTGCAGCTTCTCTGAGCTAGAAAAGTCAGTCGAAGGTATTAGCCCGCGCACACTCAGCCAACGACTCGCTAAACTCGAGAACGCAAAAATCCTAGAAAAAATTTTGTACTGCGAACGGCCACCGCGCTATAACTACACACTGACCAAAAAAGGCCAAGAGCTCAAAACCGTCCTCGGTAAAATGGCCGACTGGGGCGCTATTTACACTTGATCCGAAAGAAGCTTGATTAGTTCGTCGGCCGAGTTCGCGGCCATGAGTTTTTCGCGGAGTTCTTTGGCTTCGGGGAAGTCGTTGATGTAGATTTTGCAAAATTTATTGAGGGTTTGGATTCTGCGATCGGAACCTTTCCATGTTTCGGCAAAAAGCTTAACGTGTTTAGTATATAAATCAATTTTTTGATGTTTGGTCATATCTGGCCACGGAGTTTTTTTTGCAAACACATACGGATCATGAAAAACCCCTCGGCCAATCATGATACCGTCCAAGCCGTGTTCCTTTGCTAATTGTTCTCCGTGGGCGCGAGATTCTACATCGCCATTACCAACGATTAATGTGGTAGGGGAGAGTTTATCGCGCAACTTCACAACCTCACCAATTAAATCCCAATGGGCTGGAACCTTAGACATTTCTTTGGCCGTTCGACCGTGTATAGTTAACATGTTAAGTTTTTTATTGAGCAGAAATTCTATCCAACTTAAATCAACCTTTTTTGTTCCTAGCCGCGTTTTTACAGAAATAGGGAAGTCGTCCCCGGCTGCCTGGCGCATAGCGTCTATCAACTCCCCCGCCGCTTCCCTATTTTCGATGAGTGCCGAGCAAGCGCCGTTTTTGACCACTGTTTTGACCGGACAACCCATATTAATATCGACACCAGCGAAACCCATTTCTTTGATTTCTAACGTCGTTTTGTAATAATTCTCTGGCTTTAGGCCCCAGATTTGGGCAATTAATGGCGTTTCTTTATCTGTAAACTGCAGTTTATGGATTAACTTTGGTCGGCCAGGACTTTGCAGGCCATCAACATTAACGAACTCTGTAAAATACAAATCCGGCGCGGCACAATCGGCTACAATCTGACGAAAAACCGTATCGGTCACGTCATCCATCGGCGCGAGTACAAAAAATGGTTTTGGTAACCTCTGTAAAATATTCATGTGTTCCTATGCTAACTGATGTCAGGTAATTTTTCTATAGACGAGTAATTTTGTTAAAACTTATTTTTAATCATTTGAGTCATAACAAATTTTGATAATGGGCCGCGAATTGGCATAATAGGCATAATGAATTCGCTTGTTTCTATTGCTGCTCCAATTGCGAGCGTTGTACTGTTTATCGCATTTGCACTGCCCAGCTTCATCGGCGTGCTCCGCCAGCGTGGGTTTGGGCGCGGATTGCTGATTTTAGTGCTGCTCGTCGTCCTTGCACTGGGGCTAGAATCCCTTATGGTAAAACTTCGGCTGCCATTGCAATACAGTTATAGCGACTTTTTGGGATACAAATTGCTCGGGCTTGCCCCTGTTGCCGTTGCGTTTGTTTATCCGCCAATTTTCCTAAGCGCGTTTTGGGTGACCAGCAAACGGAGTGAAGGGTTCAAGCAAATTCTACTTGCCACACTGCTATCAATATTCGGTTTGAGCGTTGTGAGCGCTGCATTTACGCGCATGAATCTGATTGATTGGGCGGTAGACGGCCCGCTGTACAACCTGCCGCTCCTAGCACTCGTTGGTTGGACGATTATTAGCCTTTTAAGTAACGTTGCTATCAGTTCGATTTGGGGTGACGATACTCCAGCAACGCGCTCAGTGGCTTTTAGCGCAGTGGGCGTTTTACTGTTTTGGGCTGGCGTAAACCTAGGGTTGCAACTGTGGATTTCCGGCGGAATCGGCGTATCACTCGCGATCCTGTTCGTTGTTGTTGGATTTATAGAAAAACGACGGCAAAATAAAGATACAGACGGCAAAAAGAGAAAAACTAAGCTTTCTTAAGCTTCTTAGAATTCTTAAGTATTTTTTGGCCGTACATATATGCGATCGATGCTATAAGGGTTACTCCATAGAAATACCACACGTAAACAAACCAACTACTCTGTAGCTGGCTGCCTAATTTGAGTCCGTGGATAAAGATCAAAATCATCGCTCCGTCATTGGCGTATTGGACGAACTTCCACCACGAGCGGTCTTTAAACTTGCGGCGCAGTTCGTACACCAAAAAAATCGTCAGACTAATTGAGCCGAACATCAGCGGCAACAGTAAGCCTTCACCGTAAAACTGGATATAACTAACCGGTGGTAATCCCAAGCCATCGCGCCACAGCTGCCACATCAGCAATCCTGGGTGTAGCAAAATCGCAGCCAGTACAACGGCGCTAGTAATTTCGAAATACACTTTGGTTTCTTTTGCTTCGATACCAAAATATAAACGCTTTGCAGCCACAATATAATGCGACCACATCAGACTAAATGCCAACAGTCCGAACAGCGGAAACACCTGATATACCGAGCTAATACTGCCCGCGTAACCGTTCCACCAGACATAGACCGCTAGCAGCGTTACAGCACTACTCAGACTCCATGCAAAAACACGTAAACTACTAGCCGTAAGCTTTATCATGCTTATATCATAGCAAACAAAACAAAAGAACGCTCCGTTTTACAGGAGCGCTCTTTTCAAAATCAGACTATTGTTTAGATTAGACGATTTTTTTAACAGTTAGAAAGCCGTTTCGTGGATTTTCTGTAACTTCTTTGCCTTCAGGTAGATCGCAAGCCTCTGGGCGTTGGTCTTTGCTGAAGTAATAAATTGTTTGCGTTTTGCCGCCACGTAGTACGACGTCTTTGCAGTTTAAGTAGTAAGTTACACCTTTGCTATTTGTATGCTCGTAAGCCATTGTATTAGCTCTCCCTCTTAGGTTAACGTTGGTATACCTACGATACTCCAGAGGTATTTTGGTTGTCAACCCTGTTGTATATCTCTGTGATGTTTTTATGACAAAAATGCAGCTAGCAAGCATTGCCTTTTAAGACGCTTATGCATTACACTATTGACTAGTATATAAGTTCAAAAGAGGTAGGAAAAATATGGATTTCACTCGACAAGGAGCACCTGCTTCCAGTCATGCACCAGCACCACAAAATACAAAACGCAGTAAAAAAGGCGTCAACAAAATTATGGACCTTTCGTCCATCGTGTTGTTGTTCTCATCAACAATTTTAATCGTTGCAGTTCTGTTATTCGCAGTGTTCGCCAGAAACAGCCAGGGCGAATCCAGACTCGTGGACACCAGCAAAATGCAGGCTGTATTCATGAATGGCGGCCAAGTCTACTTTGGTAAAATTTCTGGTCTAAACGAAAAAAATATCGTCTTGCAAGACATCTATTATTTGCGCGTCAACCAGCAAGTTCAGCCTGATTCACAGCCGAACCCTGATGATATTTCACTCGTAAAACTGGGTTGTGAGTTGCACGGACCAGAAGACCGCATGGTAGTTAAACAAGAACAAGTTATATTTTGGGAAAACCTCAAAGATGACGGTAAAGTTGCGCAAGCAGTCAAACAGTTTAAGTCTCAGAATCCAGAAGGCCTAAAGTGTGACGACAACGCTGCCACACAAAAGCCAGTCACCGACAAAAAAGCTCAATAGTCGAGTCATCGAATTTGATCGAAAAACACCCCGCTTAGAACAAGTGGGGTGTTTTAGTCTTCGCTAGTCTTCGTTGAGTTCGTAACTGAGCCAGCGATCCATTGCAAATCGCAGCAAAAATAGCACCAAGAATAATCCTGACAGCAAAATACTAAAACCTGCCAAATCTGGCGACCAAACCGGCGACACAAAATCAAATTTATAGAGATCATCTGGGATATTCTTCTGTTTCTCGCCGTTTTTGGTTACGTATTCTGCTATACAAGGTACGCGGGGTCCGCCGGAACTGCTTGCTGGAAATTTACGTTCGCAATATTTCTGTGCCTTAGTATAAATGCTACCGTTTGCAGAGTCGACGCGCTTTTTTTCTGCCGCGACTAAACGCTCGTAGCGATATTTTAGTTGCACCGGATACTGTATTCCCGTACCGCTCGAAAGATTAGCGTTCATATGTGTGTAGACGTGAGCTCGCAGGTTACGCAGAGCGACTTCGACATCGCCATTTTGCTTGTCGACTTCGCTCACTTGATCACGAAGCTCAATTGCTAGCAGATTATTCTGGCGAAGCGCAAACGCCGCAATAAGCGCAAACACGACAAATAACGCCAGCAACAGCCACTCGTTAATTGGCTTGAGGGTTTTCCAGACATGACGCAAATATTGTTTGTTTGCCATAAGCTGTTTCTATTGTAACTGATTGCTTGCTAGTATAAGAATATGCATATTTTTATTAGTGGAATTGGTGGAACTGGGGTTGGGCCGCTGGCGCAAATTGCCAAGGCTGCTGGCTACGACGTTTCGGGCTCGGACAAGCAAAACTCAGGATACACCGATTATTTAAAAAAGCACGGCATTACGAATATTCACATCGGGCAAACCTCAGAGGCAATTGCTGAGCTGCACTCCAAAAAGCCAATTGATTGGATTGTGTTTTCGTCTGCTGTCGAAAAAGAAAACCCAAATCACCCCGAAATTTTATTTGCCCGCGCACAAAACATTAAGTTTTCTAAACGCGACGAATTTTTAAACCAAATCCTGACTGACACCAAACAAAAAATGATCGCCATTGCCGGTACGCACGGCAAAACCACAACGACTGCCATGACCGTGTGGCTTTTCAAACAACTTGAAGTTCCAATTAGCTACATTTTGCCAGCCAAAACAAGTTACGGCGAAATGGGCGAATTTAATAAAGAATCAGAATACTTTGTGTATGAGTGCGATGAGTTCGACCGAAACTTTTTAGCCTTTAACCCGCATTTAAGTTTAATTACCGGTGTTAGTTGGGATCACCACGAGATCTTCCCCACCCGCGAAGATTACCAAGAAGCTTTTAAAGAATTTATTTCGCAAAGCAGCTGGACATTTATCTGGCAAGAAGATCACGAGTATTTGGGCCTGAGCGATTCGACGCATTTGTCGGTGCTTGACGCGGCCGAGCCAGACCAAGAAGGTGTAAAAATCTTGGGCAAATACAATCGGCTCGATGCGTGGTTGGCGATCCAGGCAGTGCACGAAGTTACAAATGCGCCGATTGTGAAACTAACAGAACTGGTAAATAAATTTCCGGGCCTGCAACGCCGTATGGAAGAAATTTATCCCAATTTGTTCAGCGACTACGCGCACACGCCAGAAAAAGTTCGCGGTTGCATGAGCGCTGCACTAGAACTCGCCCAAGAAAAAGGCCAAGACGTTGTGGTAGTTTTTGAACCACTACATAATCGTCGCCAGCATTTTATGATCGATGAATACAAAGATTGTTTTGCCGGCGCCAAAAAATTGTATTGGCTGCCAAGTTATTTAGCTCGCGAAGATCCTGATCAACGTATTATTAAACCATCAGAGATGATCGAACATCTGAGCGATCCAACAATCGCCGTGCCCATGGATCGCGACGAAAAACTAAAAGTGAAAGTTCAAGAACATTTAAAAGCCGGCGACATGGTAATCGGTATGGCCGGTGGTGGTGGCAACAGCCTCGACGAATGGCTCCGCAAAAAGTTCGCTAGCTAGCTCCAGCCGATCTCGCCGTAACTTTGTTCGGTGTCGATGCATTCGATTCCATACGATATGTAGTCGATACTATTTTCGGGTAGCTCGTCCAATTTGATCCATTCGATTTTACTGTGTTTGTCGGTTTCCATGTTTTTGGGTTCGCCACTCCACACAAGCGCTTCAAACCAGACATCGATTCTTGTGCTATCTGGTGATTGACGATGTATGGTTGTCTTATAAATTAAATCTTCTGGCCGAATGTTGAGCCCAACTTCTTCGAGCGTTTCACGCACAGCAGCCTGTTTGAATGTTTCGTCCTTTTCGACGTGACCACTCGGCACGGCATATTCGTTATCTCTCCAGCCCGTGTTTGAGCGCAAAATAAAAAGCCCTTTACCGTTTTTGCGTATTAGAATGCAGACACCCGGAACATTCGTAGTGCCGCTCATGCTAGAATCCACTCTTTGCGAGGGTCGCCGGTAAAATCTTGAGTATCAAACAATACAAATTTTTTAGGAGTGAGCTTATAAAATTTATATGGTTTTTTGCCGCTTTTCATATCTTCTACGAACGATTCGCCCTTACTTAACTTGTCGCGATAACTTGCTGCAATGGTTTCGTCAAAGCTTTCCATTTCTTGTGCTGTGCCCTCAATTGCAATACCAATCACATAATTTTCTTGCTCAGTGTTTTCGTGAATTTTTATTACTGCAGCCACTTTTTTATTGTCCTGAATCTCGAGTGAGTGCCGCCGACCCGGCTCGCTAATCCAGTATAAATTTAAATCTTCATCTGAAAAATAATGCACGTTGCAGGCCCACGGTTGATTGTCCCGAGCTGTCGCAAGTTGTATAACATTTTTTGTGGGTAAGTATTTTCTAATTTTTTCTTCGGTTCTCATAGTGTTCATCGGTGATCTCCGCTACCACCAAGTTTGCCGCGGGTTTGGCGACTTTTTAGTTTATCAATATTGCGGGTGGCGATTTCTTCGAGTGGCATGTCTAAATGTTTGGCGAGTAATGCGATGTACCACAACACGTCGCCGAGTTCTTTGATTAAAACTTGGCGTCGTTCGTCAGTCATTTTAGCATCGTCATCACGCAGAATTTTTTTAACGTGATCAGCAAACTCGCCGCTCTCACCGACTAAACCTAAGACTTTATCCATGAAACTTATGCTCATTACCACACCCGTGTCGCCCGGCGTTAAGTTGGTTGATTCCGCCGCTTTTTGGTATTCGTCAAATGTCATTTTGTGATCCTTCCACTTTCATCTATCTTAACAGCTCCTTCGCGAACAACTTCGATTGCGTCGTCAATGATGCGAATAATTGTTGATGGTTCGCGGCCAGACAAGTCGCCGCCATCAATATAAAAATCTACGGAATCACCAAAATACTTTTCGGCTTGTTTAATTGTATCGGCAGGTTTTTCGCCAGGAGTATTAGCACTGCTGGTAACGAGCGGCCCAGTTTTTTGCAAAAATTCTTGCATGTTATTGTCGTTTGGAATTCTAATCGCCAAACTCATTTTGCCTTGATCTAAATACGGCAGCGCAAAACCTGTTGGAATAATAATGCTAATCGGGTTTGGCCAAAATTTTTCTACTGCTGTAAGATACCGGCGTTTAATTCCAAGCGCTTCGACTTGTTCGATGTTTGCGGCAATAATTGTGCCCGGTTTTTTATCACGTTTTTTGAGCGCGTATAGTTTGCCGACAGCTTGTTCGTCTGTAGCGCAGGCCACAACTCCGTACAAAGTATCCGTTGGAATCACGCCAATCTCGCCGGCTTTTAATTGATCGATTACTTTTTGGCTGAGCTTGTTTAACTTCACGTGAGAATCCTTACCGGTTATGGTTTATACTATTAGCTAAGAATATGTGGGAATCGTTGCAACAAAAACTGGCTGAAAATACTGATTATATTGTCGGCGTTTTATCGCATTGGATTGATTTACACCTTATTAATATAATCGTTATTTTGCTGGGTGCCTATATCTTGCGCAAACTTGCCGAGCGGTTCCTCCGTAAAATTATCAAGCACACCATTAGGCACGATTTGTTCCCGACAGAGTTTGACCGCAAAAAACGCGTGCAAACACTTGATGCATTGGTAACTGCAACTGCACGAATTGGCATCTGGATTATTGCAATTATGATGTTGATTACAGAAATCGGCATAAATACCGGACCGCTACTCGCCAGTGCTGGAATTTTTGGTATCGCGCTCGGATTTGGAGCCCAGTCGCTGATCAAAGATTTTACCAGCGGGTTTTTTATTATTGCAGAAAACCAGTATCGCGTTGGCGACATTGTCGAGCTTAATAATATTTCTGGTGTGGTCGAAGCAATTACTATTCGTACCACGGCTGTTCGCGATCTGGATGGCAACTTGCATCACATTCCAAACGGCAGCATTGTGGTAACCACCAACAAAACCATGAACTTTGCGCGCATTAACGAGCGCTTTACGGTTGCGCTCGATACCGACATCGAAAAATTGGAACACGTCATCAATCACGTTGGCGAAGAACTAACTGCCGACCCAGACATTAAACGTTTTATTATCGAACCACCGCATTTTGCGCGCATTGATGGTTTTGACAAAGATGGCTTGATTGTGCGAGTATTCGGCCGCACCTCACCCGGCGAACAATGGAAAATAAAAGGCGCGTTTTATAAACACCTCAAAAAAGCTTTCGAAAAAAATCACATCGAAATCCCCTACCCGCAAATCACTCTGCACGAAGCCAAAAAGAAATCTTAAGCTGCTTTGTTATCGGCTACAACATCAGGACGAACTGAATGTGTCGCATGTAATACTCTTAATAACCTATAGCCTGCGTGTTCAGCTGAGGCCAATACGTTATCAACAAGCGGCGATAATGATTTCTCACCTTCGCGCCTAATATAAGCGGCATGACGATCATGGCCAGCACGCCACATTACAAATTTAGCCACCGCCACATCCATCACCCAGCGATCGCCCAAAATAGTTACTAAATCAAAATCAGCTTCAGCTTCAGCCTTTGCAAGTGCTAGCCTAAATAATCCGTACTTTGGCCACTGCTTGTGCGCAGAAGTCACCACGATATCTGCCTGTATGATTTTTGCTCGCTCGGCGGCTAAAATCCGGTCGGGGTTGGCAGTGACAAGCGCCGTAACGGTCGGATCGATTCGCTCAAGCATTGCGGCAGCATCTGGGTACAAATCAGTAGAACCAGGCCGAAACAAAGTATGATCAGCGTCCGTGATCAAAAAAGGTCGCTCACCAAGAACTTCCATGTTATTAAGACTATAATGGACTTTATCAACTGCAGTCATTAGCTATATATTATATAATAATTACTTTGCTTTATCCATGCCTTGATTTATGCTCGGTAGGTGTCTTTATAGGTATTAAATTTCCCGATCATCTCTTTAAGTAGCTTCATCTCATCATGAATTATATGTTTTGCATAATCAGAGTAGAGCGTTGCCTCGAACTTCTGACAATAGCTCCACAAGAAGTTAACTGCTTTACCAATTTCCATATCACGTTCTTCTACCAGCCAATAGCAGACTCTCATAAACCCGTAAACTGTCAAAATTTCGATTTTATCTGCATCGTACATAATTCGCGCCTCTACGGTTTTACTCTTCAAAATCTTTTTGACATCATGATGCACAACTGCATCTAGAATGATAGTTCGCTCCGTTGATGAAATCTTGATGGATTTTAAGAACGGCTCGATAATCCTCCCGCTTTCTTCGGCGTGACCTTCATCCCGCACGGCTCTTCCTATGTCATGAATGATAGCTGCTGCATCAACACAAGATATATTTGTATCGGGAAATTCAGTGCTAGCAATATTTTTTGCATGGTTTCTAACCCCCGTAATATGATCCCATCCATGCCATTTGCCTGTTTTTTGGTAATAGGGCTTACAAAAGGCAATTATTTGAATAAGTTCTTTATTTTTCATCTTTGCTTTTTCTCGACCATAACATTGGCAAAAACTCTGTGAATGCCAACATCAATACCAAGGGCTTCTCTTCCGGCGCTACCCATTGCTTCGTAGGCGGCTAAAATCCAGTCGTGTGTATCACTGCCCATTGGTTCGCCGTTCAATGTTACAAGCATATCGATTTCCTTTTTTATTGCAGTGTCAATTGCCAGGCATTTGGCAATTCCTGCTTGCTTAACCTCAAGACCAAATCCACTTTTGCCAAGCCAATTACCGACACTGTTATAAGGAGTCATGCTAAAACCCAGCTGAATTCTCTCTACGTCAGAACATGCGGCACTAAATAGATTCTTAACATCTTCGCCGGACCAAAGATGGCGTTTCGGCTCACGTTTAAGTTCAAATAATTCTTTATGCATCTCAATGACACCTACTGATGGAAGCGAGAAATTCATGCTTGGGACCAGTGCGCTTTCGTTACGTCCGTCTTCAAATAAATCGGTCCAAATTACTGCATCAGGACTAGCTAATTCAATTACGTACTCGGCCGCAACCATGCGTCCTCCAGGCTTAACAATTCTCCAAGCCTCCGCAATTGCAGCCTCCGGCTCTTCAAGATCATGCAGCATCATGCGTGTCGTAACTACGTCAGCGACAGCATCAGGTAGTGGTACGTTGTTACGAACGTCTCCTTGTATGAGTGCTACGTTTGTATACTCTTTAGCTACTTGGCTCATCATCGCCCTTGAAATATCGATGCCAACAGCAAAACCAACATGCGGCGCCATATAACTAATGATCGCACCCGTGCCCGTGCCGATATCTAGCAACGTAGCATCCGATTCGGGACTTGCAAGCTCAAGAACAGGATGTAACAAACTACTAGCACGTACCCAATTTAAGTCAGCGTAATCGCGTGGTCGCTGGGACTCATTTGTCCAAATTTCATTATTAAAACCTTCATGAACTACTTCATTAAGGGGTAATTGTGGTAAACTCATTGTTCAAAAATCATAACATATTATTCACAAATGTGTGTGCTGAAACATTTTTGTATTATACGTATTCGTAAACGCTCTTCCCAGATACATGAATATGTTATTCAATAATTTACATGTTCTGTACATCCTGCTATGCTGCACTGGTGGAAATCCTAAAAGTATTTGTTGCCGACGGCGACGGCGCACTATACGATACTGTCGAGCAAGCCACAACCGCCCTTCACACAGCGGCCCAAGAACTGAATGAAACAACATCTCGTGATACGATAATTAAAATGTTTTCGCAGGGACTACCACTCCATGATATTTTTGCAAGTGTTGCACCAAACCATAGCCCAAAACTAACCGAAGAGCTTTTTTACCGGTTCGATGCCGAGATTGGTTATGACGAAGTTGTCTTATTCCCAGGCATGAAAACTGTTCTTGCTCACTTACACGAAGAGCCAGATCTTAAAATTGGGATTCTTACCAACCGTGCACGTCCATCAACACTAACTATTCTTGAACATGTCGGACTGCTAAATAGTGGCTTCGGTATAACCAACGAAACTGTTGTAACGCCCAGCGAAATTGTGCCAGCCAAGCCAAACCCCGCAGGATTAGCAAGCCTGGTGCTCCGACTCGACGGTTCTGCAGATACTACTGTTATGTACGGAGATACCGGTGGAGATATCAAAACTGGTGCAGATAACGGGTCGGAGACTATCGGTTTTACGGGCGGTTTTGTTTTGGTAGTCGTGAATCTCTGGAAGCCGCAGAAGCGACCGTAGTCGTTGACAATGTTATGCAAATTCCAGAAGCCCTTCACGCAATTGAAGCAATCCTTCGCAGTCGAACAAGTTAGCTCTACAAAACAACTTAGCTTTACAATTTAGAATCAGCTACAAACCGATAGTTGAGTCGTTGAGGTCGCTGGCGCCAAAATCAGTAGAATCATTGAGGTTTGTTAGCGCACCATCAATTTTCTGGACCGTCGCGTCAATGTCTGCTGGGTCGGTGTACCCATCATCTGCAACCGGAATTTGCGCTGCTGGTGTCTGAGTTATCGGCACAGTACCCGAACTAGCGCGTGACCGTAAATAATAAAATACTGCTCCGCCGATCAGCAATAGCACAACAAAAACAATCAAAATAATTGCCACAATCGGCCCTTTGCCTCCCTTAATTTTTGGCTGCTGAATCGTTTGTGGCTGTTGCGGCTGCTCTGGTAAAGGTTGTGGAACTTCTAAACCAGCCGGAGACGCATTGGTAACCGGTAACTGTGCAGTAGGCATTATATCCGTCGGTTGCGCTGGTCGCTGAACGTCCATAACTGCTGGCTTTCCTAGTCGTGCGCTCATCGTGATTCTCCTGCTGCTTGCTGGCTGACTAGTTCTTCACGAACTTGTTGCAATGACGGTTTTAGCGCATTCAAAATGAATGCACGAACTTCAGCAACCTGGCCAATTAGTTTTGTATGTAAATCTCTGGCGGTTTCAAGTGCAGCCTTAAACGACGCCGCGTCCTGCGAACAATCAATCACCGTTAAATCTTCGAGCGTCTGCTTGTAGTCGGCAAGTGTTGTTTGAAATGCAGTTACTTTTACTTTTAGTTCGGCAATGTTCTTGTCGAGTTCTGAAGTTTCAAAAGCTTGGTTTTTTAGACTTGCAGAAAGCGCATCCATTTCTTTGGTGATTTCGGAATATGCAGCGACTCGTTTTGTTTGCACTTCGCCGCTTCGCGTAGCTAACGTTTTTATATTGGCCTGAACAGCTAAACAACGCAATTGAATGCGTTGTTCGTCGGTTGTACTTAATGCTTCTTTTAGCTGCGCCCGGTACTGTTTCTTGCGTTCGGCAAAACTTTTTGTATTCCGCACCTGGGCGTTCGTTGTGGGAGCATAATAACTCTCCAGGCTCAGTGTTGGGATAATAATACTAAGCGGCAATAGTACTAGTACCGCAAGAGTCTTGATTAATTTATTTGTTCCCCGTTTTTCAGTCATAAAGGCTGTGAACTATTGTACACCCCTGGCGATACTTAACCAAGACTGTAATGGCTACTATTTTTTGTAATTAAACCTTCGGCTGCAAGATCTTTGAGCACCTCTTCTAGTCTTTGGTCTAGAACATGTTCTTGCAGCATTTTTTTGCTGTGTGGTTTTGTTGATAGTAACTTTATAACCAGGCCGCGAATCTGTCTTTTCGAGCCCTTGAATGTCGTCTGCTTGGTATAATGGCTACTTTTTATACTATTGTTTCCTGACTTTTTGAGAAACGATCCGTAGTCCATCATGGCCCAATAAAAATTTCGCGGGTCATCAATGGTTTTAATAATTTTAGTGAGGACTGCTTCAAGTTCTCTGTCACTCACCTTCGATTTTGCTGCAAAAAAATGATGCAAAAGTACGGTGCGGATATTTGTTTCTATAAAAACTATTTTTTGGTTAAACGCATACGCCACAATCGCACCAGCAGTATTTTTGCCAATACCCGGAAGTTTTATTAGTTCTTGAATTGTTCTTGGAAAATTACCAGCACATTCGTTTTGAATTTGTTGTGCTGCTTGCCACAAAAATTTTGCACGACGATTGTAGCCAAGGCCGCTCCACAACACTAAAACGTCAGCGAGTTTTGCATTTGCTAGACTTGCTACGTTTGGGAATACTTTCAAAAAACTTTCGTACTTTGGAATAACCCGATTTACCTGTGTTTGTTGCAACATGATTTCAGATACCATGATTTTATACGGATCAGCGACATGACTATTTTGGCGCCACGGCAAATCCCGCGCAAGCAAATCATAGTACCCAAAAAGTATTTCTAAAAAATCTTCTTTTTTGCGATCCATCTACATTGTTCGGGCGATAACGCGAGCTGGCGACCCATCAATTTCTAGATTAAGTGGCAACGCGATAATCTCAAAGGTTTCGCCATTTAACTTCACGAGATTGGTCAGATTTTCTATAATGAGTACACCTCCGCTCAAGAGTACTTTGTGTATTTCGAATGGTTCATGATCCGGGCTGCACATATCCATGCCGACCATGTTTACTTTTTTATCAATCAAAAACTGCGCTACATCATTTGGTATTTGTGGATAATCTTCAAAGTAGCTCTGTTTATGGTAGTCTCCGGCTAAGCCCGTGTCGAAAATAACGATATCGCCTTTTGTGATGCCAGCAACTTCTAGTTTTTTAAGATCAAACTTTTTGGCGTCCAGCTTAATATATACGCCCCGACCCATAAACTGTTCTGTCGGAATTTTGTCTAAAGTTTCGCCACCCAAAACCATGTGAGCAGGTGCGTCAATATGAGTTCCAACGTGGGTACTCAGCGTAATTTGATGATCGGCGTAACCATCTTTTTCTAAAACGCCTGCTGGCTTAATAATCGTTTTTGGATCGCCAGGATATACTGGTGTGTCTTCGTTTAACAGAACCGTTAAATCAATTACTTTCATATTTTGATTATACACCGCGGATGGGTTGGTTGTATTTTTTGCTCAAACTCATAATGTCGGGGACGCCGTAAGTATCGATTAGCGCTTGGAATTTTTTGGGGTGATCACTACCAAAACGCACAACGTTCTTTTTGTACCATTCCGGAGAATTAAAAACCGGCTGTTTAGATTTTGAATGAAATTTGTCTGCATACATAACGAGTTCTTGCTCGGCTGTTTTAGGAGTATAGTCCTCGAGCGGCAAATGTAATTTGAGCTCAATTATATTCTTTTTAGTAACACCAACCCCGACATGATTACGTACAATTTCGCAAATTGCGTTGTCGTAACCTTCTTCTTTTAGAATTTCGTAACCACGAATTGCGTGAGTAATATAGTCACCATTTTTGAACGCATCCTCAATATCATCAAATGTGTAACCGCCGACATCGTGCAGCAGAGCACTAGCATGGACTAATGCTTTATTGACATTAAGATTATTTTTTTGAATAAGTTCATCTGCAATTTCGGCGACAATTTGGCAATGTACATAAATATCGCTAAAAATTTTTTGGTCTTTTGCTAATCTTTTGTGGAGTTTTATTATTTCGTCGTCTGTTGGTAATTGCATTATTTAGTAATAATACCACTTGTCGACGCCGGCGGTGTTTGTGACGTCTATTAGTTTTTTATGCTCGCCACCATCAAGACTCACGATATAATCTGCCGTTTCGGTCTCTGTGCTCACGCGGTACACGACTGTTGAATCATTGAGCCATCGAACCGGAAGCTTGATGCCGTTTTGAGCTGCCAAATTTTTGTCTTCATTTTTTTGAATGTTATAGGCCAACAAAACTCCTTTGCTTTCGCGCTCATCAACCCACAAACTATGTTGCTGATTTGGGCTACTGATGTAGGTACGGGATTTTGGATCTTCTGGCGCTCCGTTTTGGGCAATTGGTTTTTCGGTTCCACCGATTTTGTATTTGTACCAGGTTTTGCCGACCGCGATTGTTAGTTCGTCGTACTTGGTCCTAAATATGTTCCATGTTTCGTTTTCGATCAAAACTTGCTTGTTGGATCCATCTGGATCGACTACAAATAAACTAACGTTTACACCTTTTTGGTACGCTTCTGACGGAGCATAATAAATTTTTTCTTGGGCGACAAGTACGTCGTTAAAATAATTACTGCTGGCAATTTCTGTTTTTTGGTTGGACACGAAATCGTAGCTAAATATCTTTTGACGATTTGGATCTTCGGCACTTTCACCCGAAGCAATTTGAGCATATATTAACCGGTCTGTAGTCCAGTCAATTACTTGAAACCGCTCCGAACGGCCGAGCGATTTTTTTGCACCAGAGTTTACATCAATAACATAGAGTGTACTAAGCAAGTATCCTTCGTCGCTACGCATATTTTCACGAGTCGTAATCAGCGCGGCAATATCTTTTTGCGGGTGTGCAGCCAAAACCATATCATCGCGTTCGGAGCCGCTGGCGCTCAATAACACTTCTTCGTTTTTGCCGTCTGCGTCAATTTTGTACACATCAAATTTGTTCGAACGCTTACTAACAAACGCGTGTTTTCGAGCGGGCACCATCATAATTTCTTTTACGTTTTCTGCGCCCGAACTATTGGTTACTTTTTCAGTTCTATAACCAGCGGCACGAATTTCTACTGTAATATCTTTATCGTCTTTTATGTCTACAGCCAAAACTGCCTCGCCTTGTTCGTTAGAAAACGCGCTAAACTCCCCACTAACTGCCTCTGCTTTCAAGATTGGTTTATTGGACAAAAAATCTTTGACGTTAAATGAATAGCGCAAACCAACCGGAACTAATGCAATCTCGCCAAGTGTATTATTTCCTAAGCCAACCACAACGGTTTTTGCTTGCGCCGCAAATGCAGAACGCTCAATCTTTGCTTCATTTTTACCAAGTCGCAACTTATGCAGCGTAGCGACACCTTGTTCGTTCGTTACCGAACTTTGACTGCCAATCGTAACACTGGCGTTTTTTAAGGGCTGTTTTGTTGTTTCGTCAACTATCAGCAGTGAAGCGCTAGCTCGAATGCCAACTGAGTTAAAAATAAAATGGCGACTAGTTGGGACGATTGCTACGAGTAAAAATAACGCAGCTAAACAGGCTATCGTCATGGCTCGTTTTTTTGGGTTCTGGGCCCAATCTCTCAAAAAATTTTTTGCTCTCCTTAGTGGTCCTATATTTGTCTTGGGCCCTGGGTCAAGCGATTTCTTGCTTTTTTCGTCTTTTATTTCGGTTTGTTTGTTGTCTGGCTTAACTGGCGCTAACGCTGGCTCTGATTTGCTATTCAAAGCCAGCGCATCAATATAGTCATCGTTGCCTTCGTCTTCAATGGTCGCCGTTATGTCCAGGTCGTCCTGTTTTTCGTCCAAAAACTGATCCGAAAATTCCGGCTCGGCCGACGACTGATTTGTTTTGTTTTTTTCCTGCATAGCGTTAGCTAGAATTATAGCAAGAAGCTAACGGTTGTGCCGAGAATCAAGTACTGATCGGTTGGTAGACGATTCCGGGGGCTTTTATGTAACCGGTAAATTCACCACGATTTTTGGTGCCACTCAGTAATTTATTGTTACTAGCAGCATCACTTTGAAAGTATGCGTCATCTTTACCGTCACCATTGTAATCGCCAGTTGCGATTGGTGTCATATGTCCGCTTAATTGCAGATTTGAACGATGAAAATTTCCGGAATCATCGGTACCATATAACACGTAATCTGGAATGCTGCCACGGCCGTGCAAAATAACGTCTTCTTTGCCATCGCCATCAAAATCACCTGACATTGGTCTTTCAAATTTTTCGTCCATTTGCGGACTAACACGCGCTTTCGTAAAACCGCCTGCCCCGCGCTTGTCTTGGCCGTTCAACACAAAATCTTCACCTGCTGGGTTGTACGCAAATACATCGCTGTTTTTGTTATTGTTGTATTTTCCGGCAGTCAATTTATAGCCTGCGCCAAGTTGAATATTTAGTTTTTCGCGGTCAAAGTCTGCTGCGTTTTTTGTTCCGTACCAAACTCTGTCTTCGCCATTTGGTGCGTACAGTACAAGGTCATCGATTCCGTCACTGTCGTAATCGCCAGGAATAATTTGCTCGTATTCGCCATCAATGTCGAGCGGAATTTGTTTGAAATCACCAGGAGTTTCCTGGCCATACATTATATAGTCTTGTTCTTTGCCAGGGGCATATTTAATGTAATCGGCTCGGCCATTACCATTAAAATCACCGACTGCGATTTTGTAATTTCCGCCCATGTATAGTCGATGTTCGCCAAAACTTCCAATTTTGTCGTGTCCTTGCCAAACATAATCTATACCGCCCGGTTTATACAACAATAAATCGCTGTTTCCGTTGCCATTGAAATCGGCTCGTTTGGCGAGCGTACCTTTCTCGCCCGAACCACCGCCCGAAGACCCACTAGAACCACCGGATGATCCACCACCTTCATTCACATTCGGCGTAAAATCAATATATGCATACAAATTGGCAGGAACGCCGCTACGAGTACGGTAATTTCCATCCCCACCGCCGTTGTACTCCGAGATGTTTATAGTTCCATTTGAATTCACAGTCTCAACCACCATCACATGTCCATAGTAGCCATTATTAGACACCGCTACATCACCGACTTCGGGCTTGCTATCTACTTCATATCTGCCCCTTGCATTATCATCCCAGTTTTTTGCGTTGCCCAAACCTGCAGGAACAGACACGCCCGTAATTTGCTTCGAGCGAAATGCTGCCCAATCAGTACAGTTTCTGTAAGCATACCCACGCGGCGAATTATCTTCGTTGCTAGATAAAATTCCCCACGTATAGTCTGGACACCACCCATTACTAGAGCCATCAACGCGCCCCCTTGCAGAACCCAATAAGCAGGGCTTATTGGCGTCCGGGTATCCTCCAGTACTCGCCTCTGCTGGGTTACTTTCTGCGCTGATAATACTTTCACCAACACCTACAATTCCACCCGCTGCGACCGTTAGGCCTAAGGCTAAAACGCCGCGCCCGACAGATTTTTGTATAGCCTCCCGCATTATTTGCATGCGTCCGTTTTTTTCTTGTACTGTTTCTTGTTCGAAGGCAATTTGAGCAATAGCTTCACTCATTGTGAATTCTCCTTTTGTTAAATTTTGCGATTTAAAAACCAGCCTTTACGAGTTAGGCTAGTTACCATTGATCAAATATTTTCTTTACATATCGCCCCCCTTGTTTCGCGTTAACCTAGTTTGATGCCAAGTCCTTAACACTCTCTTGGAATCGGCTAATGATAGCATCGAATTTACGGTTGGCATTTGTATCTGTGGCGTAATCTCCTGTTTGTTTTTTGGCCAAGCACATTGGTCCATACTGCTTGTGGGTTGCTTGCCAGTACGTTGCTTCGCCAATTTTCTTTACTCGGTTGAATGGCAGCTCTGGTCTCTCTTGGCCTTCTTTCTGGCGATATAAGTATCCGATGTACTCATCTTTGCAACTGACGCCGCTTCCACCAACTATTTTGGCAGCGCTGTCCGAGTATATAGTTGCAGCGTTATTACTAATGCTATAGTGAAAACCATCATTTTGGACATCAGGAAATTTCACGTTCCATTCTTTGATGACGAGGTAATTCTGATCGGAGGTTTTGTCGTTGCTAGTGGGATTTATTTGTGTCTGAGGAGTTTTATCTGACCGCGTATCTTCTGTCTTTGACTTATTCTGTCCCCGTATAATCAAGAAACTTGCGCCCGCAATTAGTACCAATATGAATGCTAATATTACAGCTTTTGTTGTTCTATTTTTTTTCATCTTATATTCTCCAAAGATTTAAATGCTTTGTGAAGTTGAGATTTAGTTTTGGCCTCAAGTTGTATATCGGGATTATTGTCGTTTGCGACACATGATTCAGACGGCCCACTATTCAGATAGTAGTACGTGCCGATTTTTATCAGCGGATGATTTGGTGAATTGACTAATTCATCAACCGTAGAGCTTCCGATTGACTGGCCTTTTTGTGCACGTTCAATAGCAATGAGGCTAAATTGTTCGCAGCCTTTTACGGCCTGCATTTGTTTTGTACTAAGTCCAACGAAGTTATCTTGTTGTTCTAAAATAACCGTGTCGTTAAGTTCACCAGTCAGTTTCATGCGGACGTTCCATTCATTTATGACGAGGTAGTTTTGTTCAGAGGGTTTTTCATTATCAGAGGGTTTTGTTTGTGAGTTGGAAATTTCGGATTGTGAATTCGGCTCAGAACTTGTTTGCAAACTGGGGTTTTTACCCTTAAAAAAGTAAAGGAGACCACCAACACTAATAACCCCAATCACCAGGACGATTATTATTGATTTTTTCATTGTAATGTGGTCTCCTTGCTTATTAAGGGTAAAAAATAAGCGCTCTGACCAATCCAATTACTTGGATATTTCAGAACTTGGCTGCAGTCTAACCCCGCACAAAATAATTTGCAAATAGTTTTCCACAGGAATCTGAAATTAATCCCTAAAATTGTGCGATTGCCGCTGAATCAGCATAAACCTGGCTGCCACAAAAACGAGCACCACGAGAGCAAACCCAATTAGCCATGGCGAAAAAACAAAGTCATTTGGACTAATTGGCGGCGCCTGTGTGGCTTCTGTTGTTGCTCGCGTCTGCGAAGCATCGGTGGCGTTTGATCCATCGCTGCCTTCCACCGTGATTGTCGGCGAAGTGTTTGGGCTACGCAACACATCACTCACGCCAAGCACATTCGTTTGACCGCCAACACCTTGCAACTGGCTCGTTGTCTGCAAAGACTGCGAACCAATACGCTGCGGATTCGCCGTCTGTGCTCCAGCGGCTCCGTCTTGCCCTACACCTGTATTCGCCCCGACACTACTCATGCTAATTATTGTAACAGCTTATCGAGTTTCTATCTTTAAACGATATGTGGTAAAACGAAGCTGGTCATGATTGGGATGTAGATGATGGCGAATACGGTGCTAGCAAAGATTATAAATGCAGCGCGCTCGGGTTCAGTTTTTAAGAATGTGGCGTAGGCAACGGTGTTGGCGGCCAGCGGTACAATCGACATCAAAAACATTACTTGGTAAATATCGCTGCGGCCAGCAAAAATATGTAGCATATTTTTGTCGAGCAAAATGAGCGCTACGATAACAGCCGGCCAGACTACAAAACGTGTTGTAAATGAGCGAACAATTATCGACCACTCCATGTGTGATTTTTTAAGCTTGCTAAGCGCGATTCCCACAATCATACTACCAAGTACGACGTATGCGCCGCGAAAGTTTGGCACAAAATTAGCATAGACACTTCCAAGATTGAGCCCCGCCAGCTGTACAAATAAACCGGCAAAAAAGGCGTACAGCACCGGCAATTTTAGCAGTTTTATAATACTTTCTTTGAGTGTGTTTTTGTCGCGCGCAATCAGTATAAATCCAACCGTCGTTTCGTACACCAAAAATCCGAACACACACAAAACTACTAACCCAACGGCGTCCTCGCCAAATAACGCCAAAGCTACTGGAATACCAAAATAGCCCGTGTTGCCCGAACCGGCCGCCATTCCAAGAACTCCGCGCATACCACTTGGTTTGACGTTTTTGTTTAAGATATAAGCGCCGACTGCAATTACCGAACAAAGCACAAAAAACATAACTGGCAGCAAAGCCAAGCTTGGCGTAATTTTTGTGGTGTACACTGAATTAAAAATAACGACGGGCGTAATGAAATACACGAGCAAACTCGAGACAGTCTCGCGCTTGACGGGCAGTTTTTTGCCCATGAAATAACCGACGCCAATCAAAAAATAAATTGGCGCCAGCTTAGTTATAAAATCTAAAAATAAATCCATAGGGTTTGGTTATGGGGCGAGGCGATTAATGTCGCGCGGGAATAATGTGGCTTCTTTGATGTTGTTGAGTTTGAACAGTTTTTCTACCAATCGCTCTAAGCCCAAACCAAATCCGCCGTGTGGCGGCATACCGTATTTGAAAGCGCTCAGATACGATGCGTAGCCCGGGTTTTCTGGGTTTCCGCCCATTGATTTTAACTGTGCAATTAGTTTTTTGTAATCATGTTGGCGCATGCTCAAAGTTGTGATTTCGACTCCGCGGAAAAGTAAATCGGCGCGCTCGGCAATGTCGGGATTTTTTGGATCGGCCTTGTGGTAAAACTTGAACGTTTTGCTTTTGGCTGACCAACCAACCACAAACACGGCGTCGCTGCCTTTGTTCTTTTTGGCCCATTCGCAGAT
>CAZDDV010000001.1:0-94862 GCA_964504275.1 uncultured Candidatus Saccharibacteria bacterium | reverse complement strand
AAATAATCGAGTTTGAATACTTCGGCGCCGCCTTCGGTTGCTTCAGCCAAAAGTTTCGGTGTGTGAATTTCTGTAAACTCATTCTTTGCAAAATATCCGCGAATCGACCGACAAACCATATCTTTGGTTTTAAATAATTCTTGTTCTTGCAGGTTGCGCAGGCTAATGCCACGGTTTTCGAAGAGTGTGTCGAGGTGTTCAGGTTTGTGCGAAATCGGTTTGTCGATTTCGATTGGCGGTTCGTCGGTGACTGGCACCAGCACGGTGATTTTGGCGTCGTGCAATTCGGCGCCGCCGGGTGCACGTTCTTCCGAGACAGACTCACCGGTGATTTCTACCACTGTGCCAATTTGTAGTCCACGAAGTTTTTCAGTCTCTGCCTTGTCGTCAACCACAACTTGAACAAGTCCGCTGCGGTCGCGAACATTCAAAAAGTTTAGCCCGCCAAGTAATCTTTTTTTATGAATCCAGCCCTGTACGGTTACGGGTTTGCCTACAAAATTTTTTACTTCACAGCTCAGCGTTCTCACTTTTTGTCCTCTTTCTCTGTAATTTCTGCTTCTTCAGATTCTATCACCTCTGTTCGGGTTTGGCGATCTTTTTCTGCGTGCTCACCCGCAACGGCGCGCAAATCTTCGTACTGATCAAACTCGTCCATAATTGGTTTACCTATGACTTGCTCAATGACGTCCTCGATCGTAATGACACCGACGATTTCTTCGAAACTATTTACCACCAAAAACATGTGGTGTTTGGTTTTTATGAACGCACCCAATACGTGGGATAAATTTCGGGTTTCGTTTACGTAAAACACGTCCGGTCGCATCACGGCCTTAACTTGGCCGCCGGCCTTGGCGCGCAACATGTCGCGCAAATATAGCGTACCGACAAGCGCTTTGTCTTTGTTCTCTACTGGGAACCGTGAATGTCCACTTTTGTGCAACTCACCCATCAAAATCGGTCCGATGGTGTCCTCGGCGCTAACTATTTTGAGCATCCGTTTTGGAGTCATTGTTTCAAGAACCGTTTTATCACCAAACCTAAGAGCATGTTTTACGATCTGCAATTCTTCGTTCGTGACTCGACTGTCGTGTTGAATTTTTTGTTTGTCTATCAAATCAATGATGTCTTCTTTGGAGTACAGTCCAGTGTGCACGTCAATACGTATAAACTTTTGGCCAAAATCCGCGGCGCGGCCAAACACTGGTTGCAGTCGCTCTAAAATCCAGTGAACGCCAGGCGCACAAAACACAGCAATTTTGAGCGCATACCTTGAAACTGGACTAACCGGCAACCAGGCAAATACGACCAAAACAATAACAAGGCAAGCCAAAATCGCTAGCGGCCACGGCAAACTAACTGCTACCAGCACAAATATACTAGAACTGAGCAGTCCGGCGCACAGCCACAAAAAGATATCTAAACTTGGGCCAAATGCCGCCACGCTATAGATTTTTTTCGAAATAACGTCGCCCCTGCGAGCCTGACGTTTTAGTTCTTTCAACGATACGTGACGATACATTTTTTGCAGCAGCAGGACTAGTAATAAATCACCACTCAAAAATAAAACCATAAAACCAATAAGCATAATCTTATCTTAGCATTTTTATTGTGGGCCGCGATCAGTTATTATGTGCGTACCCTTTGGTGGAGATTTTCAATAAGCAAAGAGGAGTTACTATTCTTATGAGCAGACGATTTTTATTAATTCTAGCGGTGTTATTTATTGGTTTTGGTGGATTTATTATCTACACAAAGCAAAAATCTAATCAAAATGGCGGCTCGGTTGATCTGGCGGCGGGCAGCAATCACGTACTTGGCACGGCTACAACTGGCGTGAGTATTGTAGAATTTGGTGATTTTCAGTGCCCGGCTTGCGGCCAATATTACCCGCTATTCAAAGCTCTCAAAGAAAAGTACGGTGACAAAATTAGCTTTCAGTTCCGCCACTTCCCACTTGTAAATATTCACCCGAACGCCATGGCTGCTCACCGCGCATCGGAGGCCGCAAGCAAACAAAACAAGTTCTGGGAAATGCATGACATGCTGTACGAACGCCAGCAACAGTGGAGCAGTAGCACCGACGCTTCAAAAATTTTTGAAAATTATGCGACTGAGCTTGAGCTCAATATGGAACAATACAAAAAAGACATCACAAATGAATCTGTTAGCGGCATTATTAACGCCGATGTGAAAGCCGCCCAAGCCATTGATGCTAGTAGCACACCGACTATTGTCATAGGCGGCAAAAAAGTGGACAAATTGCCTCAGCCAAACGATATTGCTGCATTTACAAAACTCATCGACGACGCTATCGCCAAAAAATAAATACTAATAGCTACGTTTTAGGAATCTAAACACTAAAAAAACCGGGACGACTCTTCCCGGTCTGTTTGGTTTTAGCGAGAGACAACGCATAGATTGTCTGTGTGTGCTCAAAAAACTAGTACTTAGTAGTGCAAAAACTGTTGCCAGTTTGGGCGTCGGACATGTACGTTTAAATACATTCGATCACTCGGTACGATTGTAACTTTGATAGGCATTATGACTGCTCCTTTTATTTTTAGTTTTTTGTATTTAATGTGAAGAACAAGAGCTGGGCTTAGCTCTCGCTGTACTTTTAGTTTTTTGAATTGTAAATTTTTGTTTTATTCTCAGCAGATTGACTTTGCAAAACTGCCGCAAGAATGATTACAGTTTGTCACAAACTCGCACGAAGCACAAGCATTATTTTATCTTTTTTGTCGTCGTCGTGGTGTTCCCAGACAATGGACCGAGCGGAGACTTTAACATCGTTGTAATCGCGGTGCCGGCAGCACTATGAATACTGACGCGGCGGTCTTTTTCGTTCTGAATTTTTTTGTGCAGTTTGCGCATTTCTGAGCTTGGCGTGATTTTGCCGCCAATTTGTCGAAGCTCACCGTCAATTGTCGCTATTTCGTCATCACTTAAATCATCGAGCTCCAAAAATGCATCGCGGGCGTTTTTGGTCGAACGAATTAACTCGTCCATTTTTAAGTGCAATGATTTAGAATCACGGTTTTGGGTGTTCTGAATCAAAAAAACCATCAAAAATGTCGCCACCGTCGTACCGGTATTTATGTATAGTTGCCACGTATCGGAATAATTAAAGAATGGACCGGTGATGCCCCATAAAATGACAATGACGCACGAAAGCAAAAATGCACTGGCCGTTCCCATGGCATAGGCGGTTTTGGAAGCGATTTTTCTAAAATATTCTTTCATAGTTTTCCCCGTGTTTTCTCCCTCAGATTTTTTGGTTATCATAAGCATTGTACAGCAGATAAAAGCTAAAAGTATAGTGGCGGATTACGTTCTGGGCTCGAAATACCGGCTGACAAGCTTATGGGCGTCAATACAAACCAGTGACAACACCACCGGAATGAGCATTGCAATTGCCGCGTCCTGGAGTGAAATCGCAACGATTCCAAAGTACTGCCTAAGAGGTGTAAGGAAAATAATCAAGTTCAGTACGGCCGAAAATGCCAGCGCGGCAATCAATTTACCGTTGGGTCGCACGACATTTCTAAGCCAGCTGTGCTTTTCAAAATTAACGCTGAGCGCGTTAGCCCACTGCACTACAATTAGGCTTAAAAACGCCATGGTCTGTGCGTAGGCTTGGCCCTTATCAAGATTCATCACAAAAATTGTTAGCACGCTGGCGCTCATAACAATTGCCATAAGTAAGACGCGGCTGAGCAGAATTTTGTTGAGCAGCGGCGCTTTGGGATGTTGTGGCGGTTGTTCCATGTGATGTGATTCTGGCGGGCTCAAACCCAGCGGAATTACCGTAACGCCGTCGGTAACAAGATTCACCCATAAAATTTGCACGGCACTCAGCGGCAACGGAAAGCCAAATAATAATGCCCCCATCATCGTCAAAACTTCGCCGCCGGTTGTGCCTAGCAAATACACCAGCATTTTTCGGATGTTAGCCAGCACCGTGCGCCCAACTTTTATCGCATTAATGATTGTATGGAAGTTATTATCCAGCAAAATTACATCGCTGGCGTCTTTGGCCGCATCAGTACCACTACCCATAGCCAAGCCAACGTTTGCTTCAACCAGCGCCGGAATGTCATTAACGCCGTCGCCCGTCATGGCGGTAATTTCGTGACCCTTTGTTGCTTTGATCATGGCGTATTTATGCTCGGGCAAGACGCGGCCAAACACCGGGCGAGTTTTAATTGCCGCGCGGATTTCTTCGGGGTTTCCATTTGCCAGTACGATGCCACTCGTGACCTGATGTACATTGCTAGCAATGCCAACTTGCGTCGCAATATATCCGGCGGTTTCGACGTGATCGCCGGTGAGCATTACAACTTTTACACCAGCTTTTCGGGCTTGAGCTACAGCTTCGGCGATGCCAGGACGTAGTTGGTCACTCATACCAACAAGGCCGTCAAAACTCATGCCACGCAAATGATGCGCATCCATTGTTGGCTTGGTTCCGGCTGGGAAATCTTTGTGCGCGAACGCAATCGTGCGATAGCCACGGCCAGTAAAATGCTGCAAATTTTTAGCAACCGCCGGCTCGGTAGAACTTAAACCGCAATGATACAGCACCTGCTCGGGTGCGCCCTTTATATATATTGTATAGCCTTTTTTGTGGCGCCATACGGTTCCGCTCAATCGCAGTTTTTGTTCGAACGGATGATCGGCGGCATGCTCCCACGCTGAGTCTGGCTGAACGTTTGGCAGTGACGCTAACAAAATTTTGTCCAAAGGATCTTGTGCGTAATCATCGTCAACATTCAAACTAAGACGAATGGCTTGGTTGAACTCCGCTTCTGAATAATCCGGGCTCAGCTTGCTGGCAACTGATAATTTGTTTTGGGTGATGGTTCCGGTTTTATCGGTCGCAATTAATGTTACTGCACCGAGCGTTTCCATAGCCGAAATTTTTTTGACGAGCGCTTTTTGCTTAGCCATGCCGCGTGCACTAAATAGCAACACGACTGTTAACGCAACTGGTAAACCTTCCGGCACGGCCGAAACTATCATGGTCAGACTAAATCGCAGCGCTTCTTCGAGCGGCAACCCGCGGAACACCGCCAAACCAAAAATGGCAAAACCTAGCCCGCCAACACCAATTAAAATCTTGCTGATAACGCTATCGATTTTTTGCTCGATTGGAGTTTTGTCTCGGTCAGCTTGGCCAGCCAGTTCGTTTATCGTGCCCAGCTGCGTTTTATTGCCTGTTGCGGTAATGAGCAATAATCCACTGCCGCCCTTTATATATGTACCTTTAAAAAGCATGTTCGATTGTTCGTAGATTTCATGTTTGCCACTCATTGCTCCGGCTTGTTTGTGCAGTGGTAGCGACTCACCGGTAAGCAGAGCTTCGTCGGCTTGAATGCGATTTGATTCAATGAGTCGTCCGTCGGCCGGAACTTTCATGCCTTCGGCGACGTGAATTATATCGCCCGGCACGATTAGTTCGCTATCGATTTCTACTGTTTTGCCAGCGCGAAGCAAACTAACTTTTTGTACGTCTTGAGCTTTAAGCGTTTTGAGCACACGACTGACAGAAAATTGCTGAAAATAATAAATCAGCGCGTTGACAACAACAATCACGCCAATAATAATTGCCTCGAACCATTTTTGCTCGAATAAACTAATGCCGAGCGCGAAGATTAATATCAGTACAAAAACGCTGGCAAATGGCTCAATGATTTTTTTCCAAAGTGGCAAAGATTTCGTGCTCAGCCTATTATAGCCGTGCTGTTTCAATCGATCATTTGCGGCAATTTCGGACAAACCATGCTGGCTGGTTTTTAGCTGTTCAAGCGCTTCATGGATTTCAAAGTTATAAAAAAACTGCTCGTGTTTTGTTGTAGTTTCTTGCTTGCTCACTAGAGTTCCAGTGTAGCATAAGCGTTACTGTTAGATCTGGTATAAGTGATTCGATTGTATGTATTCTAAAACACCTAAATGCAAACCGTCCGGGTGTTTTTTTGCAACAAGTTCGGCTTTGATTGTGGACGATGAAATTGGCGACCACACTGCCGGTAAGATCTTCGCAATTTTTACGCTTATATCTTCGAGGAGTTTTTGCGTTTTTGCCTTGTCGGAATTATTGCGGAGCACCACGCATAATTCTAGTTGCGGCAGCCAATCTTTGGCATTCGGCCATTTGTGCAAATGATCCAACATGTCCGAACCAACAATTAAACAAACTTGCGCGTCAGGATATTGTTGCCGAAACTGCGGCAGTGTGTTTTCGAACTTTATGTTTTCTGATCTGCTGTTTTTGGCGTGGTCAAAAAAACTAATGTGTTTAAAATCTTGCAGTGCTATTTTGACCATTTTTTTGCGGTGATCATAACTTGTGACGTTGGTTTTACGGGTTGGGTTTTTTTCGATCATCACCAAAACTTCATCGAGCTCTAATGCGCCGAGCGCCACCAAACAAGCCTCAACATGTCCAACATGAATCGGATCAAACGTGCCGCTAAAAATCCCTATGCGTTTAGACATCAAATACCCTCGCAGCATTTAGTTGGCATTTTGCACTTAGGGCAAACAAAATGCCCATGTACTGGCTCAATTGGATAGTGCCCACAACTATCGCAAAAAAACTCCGGCGACTGCTCCTTCACTAACTCTTTATATGTATCGTCTTGCTCGTCCATGTTAGTATCCTTTTGTAGCCCCACAATTGTCTTTTATGCAGCCCTTTTTCGCTTGCTTTAGATCGTAAACCACTGTTTTCGAACCGCATTTTTTGCATGTTCTATCGCTCTTATCAACGAGTGTATCTTTTGGATCAAAGCCAAGTTTCTTAATTTTATCAGCTTCGTCGCCAGTAAGCCTAGCTCGTACGAGATCACAGGAGCCAGCCCCACAATAGCCACCGCCCGGTGCTTGTTGAATCACCTGCGTCAAACGAATTTCAGCTTCACGGAGTGAAGCTTCTGTGTTTAAACGAAGCAACATATCAACTTCTTGTAAACCAATGGCGGTTTTTTCGTCAAAAATTTCAACGGCAATTTCTGGTTGATGCTGTGATTTTGCAATCAAAATATGTTTCACAAAATTCTCCACCAGCTCCAGTGCTTTCATTCCGTCTGTGTTGTCTCGGCACAAGTCCAAAATAAAATCGGCGGTCATTTCAGCGTGTACGTCAAGCTCGCGTTGTCGCTCGATGGCTTGCTGCTTAAACACTTCGTAATCCTTTACTGTTCCATCATTAACAACTTCGCCCATAAAAATTTCGGCACACCATTCTCGGCTGGCAACTTGATCTAGGTGAGCTACAAAATCCATCAGTGAGTCATCTGCAAGAATTCCTGCCGCATGCTTTTCATTTTTAGTCATGTTTGTGGTATCGATATTACGTTCAAGCAAAGCAATTTCAATAATATCGTCGGTCAGATAATCGGCTGGCAAGTTAACTTGTTCCTGAGAGCGATTTCCGGTTTTTGGATCTATTTTCATGTCACGGAAAATTCTTTTTTCTATCCACGGCACATAACCACCGAAGTTTTTGCCGCCATTTTTGTAAACATCGATTGCCCAGTCAGCACAGGGTTGGTGAGTTCTAAGTACTGTTCCTGCAAGCGCCGCACCACCGAATCCTCGAATTAATCGCATTGTCTCTTCTTCGACGTAATCGTTAATGCGGTATTCATTCTCTTCGTGGTGTACGGTTGGTATTAAGCCTGACTCGGTTGCGGCTGAAGTTGAACGTCCATTCAAAAAAAACGCTTCTGTTGCTTCGTCCCATTCATGTTCGATGGGCTCAAAGTACTCAGCAATATTTGTGCTTCGCCATTCCCCAAACAAACGCTTACAGTCAAATACCAAACCTCCGTAAAGTTCTTTGCGCAATTCTGGTGATTCTGCAGCTAAAACTCTATGGCCAGAGGAAAGTGCATCGACTGGCTGCATCGGTTTGTCTTCATAAAGCATTTGTCGCTCGCGCGCATGCATGGTTGCACGAGCGCGCTCTTGGGCAACTTCACGCTCAAAAGCTAGCTCTGGAATGCTAGATGCAAGGTGATATGTTGACGTTGCTGTATTCAAAAAAATACCCCTGCTCTGTATAAGCAAGGGTCTTGAAAACAATATTCGCGCTCTTGCTCGAGAGACTTATTTGCTAGATCGGACTTATTTACATTTTTGTAAAATTACCGTTGCGGCACAGTGAGGGAATTTCACCCTAGCTTCCAGCATTTTTATTGTTAAGTATTAGTAGTATACACCCGAATTAAAACGCTATATGTAGTATTAAAAACATCTACGCTAACGCTAAAATCAACACCAGAATTCCGAGTCCAATCCGGTAATAAGCAAAAACGTTCAAGCTGTGTTTGGCCAAATATTTGATCAAAAAGTTAATCGCAAACATGCCACTTACGAATGCCGATATAACACCGACTGCAAAAATAGTAGCCTCGTTTTGTACGCTACTCAAGCCGCCGTCAAACATAACCTTAGTAATTGCACCTAGCATAATTGGCACGCCTAGCAAAAACGAAAATCTCGTTGCTGCAACGCGGTCCATGCCCATAAAGATTCCTGTCGTGATCGTTGCGCCAGAACGTGAAACGCCCGGAACTATCGCGGCCGCTTGCGCCAAACCAACGGCCAGTGCCTGTTTCGTGGTTGTATCATTTAGCTTGTTTCTTTTTTTGTTTTGGGTTTGTTTTTTTGCGTAATATTCTGCGCCAATCATTAAAAACGCTACAAGGATTAAATTCATAGCAACCAAAATACTGGACCTGAATGTTGACTCGGCGGCGTCTTGCAATAAAAACCCGGCAGCGGCGGCTGGAATCGTTGCCATTGCAATCAGCCAAGCAAGTTTTGTTTGTTGTGATCTTACAAAAACTGCGCGCACCAGACTAATAATATCCTCGTTGAAATAAATCAGAATCGCCATAAGTGTTCCAAAATGCAGCGCAACATCAAACGCCAAACCATGTTCTGTCACGCCAAGCCATTGATGAAACAAAACCAAATGCCCAGAACTAGAAACTGGGATGAACTCCGTCAAACCTTGTACGATTCCTAAAATTAATGCTTGAATTATATTCATGATTTACCTTTTGACTTTATACTAGTCAGCCGTGGAATAAAACTTTGCGCCGCGCCGTCCAACCCAAAAATTTTGAGTGTTCCAATAAGTACGTACAATTGATCAATTTGCGATTCAGGCGGTTTGCCGGCTTGTTCGGCTTGGTCAAAATAATAATCTACTTTTTCGACTAACCATTTTTCTTGTTTTTCGCTGATTTGGTTGGTGGTGACTTTTGGCTCGTCGCTCATGGTTACGACTTCGAGCGAACGAGCGGAGTGGTCTCGCTTAATTAAATGTCCGCGTTTTATCAAACTATTAATATGGAGTGCGACGGTGGCGACAGATGTATAACCCATGCCTTTCATTACTTCGCGGTAACTCGGACTGTAGCCGTTTTGTTTTATAAATGCTTCGATGTACCCAAGCAGCTCGCGTTGTTTTTTGGTTGGTCGAATTGTTTTAGTTTGGGGTTTTTCGTTCATTATTTCTTGCTCGTTTTTACCCGGGATCGTCGAACTGTTTTAGGACGATGCAAAGCAGGCGCGGCTGAGCGTCGTGGTTTTGGTGAAGTTTTGGCTGCAAATACCCACAATTTGTACCATAAATAATTCCATACCGTAAAAAACCCAGCCGAGATAAACTGCCCAATATACGGCGAAATTCCAACTTGGTTCAAACTCCAAACAATTACCGTATCAATGCCAAGATTCACCACCGATAAAATAATGTAGCGCGCGCTGACTGTATCAAGTTCTTTTCGTGCTTGACGGCCACCAAAAACCCAAAATCGTTCCAGAACAAAATTTACACTAAGCCCAACCAAAAACGACACGATTTTTGCAACGACCAGATCAACATGAAACACCGAATACAAAACAGCAAAAACAATATAGCCAGACCAAAAAAACGCACCGCCGGTGATCATGTATTCAATAATTCGATTTGTTTCAGATTTTCGTGTTGTCATGATTGTTTCGCCATAAGCTTGTTCGTATTTAGTATAGCAGTTCGCCCCTAAAAACATTGTAAAATGATATAGTTAAATGAGTAATTCTTATGAAAAATAACGCCTCATTACTTTACAGCCTGTTCATGATCATGAGCGACAGCCTTACACTGCTGGCGGCTTTTGTGGCCGCGTTCGTCCTGCGAGTGAGTCTAAGCGCAACCCCAATTATCACCCCTGTTCCGGCGCGAACATATTTTGCGATTACACTGAGCTTAGTGCCGATTTGGATTATTATTTTTTCACTGCTTGGTTTGTACAACCGCAGCGTTTACGACAAGCGGTTTAGCGAAATCAGCCGTCTGGCAATTGGCACGGTTCTGGGCGTTTTGTCGATTATCGCGGTGGAATACTTTACGAACGACCCGATTTTTCCGGCCAAAATGGTGCCGATCTACGCCGCTGGCCTGACCTTTATTTTGCTAATTTTAAGCCGAAACATCGTGCGTCTTATTCGACAGATATTATTCCGCTACAATTTTGGCGTTAGTAATGTTTTGATTGTTGGCAACACCGATATGTCAGTGGAACTCATTGATTGGCTGGGAAAACCACAAATATCAGGCTATAGAATCCTTGCAACAGTGTCTGGTCATAAGCATGGATCAATCCGACATTTTACGAGTTTTAGCGAAGCCACCAAGGCATTACGATCCAAAAAAATTGACAGCATTATGCAAACTGAGCTTTTTGCCGACGCCGCCAAAAATAGCGAGGTACTTACTTTTGCCCAAACCAATCATGTGGCGTATCGATTTATTCCTGGCAATACTGAATTGTTTATTGGAAATATCGATGTCGAATTGTTTCAATCATCAATCCCGATGATAGCCGTCCATCAAACTGCGCTCATTGGCTGGGGACGAATCGTAAAACGATTGTTTGATCTTTTGGTGGCTTCGCTACTATGCATTTTGCTTTCCCCGCTGCTCCTTATTATTGCGCTGCTTAATTTCATGTTTACTGGCGGAGTTTTTTTCCGCCAAACGCGGCTTACACGTTTTAATCAAAAGTTTCGTGTCTTTAAATTTCAAACCCTAAAAAAAGCCTACAACGGGATGTCTCCGGAGGAAGGTTTTGCAAAAATGAACCAGCCGTTGCTCTTAACGCAGTTCCGCAAAAATGGCGATTTTTTGTCGAACGACCCGCGACTCACAGGATTTGGAAGATTTATGCGCAGGACTAGCCTCGATGAACTGCCGCAACTTTTTAACGTTATAAAAGGTGATATTAGCCTGGTTGGACCGCGCGCGCTTGTTCCAAACGAACTCGAAGCCTACACCAACAAGCACAAAATTTTGAGTGTAAAATCTGGCATGACTGGGCTGGCACAGGTCTCGGGTCGTAAAAATATCAGCTTCGACGAACGACGAAAACTAGACGTATTTTATGTGCAGAACTGGAGCTTCTGGTTTGATATCGTCATCATGCTAAAAACTTTGCGAGTTGTCATTAATCAAAACGATCAATGAAAGTTGCGATTGTTCATGACTGGTTAATTGGTGGTGGCGCCGAAAAAGTTGTCGAGCAACTACACAAACTTTATCCTGACGCGCCAATCTACACATCGTATTGTTCGGATTCATGGCGAAAAAAACTCGGTGGCAAAGTTGTAACCGGATATTTACAATCCTGGCCGTTTTCGGCGCTCAGAAAATACGTGGGATTACTTCGAATTCTTTGGTTCAGAAGTTTAGACCTGTCAGATTTTGACTTGGTAATTTGCAGCACCGGAAACGGCGAAGCAAAATTTGTGCGCCCCAAAAAATCGGCTACATATATATGTTACTGCCACACACCAGTTCACTATTTGTGGCGACACTACGACGACTACGCAAAAAATCCTGGGTTTTTTCTTGGCAGTTTTGGCCTGAAACTTTTGGCCGGGCCACTTCGCAAATTAGATTACAAAGCAGCGCAGCGCGTTGATTATTTTATTGGCAACTCGAACCACATTTGTAACGACATCATAAAATATTACAGCCGCGAAGCCATTACTATTCATCCGCCGGTAAATACCGTGAGGTTTAATAAAAACATCTCGCAATCTCGTAGTGGTTTTGTGACCGTTGGGCGATTGGTTCCAGCAAAGCACGTCGAAATTATTGTAGAGGCGTGTAACGAGCTTCGTCTTCCACTCACCGTAGTTGGGAGCGGTCCAGAACTACGCAAACTGCAAGCAATTGCCGGACCAACTATCACGTTTGATGATAACGCTGACGACCAGGCCGTAAATCACTACATGCAAAACTCGATCGGTTTTATTTTTGCAGCACACGACGACTTTGGCATTACGCCAGTAGAAGCACTAGCTGCCGGAACACCAGTCATTGCCTACAAAGCCGGTGGCGCACTAGATTACGTCATGCCAGGCAAAACGGGAATGTTTTTTGACAGACAAACTGCCAATTCTTTGATTAAAACATTACAAACATTTGACCATACAAAATTTGATGTGCGCGAAGTATCAAGATCTGCAGAAGCATTTAACGAAGCGGCTTTTCAAACCAACATCAAAAAATTCTTCGTCGCAAAAACTAGCTAGATATTTCGTGCTTCGTGTCCAATTGCTTGATCAATTCTGGTTGAGCTGTCGCGCTTTACAACTTTGTCACTACCAACACCAAACACCATTTCGATCCCTAAATCACTACAAACAGCAGTTTCTGGCACCACCCGTTTGCCGTCACGATCGCCACCATTAGCAAAAATAATTTCGTCTTGTGGATATTTTTCAGCAATGTGTTGCAATGTTTTTATAACCGTCGGATCGCCATCCAGCGCCAGCAAGGCTTCATCGACAACTTTGAGCGCCGACATTAATCGCAGCCGATTTTTCTCATCCAGAATAATTTTATTTTTCTTTAGAAGTTGTTGTTGGTCGTTATTCACAATAATTATCAAATGGTCGCCAACAGACCGCGCGGCTTCGATCATATCTAAATGACCACCGTGCAAAGGATTAAAATAACCGCTCAAAATCACTCGCTTCATTGCACCATCATAACAAAAATTTTATTGTATGGCCTTTAAAATTGCGTCAATAGCACTAGCGGTTTCTTGCCAATCGCGAACTTGCACACAATCAATTCCCGCTTCAAAAACAGCATAATCGTTTCCGCCAGGAATAATCTTGTCGCCCATAAACAAAATGTCTTGCTTTTTTAGGTTCGTGGCTTCCATCAACTTTTCCATGCCGTATGCTTTATCGATTCCTGGACGTGTTACATCAATTGATGTTGCACCTGCTGCGCGAACGTTAAAATCCGGAATTTTTTTAGCAACGATGTCGCGGATTTTTAATTTCTTTTCTCCGTCCGGATCCCATTCTTCCTTTATGCGTACACCTTCGTCACCAAGCTCTTCGACGATCTCCTGTCCCAGGATCGAAAGTGTAATTTGACTGTCACGGTCTTCGATTATTTCACCGTATGTTTTATCTACCTTAAAACCTGACTCAGCAATTCCAGCTTCAAGTGCAGAGATAATTTGTGCTTTTTGTGCTTCGGTAAAATCTTCGGCGTATTTTTGAATCCATACACCATTTTCGTGACGATAATAGCGGGTACCGCTTGTTGGCATTAAGTGTAGTTTTGCCAGCAACTTTTCATCAGTTGTAATTTGCGTCAAGAATTGGCGGCGGAACAAATCGTATTTTCCGCCAGAAATCACACATACCTGAAAATTCTCTAATAGGTTGTCAAAAAGTTTGACCATTCTTGGGTCAAAATGAGATTTACTAGGTGCTAATGTTCCGTCTAAATCAAATGCGATGAGTTTCTTCATACGTGCTATTCTACCAGATTTGGTATACTTAAGATCATGAAAATACTTGTTACTGGCGGTGCCGGATTTATTGGATCGAACTTTGTGCATTACATATACCAAAATCGACCAGATTGGGAAATCGTTGTGCTCGATGTGCTGACCTATGCGGGCAATAAAGAAAATATTGCTGGTTTAGATGAGTCTCGCGTGCGTCTGGTTGTTGGAAACATCTGTGATGAAAACCTTGTTGATGCGCTTACAAACGAAGTAGACGCAGTGGTGCATTTTGCCGCCGAATCTCATAACGATAATTCGCTCAGCAGCCCTCGCCCATTTTTGGACAGCAATATTATTGGTACGTTCACACTCATCGAGGCGGCACGGAAACACAATAAACGCTTCCATCATATTTCTACAGACGAAGTCTACGGCGACCTTGAGCTAGACGACCCAGCAAAATTCACTGACAAGACTCCATACAATCCAAGCAGTCCTTATTCCAGCACCAAAGCTGGCTCCGACCTTTTAGTTCGAGCGTGGGTTCGCAGTTTTGGGTTGCAAGCCACAATCTCAAATTGTTCAAACAATTACGGCCCATACCAACATGTCGAAAAATTTATTCCCCGCCAGGTCACTGAAATCTTAGAAGGCCGAAAACCAAAACTCTACGGCAAGGGTGAAAACGTTCGCGACTGGATTCATACCGAAGATCATTCATCGGCCGTGCTGACAATTTTAGAAAAAGGCAAAATCGGCGAAACATATTTAATCGGAGCGGATGGCGAGCGCAATAATAAGCAAGTTGTAGAACTGATATTAAAAGATATGGGCAAAAATCCGAGCGATTACGACCACGTTATTGATCGCCCGGGACACGATTTACGATACGCAATTGATGCCAGCAAACTCAAAAACAACCTAGGCTGGCAGCCAAAATTTACCGACTTTGAAGCGGGGCTCAAAAACACCATCGATTGGTATAAACAAAACGAAGCTTGGTGGAAACCGCAAAAAGACGAGACCGAAGCCAAATATAAAAAGGCCGGGCAATAATCGTGTTTGACCCTTCCACACACAACGAACTCAAAGTACGTGAAACTGAAATTCCTGGATTTTATATTATTGATTTGCCGGTTCATGGTGATAACCGCGGTTGGTTCAAAGAAAATTATCAAAAAGAAAAACTAGAGGCGCTTGGGCTTCCCGCTTTTGAAGTCGTGCAAAATAATTTTTCGTTCAATAAAGAAAAGGGTGTTATTCGCGGACTGCACGCCGAACCCTGGGAAAAATTTATTTCTGTCGCCAATGGCTCAGTTTTTGGTGCGTGGGTAGACTTGCGCAAAGGTCCAAGTTTTGGCAAAACACTCAGCCTGGAAATTAATCCTGGCGTTGCAGTTTTTGTGCCGCGCGGCGTTGCTAACGGTTACCAAACTTTGGAAGAAAACATTACCTACACCTACCTCGTAAATGCGCATTGGTCGCCAGAAGTAAAATATGTTGCTATTAATGTTTTTGATGAAGCGCTTGGTATTACCTGGCCAATTAGCAAAGATGCCGCGATTATTTCCGACAAAGATGCCGCGAACCCATTACTTAAAGATGTTGAAGCATTGGAGTTATAAAAATGGATACGTCACGAATTTTAATTTTAGGTGCAAACGGACAACTTGGTTTAGAGCTCAAAGCAAAATACCCAAATGCACAGACGGCTGATATTGATGAGCTCGATATTACCAATAAAGAATCGGTCGCGAGCTACGACTGGAGCAGTGTCGACATTATTTTAAACGCCGCGGCCTACACAAATGTCGATGGCGCCGAATCACCCGAAGGCCGCGTACTTGCATGGAAAGTAAATGCCGATGCGGTTGGAAATTTAGTTGCCGCCGCTGCACAACACGATGCAATTTTAGTGCACATATCGACCGACTATGTTTTTGATGGAACAAAAAATGAGCATAAAGAGACCGAAGCATTCGCGCCTTTAAGTGTGTACGGCGCCAGTAAAGCTGCCGGAGATTTGTTAGTTTCGCTGGCTCCAAAGTTTTATATTTTGCGCACCAGTTGGGTGATTGGCGAGGGCAATAATTTTGTTCGCACCATGCTTGGTCTTGGCAAAAAAGGAATTAACCCAACCGTGGTTGCTGATCAAATTGGCCGACTTACTTTTACATCCGAACTGGTTCGCGCAATTGATCACTTGCTTACAAAAAAGGCAGATTTTGGTACATATAATGTATCGAACTCGGGCATTGCTGCCAGTTGGGCGGACATTACGCGCGAGATTTTTGCGCAAGCAAGTTACGACCTGCAAGTTACCGACACCACCACTGCAGAATATTTTAAAGGCAAAGACGGTATCGCCCCGAGACCATTGCAAAGTAGCCTCAGTTTAGAAAAAATTCAAGCGACTGGATTTACACCTGCCGACTGGAAAGAAAACCTCAAACAATATATTCAAAAGGAGCAAACATCATGAAAGGTATTATTTTAGCCGGCGGATCAGGCACACGACTTTACCCAATTACAAAAGGAATTTCCAAGCAACTAATGCCAATCTATGACAAGCCGATGATTTACTATCCATTGTCAACATTAATGATGGCTGGAATTCGCGATATTTTGCTAATCACCACGCCAGAAGATCAAAGCCAATTTAAACGTTTGTTGGGCGACGGCTCCGACATCGGTATTAACTTGCAGTACGCTGCGCAAGAACAACCGAATGGTTTGGCCGAAGCATTTATTATTGGCGAAGAATTTATTGGCGATGATAACGTAGCGCTGATTCTTGGTGACAATATTTTTTACGGGCACGGATTTGGCGACAGCTTAAAAGAATGCATAAACCCGAACGGCGGAACCGTATTTGCATACCAAGTTTCTGACCCAGAACGATACGGCGTAGTAGAGTTCGACGAAAATAAACGTGCAATATCGATCGAGGAAAAACCAGAAAAACCAAAATCATCAATGGCCGTGGTTGGTTTGTACTTTTACGATAACAGTGTGGTAGAAATTGCCAAAAATATTCAGCCAAGTGAACGCGGCGAACTAGAAATTACAACCATAAACGAAGAGTACCTGAACCGTGGCAAGCTCAGTGTCCAGGTCATGGACCGCGGAACAGCGTGGTTGGATACTGGCACGTTTGCGTCAATGAGTGACGCCTCGCAATTTGTAGAAGTAATCGAAAAGCGTACCGGACTAAAAATTGGTTGCATCGAAGAAGTTGCCTTTCGTCGTGGCTGGCTCAGCAAAGACGGTTTGCATAAACTGGCCGAACCACTCGAAAAATCTGGCTACGGAAAATACCTAAAACGAATTGCGGACGCGTAAGGGCTCATTATGGCGAACACGACAATTACCGTCATTGGCGCCGGCTACGTTGGCCTCACCACGGCGACACTTTTAGCCGAAGCTGGACACACTACCTACGTACTCGATATCAATCAGCAGCGTTTGCAGGCAATAAAAGAAGGCCGTTCGTTCTTTTTTGAAGAAGGCATTAACCCGCTTATAAAACACGCCATTGATAACAAAAAATTAATCCCGACTGATTCGTACGAAGACAGCATACCGCACAGTCAGTTTGTTTTTTCTTGTGTCGGAACGCCTGATAATCCCGACGGCAGTTCAAACTTAACCTACGTGTTTGCAGCAGCTGAACAAGCAAGCAGACTCATGGCAGCAAATAGTATTTATATTCAAAAAAGTACTGTTCCAGTTGGAACCGGCGAACGAGTCAAAGAACAATTCGCAAAAATAAAAAAGAAAGTCGCTTACGTCTCTAACCCGGAATTTTTACGCGAAGGAACCGCAATAACTGACACGTTGTGGTTTGACCGCATTGTGGCTGGTGGCAACGATAAAAAATCCGTCAGTAAAGTTATGGATTTATACAAATCTGTCGAATCTCGCCGAGCAGAAATTGCCAAGCGTGCTGGGATACAATCACCAAAAACTGACACAAAAAATGATAAGGGCGCATACATTATTACAAACAGAAACAGTGCCGAACTTATAAAAGTTACCGCCAACGCATTTTTAGCGCTCAAGATTTCTTTTGCTAATTCGATTGCGAAACTTGCCGACCAAACCGGCGCAGACGTAAACGAAGTCATGGACGCCGTTGGTGCAGACAGGCGCATTGGCCGAGCTTTTCTAAATGCTGGCCGCGGCTATGGTGGCGGTTGTTTTCCTAAAGACGTCAGCGGCCTAATCGCCAGCGCCCAAGAACGCGGCGTCGATATGCCAATCATGACAGCAGCAACTGACGTTAACGAAACTATGCCAGGGTACATTGCTGAAAAAATAAAAAAAGCACTTGGCGATAACCTTTCTCAAAAACGTATTGCAGTTTTGGGCCTAGCATTTAAAGCCGGTACAAGCGATGTGCGACGATCGCCTGGAATAAAACTGGCCAATGTTTTGGCAAAAAACGGCGCCAAAGTTTTTGCTTATGATCCACAAGCAAACGAAGAAGCTCGCAAAGATATACATCGCTCTATCGAACTCTGCAACAGCTACGAAGAAGCGCTGCAAGATGCCGATGCGGTACTCATCAGCACCGAATGGCCTGAGTTTGCTGCAATAAAAATCGATGTGTTTAAAAATCTAATGCGTGGAACTCTAGTAGTAGATGCCGTAAATATAATCAATAAACAAGCCGTCGAAAAAATTGATCTAAGGCATATTGGAGTTGGAAGATAGTGTGCGTATACAAATAAAAAAAATGGCCGAATTTGCATATCAACATTCGTTTTTTCGATATGTATTTGTTGGTGGCACAACATTTGTTTTAGATTTTTTCATACTTTTTTTGCTACACGATATCCTTGATATGCACCTAGTCGTTTCCGCGTCGATTGCGTACTGGAGCTCGATTTTGTACAATTTTTCGATGAACCGATTTTGGACTTTTGACGCCGGGCAACGCCAGTCAGTGAAAAAGCATGCACTATATTACGGAATACTCTTGGTGTGCAATTATATTTTTACAATCCTATTTATTAGCATTGCCACAAATTTTATGCACTATAGTATTGCAAAAATTTTGGCAGTTACAATACAAATTAGCTGGACGTATATACTGTATAAAAAATATATATTTCGCGAATAATACACATAAAATTACTATTGGTATATTATCAGAACTAAATGAGGAGGAATCATGATTAAAAAAGCAAAGTCTGTTGCTGCAAAAGCCAAGCGTGTTGCAAAAGCACAAACAAAAAGAGTTGCGAATAAAGTCGCGGCACCGGCATCAACCATAGAACCGTTAAGCGAAAAACGAGCCGCTGAATTATTACACGAATACACAACACGCATTACGAAAGAAAATAAACTTTCTGATGCTGACTATTCGGAGCTGCAATACACATGGAACAATGACATTCTAGCAAGAAGCGTCAAACATATTGGAATCGAACACGGCAAAGCAATTGGCATTGGAACATTTCAAGGTGCAGTAGAAATGTCACTGTCACATTTCTTTAATAAGGTGACCTGTGTTGATCACAAATCTTATTTGCCGCGATGGAAACCAAAGAATGTCGTGTTTCACCAAGCAAATATCGACACGGCTGAATGGCAACTTCCAGACGAACAATTCGATGTTTGTTATTTTGTAGAAACACTTGAACATTTACTGTGGTCCCCACTACCGCTTTTAATGTGGATTAAGACCCATTGTAAACTTGCTGTAATATCAACTCCGGATGATATGGAATGGCCGGCGATGGAAAACCACCCGTGGACTCGTTACCAACACTTTAAAAATATTCCCGCAGCGGCGCCAGGCGCAGAACATAATCCGCTGCCAATGTATCATTGCAAACAATACTCTCCTGCAGAATTTATCGAACTTTTAGAATACGTTGGATTCCGACTCGTTGAGTTTTATCGAGTTGGTGAAGGTAAACACCAAATGTGCGCAATCATAGAACCACGTAGGTAGATTCAAACTTTTTACTTGTAAGTGTTTTATATACTACATCTCCATTAAATTGACGATGTGGACAGATGCAAATATACTAGTACTAATACTTACCAGAAGAGGAACTCATGGGGAAAAAAGTACTTATCACGGGATCCGCGGGTTTAATCGGATCTGAAGCAGCAAAGTTTTTTGCCAAAAAAGGATTTGAAGTTGTTGGTATTGATAACAATATGCGCAGTTATTTTTTTGGCGAAGAAGCAAGTACCGACTGGAACCGTAAAAAAATAAAAAAGGATCTTGGCAGTTTATACAAACATTATAATATTGATATTCGTGACGACAAAGCAGTTGCTCGCGTTTTTAAAGCGCATGCATTTGACGTCGTAATTCACACTGCTGCACAACCATCCCACGATTGGGCGGCAAAAGAACCAATCACAGATTTTACCGTCAATGCGAATGGAACACTTGTCATGCTCGAAAACATGCGCAAGTTTTGTCCTAAAGCTGTGTTCATTTTTACATCGACCAACAAAGTATATGGCGATACTCCTAACAACCTCCCGCTGGTTGAACGAAAGACTCGCTGGGAGCTACCAAAAAACCATAAGTTTTATAAAGGCATCGACGAGTCAATGAGTATTGATAATACAAAACATTCAATTTTTGGAGCATCAAAAGTTGCTGCTGATGTTATGGTTCAAGAATACGGTAAGTACTTTGGTTTTAAGACTGCAGTTTTCCGTGGTGGATGCTTAACTGGGCCGTCTCACTCTGGTGCAGAACTACATGGCTTTTTGGCGTACTTGATTAAGTGCATCTATTCGGGCAAGCAATACACGATTTTTGGGTACAAAGGTAAACAAGTGCGCGATAATATTCACTCGCACGATTTAGTAAATGCGTTCTGGCATTTCTATAAAAAACCTCGTTCTGGCGAAGTCTACAATATGGGTGGCGCACGAAACTCAAACATCTCCATGCTTGAAGCAATTGAGGCAATCGAAAAACGCCTTGGCAAGAAAGCCAACTATAAACTGTCTACAAAAAACCGTATTGGTGATCACATTTGGTACATCTCTGATGTTTCTAAATTTAAAAAACACTACCCAAAATGGGATTTTAAGTACGACATCAATATGATTCTTGATGAAATGTGTGCAGCGGTACAGCGTTAAATGGACTACAAGCACGTACTCATAACTGGCGGGGCGGGGTTTGTCGGATCAAATCTAGCTATCAAACTCAAAACAAATTTTCCAAAGTTGACTATCACTTGTCTTGATAATCTCAAGCGTCGGGGCTCAGAACTCTCAATTAAACGACTTAAAGATACTGGCATCGAGTTTGTGCACGGCGACATCAGAAATCAAGAAGATCTAGTTTTTGAGAATATCGATTTACTAATTGAATGCTCGGCCGAGCCGTCCGTACTTGCCGGAATTAATTCGTCACCCGATTATTTAATTAACACAAATCTTATTGGTACACTCAATTGCCTTGAACTGGCCCGGCAGCACAACTCGCATGTGTTATTTCTTTCAACCAGTCGCATTTACCCAATGAGCTATATAAATGATCTCGCTTTTACCGAAACTCCAACTCGTTTTGAAATAAAAGATACACAAAAAATTAGCGGTGCGAGTAGTCGTGGTATTGCCGAGGACTTCCCGCTTGATGCCCCAAGATCACTATACGGCGCTACAAAGCTAGCATCGGAACTATTTCTAACAGAATATATGGATAATTACGGAATAAAAGGCATCAACAATCGTTGCGGCGTCATAACAGGACCGTGGCAAATGGGTAAAGTTGACCAAGGTGTATTTGTTTTATGGGTCGCAAAACATTATTTTAAACAAAAACTTTCGTACATTGGCTACGGTGGCGAGGGCAAACAAGTACGTGATTTTATTCACATAGACGATTTGTACAAAGCTATTGAAACACAACTACAGAACTTCGGTGATTACCAGGGCAAAACATACAATATTGGTGGGGGCCTTGAAAATAGCATTTCACTCAAAGAGCTTACAAAGCTTTGCCAAGAAATCACCGGTAATACAATTTCAATCGAATCCATAAAAGAGAATAGACCCGCAGACTTGCGATTTTTCATTGCTGATTCTACTAAGTTTTTAAAACAATCCAAACTAAGTTGGCAAAAAGATGCACGAGCAACAGTGATTGATATTTATAATTGGATTCACGAAAACGAAGATAGCCTAAAATCAATTTTGTCATAACCATGAAACTATCAATTGTCATACCAGCCTACAACGAAGAGGGTTCGATTAAAAAAACCGCACTGGCATTTCATAAAGCCTTAAAAGCTGAAAAAATTAAGCATGAAATTTTAGTCGTAAATGATAATAGTAAGGATCGTACCGAATCTATACTCAAGAAGTTATCGAAAGATGTTCGCGAAATTCGATACATTAACAACCAGCCACCAAATGGTTTTGGTTTTGGCGTACGGACTGGGCTCAAAAACTTTACTGGTGATTGTGTGGCGATCGTTATGGCCGATTTATCTGATCGACCCGTGGATCTAATCGCCTATTATAAAACTATGGTCGAAGGAAACTACGATGCGGTTTTTGGCTCACGTTTTAAAAAAGGCGGCAAGGTGATTGATTATCCGAAAGTTAAGCTTATATTTAATCGTTTCACCAACGGACTCATACAACTACTATTTGGAATTCGTTATAACGACGTTACTAATGCTTTTAAGCTCTATAAAAGAGAGACTATCGAAGGACTTGAGCCATTTTTGAGCAATCATTTTAACCTCACTGTAGAACTTCCACTAAAGACCATCGTTCGCGGTTATTCATATACAGTAGTGCCAAACTATTGGACTAATCGTACTGCTGGCGAATCCAAGCTAAAAATAAAAGAAATGGGTAGTCGCTACTTTTATATTATCTTGTATTGCTTAATCGAAAAATGGCTGTCGCGCGGTGACTATAAAAAATCCAACTGATATTTTTAGTACTCCTAATTATTTTTCATTTTCGAAAATCAAAAAACTTTGCTTGCCAAATACACGCCACAAAAACGGAATGTGAAGGTACAAGCGTACAAATACCGCTTTAACTGGCAGTTTGCTTTTTGTTGTAAATGGCAGGAAACGAAGAATTTTTTCTTTTGGAGTAAACCCAATAATACTAAAAATTTCTTCGAGCGCTCGATCGTCAACCGGAGTTATGTGATCGAAAAACATCCAATAATTTTTGTAGGCAAATCGAATGTTTGGCTGCAAGACCATCACACGTCCACCGGTTTTTAGAATCCGTTTAAATTCACGAATTGTTTTTTCTATGTCTTGGTGTGTTAAATGTTCAAAAAAGTTTGAGACAAAAATTTTATCTACTGAGTTTTTTGGTAATGGAATTTTGGTTGAACTCGCCAATAAAAAACTAACCCCTTTTTTTACATGCTTTTTTGCATCAGGATTTATATCCAGCGCATACTTTTTCTTGCAGTTCACCTGATTTATAAATTCGCCGTAACCAGACGGCACGTCGAGCACGATATCATTTGGGTCGACATACTTCTGAAAAAAACTGCGGACTAAAATGCCCCAAAGCTGATTTCGCATTTCGGTGTTTTCGAATCTTCGTTTATATACTTGGTCCAATATCATATGTATTCTTTCTGCCCTACCCTATTTTTTTATCCAAATTTGGTTTCCTTGTAAGTTGACATGTGGCTGATACTCATCATTTACATATTGGTATAGCAATGGTAAACGTTCTTGGTTAGAAATTCCATCGATTTTATTTGCCCAAAAATCATTACTATAAAGAATGAAATCAACATCGTTATTTTGAAGCTCGTTTATCGCAGTTTGTTGATGAACATTAGCTGCTGCAAACCAAATTATGCCAAAGCGTGTTGGTGGCGTCTGGTCTGTCATATAGTACCACCCGGCTTCTGATGTATACGTCGCGAATGATTTACCTTGCGATATTTCATGTTTAAAAAACGTCGTAGCCTCAGTATAGTTGGACGGAATAAATAAACTGTCTGGAACGCGTAAAGGGAAATTCTGCACCCAAAGATCACGCTCGGCAATTCGCATCGACCCTGCGCCAAGCGCAAGTATCACAAAAATAACTGATCCGTTTTTTACAAACTTTGCGGCATACATGTTTCGCTCAAGAAACGGCAAGACATAATATTTGATACATATATATAGGCTCAGCAATATCATTGGCCATGTACTATATGCCAAATGCTCTGGGTCACTTCGTCCAAGCGCGCCGCGGAACACGAACAAGCTCAGCCCCAGTAACATGAGTTCGATGAAATAGTCTTGTATAAATGGCAGGAATTTTCTGTGAATCTTTGGGTGTTGTGCTTGCAAGAACCGCCACAACAACCACAAGACATTAGCGGCAAATATTATAAGCGCACTCAGGAATATTTTTTTATCAACCGGATATGGCAAGCCGAACATTGGTTCAACATATTTAGACACATCAACCATAATAAAATTAACAAACTCAAACCATGCACCTTTAATAAGAATTCCGAAAATAATCGTGCCGACAATAAGCCCTACTGCATTTCCAGCTAGCAATACTTTGCGATACTTTGGCTTTGCGATCACGACAAGCCCTGCTATGGCAAACGGGTAGAGTGCAAGCAAGTAAGCTCCACGGTCAATCGAGTAAGCAAAAGCTACCCAAACTAAAACTCCTTGAATTGCCGCTAGACTAAAAACGTTCCATAACGCGTGCTTGGCTCGAACATTTCTTAAGTAATCATAAAAAATAATGCTCGCAATTAAAAACAACAATATTGGAATTTCACGATTCATAATAATAATGTCGTAGCCTATCGGGCCAATAGTTCGAATAAAATGAAGTGTAGTGAACACAGCGACCGCGATCATTGTTGGAACAAACCTAAATCTAAATAGCAGCAAAATTAGCCCCGCGAATAAAACATAGGTTACTATTTTTATAATTGACTCCAGTGTTCGCACGGAGCCGATTGATTCACCAAAAATATTAAATGCCACGATTACGCGCAGTGGATCCTGAAAAACTCCGTGGTAAATAACGTAGTCTTTGTACGGCGCTAAACCAGCTCCATAAGCTTCGGACGAACCGAGAGCCTCGCCTTCGTGAAAACTATCAAAACTCCCCCACGAATGATAGGTTGGAGCATTCAATGCAACGACGATCATTATCAAACATGTGACGGTAGAGATCAGAATTACTGGCCATGAAAGGGCAACCTTCTCACGTTTTGGCTCTGGATATATCACATTTTTAGGTTTGGCGAAAAACCAATACATCCCAATTAATAACGCTGGTAGTAATATAAATAGCAAAAACCTGAGCATATTGGTGAGCGGATGATAACCAGTTTTGCTGAGTGTGCCAATAATGCCATATTCGCCGTGATAGTCCGGCGCAATATGTTGCCATAGCGCAAGAGCTACAACGACGCCCACAAAAAAAAGCCCGACAATATGCAGCAATGTTTGCGTCCTAAAATTCCGTATCACATTTTTCACTCTATATATAATAACACCAACAAACTTTTCAAAATGCTACCAAATATTCTTGCTATAATTAAAGTAATGGCTACGCTGCTTCTATTTACATTCTTCTTTGTGTTTGTTCATGTGTCTCTTTTTATGCCAGGCTACGTGATTGCTATGCAAATACCATTTTTGCGCCTAAAACCCGAGCTGCGTTTGGTTGTTGGTTACGTTTTTAGTATTGTGTTTTTCGCGCTCATTGCGCTGGTTTGGTACATGACCAGTTTGCCAGTTTATTTTATTTCTCTCTGCGGATGGATTGCACTCATTGGTTCTGGCGTCGTGTTTGTACAACAAAAATTATACAAAGACTTTCGACAATATGGCTTCCCGTTGCTGTGCTTAGTACTCGCATCAGCTTTAAGTTGTGCATTTTTAACGATGCGATTTGATGCGCCGTATACATACGTTCCTGATCCCAAGCCAGTAGCAGTCCATAACTATAATGTTGCAAATGTTAAAGTGCTCAACATCGTTAAAACACAGGCAAACGATAATTATGTGCCGTATCGTCAGGCGCAGTTTATTGTAAACCGATCGAATCTCGGAACCGACTGTTTTATTTGTAGTTGGGGCGTACACTTTTTTCAACGAACCCCGCTACTTGGTGCGGTGACAGCTGGATATTTTACGGTACTTACTGACGCTCCGCCCGTTCATTATTTGTGGGCAGATACAACCGGAGATCCGGATCACACGTATGAAAAATTCCAAATAATTGCCAACGTTCTTAACGCGCTTTTTTTGCTATCTGCTTGGTTTTTGCTGCGACGAATGTTCAATCCAAAAGTTGCTGCGATTACCAACTTATTCCTAATAAGCAGCCCGTTCTTTTTATACAATGCTGTATTCAGCTGGCCAAAATCACTCGTAGCATTTTTTGTACTGACAATGTTTTTGCTGAGTTACGAAAAACAGTTGCGCTACATAATACTAGCCGGTGCTATCGGCGGGCTCGCATACTTGACGCATGATTTGGCGGTATTTTATATAGCAGCATTAGTACTACTCCTGTGTTTCAAAAAACGCTTCCGTGACGCCGTGGTACTGGTTGGCGTGGCCTCGATTTTTATACTTCCGTGGATGTTTATATCATCTGTTGTGTATGACAAACCAAGTACATTTGCACTCTATCCACTTTCAACCCAAGGATTGCCGCCACCTGGAAAAGAAAAAGAAATCATTGCCACTTTTTTAAAAACACCTATTCAAGAAATTATTTCGATTCGTTTCGATACGCTTTTTTACTTACTGACTCCGTATGATCTTATTTATTCCGGCGGTGGCCAAAGCTGGTTTAGGCGACTATGGGCAGTCGGGTTATTTTCGATACCAGGGTCGCTTGGTTTGGGACTTATTATTCCTGCAATCATTGCTGTATTTCTGCGCATCAAGAAAATGGATTATTGGATATTGGTTACCGTGCCGATTCTTTGTGCAACGGCAATTGTTGGCTGGCGCGGATCACGAGCCATCGCTTCATTGCATTTTGCCCAGGCAATTATTGTGCTCTTAGCTGGGTTGGCAGTAGCATTATTGGTGCGCCTGCGTAAACCATACTGGGTCCTGTTTGCCTTTATGTTGCAGTGTATTCACTTATTGTTCACTATATTTTATAGCTATGAGCTACGAAAAGTCAGCTGGATATTTGAGCCTCGCAATGCTCTTATATTAAGTGCTATAGCCGGCTTGATGATTTTTAGCGCATATACTATATACAACATTATGGGCAAGCGACACTTCTGGATGTCGCGGTGGCTAAAATAATATCGGGCTTATGTGCTATAGTTACCGTAAAATGGAGTTCTAAAAATGGCAAAAAAAACATGCTTAATAATTACATATGGCCCGGTTCCGACAGAGCAGTGCACCCGCGTTGAAGGTGGCGGCATGCGGGCGTGGGGGCTGGCAAAAGGACTCAGTGCAAATGGTACGCGCGTTACAGTCGCAGTAAACGAATCGTTCCCGCAAGGTGCTGATTCTTGCGAGGGAGTACTGCTCACAAACTGGACGCTTGATAGTAATTTTATCGATCTTATTAACTCGTACGACATGGTAATCATGAGTTATTGCATGGGCGATCCTTCGGTATTTGTTGCTCGGCACATTAGCCCACAAATTTGCTTAGTGCTCGATTTGTATGTACCAATTTATGTCGAAGTATCTGCTCGTGATTCTAAAAACCTGCAACACGAATACGGATACTACATGCGCGATATCGAAGGTTACAACGAAGTGCTCAAGCGCGGTGATTACTTTATGTGTGCGAATAAGTTTCAAAAAACGTATTACATGGGTGTATTCTCAGCGCTTGGAATCATCAATCCGTATAGCTACCGCAAAGATCGCTTGCATGTTGTTCCTTTTGGATTACACGACGAGCCAATTCAGCCAAAAGAAAATCCTTATCATAAGCTTGGCATAAAAGATGATGATTTTGTAGTCATGTGGTTTGGTGGTTTGTATCCGTGGTTTAAAGTCGCTGATCTTCTGGAGGCTGCCCTCAAACTTTCTGGCGATAAAAAAATAAAACTGGTTTTTGTCGGCAGTAAAAATCCGTTTAATCCAAATCCTGATTTTTCTCGTCAGCACGACGAAGCGGTTGATTTTGCTAAGAAGCATAAACTTTTAAACAAGACTATGTTTTTTGTTGAGTGGGTAGATTTTGAAGATCGCATTAATTGGTTTGCTCATTGCAATACGGTAATCAGCCTGAACAAACCAGGCGAAGAAAATCAGTTTTCGTGGCGTACACGCGTGATGGATTTTGTTTGGGGAGAACTTGCGATCATCACAAATGGCGGCGATCCGCTCAGTGAAGAACTACTCGACAATAATGCGGCAATTAGAATTAAAAAACTTTCTGCCGATGATATTCACCAAACCATTGCTGATGTCGCGGCACATCCCGAACAATTAGTGCACGTCAAAGAACAAGTGAAAGAAATTAAACAAAAATATTTTTGGCACGATGTTGTTCGTCCCCTGCTACGTCTTTCGGCTCACCCACTACCATTTGCCGACGAAAGCCGGTTTCGCAGTACGGTCGTCGTTCATGGAGCAGATAGTGCGCCGCAGCGATTCGCAACAAGACTGACGCGGAAAGCCATGCAAACTACTAAAAGTGCGGCGTTATTTTTGCCACGCGTTGTTCGTTACGGTAAGACAAATGGCTGGAAACGACTCTATTTTGTTGCCAGCCAAAACGTGACGCGAAAAACCCAAGCAACACCACGGCGATATGTATTTATCGCTCACGCCATTGACCATACCGGCGCGCCACTTGTGATGCTGCAAGTCATTCGCGAATACTGCAAAAAATACGGTGCTTCCCGAGTCTGCATCGTATCGCCATATGTCGAACAAAATCTGGTGCGCGAACTCCGCGAGGCGGGAGTAAAAATTTACTTGGCAAGCGCGACTCACCCACAACACGAAATTGCATTTCAGCTCAACTTGCAACCACATGATTTTGTGATGATGAATACTGTTGCCGTGTTTGAAAACTATCGACGCTACGTACTGGACTTACTCGAACATAATGGCTTGCATCATGCCTACTGGTTTATTCACGAAGACGTAACGCAGTACAATAGCATCAATAAATCATTCCACGACAAACTTGACCCGAAAATGTTAGGCGCGTTAGTGCGAAAGAAAAAGCTTTCTATGCTCGTACCGTCTCATAGCGTTATGAAACAGTACAATGCGCTTTTTAATACTGACCGCGTTCGAACTATTCTCTTAAATATTGGTGTTGGCAAACGCTATCACCTCAAACGTAAAGTCCAAGACTTTAATAGTATTAATTTCTTATTGCAAGGCACGCCGCAAGATGGCCGCAAAGGTCACTTTACCGCCCTAATTGCATTTGATACTTTTCTAAAAAAATATTATGCAAAGAACCCAAAGAAATATCGAGATTTTTCACTAACGTTTGTATCAATTGGCGATGATTATATGTCACGGCAAATCGAAGCGATCGGGGGAACAATTCTTGGTGAGCGTTTGCGACTGTATCCATCAATGCCAAAAAATAGAGTACTCGGCATCTACTCCCAGTGTAACGCTGTGTTGTGCACTTCGCTAAGCGAAACATTTGCGCTCTATGTTGCCGAGGCAATGTACATGGGCAGTTTCGTACTTAGAAATAATAGTGCTGGCGTCGACGAACAATTACTGGCTGGCCGCAACGGCTACAAGCTGAGCCTGTTCGATACTGACCAAATTGCACGCGTAATTGAACAAGTACTCAATAAAGATAAAACAGCCAATAAAGCATTGCTAGCAATGGGTAAAAAATCTCAAGAAATGATTTCGCCATACGCAAAACATAGTTATCTCGAACAAATTGAGCGAAGGGGTTAAGTAATGTTGAATTTTCGTAGCGACTTCAAAATAAATAAACAATCGAACGTAAAAAAAATAGCTAACTTTGTGAGCATACTCGCTTCACCACATACAGGCGAGCCGTTAAAACTTCGTGGCGATAAATTAATATCAAGCTCGGGGAGATCATATAGGCTTGTTGGTGGTGTGCCTGTGCTTGTTCTCAAAGCTGAACCGATGCATGTTACGCCTCCGGAAGAAGGTAAAATATCCAAAACACATGCTGAGTACGTCGTGCCAGAACAGCACAAGCGTGCAAAACGAGTGCTTCACCTCGGCTCTGGAAATGTTCCAACATCAGATTCGCGGGTTATTTCGCTCGATATTTTACCTTGCTCGCAGGTTGATGTCGTAGGCGAAGCCGAGCACTTGCCTTTTCTGGACAACTCCTTCGATTTTGTTGATTCAACTGCCGTGTTTGAGCACGTCTATGATCCAATCGCTGCAATAAATGAAGTGAAGCGAGTTCTAAAACCGAAGGGTGTGTTTAGAATTAATAATTCATTTTACCAACCGTACCATGGTTTTCCAGGGCATTATTTTGCCTTGACGCCTCAAGCGAATGAAACATATCTTGTAGATGATTTTAAGATATTAGAAAGTTACATTCCTGAAAGTGGCACCGCGTTAATGTCGGTTAATATGACGATTAATCGCTTCATGGCAAACCTCAGTGAGGCACAAAAGCAAAAATTCCTCTCCATGCCTGTTGGTAAGTTTTTGTCACATATCGAAAAAGATACGACGAGTAAAAATAGTTTTATGAATAACTATTCTATGTACGAAGCTCGTGCAATGGCAGCTACGCATGTAGTAATCGCTCAAAAACCTAGTAATTATGAAAAACTGAAGAGTCGTATTACCGGTGACTCCGAAAAGCACGATACTTGGCAAAGGCTAAAAAGACAATACTACACCCTTCGTACTGAACTCATGTTAAGGCACCACGAAATTTTTTCGTACAAACGTATGACACTAGAGTTAAATAAAAAAATAGATTTTTCTCACCTAGCAAAAATTGAACCCATCGAAGTCATATTAAAAGAATTCATAGTTGAAAATCCGCTCAAGATTAAGTCGCTTGAAGTTACTATCGAAGCCATGCAACAAAAGGAGTCAGAACTTCGTAGCGTGCGTAATCCAATAATAAATACCTGGCTAGCTGAAAAAGGAAAAAAGAACTAGGATTTCACTTTTTGTTTAATTTATCAAGTTGCCAATCTACACTTAGCAGTGCTATACCGTCGTTCTGAGTATTTTTTATAATCCTAAATTTGCAGGCTTGATCGCGGTAGCTATACACAGTTGTTGCCGACTCGTTCATGAGCGCGGCCGTCACAGAGTACGTTCCAGGAACTAGATCAAGACCAAGGTCGACAAATACTTCATCATTCTCTTTTTGTGATTTGTACGCGCCAAGGCCGGAAATATTAGAATTTGTACCAAAGCAGTACGTACCATTCTCGCTAAAAATCTGTAATCCGAAATGAAGCGGTTTTTTTTGTGAGTTATTTTTAAACTTGATGCATACGCGTGCTTTTTCACCGGGTAAAAAACGATGCTTTTCTTCTTTTTCGAGTCCACTAATTGAAACGTTTTTAATTGCCGGCTCTTTCTTTTTTTTGTCGATACTCTTTTGCATTTCTTTGTCTTTTTTGGCTGGATTATAGTTTAGCTCTAAGTACGTATCTGCAACCTGGTGAGGATTACCGATTTTGATTACGTCACCTTTATCAATCAGCATTGCGCGATCACAAAAACGCAAAACCGAACCCATATCGTGCGTAACAAGAATAATTGTCGTTCCGTCTTTTTTGAGTTTTGCGAACACGTCAAAGCATTTTTGTTGAAATGCTGCGTCGCCAACAGCCAGAACTTCATCGATAAGTAAAATGTCTGACTTTGCACGAATCGCAATCGAAAAAGCTAGCCGAACTTGCATGCCAGAAGAATAATTTTTGAGCTTCTGATCCATGAACCGCTCTAGTTCGGCAAACTCCACAATGCCGTCGTACATCTTGCTCATTTCCCTGCGATCAAAACCAAGCAGAGCACCGTTCAAATAAACATTCTCACGGCCAGTAAGTTCCGGGTTGAACCCAACGCCTAGCTCAATAAAAGGCGTCAGCAAACCATTCACAATGACGTCACCTTTATCGGCAGAATATATTCCGGCCAGAATTTTTAATAGTGTACTCTTTCCGCTTCCGTTCCGTCCGACGATTCCAAAGAATTCACCCTTTTTAACTTCAAAGGAAATATCGTGAAGCACGCGTTGCTGTTCGTAACTCCGCCGTTTGTAAAAATTGAGCACGGTGCTTTTGATTGAGCTTAGTTTTTCGTGTGGTAACTTAAACGACTTACTCAGACTAGTAACGGTTATTGCATTTTGATCGCTAACTTCATTATCCATTTAAATATTCTCCGCGAAATGTTTAGATTGCGATCTAAAATACCAAATGCCCAAAAACAAAACGAGCAAAGAAATACCAACCGGAACAATGCGCCACCACGGTGAGCCGTACACTTGTGTCGTGGTAAGCGTTTCATGAGTAATTAATGCGTAGCGTGCATCTTGAATCGTTTGACCCATGGGACTCATCAGTAGTATTTTTTGATAAAACTCGTTTTTAATAAGCGCCAGCGGATACAAGACCGGTGTTAAATAAAACAAACCTTGCGTTGTAACTTCCCATACATAACTAACATCTCGATACTTCACAAAAGCAGCAGCCAAAATAAGCGAGATGCCGAGCGCAAACAGATACATTTCTATAATAATAAGTGGCAACCACAAACTCGTTTGCAATAAATCAACTCGGTTAACAATGACAAACACCAACACAATTAGCATGTTTAGCCCGAGGTTAATAACCGCCGACAGACTACTTGATGACACAATAATCCAGCGGGGAATTCTGATTTTTCGTATTAAATCACCGCGGCCAACAATCGAGCCAAGGCTCATAGAAGTCATCTCGGCAAAGAAATTCCAAAGCACAATACCGAGCAGCAAATAAACCGGAAAGTGCGGCACGCTGTCGCCGACACGAATAAAGCGCGCAAATACAAGATAGAGAATCAAAAATAGCATCAGTGGACGCAACAATGACCAGGCGTAACCAAGTGCTGAACCCTGATAGCGTAGCTTAAAGTCTGTACGCACGAGTTCGTTAAGCAGAACTTTATTCTTTTTTGATAGTATATGTCGCAGCATCAGCCACTCATTATAATGCATTCTGTTGGTTTGAGGGCAAGTTTGTAGCAACAAGGTTGAATAAATCGTTTATAATAAAAACACGATTTGAGTAGACCCTAAAAAGTAAGGACACCCCGTGAAACTAATTGTACAAATTCCCTGCTATAACGAAGAAGAAACGCTGCATTTGGTAGTAAACAGTATTCCGCGCAAGATCGCCGGCATTGATTCTGTCGAAGTCATGATTATCGACGACGGATCAAAAGACAAAACGATTCAAGTTGCCAAAAAACTTGGCGTCGACCACATTGTGCGACACAAGAAAAACAAAGGTTTAGCGGCAACATTTTACGACGGAGTCCAAGAATGCTTGCGGCTTGGTGCCGACGTTATCGTAAACACCGACGGCGACAACCAATACCCGCAAGAAGACATTCCAAAACTCATTGCACCGATTTTGAGCGGCGAATTCGATATGGTGGTCGGCGATCGTCAAACTCGCACGATTGCACATTTTAGTCCGCTCAAAAAAGTACTGCAAAAGCTTGGTAGCGGTTTGGTCAACGCAGCGGCAGGCACGAGTATCCCAGATGCCGTCAGTGGCTTCCGCGCATATTCCAGAAAAGCGGCGCTCGATTTAAATGTCGTTACAACGTTTAGTTATTGCACCGAAACAATTATTCATGCTGGCAAAAAGCGCGTGCCGATTACGTTTGTGGCGATTAAAACAAACCCAAAAACTCGCGAGTCTCGATTGTTTAAAAACATGTTCCAGCACATATGGAAATCAACCTCGACGATTTTTCAAAGCTACGCTATGCACGAACCGTTTAAAATTTTCTTTAGTGTAGGTATATTTATTTTCGGGGTTGGTACGCTGCCGATGTTCCGATACTTATTCTTAGTCATTACTCATGGCGACCCAATTGGCGGGCATTTACAATCGCTTGTTGCGGGAGCGGTTTTAATTATTGTTGGATTTTTGACAATTGTGCTTGGAATCATTGCGGATCTTATTGCAATTAATCGCCGCTTGTTGGAAGAAAACTTACATAAACTTCGTCAAATTCAGTACGACAAAAACTCGACCAAAAAATAACCCAAAACCGGCAAGAGCCTGGTAGACTTAAGCTAATGGAAACGTTGCGGGGGTTCTACAAAAGTTTGCGGCTTTGGATTATAAAAAGCTTTCTTTCAACTGCGGAACGAAAACGGGCAAGCATTGGGGTGCTGGGAGTCATTCTAGCGATGATCTGCGGCATGGCAATTTTTGCTTCGGCCGTTCCGTGGCGCGGAACCACTGACGCGCCGCAACATCTTGATTACGCCTGGCAACTTGGACATGGCAATTTGCCAGATTTTTGGCAAGGCACGCAAGCACCGCTTGGGCGACCGAAATCGAAAATTCAATTTGTGTCACATCATCCGCCGCTTTACTATGCAATCCTGGCGCCATTCGTAACGCCGCTTTTAGACGATGGCCACTGGGTTAGAGCCACCGCAATTGCGCGGGTGATAAGCATTATTATAGGCGTGCTGTGTGTCCTAGCCATGGCGTGGGGTGGCTGGGTTATTGGCGGTAAACGGCGCGCCCTATTTGCGGTTGCTGTACCGGCGATTGGATCATCGCTTTTAGCATTTTATGTTGCGGCCGAAATCATGAACGACGGACTCATGATGCTATTTGCAACACTGGCACTAGTGCTATCAATTCGCACGGTTCAAAGTGGCATTAAAACCTCTTATACAGCGTGGCTGGCAGTTGTGTGCCTAGGCGGTATGGCAACCAAAGCTTCATTTTTCGGAACCGTACTGGTTGTGTTCGTCACACTTTTTATTGCTGCTTGGTTACATACCAAAGGAACATGGCTACAAAAACTGCTACCAGCGATTAAGGCTTCGGCGATCATTACGATCGTTATTGCGATTGGTATTGGTTGGTTTTATGTTCACAATTATCAATTAAGTGGTTCGCCTTTTAGGAATCGCCCGCCAGGTTCGGCGCAAAATATCTTGCCAGGTAAATACGAAACGCTGCCAGAAGTTTTAACTTCCCCGGAAACCTGGAAGATGCTTACAACCGGTTTGTACGGAAGATCCTGGAAAATTCTGCCAAGAGTTGGTAATCAAGCGATTAACTTTTGGCCGTCGCTACTAATTATCTTAACTGTTACGTATGGCGCGGTCGCGCAAATATGGAAATCACGCAAAAAACTAACAGTAATTATGTGGGCGATTATCGGTTTATTGTTGCTGCAATTTATTATTACGTATGGCCAACAAATTGCCTACTCGGTTGGCTATGGCGGAGTGAATCGGCGCTACCTACTGCCAGCTTGGCTATCATTTGCTGGGTTCATGGCCGTCGGCGCATTGTATTTTAAAAAGTTGCGCGGCCAGGGCGTTTTACTAATCGTGGTTCTTGGCTGGCTATCAATTATGACCAGTGCAACCAGCATCCTAGTGCGGCAGTTTAAAGTTGTGATGACCAACCCGATACAAGCACTCTATACAGGAATCACCGAAAAAAATGATATACCCGGCCTATTGCTACCCGTACTGATAATCGGCCTTGTTGCTGGCCTCACTACTCAGGCGATTATAATGTGGCGACTGACCGCAAAGAAGTCTTAGGGAAGAATCGCTCTCAATACCAATTGTATTTGATGCACAAATGGCTCCGCCGACGGCATAAACCAAATCGAACTCGTGACATATATATAGGCTGGTAATGCACTGGCAAAAAATAGTACAACTACAAAAAGTGCGTAACTTGCATACGCCACGCGATTTTTGCGCATCAGACGCTCTACAAAAAAGTTGCCGACAAAATATATCATTCCTAGTACTGGGAAAATATATCGCCCTTGCAGTGCCATGCCAAAAATCTGTGATCGCTGAAATAAATTATGATTGTGAATAATAAGCGTCCCAACATACATCAAAATTATGGCAATCAAATAAAACATAGTGCTATCCCGCGGGCTCACCGTGCGCACGAATGCAAACAGCATAACTGCAATCACAACCAGGCTGCCATATTTAATCAGCGGTGCCTGCGCAAGCGAATGGTGGCCCATAATGCCAAAAATTGTTTCTTTGGTTCGCAACATCCATTTTGCTACGAATTGTTCGTTAGGAATTTTTTGAGTAACCTCTTTGTCCTTAAACGAAAGGTTCCTACGGTACAAGGCGCTGCTCAGACACTTTTCATGCCCAAGGACGTTCTCGCATTTAGGGCGATAGCTGCCGTACTTTATAAAGTTGCCGACGTAGCGCTCGGCAAAAAAACCAAATACCAGCGCAAATAATATCGCCAAAATAATAAGTGGTTTTCTGTATTCTTTGATTTCTGTTTTGCTTGTTTGCCAGACTGATCGTAATTCACGACAATATCGAACAATCAATACAATTGCAAACATGACCGCAAGTGGCACGAAGGTAAATTTAGTTAATAGCGCAATCGCAACAGCGATTCCAAGCTTAAGGAAATCTTGCAAACTAAACTTCTGCAGTAGTTTTACCAAGTAGTAAAATGCTACGCACGTAGTCAAAAAGAAAAGATTATCATAATTGAGCACGCCCGCCAAAAACACGAACATCAGCGTGTTACTCAGCATAAAAACGCTAAGATTTTGTACTAAAGTGCTTCTTGTTAACCGTCGTACTGTACGACTAAAAACCACCAGCCCGCAAAGCACAAATACCATGTTGATTAATCTAAGCAATACGATTTTTGTGTTTGGCGACCACGCATCTGGCATGAATCGATACGGCATACTCATTAGATAATGGAATAAGTAATTTGGCTGTTGTTCGACAGCACCGAGATAATACGTTGCTTCCGTCTGGTGGATAAACGGCGTGACTCCGCCCTCTGCATATATCTTAACTCTGCTGAGATGTGCTGTTTCGTCTGGCGCCACGGCCCGAGAGGTCGTCATTGCGATAAATCCAGCCGAAAAAACAAACCAAATAAGCGTCGCATACAAAAACTTTTTAGAACCAATACCGCGTAGTATGGTTTCTGCTGTGCGCGCAACAAAACCACGCTGCCTGGACTCAGGATTATTGCGTTTGGTTGTTTTTTGGTTTGGTTTGGCCATATTCCCTTTTCATTACCAGTCTGTTTTACTGCTCATATTATATCGTACTTACGGCTAATCCTGGCACAGCTACAGCTCTCGGCCATTACTTTTGCTATACTGCATAAGTAATGAAAGCAACGAGGCTAAGCTTGTTATTTAAAACTGGCGATAAAGATTTTGTCGAGATTATTCGGCATTCTATCTGGGGCTTGCTTATTCTTGGACTGGCAACTGGCATTCAGTTTGTGTTTGACCTTTTGATGGCACGACAATTCGGCGCCAGCGGTACCGGGATTTTTTACTTATGCTTCTCAGTTATTCTGACGCTTTCGCTCCTTGGGCACATCGGGCTTGATCGAACGGTTGTCCGACTGATGCCGCCTTTGCTGCTCAAAAAAGATTACGACAGTGCGTCGGCAATTAAACGCACAACTCTTGGGATTGTCATTACGCTAACAGCCATTTTGACCTTTGGACTATTTTTGGCGGCTCCATGGCTCGCGGCGCGCGTATTCAATGATCCTGGGCTTACAATATACATTCAGATTTTCTCGTTTGGTTTGCCGTTTTATTCGCTTAGATTTATTTACGGTGGTTTCCTGCGAGCACTAAAACGCACCCGCGAATCTTTAATTGTTGAACGCGTTATAATCTATGCGCTTGGCATCGTGGCAATTTTTAGCCTGGGTGCACTGTACGGAATCAAGGGCATGGCCGTCGGCTTTGTACTCAGCTGCGCGATTTCGGTCGTCGTGGGCATGTTTTTTGTACACAAATACTTACCGGCTGCAAAAACCAACCAAACATACAGCAAAAAAATGCTGCTTTCCAGTGGCGTTCCGCTGCTGTTTGTGGCTTTCGGGACGCAAATGATTGGACAAGCCAGCGTTCTAGTTTTGGGCGCGCTCGCCAGCACGACGGATGTTGGTGTTTACAATGCAGCGCTGAAAGTTTCGTTGGTGCTCACACTAATACTCACTGCAATCAACACGATTGCCGGCACGACAATTTCTGAACTGTACGCCAGTAATCAAAAAAGTAAGTTAGAAAAAATATTTGGCAAAACCAGCGCGCTTGGATTTTTGCTCGGCTTGCCATTATTTTTAATCATGATGGTTTTCCCGGAATTTATCCTTGGCCTGTTTGGCGCAGAATTTATAGGTGGCGTTACTGCACTCCGAATCTTGGCTGTTGGGCAATTCGTTAATATCATTGTCGGGCCGACACTTTTTATTCTAGCGATGACCGGCCGCGAGAAAGCACTGGCCGCAACGGTTTGTGGATCGCTTGGTATTAATATTGTGCTCGGAGTAACAATCATTCCACATTTTGGAGTTGTAGGCGCTGCAATTGCAACCGCGGTTACAGTCGGGTTATCTAACATCATTATGCTGATTTTAGTGCGACGATACTTGGGCGTGTGGTCGCTTCCGTTTGGTATCTTGCGTTCGTGGATGCTTAAGGTTGTCGGCCGTAAACCAAAACAGTACAATTAAGTAATGCTAAAAAATACTAACACTCCAGAAATCCACTTGTTTATTATCTGGGAGAACGCGCGCGTTATCGAACAAAAAATCCTCGACGATATATCTGTGCGATTTAACATCTTAAAAGTTTACGAAATCCACTGGAACAAGAAAAACTTCACCCAAAACCTTTCACGTTTTTATGGGACGCAGCTGCCGCCAAACGCCAAAAAAGAAGCTCACATTGGTACAAACCCATTTTTGGCTGTTATTGTTGAGGACCAAAATCCAACTTACAAAACTCACACAACATCAAAGGGCGACAAAGAGGTCAACAGTAATTTATTTTTGGCCAAAACCACGCACCGCGAATGGACTGGTGGTGGGCATTTAATTCACGGCACTAACTCCCCGACCGAAACTGACCACGACTTAACATTACTTTTTGGCAAAAATACTGAAGACCTTGTAAAGACATTTGGGAAGCCAAGTCGTGATATCGAAATCTACAAACAAGATGTCGTAGGCGCAGATGACTGGCAAAGTTTAGAGCAAGTGCTGTACGTGCTCAACAACACCATTGATTATGTTGTGCTTCGGAATTTTGACGCAATACCTGACAAATACTACGCCAAAGACCACGGCGATATTGATATGTTGGTTGCTGATTACAAAGATGCGGCGCTCACAACAAATGCCAAAGCCGTATTTGCTCAAAATCACCGAGTATACAACGAAGTAATAATCAAAAACGAAAAAGTATTTTTTGATTTTAGAAATGTTGGCGATAACTACTACGATCCGTTGTGGGAAATCGATATTCTTAAACGCCGCGTTTTGAACAAAAAGGGATTTTACGTTGCGGCGCCAGAAGACTTTTTTTACAGCCTGCTCTACCACGCAGTAATTCAAAAACCAAAAACTGGCGAGGACTACAAAGCTCGTTTAATCAAACTAGCGAGTTCGGTCGACATAGATTTGAATGAACAATCATTCAGCAATGGTGAAGCCGTTCGATTATTAGCCGGCTTTTTGAAAAAAAACAAATACGTTTTTACGCAACCAGATGATCTATCGGTATATTTTCACGAAGATCACATTAAAATCGGCGTCGCTGCTGGCGCAAAATTTATCAAAAAACGCCGCACGCCACTTCGCAATCATTTAAAGCGATACAAAATGTTGCTGAAACATTATGGCGCCAAATCCAAACGCATGGTTCGCGGTTACTTCAAAAAAGTATCGCCGAAAAAGTAGTATGAAGCCGATCAATGTATTGTTTGCAACTCGCGCGATTGAATCGCCACCGCATGAAGGCGGTTTTGTATTACTAAAAGACATCGCGACGTCGTTTGCGAACAGTACAATTATCGAGCCCTACTTTTTTTCTGCAACAATAACCGACAGTAACCTGCAAACCAAAAAAATCTTTAGTGATATCGGCTGGAACACCAAACAGCGCAACGAATTCTTGCGGGGTATTTTTAAAACGGCACATTTGTTTGACGTTGTTCAGACCGCACATATTCCGACCAAACAAAATGTATTACTCATAAAGTTAGCGACAAAACGTGCCCGCAGACAAGGCACAAAATTCGTGCAGACAATTACTGGATTGCCGAAAGTTGATATTTCGCAGAAAGAACTCAAAAAATTACTGTGGGGCGATCATATTGTTTGTCAGTCAGAAAAAACGTTTCAGCAAGTCTCCAAACTCCATGATCATGTTTCTTTGATTTGCCCCTGGCCGCCGAAAAAACGAATTGCATATGATGCAGCGCGGCGAACAAAAACGCGGGCGCAGTTTTTGGGCGCAAAGCATATTGTCGTGTTCCCGGGCGAGTTCGATAGACTTGGTGTCGACGTAAGCTTTGCCGAAGCACTCAAACTTTTTCTGCAAAAAACACCGAACAGTATTGTGCTGCTTGCCTGCCGATTTGATTCGCGTGGAACCGGAAAAATCCTTGCAGAAAAATTCCCTGGCCGCGTTTTTTCCGTTGGTCAGACCAGCGAAATAATTCCACTACTTGAGGCTGCCGACCTCGTGATATTTCCGAGCAAAAAAATGGACAGTAAATTTCAGCCACCGCTAGTGATTACTGAAAGCCTGCAACTTGGTACGACTGTTGCTATTAGCGAGCAGATCGATTTGTCCGAGGCGAATATCTTCACTGCCGATGTCAGCAAAAATTGGATTGCTTTTGCAGAAATAATGTCCACCGCGTTAAAAAACCAAACTATTCGCGCCGAGACTACAGACAAACATTTTCAAAAAATGACAGCAGACTACCAAAGCATTTACGAAAATATCGTAGCTTAAACTCTCGTTACTTTCGCAATAATATCTGTGAGTTTTTGGTGTTGTGCCTGTTTCGAAAACTTTTCATCATACAACCTTTTACCGCCAAGACCAATCTGCTCAAGCTCACCGCGGTGTTGTATGGCCCAGACAATTTTTTCACGTAATTGTTTTTCGCTAGCCTGAGAAATTTTTAAACAATTCTTGCCGTCTACAAAACCAACTTCCTCATCAATATGACCAATCAGCACCGGTTTTGCCATCGCCAAAAACTGGAATGTCTTGCCCGTTATAACCTTGCTCGCCTGTGATGTTCCGCCAAATGGTCCGCCCAAACACAAATCAGCGGCACCAATGTATGTTGGCAAATCATGATACGGAACCCAATTTTTATAGGTTACATTTGAAAGATTATGCTCGTTCAAAAACTGATGTATAACTGTTTCGTATTTTGTTTTTTTGCCACCAATAATTGTAAAATGAACTGGCTTATCTTGTAACTGTCGCATTGCATCAAGCATATGCTCAACACCGTGCAGCGGCAACATGTTTCCATAAAACAAAACCTCTAGATTTTTTGTTGGTGTTTTTTTATTGCCGGGCGTAAATGTTGCTTCGTCGGTGCCAACATATATGTGCGTGAATTTTGTCCGTTCGAGCCCGTGCACACGACTAGAAAATTCTGCATTTAAACTTGTGTCGGTCACAACACTATCCGACAACTTCAGCGTCAGCCGACTGTACCACATAATAAGACGCGCAGTGAACGAATCTGATTTTATTTTTTTGTGCTCCAACACAAACCAGTCGTACAAGTTGATAAACTCGTCGTATATAAGTGGCTTGCCAATGGTAAGTATGCGTACGGGCAGGAAAATTTCATATCCACGGAAACCCAATATATATACATCTGGGCGATACTTTATTCGGCACAAAATAAGTTGCAGTATTGTTTGAGCATACCGAAGCAAACCTTTTGTTTTATTTCTGGCTTCAAGAACTTCAAACTGATTATTGGCGCGCAGAAGCCCAAGTAACGCCAGGGAGCGCACGTAGTTCGGCTGGTGATACGAAAGCACGTAACACACTTTTATTTTCCGAGGTCGATCATTCATAACACTACCGGCAAGTGTACCAGGTAGCAACATCACTGACTAGTCGGCGTGCAAGCGAGCAGTTACAGAGGTTGCGGGCAAGAAAAGCTTATGCTAAGGTAGTTCTGGGGGGATATAATACTTGTATTCCCTTTTTGCATCATTGCAAGCCAGCAAATTATCCTAAAGCTAATTAGGTTAAAGGATCAAAATTACATGAAAACCTACAACTACCGAGCTCCGCGCAAAACCAAAAACAACAAACGTTTTGTCATGTTTTTTACGATTTTTATGATAGCGATTATCGTGCTTGGTGGTTGGTGGTTTTGGACACGCCGCAACGCGAATTCTACGGCTGAAATTAACGCCCCTGCGGCAGATTCAGATTTTAAAGAAGGCACGCCACGCACCGTTACCGAATCAGTCGCGCGCGATGGTGGCATTATTGATGACGCCGACAAACCAAACAAAACAAAGCCACAAACAGATACAAGCTCGAGCATATCTTCTAGTTCTGGCAATATTACTGTCAACCAGCCCGCAAAAAATACGCTACTCGACAATGACGCCACAATTAGCGGCTCGTCAAAAGTTGGCACCATTAGCTACCGGCTCATCGACGATAAAATCGGCGTCATTGGCACCGGCACACTCAAAGTTGTTAGCGGAAAATTCTCTGGCACATTTAGCTTCAGCTCTAACGGCAGCGAAGGTCGCGTCGATGTCTTCCGAACACTCGCCGACGACACAGAAGTTGATGTTGTTGAGATTCCTGTGAGGTTTAAATAGTTATGCTACTCCAAACTCTTCGTAGTCGCTGGCTCATTTCTGGCAGCATTATTGCTGCGCTGTTTATGTTTGCCTCTCTGCTTTTTGCACCATCTGCATCAGCTGCGTATGCTGGCGGTCGAATCATTGACGATGCTGTTTTTCGCGATGCAAACACCATGTCTGCCGATCAAATACAAACCTTTTTGGAATCCAAAAATAGCGGACTCAAAAATTTTCGGCCTGCAAATGGTATCGAATGTTACGGGTCTGACAGCAAAGAGCGCGAACTCTACGAAGCTGCTGGCGCAAGTTGTAGTGAAGAATATTTAGCCTCGAGGATCATCTACTATGCTGCGAGGATCTACGGCGTCAACCCACGCGTAATTTTAGCGACGCTACAAAAAGAACAAAGCCTAATTACCACCACAAACCCGACTAGCTGGCAGCTCAGTCAAGCAATGGGATATGGTTGTCCGACCACGGGTGATTGCAGTGGATCATCAAATTTTGCCTACCAAATCGACAGCGGTACCTGGGTAATGCGCTATCACTACGAGCGCGCCAACCGGAATAACAGTTGGTGGACTCCAAGCTCCAGTTGGACCTGTGGAACCAAAAAGAATTTCTACTCGCCTAATTTATATCCAAGGCAAAACGTTACGTTCAAGGACGGCAACGGAACATCATACCGAACCCACTATATGGAAAACGCAGCAACCGCCGCGTTCTACTGCTATACACCGCACGCCTACAACAATCCAAAAGGTCTGTATGGTCTGCCGAAATACGGCACAAAAGGCCAGTACTACACCGGAAGTTATAATTTTGTGCGGTCGTTCGAGAACTGGTTCGGCTCAACACGTGGCGGAATACAACTAGTGCGAGCAACAGCAAACGGCGGAATATATCTTATCGATCGTGGCAGCAAAGTTCCTGTGTTCACCTACGATGCGCTAAAAGCGTGGGACTTCCATGACAATACTATTGATGTGATAGGAAGTGAAAGTTTAGCTGGATATCCGACTGTGGCCGAAGGTCTCACTAGAGTTGCTAAATCCCACAGTAGCGGCAAGCCGTATTTTATAGATAGCGGCAAAGCACACTATATTCATTCAAACGCTATTAGTGCTGCTTGGAATCTGCAAACTGGTGACGCCGCAACCCTGAACAGTGAAACGATCGACACGCTAACCAAATATAAATCGCTTTCCTACATGATTAAAAAAACCGGCGGCAGTGCAGTCTACTTTGTAGAAAATGGCAAGAAGTATCGTGTTTCGAGTGGCTCGACGCGAGATCTCATTCGTGGTGGAGACGACAGGCCACTTACCAAGTCTTTTTCTGAAACAACGATGAACAGCCTTCCGACCGAGCGAAGCATGAGCTACAAGTTTAAAGTCGGCTCACAGTGGTATGTTATTGATAGCGGCAAAGTACGAAAAATAAAAGCCGGAAACACAAACTATTGGGTACTAAACGGACCAACGCTGTCGCCAAATGTCCTAAGCATACTTCCGGTTGCAAGCAGAGAAATTGGCCGAACCTTCCGCTACGGAAGCAAATACTACCGAATTAAATCTCCGGGCAATCTAGAGAGTACCACCAGTAAATCAAAAGCGCGCAGTTGGGGAGTTAGTAGCTCGCTCTTTATTAGCAAAAAATTATTCGACAAAATAAAATAACTTCGCATTTGTTGTGCATGTTGATTGTCTTCGCGTATTTTAATGTTGGAGCAAAAGGATCCGGTTGCTAATCGTTTATGCCTGCGTCCGGGTTTATTTCTACATGCCCGTTCACGATTGTATAGTTTTTGTTAAAGTACGGATCGTTTTCGAATGTTTCACTTCCCCACTTTTTGGCCATGCGGCGATGTTCTTGCTTGAATAGTTCAAGGTCGCGACTACCCCGCTCAGCTCGGCCAACCGAAACTGACTCGTGATGATACATACGAACGTTGGCGTTATAAACATTCGCATAATTTTTGGCTCTCAGTTTTAGGCAAAAATCTACATCGTTAAACGCAATCTTAAATGATTCGTCAAAACCGTTTACTTCGTCAAATTTCTGCCGCGAAATCATAATACAGGCTGCAGTAACGGCCGAGCTATTGCGCACGGCTTCGGTAAACATAATTTTGTATTGGTCTTGCAAGCCATTGTCCCAGCCGCCAAAAATATGCCCGGCTATCGCCGGCGTGTCCGGAAATCCACCGTCGCCCAAAATAATTCCTGCATGTTGAATGCGCTCATCAGGATACAGCAGTTTACATCCAACCGCGCCAACATGTTTTTGTTGAGCCAAACCCATTAATCCTTCGACCCAATCGACTGATTTTACTTCGGTATCATTATTCAAAAATAGTAAATACTTGCCGTTTGATTTTTTGGCGCCGTAGTTACAAACACTCGAAAAGTTAAATGGCTTTTCCCATGTTTCTACTCGCAGATTTTTGTTTGCGTAAGACTCGTACAAACTCCACACACGCTTATCGGTCGAACCGGTATCAACAATTATAATTTCGTAGTTTGGGTACGTTGTATACTTGGCAATCGATTCTAGGCATTTTTTTATCAGATCATACTGGTCTTTAGTCGGAATAATTATCGAGACGAGCGACATGTCTAATCTATAGTTTATCTTCCAAAAACCGAGCATCGAGGTTTTCATAACCTTGCCCTCAAAACCGCGTGCGTTTAGATCGTCTGCGAGCAAATGTTCTTGGACCGTCCAGGCATAGCCTTTGGCGTCGGCCCGAAGCGCTGTTGAATTTCGTGCTTTGCGCCAACTGTACAAAATTGTTGGGATATGGAAAACTTTTCGCGCCTCGCGTGTTGTGCGCAAAATTAAATCCCAGTCTTGTGCGCCCTCGTATCCTTTGTGAAAACCCTCAACTTTGCGAGCCAGTTTAGTTCGCATAACAGTAAAGTGTGTCATGTAATTATGGCAGCGTAGTTGGTCGGGGCTCCAGTCGGGTTTAAAATATGGATCTTCGTGGATCTTGCCATTTTCGGAAATTTTTTCTTCGTCAGAATACAGCACGTCAATTTCGTCATCGGTATGTATGGCTTTTACAACTTCGTATAATGCATTCGGCCATAGTACATCGTCGTGGTCAAGCAGCCCGGTGAATTCGCCAGTAGCAAGCTCGAGCGCGCTATTCGATGCTTCAGAGATATGCCCATTCTTTTTGCGAAATACGTATTTTATGCGTTCGTCTTTTTTTGCGTAGTCTTGAATAACTGCGCGAACTTCTTGGTCTGTTGATGCATCGTCAGCAATACACAGTTCCCAATTTTGATAGCTTTGATTTTGAACCGAGTCAATCGCGTCACGCAAAAAAGAAATGTCTGTATTGTAGGTTGGTACCAGAATGCTAATGAGCGGCCGTTTGCTCCAATTGTTTGATTTTTCTGTTTGCGCGGCAATCACTGCTTTGTTAGGATAATGATTTTTGACCCATTGTTGATACTGCTTGCGACGTGTTGCATCGAGTGCTTCAACAAACAACCGTGTATTTTTGCCGGCGCGACTACCGGGCATGATTCGTCGCGCTTTCTTGGCGATTTTGATTGCCACGCGGCGCGTTGTGTCGGTTCGCATAAGTCGGCGCGCTGTTAAATATCCGATGTGTTTTGTGTACCGAACAAGTTTTTTGGGTGCCTCAATACTTTTTCTCATGACTAAATACACGAAAAAAAGCCGGTTGTCCTTAATGCTTTTTATGTCTTTGTCGAGTTTTTTTGCAAGTCTGGTTCGCTGCTGAAGCGTTGTATTTGCTCGGCGAAGTGCAGATTCGAGCTCTTTTTCACGATTATTAGATTCCGCCATAGTTAGTAGTAGTTTATCAGACCGATGGGTGGCCACCAACATCGACAATGTTTATTGGCCATGTTGGTATAAAATGTACTAGTTAGTTTATGAAAAATACTACTGCAATCATCATCCCAAATTGGAACGGCAAGGACTTGCTGGTTCAGTGCTTGCGATCGCTGCAAGACCAAACACTCTCGGCTCACATTATTGTAGTGGACAACGGATCAGACGATGGATCAAGCGACATGGTTGCCGAGCGATTTACGGACGTAGAAATTATTCGGCTCAAAACTAACCGTGGGTTTGCGGGTGGGATTAATGTAGGTATCAAAAAAGCCATAAAAGATGGTTTTGAATTTATTGCCCTGTTTAATAACGACGCGGCTGCAGATCCAGAATGGCTACAATCATTGCACGAAGCGGCGATTAAAAAGCCTGAATGTGTGGTGTTTAGTGGAAAACTACTTCGGGACGACCACAAACATATCGATAGCACCGGTGAATTCATAGGAAAATCTGGGATGCCTTATCCACGTGGACGCGACGAATTAGACCGCGGCCAGTACGAAACCCCTGGCTATGTATTTGCGGCCAGCGGTGGCGCCAGTTTGTATCGCAGCAGTTTGTTTAAAAAAATTGGTTACTTTGATGAAGATTTTTTTGCTTACTATGAGGATGTTGATTTGTGTTTCCGCGCACAACTGTTGGGGCTAAAAGTTTGGTACGAACCCGCGGCAATCGCATTCCACCGCGTTGGACACACCAGCAGTAAAATGGGCAGTTTTACACGCTATCACAGCGTTAAAAACTATATTATGTTGTATAACAAAAACATGCCTGGGCATTTATTTTGGGCGCGCAAGCCAATATTTTTATGGCAGCTCGTGCGCATGAAACTTGGCAGTCTGCGCGATCACCAATTTGGCGCATTCGTAAAAGCATTTTTTTGGGCACTGATACATGTTCCTGCAACACTAAAAAAGCGATCGAAAATTCAGCGCACACGAACTGTTTCCAGCAAAGAAATTTTGAATGCCATGGAACAAAAATGAAAAATAAACAACACATCGTCATTGATGCGCGAGAGTCGGGTAGCAGTACCGGAACGTACGTTGATAACTTAGTTAAGTATCTGCACGAGATTCCAACCTCGGTGCGTTTTACAATTTTAACCAATAAAAAACGTGTGGCGTTCATGAAAGAAATTGCACCAAATTTTGACGTTCATGCAACACGGTTCAAAGAGTTTAGTCTTGGTGAGCAGCTTGGCCTCAAAAGGCAACTACAAAAACTCAGCCCTGATCTTGTTCATTTTGGCATGACACAACAACCGATTTTGTTCCGCGGCAACGTCGTTACAACCATGCACGATCTTATTACAATTCGTTATACTAATCCGGCTAAAAACTGGTTGGTATTTAAAATTAAACAACAACTATACAAATGGGGCGCAAAATATATTGCAAAAAAATCGGCGGCAATTATTACACCGACGGAATTTGTAAAAGACGACGTGGCGCGATTTGCGCGAATAAATAGCAGCAAAATTACCGTAACATACGAGTCTGCCGATAAAATTGCCGCCGAACCAGAACCGTTAGAAAAAGTAGTGAGTAAAGATTTCATTTTGTTTGTTGGCCGGCCGCAACCACACAAGAATTTAAAACGACTGATTGACGCGTTCGCATTGTTACAAAAAAAACAACCAAAACTCGTACTGGTTTTGGTTGGCAAAAAAGACAAAGCGTACGACAAACTTGAAGCGTACGCAAAGCGCTCAAATATAAAAAACATTGTTTTCGCCGGATGGGTTAGCGAAGGCCAAAAACTGTGGCTATACCAGCATACCCGCGTGTACGTGTTTCCGAGTCTGAGTGAAGGGTTTGGCCTGCCGGCGCTCGAAGCTATGATAAACGGCAAAAGTGCCGTCGCTTCCAGCAATGCATCTTGCTTACCCGAGGTGTATAAAAATGCCGTTCATTATTTTGACCCGAATGATTCGCAAGCTATCTCTACAGCAATTGACGAGATTTTGAGCGACAAAAATCTAGCAGAGCGGTTGCAGGCAAGGGGCTACGCGCTCGCCAAAACGTATTCGTGGCAACGGATGGCCGAACAAACATTGGCCGTGTATAAAAAAGCTTTGGGCGAATAGCCAAACTAGACTATTCTTCAGACTCGCCTGTTTTGGCTTCTTCTTTGGTTTCGTCTATAGCACTCTCCGTGGCTTCGTCATTAGTATTTGCAGATTCTTTGGAGTCAGAACCGCCTAAGGGTTTAAGCACAACACGTCGCTCGCGGCCTTCGCCAATTGATTCGGTTTCTAGCCCGTTTTCGGTCGCTACTTTGTGCACAACGCGACGATCGGCAGAATTCATCGGTCGTAGTTCGCGAGCCTCGTTCGATTCTTTTACTGACGCGACCCATTCTAGCGCTTTTTCCGCCAAACGCTCGGCCCGTTGTTTTTTGTAGTCGGCAATGTCAACGTGCACACGACTGTATTCGTAATTATTATTGCGGAGTGCCGTGCTAACCATAAACTGCAATGATCGAATCGTGTCACCGTGTTGGCCGATCAAAAATCCGTTTAGATGCGTGGATGGAACATGTAGCTCAACCACATTATCCTCGTTCGCCGTCGCGTAAATGTCGCTGTTTAGCCCAAAAAAAGACAAAACATCTTCAAGAAATTTTTTGGCGTATTGTATGGAGTGTTCAATGTCCTGCTTGTCATTCTGATCATGGGCTGCTTGTGGTTCGCTCATTACTTCCTCCTTTTTTTACTAGACTTACTGCCTTTCGATTTTTTATTGTTTTTGTTTTTTGGAGGAATCACTTCGCCTTCGATAACTTTACCAGTGGTTTTATCTTCGGCAATTTTTTCTAACTCGTCTTCGTTTGTATTAAGCACGCGACCTTGTTGAATGATCGCAACAACGCCAGTTACTAGCCAGTACAATGGCAACGCCGAAGGCAAGCCAATAGTAAAAATGAATACCATGACTGGTACAAAAAATCGCATATTACGGCCAACTGCTGCGTTGACGTCAGAGTTATCGGCTTGTTTGCCAGAACCAGCGTCTTTTAAAATTTGGCGCAGGCCTTTTTGATCTTTTGAATCCGGCAATAACTGTTTGCTTTGATAGTACTGCGAAAAAGCGCTCGCGATAACCAGCATCATCGCCGGCCAATAGATTGGACCGCCACTTGGGAATGCGGCTTTTTTAAGATCGACGAGCCCAAACAGTGAAGCGTGAAAATCACCGATGTTTCCAGCAAGGTTTTGAATCCAGCTGAGGTTTTGAATAAATGGATAGCTAAAATTTACAATCGACTGCGGGTCATTAATCAGTTTGGTCAGTCCGCTATACAGTGCAATCAAAATTGGAATTTGCACAATCAGCAACCCAATTGAGGCAAACGGATTGATTTGTCGCTCTTTGTACAGCTCCATTACCATGAGGGATTCTTTTTGGCGATCGCCTTTGGTTGCTTGTTTGATGCGTTTGAGCTCTGGCTGCAAATCGCGCATTGCCTTAGCATGGTGCAGTTGTTTTTTGATAAGCGGCCACATCAGTAACCGAACCAAAATCGTGAATAAAATAATACTCAGGCCAAAATCATGGCCAGGCAGTAGTGCATAAATCGCGACTAAAAGGTTAAAAATTGGCTGAACGATAAACGTTGTAAACATCGGCGAACTCCTCACGTGCATTCAAAGCGGATATATTGTATATGTATGATACCACGCTGACGACTGCACCGTAACGACTAAGTGATTACATTTATATAATTCGGGTTTGGCTGAGCAAGTTTTGCAAGATTTCTGTTATGTGTTTGGTGTTTGTTTCTAGTAGTTCATCGCTATATACCGTGATTACCAAGTCGTACGGCTCTGCAATCGCAAAATTTGCTTGGCGAAAATGCTCAAACATGCGACGACGGATTCGGTTACGAACCACGGCTGATTTGTGAACTTTTTTGCTCACCACAACGGCTAATCGATATGTCTTACGACGCGTATTAATGCAGTACCTGAGGGCAAGGTTTTTATCGCGAACCGTTTTGCCAGACTTCATTACAAAATTAAGGCTGCCAAGTCCGTGAAATCGGTGAGTAGCAATTAGCATACTTCTAGCATAGTACGATCTGCGTCAATATGATGATACTTTCAAATAAAAGTATGGAACAAATGTTGCTTTAATAAGTCTTATTGGGTCAATTGCTTGCGACCCTTAAGTCGACGAGCTCTCAGAACGCGTTGTCCGGCTTTGGTAGCCATGCGCTTAAAAAATCCGTGCTGTCGAGCGCGGTGGCGTTTCTTTGGTTGGTATGTTCGTTTAGGCATATGTGTATAAAAGAATTAAGTTAACCTATAAAAACTACCAGAAAACCACTGTTATTGCAAGTCCTAGCATTAGGAACCAATTTTTGCGTATCGTTGCTTGAGACGTAGTATTTACAATATTTACCCCACCACATGAAGCGACTTATCCACCAAAACAGCATTTTTGTCCACACTTCCTAAGGTGTTAGCGTGTGGTGTGTATAACTTTCAATCTGTTCGCGGATTTTTTATATAGATTGGCGTAATTTTTACCAACATGTGGAAAAGTCGAGCCGAGGCGCGTATAGTTAGCACTACGAAATGGGTGGAAAACAGATAAGACGAGGGGTTATGCAAGATCACGTATGGCAGGCAGTTCTAGGAGAAATCGAAGTGTCGGTTTCGCGGGCCAGCTTTGTAACGTGGTTTAAAAATACCCGTATGGTTCGGTTTGAAAACAATGTTTTGACAATCGGTGTGCCAAATATATTTATTAAGCAGCAATTGGAGCGCAAGTTTAATCAACTAGTCTCAGATGCATTGGAGCACAACGGGTTCACCCCAAAACGTATCGATTATAAAATCCACTCCGGGAGCGCTCATAAAAAAATTGTTGAAGAAATTGCTGTTGTTATCGACAGGCCAAAAGGACAGACCAAAACAGCCAGCTCGGTCACAAAAAGTAGCCTCAGCCACAGCTACCGCAAGGGCTTAAACGACAAATACACCTTTGAAAGCTTTATTGTTGGCTCAGGCAACGAACTTGCCTACGCTGCTTGCCAGGCGATTGCGGCCATGCCGGGCAAAAAATACAATCCTTTGTTTTTATATGGTGGCGTTGGAATTGGAAAAACGCATTTGATCCAAGCGGTTGGCAACGAAGTTATTGCCCAGAATCCAAAAGCGCACGTGGTGTATATTTCGACCGAGCAGTTTGTGCAAGAATTTTTAGATGCGATTCGATTCAAAAAAAATACCGATTTTGCCGGATATTATAGATCTGCAGACGTGCTCATTATTGATGACATTCAATTTATTGCCGGTAAAGAAAAAACTCAGGAAGAATTTTTTCACACTTTTAACGCGCTCCACCAAGCCAACAAGCAAATTATTATCAGTAGTGATAAACCGCCAAAAGATATTCCAACACTCGAGGAACGATTAAAATCACGGTTTGCGTGGGGCATGAATATAGACATGCAGATTCCAGATTTTGAGACGCGTTGTGCGATCGTGCAAACCAAAGCCGGGGCAGCCGGGTTTGAACTCACTCCGCCCGTCGTAGAACATCTTGCGACGAACGTGCGAACCAACATTCGCGAGCTTGAAGGCGCGCTCAACCAGTTAATTGCAATGTGTGAAATGCGCAACATAACCCCTGATCTTGCGATGGCCAAAAGCGTTCTGGGCGCCAGTCGTATTCGCCCAAAACACATCAGTGCGCGCCAAGTTATTGAACGAACCGCCAAGTATTTTCAAATTTCTACCGATGATATTTTGGGTCCAAAGCGCGACAAAGATATTGTCGTGCCGCGCCAAGTCGCAATGTATATGCTTCGGAGCGAACTCCATTTAAGTTTCCCGAAAATTGCTCGTGAGCTTGGACGCAAAGATCACACTACCGCCATTCATTCTGTCGAAAAAATTGAGCGCGAATCTGCTGCTGATCCAAGCATTAAAACCGCAATAGGTCATATTAAGGAACGTTTGTATGTCTAGTGTTTTTTCTGATTTTATGGATTGGTGTTGTGGATTAGCCATGCATAACCTGCGCACAAGTCTTGTACAACTCGTCGAGTTATACAAGACCATCCACAACTCTACTATTTTTAGACTTCCAAGATTTAACTTATACAAACGTTATGGGAGTTGTTTCCACAACCAATCAACAGGCAATTTCTTTCAAATTCTCTCTGTTAATTCATGGTTATACCCATTATCCACAATGCCTACTATTAAAACTATATTAAATACATATAAGGAGCTCTCGTAATGGATTTACAAGTTACTCAGGAAAATTTAAACAAAGCATTAGCAATCGTTGCACGAGTTGCTGGCGGGCGAAGTACACTACCAATTTTAAGTAATGTGCTTTTAAAGATCGAAGATAATCGTCTTTCTATCTCAGCAACAAATTTGGATATTGCGATTACTCAAGTGATTGGCGCCAAGGTAGCAAGCGAAGGAACGCTCACGATTCCAGCCCGGCTCATGCAAGATTTTGTGTCGAGTTTACCAAAAGGTACAATCGCGATTAAACAAGAGGAACATAAATTACATATAAAAGCTGGTAATTACGACTCAACAATTAACGGAGTTTCAAGCGAAGAATTCCCTGTAATGCCAATTATTACTGATGGTACATCATGGAAAGTCCCCGCCCAAGAACTTAAAAAAGCGTTACAGCAAGTAGTGTTTGCGGCATCAAACGACGAAGCTCGCCCGGTGCTCACTGGAGTATTTATGCACTCAAATGACGGGAAATTATATATTGCAGCAACCGACAGTTACCGATTAGCACAAAAAATAGTTGACGGCGTTTCAGAAGAAATTAATGTGCTCGTACCAAATAGTGCGATGCAAGATTTACTGCGAATTATTTCTGACGACATTGAAACGGTAGATATAACTCACGACGAACAACAGGTGTTATTTAAGGTTGGACCAACCGAACTAGTTGCGCGTTTGATCGAAGGAAAATACCCGGATTATCAAAAATTAATTCCATCAAACTTTACCTGTGTTGCTGAGGTTTCCCGCGAAGAACTCATAAATATTACGAAAGTTTCTAGTCTTTTTGCTCGTGAAAGTGCCGGTAGTATTACAGTGCATCTTGACGACGAAACGAAAACAATTAGCATTCGATCGGTCGCATCACAAGTTGGTGAAAACACCGCTAGTGCCGAAGCAGTTGTTTCGAGTAACGGCGACATCACACTAAACTCACGCTATTTACTAGAAGGCCTGCAAGCGATTAAAAGCGATATGGTGGCGTTTTGTTTTAACGGCAAACTCGACCCTGTGGTAATAAAAAGTGTCAGCAAAGACGGTGACGAATATATACACATAGTCATGCCATTGAAAAGTTAGGTACAAAACCTAGATAATGAATATATGATTACGAGCTTACGAATTAAAAATTTTCGTTCGTACGGCGATCAATCGTTTGAGTTTGAGGCTGGCGTGAATATTGTAGTTGGCCCAAATGCCAGCGGTAAAACTAATTTGCTCGAAGCGATTTTGGTGTTGTGCCGCGGCAGTTCGTATCGAGCACGCGACATCGATTTAGTGCAAAATGACCAAGAATGGGCACGTTTGGATAGCACCGACGAACAGAATCAAACCAGGGTAGTAAAGCTACAAAAACAAGGCGAGAAGATTGATAAAACATTCGAAATTGATGAACAAACTCGAAAACGCCTGAACTTTGCGCAAACAATCCCAATAGTGTTATTTGAGCCTAACCAATTGCAATCAATTACGACTTCCCCCTCGCAGCGCCGTTTGTTTATCGATGATTTGCTCAGCCAAATTGACCCGGAGTATTCCAAGCAACAACGAAATTACGAACGTGTACTCGCGCAGCGAAACGCTCTTTTAAAACAAAAACCACAGGACGCTGCCCAACAATTATTTGTTTGGAATCTGCGTCTCAGCGAATTTGGTGCAGTGATAGCCAACAAGCGCCAGGCAATTATCGAAACAATAAACGCTAAGTTTACTAATAATTATCAAGAGATTGCCGGGAGCAAGGATGTTATTGCTCTGGCGTACGAAAGCGAATGTCAGTTGGACCAGTACGGCAGCTCACTACTAAAAAGATTGGAGGCCACAATAAGCGAAGACTTGCAGAGAGGCTTTACGGGCAATGGTCCGCACCGAGATGACCTATTGATTACAATTAACAACCGGCCGTTACTACAAGCAGCCTCACGCGGCGAGACGCGCACAATATTGCTCAGCCTAAAGATTCAAGAACTGCTGATGCTCGAACAGTCCCGCGGCTTGCGGCCACTTTTGCTATTTGACGATGTGTTTAGCGAGCTTGATGGCGTGCGCCGAAAAAGTCTAACCAGATTTTTGCGCAATTATCAAACGTTCATCACAACTACAGATGCGGACGTCATCGCCCATAACTTCGCCCAAACCAGCAAACTGATTATGTTGTAGCTGGAGCTTAATGCCCGCTTCCCTCATCGGTTCCTATTGGAATTTTTGAAATATCAATGTACGAAATATCGAACGTCGCTGGATCATAGCCTTTTTGACGAATCCAGTCTTCGGCATTTTTTTTGCCGAGCGTACCAGCATGTGTAATCCGAATATAAATGGTACGATTTTCGAGCTCTCCACGTGATGAATAATCGATAATAAAATCACGCCTAGTAATAGGGAGTGAGCGAACAATCGGGAAGTCATTAGTGAACTTGGTCGAAGTTTCGTCTTCCCAAAGCCCACCAACAAACTCTGCTTGCGTTTGGTTAGCAGGGATTTTAAAATATTTCTCCCCTTCTTCGTTGGTGGCGTATAGCGGAACGTTAACTGTGGTGGTTTTTTGTTTTTCAAGAGTTACTTTTCTGGATGTTGACGAAAAGTTATCGCGTGAAAACCCTAGTGTGTATTCGCCTGGCGAAACGTAAATTTTGGATGGTTTTTTGTACTTCTTGTCTCCGAGTTGCATTGTGAGGTCAACCGGAGATCCGTTCACGATTAGCACGGCGTAGTTTTGCGCGCGCCAATAGTTGTATGCTTGAGACGCGATAAGCCCTACTGCAATCAAGACCGCTCCAATAATTAGAAGGTTTTTATAGCGTTTTATTAATGAAATTCCATCAAATTGCATGGGTTATCCTTTTATCCTATACGCATCATACGAATCAGGGTCTTGGGTGTCTGGATGAGGAGCAAAGACTTTTGCTCCGGGTACGCGATCACCAAATGATGCGTCAACGGTGTTGTATTCACCCGCTGGGCCTGTTTGTGGGCCGACGAAAATCATTGTGTGGTGTTTGTTTATAATGATGTCCCCGGGCTTTAGTTGTGAAGAGTCGGTCACGTTCGTGATGCGCTCGTATCTTTCGGAGTTTGTCGTATATGGTTCTTGAGTAAGAGTGTTACGTTTTGGATATGCTGTATCAACGCCGCTCATATGCATGACCGTTGCGACAAATACACCACAATCGGACCATGGCGTTAGTTTTGGATCGCCGGTTGTGTTGGTGCTTCCATTAAATTTTGGCATGGCCGCTTGGTAGGTTGGTTTTGCGTCTTTCTCTTCAATTAATCCGTCTTTTTTGGTGTCCCATGCCAGGTTAAGAGCGGTTTCCACGATCTTACCAGCGGCTTCACCTGGTCCGATTTGGCCAGGCGCGCTGCAACTGCCCTCACCGCTTTTTACGCTAGCGGTAGTTTGGCCACCAACAGCAGCAAGAGATTCTTTAAACTCCGGCGCATCGTTATAGTAGAATTTTATTTCTTTTCCGGCACCACTGTTATATCCCGCAACTAATTTCTCTGCGTATTGTCTTGGAGTTACGACATTTGATGGCGGAATTATGTCGAGCCACTTAGCCTCCTGGTTTGCCAAAGGATAGAAATGGCTGACAGCCAGCTTGAACAGATCGCCGTTAAAAGTGTTAAATTTATCGGTGTACTCGATATAGACGAGTGCGTCTTGGACTGATTCTGGCGCCCCGTTTGCGTTTGCGTATTTCAACGCGTGTGGATAGTACTTTTGGGCGACGCCTTTCCACGTCGAGTCAATATACTGGAATTTTCCACGCGCTGAACCAGAACTCACTAAGTTCAACTGTCCGCCACTTTCTTGGAATGCCAGCGCTTGCAAGAATTTGGTGATCGCGTCTCCTCCGCCTGTAGTGCCACCGCTACTACATTTACAGTCACCAGCCGCAACTCCATTATTTTGTACGCCAGCGCCGCTTGTGACAGCACTAACGACCAAATCAACCAATTTTTTGGTACCCTCGGAGCTTGGGTGTGTCCCGTCGGTCGACAGGAGTTTGCCGGGGTTATTTGTGCCATCCCCAGTTGGGTCAACGGTTTTTGCCCAGTCGATCACGGTATACTTATCGCCTGCCTGTTGTTTGAGTGTTTCGTTGAAACTAGGTACTCCCGCGACCCCGCTGTTAGCGATATTTACCCACCAGATTGGGGCTTTTTCATTGACGCCACGGAAAGCGGTAATGATGCTCCCGATCGGGTTTTGGCTGGCTTCATCTCCACCCATTTGGTTGGTGCCGAGCGCAATAATAATTGCGTCCGCGGATTTAATTTTTTCAGTGTCGGCCGCGAAGGCCTCTTTACCAGTGCCTTGGCTGCCAATGTTTGCTGGCGAGTCTTGCCCTGCCGTTCCCCACGAACGTCCCACTCTAGCACTGATGGTTAGGTCCTTGTCCTTGAACGCATCTTTGTATGCATCTTTAGCGCCGGCGGTGATTGAGTCACCAAGTATGTAGATATTTTTGCCATTTATTTTTGCTGAGGGCGCTGAGCTTCCCGGGGTGCCACTACAGCCACCAAAACCAAGCATCGGATAGTTCATGGCTTGATCGCGGGTTAACTCTGTCGGCTGAGGTGTTTGTGCCGAAACTTTGGTGGTCAGAGCAAGACTCGATAAAAACAGAACAGCCAGTATCAACAAGGACAGTCTCTTTAGTAGTCGTAGCCAAATCATCAGATTCGTAAAAGGTATCCTCATATTAGTACTTCGGGCACCCTTTTGCGTTCAGTGCTCCCGGGGGAACTTCCATCCCATTAGTAAGCGGGTCAACATCGCCATTAAAATTATCTTTCCCACCGACATTTATGATGACGTGCATGTGGGGTCCTGTAGAATAACCCAGACTACCAATAGTGCCCACTTGCTGAGCTTGTGTAACTTTGTCGCCAACCTCAACTGTTTTTGAATTCATGTGTCCATAACCAGAAACAAAGGTGGTGCCGTCGGCTTTGGTGTGTTTTATGGCGACATAGTTTGGTCCGTAGCCGTCTGCCTTGCCGCCAGCTATGATGACTTCGCCGTCAGCGACTGCAAACGCTGGAGTGTCGGCTGCAATGGCAATATCCATTCCTTTGTGGGGCCCGCCAGAGCGCGGTTCGTTAAAACAGCTAGATATATGAGAACCTTCGGCCTTGGTTGGCCACGCCAAGCCACCCGGGTTAAGTAGGCCAGTTTGGCCGCCAGAGGTTCTTTTCGACCCTTCGTCGATACCTTCGTCATACGCACCGGTAAAGTATCGACTGCCGGCGTCTTCGACCGCCTTTTCGAGCAAGCATGGGTCTACTTTGACTGCCACTTTGAACGGAATTCCTTCAACATTGCCCATTGAATTTTCCTGACGCTTCTCAATAGGCTCATCGCATTTGTATTTTTTATACAACTCATCGTGCTCCATCCCGCTGCCATCATTTGCATTGAATACGTCGCTGTCCGACGGGTATCCGTAGTAAATCGCATTAAAGAAGTTATAGTCTTGTGAGTTTTGGGCTTCTGCACTGCTCGTGAAAGCTGATGCCAACCCTTTAATAAAATTTCCTGGATTGAGCAAACTACTAAACTTGCTCACAGTTTGCGTCGAGGATGACGGTAGCGCCATCACCGCTTGTGACGTTAGACTTTCGGGGATATCGGGCGAGAAGTATCTGGCAAACTTCTCAGTGCCCCTCAACTCTAACTGTCGTTTATCGTACTGATCCTCTTTTATCTGGGCGACCTCCTCCATGCTTAAAACCGCACCTCCAATTGTATCTTCACGATTTTCGCCAACACCGCCACCAAGAGAAGATTTTTGGACCGAGATGCTAGCGAATAACGCATCGTATGCTGAGCCTCCTGACTCTGCACCAGTAATAACAGGGGCCGCTATTTTAGCGAGCAGCTCTTGAAATTTCTCAGCAAGCGCTTTATCTGCACCAGTTTCTTCTATGATATATGCAATACCAGCCGAGATGCCTGTTTTTTCCATAACTGTTGCTAACCCACCTTCAAAAACGTCGATCACTGATTTTATCCAGCTGTCTTCTCCAGTTAGTTTTTGGGATAGTCCGGCAACAACCTCCCAGGCAGGGTCTTCTGTGAAAGTTTCTTTGGGTTGGAGTATTTTCTTAGACGCGCACACAGGGTCATCGGATGTCACAAAATCATCTGCATCAGTTGTGTCGCCGTCGTTATTGCAGTCTTGTTTTATTTTTTTACCCGGTTCAATTTTATAGCCTGGCCGAGAAGCGCGGTAAACTTGGCTTTCCTGCTCGTAATTGGTAAACGTTTCATTGAGAACTCGCGCATCGTCACCGTCTATGTCGATACCAGACTTTATTTGGTCAGACCCGCTCATGAACCCTGCGCCGAACGCCCCATACTGAGTAGCGTTTCTTTGGTATATGACCTGGCTTAGTATTCCATTATCAGCAGAGTTAATAAGATGGCTAGCGCCGATCACCCAGCCAACCACAGGTATTGCGCGAGCAGAGAATTTTTTGACCGTCGACGCCGTTACTTTTTGAGTGATCTCTTTCCCTGCGCGTTCGCCTGCTTCTTCGGCTCCTTCGCGTACTATCTTTTTGTCTAGCGCCTCGTCGACCACTCCAGTTAGTTCGCTTTCATCAATCATGCTGCCTACTTCTGTGGAAGGGGTCTTGCCCTTGCGAATATCCTTGCAGGCTTTTTTTGGGTCGCCATCGATAAGACAAATCATATAATTGCCCCAATTCACGTTGACTCTTTTGATCGTGTTCTCTATGGTTTTTTTCTTAAAGTTTTTTTTACCTTCTCGGTAACGATCTGTGGCGTTTTTGTATTTTTCGCTTTTGTCGTATGCAAATTGTTTCCAGCCATCGATGCCATTGTATTTTTTTAAGTTTTTACGCACGTTGTAACGCTTGAGTACCTGAAACGAACGGGTTTCTTTGTTGGCAAGAATATTTATAAATTTTCGCGATTCTATAGAATTTAACGAACCCGGGTTAATGCCTTTTGCTCTTGCCTTGCCAGCATCTACGATTTCAATCTCCCAACGATTCGGTTGCGCATATTCGCGATTCCACACCTTGGTATTTACCTCTAGATTACGTGGCTGCAAGCGCACACCATACTCACTTTCTAAGAGGCCCTCTAGCTTCGCTCCCTTCCAGTTAGTGTAGAGTGTATCAAAAGTACTACCCTTTTTACTGAGGTACACATATTCTTTTTGGATCGTAGCCTCCGGAACGCCGGCTTTTGCAAGTTGTCGCAGAATCAAATAACGGCTCATGTAGTATTCCAAGCGACGCTCCACGGCATACTCGGGCACATTACCCACTTTGTTTTCGATATCTTCAATTATATGGGCAGTTTTATTTATAGAAAAAAACGACACGAATAAAAACATAATGATCATTATGGCTCCAGCGCCACCACCAATTATTGGAATACCTTTTTTGCGAAAGAAGTCCTCTATGATAATCCGCTTCGCACCGCCTTTGTCACCGCCAGCATAAAGCTCTTTCACGCCCATCGCGCTATCTGGCTTAGATCCATCAAGAGCGGCGCGTTCGTCGGAATCGCCGGATGGGTTGTACAGTCCGCCATCTTTGGTGTCAGATTCGCCACCAGAATTCATCCCCCAACTTTCATCAGCACGTTCTCGTGCCGATTTTTTTGTATCGTCATCGTTTGGGTTTTTTGGCTCAGACGATGGATCCATCCCCCATTGTCGCTCTGCTCGCTCGGCGGCGCTTAGTTTTCGGTCATCATCTTCGTTGAGGTTTCTTGCTGGTAATCCCATAATCTAAATATTTATACGCCCGGTTGGAGGCGGTTTTTAAGGTCGATGGTGCCCTGCTCGCCCTCAAGTTGTCCTTGTTCGTTCATTTGTTGGACCTGCGCAGGATTGGTGGTAATTAGGCCGGTTTCGGTTGGGCTGGCGATAATCTGAATATGCACATGGTTTTGGCCAGCAAAGAATAATCCTTGACCAATCGGGAACTGCGTTAGGCGACTTTTTTCTTCCTGGGTGAGTTTAAAGATATCTGACAACACATCAATTGCCGAAGGCGCCTGCTTGAGCAATAATTGCATCGAAGCATTAGCGACGATGGCGCGGCCCATTCTGCTAGCCATGAAATCTTCGACATCCTGCGAAATCGTCGTAATACCCAGGTTGTATTTTCGGGCACGTTTGGCAAGACTAAACATAAAGTTGGCCGAATCTTCATACTTCATTAATTGCCAGGCTTCGTCGACGATCAACAAGCGTTTTCGTTGGTCGGATTTGGTTTTGTTCCAGATGTAATTGAGCACAATGTACATAGCAACCGGGCGAAGTTCGTCCTCTAAATCGCGAATGTTAAACACCACCATTTGGTTATTGATGTCGATGTTGGACTGCTGGCTAAAGATTCCCGCAAACGTACCAGTGGTGTATTTGCGCAGTCGCTGGGCAAGTTGTGGCCCAGTTCCGCCCATGTGTAGCAGTGTATCGTATAAATCAGTAATTGTTGGCGGCGGCGAGTTGTGCGTCAGCGGATCTTTGGTTATGCCAGCTTTGGCGTACGTTTCGATAATTGCCGCATCAAGATCGGCTTCCTCAACCGGAGATAACGACGGCGCAAAGCCACCACCGCCACTAGAGGCCGAAGCCAACATTTGGGTTTGCGCGCCACCCATCATTAGGCGCAGTAGGCCCAGAAGTGTGATCGAGTTGCTGTGCAGGGCGTTGTCGGATTCGTCGGTATCGATGACTTTTGGCAAATCAAAAGGATTGATTCGAGTCGCCGACGACAGACTGAGCCGAACATACGCACCACCAACTGCTTCGCACATGCGCTGGTATTCGTTTTCTGGGTCGATAATAACAACCTCGGTGCCGAACATCATGCTGCGCAGCGCTTCGAGTTTGACCGCAAACGATTTACCCGCACCAGATTTTGCAAACACCACCGAGTTGCTGTTCTCGAGCGTAAAGCGATCAAAAATAACAAGACCAGAGTTGTGCATATTAATACCGTACAAAATGCCAGAATCTTGGCTGAGGTCGGCACTAGTGAACGGGAATGTCGTGCTAATTGCTCCGGTACTCATGTTGCGGCGAATTTGCAGCTGGTCAGTAAACTGCGGAATCGTACTGTTGAGCCCTTGTTCTTGCTGGCTTGTTGCGACCTTGGAGTACACCAGTTGTTGGCCGAGCATCGATTCAATCTTGTGCGTGACAAAGTCGAGTTCATCCAAGCTGTCGGCATACAGCGTAAAGTAAAAGCCCAGGCGGAAGAAGCGTTCTTCGCCAACTTGCAATTTGTCGCGCATTTCTTCGGCGTCCTGAATTGCGGCTTGTTTGCCCGGGTCGCGCACGCGGCCCTTTTCGGCGTCAATTTGCAGCCCTGCTTCTAGCTGAGAAACTTTTTTGCGCAAGTTTTCGAGCACGACTTGGCTTTCTACGGGGTAGATATACATTGATAAATCAATAATCTCGTCGATATTAATCATGCCGCTGAGCCAGCCGGTGTACACCTGGCGCGGATAGGCGTAGACGTAAAAGGTTCGGGCTAGTCGTGTGCCGATGTGAAAGTAAGCGTTTTTAAGTTCGATCGAACTTGGTGCAATAAAATCTCGCAGCGCCACCACGCCTTTTTGGAACGCAACGCTTACTTCTTGCTGTTCGCGGGCGCGCTGGGCTTGTGCTAGCGCCACCGGGTCATTAGTAGGGATTTTTTTACCAAACATCATTGGAGATCCTTGTTGAGGTTTGGTTGTGGCGCAGCGCCTTTGCCTTTGGTTACGATTGGCACAGATAAATCATCAAAGTTTTTGAGCTGTTGGCGTGTGGCGGTATCGGGGTTGTAGCTGTCATAAAATAGCTCGATTAATTCTTGCGTATCCAGCGGCAGGGCTTTGACACCACATCGCATTAGTCCGCCCAAAATTGATTGCACGCGGTTTCGGAGTTCAATTTTTGCATCCTCTAAATCCTTTTCGTTGATAGTCACATGTGTTGGCTTGGAGTTAAAAATATTTCCTAGTCCAGAAAAAAAGTTTTTACTTTGGGTAATCGCTTTTTGCACGTCGGCCTTTGGAAAATACGGGATCACCAGATAGAATTTTTTGTCCATGATGTTGGTTTGCGTCGATAGCTCAGAAATATAATTTATGTAATCTTCCATTAATAATGCTAACAGCATGTTGTCGTGTTCGGTGCGGATTTTGTCGAGCTTTTCGATGTACGGTCGCAAATCAACTTTTTGGCTGCGCATAAAAATCTGGATTGGAAAATACAGTGAGTTTAACATCGCTTGGTAGCCGCCCTCGACACCTTCGCGTTCGATCTGGCTCATCAGGTCGAAGTTAATCGATTTCGCCATAATAACAGATCGGAATGAGCCGTCATTCATGATCACAATGCCGTCTCGGATCTCGGCAACTTGCAACACATTTTGCGTACTGGTTGGGTTAACTTTTACTTGTGGTTGTGGCGGTTGTAAATTTGTTTGGTTGCCGTTTTGTGGCTGGCCAGACACAACTACCGGGTTTGGCGCGAAGGCCGCACTTGGCGGAGCAGATTGTGGAACAGTCTGGTTTGGTAAATTTTGCTGTGGATTCATATAATTTTGCCCACCGAACACGCTCCGAGAGATGCTTAGTGAAGCGAGATAACGACTTCGTCTGGCGAATCATCGTTGTCTGCATGCGGCACATTCATCGAACTGCGATCAGTATTCGTAACATCATTTAGTTTAACAGTTTGCGCTGTGCTTGTCATCGGCGCTTGTGGCTTTTGCAGCATATTGGCAGGCGCCGGCTGATATGGAGTAATCGGCATCGGCTCTGGCATTGGCGCCGGTTGAGGTAGCGGTATGGGTTGTTGCGTAGGTTGTGGCATTTCGTGGACGGGTTGGCCGGTACTGCTCAAGATTGGTTGCGGTTGTATTGGTGTTGACGTTGGTGTTTCGGGGTGTGGCGACACAACAACTGGATTGGGTAGGCTTGGTAGATTTGGTGTGCTTGCCGTGGGAGTAGTTTGCGGAGCTGTTGGCGCTAGCGGCGCGCTTGTTCGCGTTTGGGCAATTTGGTTTTGCATGTTGTCAAGCAATTGCTGACGGTGCTGCTCAGCCGACGCCTGAATATTCTGGTTGGTTATTCGTGCCAGCGGGCTGCTTTGTGCGTCAAATACATCGTCGCCAGGCATTTCGTTTGGCTGTGCATTTTGTGGAATACTATTGATGTCAATTAATCGATCAGCAGATTGTGCAGAGTTAAACGCTGTTGCGCGTTTAAAAACATCTGGCGTAATGTTTTTTATCGCCCATCCACGCGTATCCAGTGTGTTGGCAAGGGCGTTCAGACGGCTGCGAACCTCGTCTTTACTAAAACCCTTTGACAAGTATCTTTCGATTTTTTTAGGCACGGTAATGTGTACTAGTTCTTCTATTCCAGATTGGTTCCAGATGCGCAGTCGCGGAAAAACAAAAAAGCGAATTTTGGCCAGCAGCCAAACTTCAGACGACTGGTTTTGGCCAATCGGCGCCGCCAATAAACCAAAAAACACCATCGGCGGTAAAAAAGGAATTACCAAATACCAAGCAACGGTCACGAGCTTGAAAGCGATAAACCCCAGCACAATCACAATAATCGCGTAGATAAATTGCCGCAAACTTAATGGACCAAGGAGCTTATCCTCTGCCTCTATATCCTGTAAAACTTTATACTGCGCCATAATTACCTAAAATGATGTTACTCCTGGACCACCTGGAGAGAGTGGCCCTCTCGGCGGCATGGCAGCACCACGCACGTTTTGGGGCACCAGATTGCCTTTATTGTCGTAGATCTTTCGAACTGTATATGTTTTGCCGTCGGCGCCAAGCTGGGTTGTTAAAGCGCTTCGTTTGGCGGCGGCTAATACACCAGCGGCTGCTCCGCTGAGGCCGCTATAGCCAGGCGTACCCTTGTCATCGACTGCACCCATTGGAATTCCTGTTGCGGTTCGGGTTGGGTCGGCCACCCAAGATTCTTCCATTTCTTGAATGTGATCAAGTTTTTCCCGTGATAATTTAAGCCTTCCAAGTTCTTGCTCGCTGAGTGTTCCGAGTGATTCTCTGGAAGATAGGTCTTTAATTTCTGCAGCATATTTTTCTTTAGCTTCACCAACTTGATTGATAGTTGAATCATGCATTTGTGAAACTGCCCAACTGCCCTTTTTGTCATAGAGCTCTTGAACAAACGCATCGCGTCCCCCGATTTTATTCACAGTACCGGTACTATCAATTGATGTGCCGCTCATATTGTCAGTTGCGCTTTTGACGAATAGTCTGCGTTTTTTCGGATCGTCAGGGTCAATCTCTTCATCCACCGTGCTGTGCTTGAGTTCAAGTCGCTCACCTTGCCGCGCAAAAGCAACTCCTGTGAATAATCCGCTGGCCTGCTCTTTCGTCAATCCTTCTTGCTTTGCCCAATCGCCGTAACCTCCGACTAAGCGGTCGGTGTCGCCATCGGTAAGTGTTTTTTTGGCTTCATGGTTTACTGCCTCTTGCATTTCACCCATGGTTTGGAATAGTTGCGTAGACTTTTTGTAGTCGACATCAGTAAAACGTTTTTGTCCATTAAGTGAAGTGCGCATTGCTTGACCCGTATCTTTATTGAGTAGGCGCAGAGCTGTCCCACTGGTATCCATCACAGCTTCTGCTGTATTAGTAGTTTCGCCCCCTCCCGCTTTTTGGAAAAGTGGCAAAGAAGTCCGTGCTCGTATGTATCGATCGTCACCCGCCCCAATCGTTCGGCCCATTCGCTTAGCGGCATCTTCGTTGATCTCGGCTTCTTTATCCATTATATTTCCATAGTTAACTTTTTCGCCAAATTTTCGACGGAGTCGCGCGTTCAAACCCGTGCCTTTATAGTCGAGGTTTGATCGAACAAGCTGAGCGCGGTTTTTAACCATTGAGGATCCAACGTTACGTTTTGTTCTGTTGCGCAAACTATTTGGGTCGTTGGGGTTGCCCTTGATGGCTTCGACGCTCTTTTTGCCGCCAGTAGAAAGGGCGCCGTGTACGGCACCAACGGCACCACCAGCAAGCTTAAATGCGTAGGGTACCATGAATAATGGCAGCACCAGAAGAACAACAGAGATCAGTTGACCAAATGCAGCTGTAACTTCTTGATCGCTTTCTTGAGCGGCAATGTCCGTTGTAACTGCGATTACGTCGGCTAATGTGAATATCAGAACAATGATAGGGTAAACCATTAATGTCTTTATGAATAAACTCCACCATTTCTGAAAGTACTTTTCGGTGTTCGGTAGGCAGTACAGCACAAAAGCAACCGGACTGCTGATTATCAGGAACTGAATGAGCCCCATTCGCAGTACGAGCGTAAAGATTACACCTACTGCCGCGAGTACGAGGGGTAGGAGAACGAAGAGTAACAAATATGGAATCAAAGCGCCGATCTTCCAAATGGCGGCACTTGCAGCTATCATTCCTACAAAACCAAGCCCAGCTGTAGAGGAAGAAAGATTAAATTTAAAAGCTCCAACTTGATCAAATGGTGCATAGATAAGTCTTGATAAGCCTTGCCCAATAACGTTCGTAACATCGACCGCAAACGCGACCATATAAATAGACAGGTTTATCATAATTGCAGCTGCCAAGATGCGGGGTAGTACTTTTTTGGCGGTATAGGCGTCTACCAATCCTCCGCCAATTGCCTGACCAAACACAATGACGATCATGGCAATAACTAGCAAAATATTGGCAACATTACGCATCCCCAGCCAAACCTGGAATATAGGGCTGCTAGTATTGGTCGTGTCGACCGGACTCGTCTTGAGTAGTGGAATTATTAGTTTTTCGAATGCACCATCGGCAAGCTCGGCCAAACCGTTGATAAATGGGCAGATCACCCAAGTAATGCCGCCAGAGCTTTCGCAGGTTGGGCTATCATCATCCGCCGTACCCGGCGCATTTGGGTTCGGCTTAACTTTACCACCAGCTTTTACGTAATCCTCGACGCCCTTGACTGCAGCGTCGGCCGTGGCGCGCATTCCGTCGGCTATTTCATTACAACTGAATTCGTCGCGATCTCCTTGGCCCATTCCTCTACCAACCGATTTATTTCCGGCCGCATCACTTTTTATTTGAAACTTGTCGTTTTGTCTTTTCCCGTCTTCTCCTACATTTGGCAATTCTATGCTGCCACTATCGATTGGCTTTCCACCTTCTGCACAAAATTTTAAATAGGACGCCTTCCAGTTAAAATATTTCGCACTATCAGGCAGATCTCCGTCGAATGAATATCCCTGATTGTTATTCTTGAAATACTCAATAACTTTGTTGCTGCGATCAGAATCTTCTTCATCATGTAGGTAATATCTGCCGTTTTCGCCCACACGATATACATTGCTCTCCACGAGAAACTTTATAAGGTCTTCTTGCTGGTATTGCACCGCCTTTTGTACGTCATATTGCTGGTTAACAACAACTGCGGGTGTCCCTTGCTTTACTAAGCAGTTGAAATTGCCATCATCATCATCAGTAAGCGCTCCTACACTGATTTCGTTTCCAAAAATCGTTGAATCTTTAATTTCATCATCAAAGAACCGCCCTTGGTTGAGCTCCTCTGCCGAGAGGCCCTCACTCCGAGTTCCAGCTCCTTGGCTACTGTGCCAGCCCTTGTTGTCGCCACAAACTTTTAGGAACTGCATAACCTGATACTTAATTGCATGTTCGGACGGCGATAGTAGCACCTTAGTTTGCGCGTTAATTTTTTGCGCGGTCATGGTGCCAAGAATAAGAGTGCTAAAAAACACAAAGGTTGCTGTAAAAAGGGCAAACCGAGTAGACCACACCTTAAAATCTTTAAAAATATTTTGCATAAGTAGCTAAATTAACCTGTCGTGCTTATTTTATAACAAAAGAAACCTTTGTGATACCGGAAAATCGGATTCAAGTTGCAGGGGCTTTTCTGATAGCCGTTTTTGCGGTACGATGGAATCAAATCATGAACGATCAAAACCAAAACGTACAACCAAATTACGATTTTATAACTAACCAACAAGCCCCAATTCAGAAAAAAGGCCCAAACCCTTTTGTTTTGTTCGGTGGGGTGATTGGCGTATTCGGTCTGATTGTTGGCCTGATTTTTGTAATGTCTAATAATAATGTCAAAACAGCCAGTGGCCCCAAGTTTGATGTTGCTTCCCAAGTACCAGAGCAATACTTTCGCCACATGGCAGACGGAACATACGAAAACGCCTTTAAATTATTTTCTAGCGAGACCCAGAACCTAGTTACCCAAGAAAAGTATGTTGCCCAAGTACCATCTGTCTTTGCCAACGTTGATGTCTCCCAGTGCGTGGCGGACGCGGCAAATTCCGAACAGATAGTTAATTACACGTGCCCAACCAAACAAGGCGGCACGATGCTGAAGTTCGTGTTTAATATTGTGAAACAAGAAGATACTTATCGCATAAATCGGTATGATATAGAACTGGAGCAACCGAATGATAAAAAATCGTAATTTATTCTTGGCGTTCTTTTCTGGATTATTTTTGGCGTTTGGTGTATTTGGCACAAGCTTGTATAGGCCGCAACCAGCTTCGGCACATCGGTTTGAACCAGGTTGCTGGGTCAGTGCGCCCGCGACAGGATCAACGGTAATTATTTGGCTCAGCCGCTCCTGTGAGGGCATCAAAACAATTTATCCAGCCTTTGAGCCACAGGGCGGTAAATGCTATATAAGTTGGGGCACGCAATACGGGCCAACAAAGCCAGTCGAGACAACTTGCTATGATGCCAATGGCCCAGAAGCAACATCTACTCCACTGCTTCCTAGGGACGATAAGCCTGGCAACTTGCCGATTATCACCTATGACACCACGGTTGCGAATTGTTTTGAATCTGCAAGCGTGGGTGGCTTTAGAAAAATTAATTGCCCGGCCGATGTTCCGCTAGCGCCCGGGTGTTTTGTGTTGTCTGGCGGTGTCGGTGCTGGCACGGTTCAGGCGAATGCTCGTGAAACTGAGTGCTCAAACATTACTGGTGCAACGTCTTCGCAGCCAGCCTTAGCCGTGAGCAACAAAAAAGTTAAATTGCCAGAAGCGGATAAGTATAAGTGTGGAAGCGACGATCAAGGGCAAACATTTACCAGTATTGACATAGGCTGTAGGGGCGAGGGTAATGCAATCATTGACATGATCTTGGCAATTTCCCGCTTTTTGTCAGTTGGGGCAGGTATTGTTTGCGTTGCATCTATAATTGTCGGCGGTATACAATTTACTACATCTGGAGGTAACCCAAAGGCCACAGCGGACGCGATTAAGCGCATCGTTAGTAGTGTTGGCGCGATGGTCTTCTTTATGTTTATCTATGCTATACTAAACTGGATTATCCCGAGAGGGTTACTCTAGGAAAAAATATGATTTCGTTTGTTAATTTTTTGCAAAATTTTGGACAGGCGGCGACCGCTTCTTGCAAGCCAGGTACAGAAATACTAGGGGTGTTCCCTACATGGTATAAATACTTGCCAGGCCAACTACTGACTGATTCCATCGGTGGATTACAGTGCATTCCGCAGATTAGCTCTATAAACGATGTTTGGCTCATTGTGGCGGCGGTAACCGACATGCTTCTACGTATTGCGGTTATGGTCGCAACGGTTTTTATTATAGTGGGCGGCGTTCGGTATATTTCAAGCCAGGGCTTGCCAGATAAAACCGCCCAGGCTCGCGATACTATTATAAAATCTGTTGTTGGGATGGTGATTGCGCTTGCCTCTGCAACAGTACTGACTTATGTAGTTGGACAGGTGATAAAATAATGAACGCTTTTTTGATTGCTCACGAAATAAACCTGAGGACACTAGGCGTAGCGAATTGTGATTTCAACGCTGGGCCTGATGCGTGTAACGGCACTCTTTTGCCCACAGCGCAGTTGGATGCGCCAGTCGTAGGCCGTTTTTTACAGGTGTTCTTTGGAGTTATAGGTATCGTTACCGTTATCTACATCGTTATTGCGGGTTTTCAATTAGTGACATCACAAGGAGATTCGCAATCTATCGCTAAGGCCCGCCAAACTATTATTTATGCGTGTGTTGGGCTGGCCATAGTTGTGTTGGCCGAGGCAATTATTTCTGTAGTTTTAGGGAGGCTGTGATGATCAAAAGACTCCGTAATATGTTTGTACTGATCTTAGTGAGTCTAGGTATTACGTTCATGCCAGTAAGCGTCGCGTTAGCTCAGACAGATATATTAAAACCTGTTTGCAATCGAGCCGGTGACGCTCCAGCCGTTTGCAAGGATAATGCGACGGGTTCTAGCTCTAGTCCAATCTTGGGGCCAGAGGGCATCATGACCAAAGCGGTGCAATTACTCGTGATGATCTTGGGCATTGTGGCTGTCTTTACAGTCGTTATTGCTGGACTTAGAATTGTGGTCTCAAACGGAGATTCAAATACAATTGCTACGATGCAAAAAGCCATTATAGCGGCGCTTGCGGGCTTAGCGGTGGCCGCAATCGCTCAGGCGATAGTGACATTTTTGCTTAGTAAACTATAAAAATAAAAAGGAAAAACATATGCTTCAAAAACTAAAAATACTTATCAGGGCAGCACTTATAACGCTCTCGGTCATGTCTCCGCTAGTTTTTGCCGTGCCGGCTCATGCCCAGCTTTTTCCAAACTCAAAAGAAGAAGCTTGTAAGGGAGCAAATTTGCAAAATACTGCCTGTAATCCCGGGCAGACTGCAGATGCTCAACTTAGGATTAATAGTGTTATCGCGGCGGCAATTAATATCCTATCCCTAATCGTCGGTGTTATATCTGTAATTATGATTATTGTTGGCGGGTTAAAGTATATTACTTCTGCAGGAGATTCCAGTGGTGTTAATAGTGCCAAGAACACGATCCTCTATGCGATTATTGGCCTGGCGGTTACTGCAATGGCGCAGATTATCGTTCGTTTTGTTTTGGGGCGTATACTGGGCACCCCTGCCCCACCAGCAACATAAGTACAATAAGTATAAGCGTTTCTTGCGCCCATGGAACTACTGTGGTAGATTTATTTAAAGAAAGTATTTCAAAAGAAAGGAACTATTGAATGAAAAGTTTAGTAAAAAGAATTAGCCTAGCTCTTGCCAGCGCAGGTGTGGCACTGTTCGCAGTTTTAACACCCGCAGCGGTTTTCGCCGCAGAACAACCGGATATTACCGGATCACTAGACAGCGGGACATGTCTGAAAACTGGCCCTGCAACTTGTACTACCAGCACAGAAGACGCGAAATCCAAGCTAGATGGAATCGTTGCATCTGTCATTAACATCTTTTCGCTTGTCGTCGGTGTTGTGTCGGTGATTATGATTATCGTTGGCGGTCTTAAGTACATCACTTCTGGCGGTGACTCCGGAAGCGTTGGCGGTGCCAAAAACACTATTTTATACGCTATCATCGGTTTGGTCATTGTTGCGATGGCACAAATAATTGTTCGATTTGTACTTGGCCGAGTTATAGAAGCTTAAGTAAAAACAGGCTTAGTAGTTAATATTAATACCCCCATAAGTTTGGGGGTATTTTATTTGGCAAATGACCAGGATGGGCCGATTGGTTCGTTCAACTGCAGACAATCCTACTGATATAAAAACACTCGCTTGGGGGCAAACCCAGAGCGAGTGATTTATTTTAAGTACCATTTTTGTTTTACGTTATAGAAAAGTTGTAAGCCGGCCCAGTCGAAAACAGAAAAGGCACGTGAGCGTCTTAGTCTTATAAGACTTGAATCTTTTTAACGGTATCCTGCTTCACTTTCGTAAAGCTAATTGTTAGAACGCCATCTTTTAGTACGGCTTCTACTTCGTCTTCTTTGACAGGAATAGGCAGCGCGAGACTTCGTGAGAATTCACCCCAGTAACATTCTTGTACAAAATAATTTACGACATCGTCTTCGTTGCCTGCAGATAACGTACCGCGGACCTGTAGGGTATTATCAGAGATGCTTACATCAAGATCGCTTTTGTTCACACCGGCGGTGCGAGCTTTTACATATAGTTTTTCTTTGGTTTCGTATACATCAACTGCCAGTTGTCCAGGAACAGCTTCTTCTTCGTCCCATTCGTCTGTTGGTTGTTGTTCGGTGTTTGTCGCTGGCATTGCAACTCCTGCTGCAGCCGCAACATCATCGTCACTTAAAAATGCGGTTGTCAGTTCGTCTTCAATCAATAAATCTTCGTCGCGGTTTTTGCGCGCCATGGTTGTTACCCTCCGTTAGTAGTTCGTCCAAAACGTTTTTGTCTTGCTTGCAAGTATAACGTACCTGGACACCAGAGGGCAACAACTACCCTACATCATTTACAACACATTAATCACAACAGCAGAAGCTGCCGGGGTTGCGCTGGTGTTTATTGGCGCGTATTGTGTGGGCATGAAAATCCTGGATCGTGCACTAAATCTGATCGCACCGAACAATTGTCTTGGTTGCGAGCGCGAAGGTTCCATTGTCTGCGATTGGTGCTTACCCGACATATTTGACGCTGTGCCGAGCCGCTGTGCGTTTTGCCAGGCCCAAACACGTGACTTTCAGGTGTGCGCTTTTTGCAAGCCCAAAACGCCACTGCGCCAAATATGGGTCAGTACGATCTACAAAGATTCCGCCAAACAACTTGTGCGGCATATGAAATTTAATCCAGATCGCAGTGCATGTGTGGTGATTGCAAGTTGGCTGGACCAAACATCGCCGTATTTTGAAGACGTTACCATAACATTTGTGCCAACGGCGCGGTCTCGGGTTAGAACGCGCGGCTTTGATCACGCTGAGCTGATTGCCAAAGAATTTGCACAGATTAGAAATTTGCCGTGCAAAGCTTTGCTGACTCGCGCAGGTAATACTCGCCAAGTCACCAGTGAGCGCAAAAAACGAATCCAGCAAGTCCAGGGCGCGTATTTGCCTGTTTCGAACCATATGCCAAAACGCGTCATTTTGATCGACGACATCATGACCACCGGCGCAACATTGAACGAAGCTGCACGCACCCTCAAACAAGCCGGCGCAAAAAAAGTCGATGCATGCGCGTTCGCCCAAACGATTTAACCTTTTATTCACATCAGTTTGCTGTTATAATCACCCCTGTTCTGGAAGGGTGACCGAGTGGTTGAAGGTACTGGTCTTGAAAACCAGCGAGCCGGCAACGGTTCCGAGGGTTCGAATCCCTCCCCTTCCGCCAAGTGAATCGATTGACGGTTTGCCGGCAAACAAATGCGTATCGGTCCAAAGTACATTACAATTTATAGATACGGAGAGGTACCCAAGTGGCTGAAGGGGACGGTTTGCTAAATCGTTAGTGGGGCTCACGCTCCAGCGAGGGTTCGAATCCCTCCCTCTCCGCCATACAAAATGCCGAGTCTTTAAGTTCGGCTTTTTGTATGGTTGATGTTGATGGGATTCGAACGGGTTAGCCCGGGTGGCTGACCCCGGCACTTTTCGAGATTGATCGAGAAAAGCGAATCCCTCCCTCTCCGCCATAATCAAAAAATAACCATCTTTACCAAAGGTGGTTTTTTAGTATTACCGATACGTGTACAATAAGCGTATGCAGGATCAGCAACAACCGGGGTGGACATTCCAGCCAGGCGGGCAGCAACCACAGCCGTCTCCAGAACCACAAACGCCAGCGCAAGGGCCAGCGCCGCAAATTACGCCGCAACCGCAACAGCAAGTTCCCCAGCAACACGCTATGGAGCAAGATAGCGAACACATTTCTTGGACAGCATCGGAATATATTGCGCACGAAAAATCGCCTGTCTGGTTTATAAAATTTGGCGTCGCTACAGCGATTTTCTTGATCGCTACATTCGCTATCACGCGAAGTATTTTTACGGTTGGTGTCATGATTGTTTTCGCAATTGGATTTATGATTTTAGCAAATCGCAAGCCGGCAGTTTTGAACTACCAACTGAGCGACGGCGTTATTAGGGTTGGTCAAAAAACCTACGCATTGAGCGATTTTAAATCTTTTGCAATTATCGAAGAAGGCCAAATTGATTCGATTTCTCTCCTGCCGCTCAAACGGTTTTTGCCAGCGCTTGATATTTACTTTGCGCCCGATGATGAAGATGCAATTGCGGAATTTTTGAGTGATTACTTGCCGTTCGAACATCGCACCCAAGAAATGCTTGATAAATTTATGCACAAAATCCGCTTCTAAATATTTTTGTTTTTTATAAATTTTTTAGACTCTAAGAAAATAAATTCACTTTTTCGAGTGTTTGCCCCATTGCAACTTTGGCTAAACGCTCGGCAGATGTTCCGGTATACGTTCGCACTTCGCCCCCGACCTGTTTTGTGAATGTGCTTTCTCGCTCGCCGGTGTTGTCGATGCTGGCGTGAATAACTCGATCAGGACGGTTGTTTTGTTTTTTGCTCGCGTGCAGTTCCGCTCCGTAAATCGTATCGTTTGCGTCGCTATCAAACGTGACTGTGCCATGGTTGGGAATCACCACCGACTCGCCACTTACGTTGCCGCCGTACGTTGAGCTCATGCTTATGACTTCAAGCTGCGAAGACGTTCTCGCTTCATATTCGGGATTCGCGCAAGAGATGATGAGTCTACACAATCCGTGCTACGCCACCTAGTTGTGATTGATCTTCAAGAAAAGATCGAAAAACACGTAACCAACGATGTAGTAGACGTCAACAAAATAGAGATATTCTATGAGCCACAAAGCCAAGTGTTATTAGGTGAATCTTGGGAAGAAGACTCTAGAATGACAAACATCCAGGCATTTAGGGCGATAAATCTTGAGTCATCAGCCCCAGGCTTGGTAAAGGAGCAGCAGTTTGAACGAGCTGTTATCGCGAGCGATTACGCATACGAGGCAACGACAAGCACAAAAGGACTCGTGATTCATCAAACAGATGACGAGGGAGCTGAAAGTTTCTTTTACCACATGACTATGAATAATGGACAGCAGACACCGCTAGGTTTTGCAGTCGGAGGATTCATGAACTTTATCTTCTCATTGCCCGCATTTCCAGAATTTCCAGAAGCAACAGTACAGGAAGTTGTCGTAGGTGATTTCTTAGAGCTTCCTAAAAATACTCCGCCAAAGATCGAAGCATTTCTAGAGAAAGAAGTGACAGAAGACAAGACTTGCAGGCCTGGCGAGCGCGTTGCATTCCAAGTGGAGAAGATCATTGGCGAGCAGCAATTTAGAGCCGCAGCAGCTGGCTGTGGACGGACAACGACGACGTACTATGTTAAAAAGGTAGATACATACAAAGGTATACCGAGCGGAAGTCATGGCTTAGACTGCGAGGATCGCGACAGATATGGTATTAGTCCACAACTAGCTGGCTGCCGAAATCCAAACGACCCTTTGTAAGCACACAGACTATTAGTAGTGTTGAGTCTGTGCCCGGCAAGGAAAGCGCACGTTAATCCAGCCGCCCGCTTTGCTGGGGGCTGTGACTAACGACCGAACCTTGGCTCAAATCTTGCCGAAAACAAACCACGAAAAAAGTCCCAATAATGGGACTCATTTCGTGGTGCACCCGGCAAGATTCGAACCTGCGACCTCTGGCTCCGCAAGCCAACGCTCTATCCAGCTGAGCTACGGGTGCATGATTTGGTGTGATGTGAAAGTGCATCGCCGTAGACGGCGCTTTGCCTTGAGGTGGATAGAGCGTTACGCTTATTTTCTATCTTTGCCCTTCGGGGCAGCTGAGCTACGGGTGCGCAAAATTACAAAAGTAACAGGGGTAATCCTAACATACCTCGGCGAAGATTACTAGGGTTAGAACCAACTACCTTCAGGGTCTTCGTCTAGTTCGGCGAGAGCCTGCTCTTCTACTGGCGATAGTTTAGAGTGATCAGGTTGTATTTTGACGGCTTGGCGTTTCGCTTTTTGGTATTTTGTAGCAGCATAGTCAAAATCCGCTCGTTTGTCGTATAGATCTTGGGTAAACTCATCGTAGCGGTTAGGATTATTCTGTGCGTTGTACTCAACCAAAAAATCCTCGGCTTGGTCTGCTACATCAGGTCCTTGCTTTGCGATGTCTTCGGCCGCCGCAACTAATTGCGAAGCTTTTGCGTCTTCGTGCGTCAAAAACCAAGCTTCATCAACAGGGCCGGCTGGCGTTGGCGCACCCCACGATTATATCTTCGGCGTGGCCAATGGTAATTTGTCCGAGAGTTTCCCAGACGGGGTGAGCCGCCTCTGTAAATGCTGCTTCGGCATTTGCAAGATATGCTTGTTTTTGTGTTTCAGGAATCGCATCGTAATTTGCGCTCATGAACTTATATTAGCATAAACTTTATGGAATTACAATAACATGCCTAAAAATTAGCGTCGTAAACAGAGCTTGTCTGCTAAAATAAACGGGCGCGGAGAGGTGCAGGAGTGGTTGAACTGGCCGCTCTCGAAAAGCGGTGAGCCGGCAACGGTTCCGAGGGTTCGAATCCCTCCCTCTCCGCCATACAAAATGCCGAGTCTTTAAGTTCGGCTTTTTGTATGGTTGATGTTGATGGGATTCGAACGGGTTAGCCCGGGTGGCTGACCCCGGCACTTTTCGAGATTGATCGAGAAAAGCGAATCCCTCCCTCTCCTGATTGAGTTATTCCCCGCTCCTAACTTTCGCACCCAACCTCAGTCCTTTTTCTTTGCCTCTACAACTTCAGAACTTTGCACAGTTGGATTCGCTTCTTTGTCGGCTGTGCTCGGTTCGGCTGCTTTTGTGGGCGGTGATTGTTTCTTGAGCAAAATCGACGAGACAATAATCGCGCCAAGTCCAATGACGAACAATATTCCGCCGGCAATCATTGTTCGGGCCGCAATATCGACAGCCATGAATCCGCCGGCTTGTGTGAGCGCGCTCGCTAGATCTTCCGTGCCACTGTCAGGAATATAGCCACGAATCAGGCGAACCACAAACAATGCGACTACTATCAATAATCCATTCAGTAACAAAATAGTGCCAACGCGCCGGACTGCCAATAATTTTACGCGGCTGAGCACAATAATGAGACTAATCAAAATAACAGATAGAACGCCGCAAATAGCAACACCCCACTGCGCAATGCGGTAGAGCGTGGAAAGGTTTTGTAGCGTTTGGATCGTTTCTTGTGTTTGGCCTGCGTTATTATTCCCCGACATTTGCTGCAAATCGCCCAGGCTGAGCTTGCCGTCTGCAAGCGCACCATTTTCGCCAAGGATATTTTTGACAATCCCGTCGGCCTGCTCGAGTTGTGTTTTGAGCTGTTCGCAGTTTAGCTCCGGGCTTGTTTGCTGGCCAGCTTTACAGTTTTTGATGTCTTTTTTAAGCTGTGTTTGGACTTCTTTGACCAACTCTTTGTCGAGGTTTTTGGTTAGCGGCGTGATATCAACACTGATTTCTTGAGCCGGCGTGTTTCCTTGTAAAAAACCAAACAGTGAGTTGACCGCTTGATCACCAACAGCTTGCATGGTTTGCGCGTCAGCGGTTACTTTTATGGCTGCCTCTGCGCCTTTCTTGTTCTCGCCAGATTGAGCTACAGAAATTTGTTTGCCGAGTGCCGGAAAAACCTCTGCCCTCCTGAAGGTTTGTTTGACATATTCTGCGTTGCCAATAGTTTGATTGACGCCAAACAGTACAATTCCGCTGAACAAAACCGGACCGAGCAACAGGGCGCACAGCCCAATAGTGATTTTTCGTAGTGTATCCATAAGCATATTGTACTCCTTGCTAGAAGCTATGGAATAGTTTGCCATAATTGTTTGAAGATTAACCGTTGCATGGTGGCGGCACTGGGATCTTCGACGACGACTCCGTACGGCGTAAAATCACTCGAAATAGATATGTGCGCAACTTTTGAGCCGTAAATAATTGTATAACTGCTGATGCCGCCGTCGTAAGATTCGGGCAGCCATTTGCGCTCGGAGTTGCCCTCGGTGTCGCTTCCTTCGCCAACGGCAATTACTTTGACGTGAATGCCCTCTTTTATGCGGCGCTCGGTAAATTTTGGAAATTTGCGGTACAAATATTGGCGAATCGGTTTCGAAGAATAGGCAATATAGTTGGGATCATCGAGACTGCGACAAGTTTGCAGTACGTCTTTGAGGATTGTTACTATTCCTTCGTCATCTTCGTAGTATCTTACCAGCGGTTTTCCTTGCGGCCGCACGTTGGAAGCCATCAGTTCGGGTACTAATTTTTGTGCTGACTCCATGCTTTCCATCAATTCTTTACGCCGATCACGAATAAGATCATAAATCTTTTCTGCTGGCTCAGCCGAGTAATGCTCGCGTTCGCCAATTCGTTTGCTACTGGCCAATCCGGCGGCTACGAGTTCTTTGATCGCATCGTACGTCGTGCCGCGGTTAATGCCCGTTGAGCTGGCAACCTTACGAATCGAAACTGCTTCTAATTCTAATAATGCTACGTATGTTTTGGCGGCGTGCGTTGATAAGCCAAGAGTCGCCAGAACAGTAGTAATGTCTTTGTTCATAGCGTAACTCTACCACTAACAGTGTAAAAAGTGTCATAAAATTGTTGCCAAAATGTATTGTTATTGTGCACTCATCGACGTACGCTAGTAAAACTTTGATACATAAGAAAGGAACTCGTGTGCAAGAAGCAATTGTGAATATACGAAACGGACGTGGCCCAGACTCGAATATTCTTGAGTTCAGCGGCAGCGCGAGCGGCCTAGAACAGCATCCAGGGGTCGAAGCGTTTTTGCAGGAAAACGGCTATACGACAAGAATACTCGAACATGAAATGTCGGATAGACAGCCTGCGGAGCAACTCGAAATTTACCCACCGCTACAAGACAGCCATCGAGTGACAATGATGGATCTACTCATGGACATTGCGTTTGTTGACGAGCCAAATCCAGCGCCGAATCAGCTGATGTCGCGGCTTGTGACAGTCACTGATTCGCGCAGCCCCCGACCGCGTCGTTCGCTGTGCGAAGGCGGCTACGTATTGCCGCATTACCAAATTGAGCCAATTGATACGAGGTTTTCATGGGCCGAAGATCTGTAGAAACTATTTACATAAACTACGGCCAGGACGGCGAAGTGCTCGCTGACATACCACCGAGTGCGAACGTACTGTTGATGGATTCGGTGTCTTACGGCTTGGCGCTTCGTCGAACAACAGAGGCACTCGGGATAAGGCAGCAAAACTCAATTTGCGGCCGCATGATGCTTGTGGGCGACACTGGTGATATCGGCGCAAGAGTGCTAGACCTGGTCGTGCACGCTGAAGACATTGCCCGAACAAGCAGTTACGAGCAAATACAGTACACTTCGCACATCGCCAAAGAAAGCCGTGCTGGTATACACGCTGCTCTTGCCGGAATTGTCGATGAACTACCGCAAGTTGCTGAATCTGGCGAGCTAATTGACGCATGCGCCGTGGTGATTGGCTCGTTCGCCCGCGTGCTTGGTGAGGAAGGTTCGCTAGAAACCGTCACTCGCACCCAAGCGCCGTGGCGACTCACACCAGAGGAACGGCTCGCGGTCAGCTAAAATTTGCTATGATGTAGATTATGAGCGAATCGATTTTTACGAAGATAATTAACGGCGAGATTCCCTGTCACAAGGTGTACGAGGACGACAAAACGTTTGCGTTTATGGATATTCACCCGATTCAGCCCGGCCATGTTTTAGTAGTGACTAAAGCCGAAGTCGAAATGGCGTGGGATTTGTCAGATGAAGATTATCAAGCACTTATGAGCACCGTGCGCAAAGTAGCGCGCAAACTCCGCGAAGTCTTCCCGGACAAAGCACGAATCAGCGTGATGATCGAAGGCCTGGAGGTTGCTCATACCCATGTTAAGGTCTTCCCTATCAACTCCGGTGATGAATTCCGTGCGGCGCCGAACATGAGTGCTGAGCCTGATCACACAGCGCTCGCGGCATTAGCCGAAAAACTGCGGATAAGCTAGAATACAACTATGTCACAAAACGTTATCGCCTTTCTTTTTGCCCTCGGTTGTAGCGCCTGGATTTATAACAAGTTTTACCAGACTACCGGTGGAAATACTAAAACTGCGTTGATCTCAGCTGGCCTCAGCGGCGCCGCGATTTTTGTTCTTTTTTGGCTCATTTTAAGCATGATTTTACCAGATTAGCAAAATATAGCCGTTTAATGCTAGTTTTACTTCCCTTTCGGCGCTTTCATTGGTATTATATGGCATATGAGTGATGAGGTGGGCAAGGAAGTTGTCCTTGAAAATAAATCCGAAAAAGCCCTGGAAAAAGTTCTAGGCAAACAGTTGCAGTCGGCACGACAAGCAGCTGGTTTAACGCAGCAGCAACTCTGTCAAAAAGCTGGTTTGAGCTACTCAACACTGGCCAAAATTGAACGCGGCGCAATTAAATCGCCGTCGATTTTTACGATTCAAAGTATTGCTGACGTCATTGGCGTCACGCTCGATGGTTTATTGGGGCGAACAGTGCCGGGAATTGTGAGCGTTCAAAAGAAAACCTCGCGCAACGGCGTAAAATTTGTATTTTTTGATATTAACGGCTGTCTGGTGCGGTTTTTTCACCGAGCATTTACCCGCGTGGCCGAAGAAACCGGCGCTAGCCCAGACAAAATCGAAACTGCTTTTTGGCATTACAACGATGCGGTTTGCCGCGGCGAGATGACGATGGACGAATTCAACGCAGCACTAGCCGATAAACTAGGTGTAAAATCTGTCGACTGGGGCGGCCATTACTTGGATGAAATCGACCCAATTGCCGAAATGCACGAACTCGTCATCTGGGCAGCTGAACATTATAATGTTGGCCTCATGAGCAACATTATGCCCGGTATGATCAAACAAATGATGCAACGTCACCTATTGCCAGATGTGCCATATGCTGCAATTGTGGATTCGTCCGAAGTTGGCGCAATCAAACCCGAAGAAAAAATTTACGAAGTAGCTGAACAAATGACTGGAGTAAATCCAGAGGAAATTTTGCTGGTTGATGATTCGCGTACTAATGTTATGGCCGCAGAAAAAATGGGCTGGCACGTACTGTGGTTTGACGATTTCCGTCCGAGCGAATCAGTAGAAAAAGTCCGCTCCGCCCTCGAATTTTCTGAATAATATTACCGACTAAAGCGTTTAAGCTCGGCAGTAGTTTTGGCGTGTGCTTCTTGCGCGTCAGTTAGTTGTTGGTGGGTTTCGGCAACCAGTTTTTCTGGTGCGTTTTGCACGTAGCTTTTGTTTTTTAGCCGAGTTTCGAGGTTTTTTATTTGATCAGCAACGTTATGCAGTTTTTTCTTGAGCTCGGATTCGAACGCCTGCAACTGTTCGGGGGTTACCTCGAGTCGCGCACCAATGCGCGTACCAGTTAGTTTTAGGCCATCCGTGCCGTCACTTTCGACAATATCACCTGTTTTCGCTAATCTTTGCAGCAAATCTTTGTGAGTAAGTATGAATGGTTCGTCGCCTATCAACACTCGTGGCTTGGAAAGTTTTAAGTTTGTAGAAACGTAGCGGATTTCCCCCGTTAATTCGAAAATCTGGTTGCATCCGGCGGCTAGTTTTTTATCAAACTTTGGCAGGTCGTCTGCTTTTGGCCACGATGCGGTAATCAGTAGGCTATCGTCGCTTGTATCAGTTGCCTCGTGGAGTGTTTGCCAAATCGCCTCTGTTACAAACGGCGCAAACGGATGCGTAAGTTTTAAAATAACCTCGAGCATATATAGCATCAGCGCCGTGTTTTTGCGCGATTTGCCGGCCTCGATATACCAGTCGGCAAAATCGCTCCACAACGTGTGGTAGACGGTTTCGTAGGCTTCGGCGAAGCGATAGTTTTCAAGATCAGCAGTTACCTTGTCGATTGATTGTTGTAATTTACTCAACATCCAATGATCTTCAGGATTGGTGGCTTCGATCGTAATGTTTTCTGCTGGCGTTTCGTCTATGGTTTGTTCGACAAACCGCGCGACATTCCACAGTTTGTTGGCAAAATTGCGCGCTCCAATTAGTTTACTTTCGTCGTATGGTCGATTGTTTCCGGCGGCTTCGGTCGAGATAATTCCCATTCGGAAGGCGTCCGATCCAAACTGGTCGATTTTTTCCATCGGGTTTACGACATTGCCTTTGCTTTTGCTCATTTTGGCGCCGTGTTCGTCTTGAATCATGCCATGCAAATAGACTTGTTTGAACGGAATTTCCCCTGTTACATACAAGCCAAGCATGATCATTCGTGAAACCCACGGGAACAAAATATCAGCACCAGTTTCCATCAAACTCAAAGGGTAAAACTTGTCAAAATCTTTGCCGCCCGGGAAATCGAGCGTCGCGTAGGGCCATTGTCCACTGCTAAACCAGGTGTCAAAAACATCCGGGTCGCGGTGATATGTATGGCCATTTTTTTCTATAAATTCTTTTTCGGTGCTAGTATCAAAAATCCAATCATCAGGATCATCGACGTTTTGATATGCCGGAATTGGAATGCCCCACGCAATTTGCCGGCTAATGTTCCAATCGCGCAAACCTTGCAAATAACGGATCAGTTGATCACGTTTATTGCTTGGGTAAAATTCGATTTTTTTAGCTTTGAGCGCTTCGACGGCTGGTTTTGCTAGTTTTTGCATATCGATAAACCATTGTTCGCGCAGTAGCGGCTCGATGATGGTGCCGCATTTATAACAGTGGCCAACAGAGTGCGGGTGGTCCTCTGTCTTAACGAGAAGCCCCTGGTGTTCTAGGTCTTGTACGATTTGTTTGCGAGCATCTTTGCTGAGCAGCCCGCGGTAGGCAGCGGGAACGTCGTGAGTCATTTTGCCGGTCAGGTCGATAACGCTGATCATTGGCAGATCGTGGCGCGTGGCAACTTCGAAGTCATTTGGGTCGTGAGCTGGCGTGATTTTTACGGCGCCGGTACCGAATTCACGGTCAACCATGTCGTCTGCCAAAATTGGAATTTCACGGTTTGTCAGGGGTAATTTTATGGTTTTGCCAACAAATTTTTTGTATCGTGGGTCTTTTGGATGAACTGCAACGGCGGTATCGCCCAGCATTGTTTCTGGTCGTGTGGTGGCCACTTCGATATGGCCGGAACCATCAGTTAGCGGATATTTGATGTGCCACAACTTCCCTTTTTCCTCTTTGTACGCTACTTCAATATCAGCGAATCCTGTGCCGTGAAAAGTACAAAAGTTTACGAGTCGCTCGCCCCTGTAAACAAGGCCGTCGTCCCACATTTTTTTGAATGTAGTATTTGCGGTATCAATAATTTTTTTGTCTAGCGTATAAGTGTAGCGGCTCCAGTCTAAACTAGCGCCGAGCCGCCGGAACTGCGATTCGTAATTTTCTTTGTTTTGGGCGACAAAATCCCAAATCTGAGCGTAGAGTTCTTCGCGGGTGAAATCGAACCGGCTCTTCCCTGCTTTAGCCAGCTGCTTCTCGTAGACAACTTGTGTTTCAAATCCAGCATGATCGGCGCCTGGCAACAGGAGTGCGGCCTCGCCTTTCATGCGGTGATAACGCACGGCAATATCTTCAAGCGCAAGCGTCAATCCGTGGCCAAGATGTAAATCACCATTGGCGTTCGGTGGCGGGATAACAATACTAAAACTATCGTCGCTGCCTCTGTTCTTGGGCTTAAAGGCCTGAGCTTTCTCCCAGAGTTTATAAATGTCGTTTTCGTACTCGCCTGGTTCGTAGACTTTACTTAGTTTCATTACGCATCAGCATATCATTAAACTACCCCTGTTTCAACTTGACATAGACAATGAAAAGCGTTATAATTTAAACAAATTAGGAGAATTTATTATGAGCGAAGTTTTACATAACAGAAACAGATCAGTTATTCGTCGCGCAGCCCTTGCTACGAGCATGGCTACCGCTTCCCTCGTTGGCGCCGGATGTGTTGGTGGTGGCGATGACGGTCGTAATCATTACGCTGCAATTACGGTCGCCGAATCAAAAACTGCAGAAGTGCGTGGTCACATTGCTTCCCCGGAACGCGCAAACGATGTGCAAACATTTTTGCGTGCACAAACTGAAGCGTTGCTGGAAACGCATAAATAAGATCCGAAGAAGTTTGGCTTGTACTTCATGCCATTCGGTAATGATAGTGCTGGGCCGCGGAGCCCGCGCGAAATTGGCTCTGAAGGTGTTGCGAGCTGGGGCCTACTTACAAATATGTTTACTGCAGGCGACAACGGCATCATTTTAAATGCTCAAGTATTTGTTGACGCTAGTGGTCACGTTGATATTGATGCCGGCATTCGCCTACTCGAAGTCACTAAGTGGCAGGATGATAATCATCTTACAGATGGCGACATACGCGTGAATATTATTGGTCCGGATAATTCTTCCAATGCGCCAGACTGCTATGTTGGTGATCAAGCTCGTTCTATGGAAGATGTTTGGACGACAGAGGTTTTGCGCTACGTACAACCGCGTGATTCACGCACAGGTAGTCCTATTCCTTTAGGCGGCGAATGGGAACACACCTCAACGTCTTGTCAGGACACTGACGCGCTTTCAGAGATCACTATGGAGCAGGTTGCGGCTAGCGACACTGCCGCGAAGCAACAGGTTACAAAACTATTGGGGTAGCACTTCACGACCGTAGTGTTATGGCGATTTCCTAGACGAACATATACAAAAAATAGCCCTTTCCATTGAGAGGGCTATTTAAATTTTCAATCGTGATTTGCGAGCATGAAATTCGAGTATGTTGGGTTTCACGTGAAAAAGGCACAAAAGCAGCAATACCTACCCTTCCCAGCCTAGTAATTCAATATCCCATCACCAATATTTTGTTTCCAAAGTGCGTACGGTTTTGAAGCCGTAATGTCTTACACGTTTTTGTTTTTGCCCCATTAGAATAACAGAGAGCATAAGCATAATCAATACCCGTTCTTAGCCTGCGCAGAGCGGAGCACTCTGCAATCAGATTGAGAAGAGCCAACCGCAGGTGAGGGATTGACAAAAATCCCCTTCCGTGCTAATATACAAACATCAATAAATAACTAGCAAAAAGACAAAAAGGAATCAAAAAAATGCCAGGACTAGAACAAGAACAACCAACACAAACAAACCCAATGCGTGCAGAAGGCAGTCCATTTGCTATGCCAAGGTCGACAGCCGTCGAAGAGAGTTTATCTGAACTACCAGTAGATGCCAGCGCACCACAAATAAGCGAATATTGGCATAAACCGGATGCAGTTGTTGCTAAAGAACAAGCGCCAGAATTAGCTGGGGGGTACGAAGGCGCATCTGCTTTGAGTCAACCTGGTGATGGAGCTTTGCCAACCGAGGAAGCGCTTGCTGAACAAAAAAATCCATATGCAGTGCCAGTTCCAACAGCGAAAGCAGCGCAACAAGCTTCAAACCTGCGAAGTACGATAGGGCAGCGGCCACAAGCGCCACAGGTTCCAATAGCTCCACAAGCGCCAATGGGCTAAGTTACATTGATAAATTTGGAGTGATATCCAAGGTAAGAGGATCGGCCGTTGGCTGGTCCTTTTGCATTTTGTAGCAGCCGAGTGTGGCGATCATGGCGCCGTTGTCTGTGCAGAGTTTTAGGTCGGGGTATTGAACGGCGATCGGAATCCTCTCTGTTAATTGGCGTCTGAGTTCCGGACTAGCAGCCACACCACCAGCAATGACGACTGATTTTGGTTGAAATTCTTCAAAAGCTTTGACTGTCTTATCGACCACTGTTTCGATAGCGACACGTTGGAAGCTGGCGGCAATGTCGGCCTTCTGGGGCTCAGAGAGGCGCTCGGCTAGCTTGAAAGAAGGGAAGGTGTAATCTTTGCCAATTGCGGCTTGCGCGGCGCGCAGGACGGCCGTCTTTGGTCCAGAGAAGCTAAAATCATACTTGCCAGGCACTCGAGCCTTGGGAAAATCAAATGCGTGGGGGTTTCCGTCCAATGCTTTTTTGCTGACGCTGGGGCCGCCGGGGTAGGGGAGTCCGAGGATTTTAGCGACTTTGTCGAACGCCTCACCAATGGCATCATCATGTGTGCGCCCCAAAATTTCGTAATCAAAGTGGTCGTTAAATAAAACTAACTGAGTATGACCACCGCTAACAATCAGCGCCAACAGAGGAAATTCCGGTGCTTGCGCCGGCATTTTGTAATTTGTTTTTTGTAATTTGGAATTTGCGCCAATTTCGGTGATGAAATTGGCGTAGACGTGCCCCTCGACATGATTGCAAGCATAGAGCGGTTTTTTATGAATAATTGCCAGCGTGCGAGCTGCTAAAACGCCAACCAACAGAGAACCGCCAAGTCCTGCACCATATGTCACGGCTATTCCGTCGATATCATCCCAGGCGCAGTTTGCCTCTGTTAGTGCTTGTTCAATCGCTGGATTAATCGCCTCGATATGGGAGCGCGCGGCGATTTCTGGCACCACGCCGCCGTATTTGGTGTGCAAATCCATCGAACTCGCCACAATATTGCTGAGCAACTTTTTGCCATCCTCAACAACCGCCACAGCAGTTTCGTCACAACTCGTTTCAATTCCCAAAATCTTCATCAAAACTAGTATACTATGCGCATATGGGTGTTCGAGGAGTTGTAAAAAAATTTATTCCGACAAAAGCGTTCAAGAAGATTGAGCAGTTGGGGCATTTGGGCGAAGCAGTTTTGCTGAACGCAATTAACGGGTTTCCGATCAAGGGCATCAAAGTTATCGGTGTTACTGGTACGAACGGCAAAACAACAACCAGTTTTATTATTCATCGTATGCTACACGAGGCTGGCTACAAAGTTGGCCTGATGACCACAGTTGCCTACGGCGTTGGCGACAAAATCAAACCGCAAACGGCGCACATGACCAGCGTTTCGGTGCCGCAACTGATGAAACGCATCAAAGAAATGAAAGCGCAGGGAATGGAATGGCTGGTGTTGGAGACAACGAGCCACGCGCTGGCGCAACACCGGGTGTGGGGCGTGCCGTATTCTGTCGCTGTTATGACTAACTTGACGCACGAACATTTGGATTATCACGGAACGTTTGCAAAATATCGCGACGCTAAACGCATGATGTTCCAAATGTGCGCCGCCAACGACAAAGGGTTGCGAACAGGAATTATTAACGCTGATGACGAAAACGCTAAGTATTTTGTAGCCGACTCTGTTAATCACGTCACGTACGGCACAAAAGACGGCGATCTAAGGGCGCGTAGCGTGCGCCTAACACCAGCCGGCAGCCGTTACATTGTGCGGATTGATGAGGACGAATATCACGTTCATTGCCGTTTGCCCGGCACGTTTAACGTGTATAACTCGCTGGCGGCGGTTGGCGTCGGGCGCGCTTTGGGCTTGAGTGTTCAGCAAATTCAGGATGGAATCGAAGCGCTCGATGGGGTAGAGGGCCGCATGATGCACGTCGATGAAGGTCAGGATTTTGACGTGATTGTTGATTACGCGCATACGCCGGACAGTTTCGAGAAGTTGTTTAAAGATATCAAGCCAGTGGTAGAAGGCAAGTTGATTGTACTATTTGGCTCGGCCGGGCGCCGCGACGAAGCCAAGCGCGCCACTCAAGGGCAGTTAGCCGGCAAATACGCCGACGAGGTAATCATCACCGAAGAAGACGACCGCGACATGGACGGTCAGCAAATCATGCAGGATATCCTAAAAGGCGCAGAGTCGTCTGGCAAAGTATTAAACAAAAATGTATTCATGGTTCATGACCGCGAAGAAGCAATTATGACCGCTGTTAATCGAGCCAAAAAAGGCGATACGGTGCTGCTTTTGGGCAAAGGTCACGAAAAAGACATTTTGCGAAACGGCCCACGCGCCGCCGAACTCCGCCACCTACAACAAGACGATCACAACCCCGACCGCGTCACAGAAATAAAATGGGACGAAGTCGCCACAACCCGCCGCGCCCTCAAAAACCGCTGACGTTGATATCTGCAGATTAAAATTGTATAATAAATTTTATGACTGAGTTTTCTCCAGAGACTGGTGATCTAAACACTCCATTCGTGCGTAGTATTCTTCGGCGCGTTGATGCTGAAATCAGCATTCATCTTATGCTCGCCGAAGAGTTTCCGCCGGATAGAAACGAAACAATTGAGCAGATAAAAGATTTTGCCGTTAGTGCAAAGAGCTTAAAACTGCAGCGTGAGTTTTTGCGAAACTTTGAAGCCGAGCAGGGCATTGATTTTTCTGCTGATCGATTGTCATAGCAACAAATATAGTTTACAAATCATAAAACTTATGCTAATATTACGGTTACAAATCTAAAATAAAAAACCTACAAAAAAATGCCTGAACCACAAACATTACCAACCCCAAACCCAGTCAGCTATCTTGATCAATTACAGCAAGAAGCCGCAACAATGAGCGCATAAGACCGTGCGGTACTTGAAATGTTGATGGCCGAAGAAGCCGGAAAAGCAGCAGTCGGACCGGTGATTGAAACAAACCTTGTGCAAGAATCAGAACAAAAAGAGAAGGATATGTATCTTGCACAAGCCGAAGCCAGTATCGCCGCTGCTCAGACACTAGGTCTAGATAGCGTCAAAAGCCTAGAGAGTAAGCAGCAAGAAGCGCGCTCAATACAGATTGGACCAGAGCAGGTTAGTTGGATACCAAAGGAAGAGCGAGTTTCGCTGGTAGAGCTTCGTTCACCTAGCGGAAAGCCGTTTCTTTGGGGAGACATAACCCCGCTTAATCGACAAACAAGAAAGTATTTTCCTCAGAACCAAGATAAGCCATAGGCAATGACAAAACACGTTCAGCAGCGTTCCGCAATGCTGGTTGACGGCAATTACTCAAATAACTCTCGAACGGAAAAAGATTTTACCTCGGCATATATAGTGCGCAAAGAGCGTCTATCCGGTGATAACTATCGAGCCGTCGTGCTCGAGACCAATAATAATGGTGAGCGAGTATTTTTGCTCGCTGGCCTGTTTAGTCACAAGAACCAGGCGAAGGTATTGGGCATAATGACGGAAGGCTACAAAGGTGCTCACTAAAGGTAAACTTTATTAATTTGGAGATACTGGCTGTAATTTTTGCCAGAAAACTAGTAATCAGTCCGCAACTTAATAACAGATTGAAACTCTTGGCGTCGAGTTTCTATTTACAAAACTACGAGACATTGACATCATACAATCATGAGTGTTTCTGAAGGAGTGCCAAACGAGCTGGGTGTAAGCGAAGTTATGCGCCTGACAATTGGGCTGGAGTTTGATTATTATAACGAGCAATTGCATGGAATTCCGCCCGAAAAGTTTGCGGTTATAAAAGTGGGCGGCGCCACCGTCGAGCAAGACCTTGATCAGCTGGCTGGCGACATTGCGGTGTTGGCAAAACTAGGCTTGTACCCGGTGGTTGTCCACGGCGGCGGTCCGCAGATTAACGCAGACTTGAAAGCGCGCGGTATTCCTGAGAATCGTAAAGATGGGATTCGAATCACCGACGACGCAACACTGCAAAGCGTACAGCGCGGTTTGGGTGATGTTAACGACACGCTTGTGGCGGCATTATCGGCTCGTGGCGTTAACGCAACCGGCATCAAAACAGGCGTTTTTGGGGCCACAGTCAAAGACGATGGCGTACTTGGTCATGTTGGCGAAGTGTCAAAAATTAACAACAAACAAATCGACGAAGCAATTGCCGCAAAATCCGTGCCAATTGTAAGTTGTATTGGCGAAGACACCCAGAGAAACGCCCTGAATGTTAACGGAGATACTGCCGCCGCTGCACTCACGATTGATCGAAAGCCGCACCGCTATATTGCGTTATCAGATGTGCCTGGCGTGTTGGATCGGAACAAACAAGTGGTCAGCGTTATAAACGATACGCAGGTCGCCGAAAAAATGATCGCAGACGGCGTAATTACCGACGGAATGATTCCAAAAGTTCGTGAGAATCTGGCGGTTTTAGAACATTTGCCCCAAGATTCGTCGGTGGTCATTGCGAAGCCGAGTAGCCTACTGCCAGAATTATTCACACATCAAGGCGCCGGAACGCTGCTAAGACACGGTGATGCCATTACGCGATTGCAATCCAAGGATGCGATTGATCAGCAAAAAGTCCGCGAATTGATCGAAACATCATTCAACAAAAAACTAGTCGACACTTATTTTGATGAGTTGCCCGATGACGCCGAATTTTACATTACCGAGCGCGGTTATAATGGCATCGCGGTTGTTATCCCGGGCGAGGAAGGCCAGCCAGCATATTTGGACAAGTTAGTGGTGAGCAGCGCTGAGCGTGGACACGGTGTAGGCGATGAGCTGGTTAGCAAAATACAGGAATCGCACCCAGAAGGCCTGCATTGGCGCGTGCGCAAAGATAACCCCGCACTGTCGTGGTATCGATCTAAAGGCCTCGGCCACGAATACGATGTAGACGACGAATGGATTGTTTTCTTTACCAAAGAAGTAAAGCCCGACGCGCGCGCCATGCTTGCTTCGGCCGCCGTGCTTCGCCAGCAAACTGTCGTTACTCAAACGTAAACAAATAACCATAAGCAATTAGCACTCTAACTTGACGAGTGCTAATTTACTTTTGTAGAATACCTGTACGCAAACGAAAGTAATCTTTGAGGAGGAATCAAACATGGCAACACCAGTAAATCCGATGCCAGACTACGTGGTCGTGCAGGCCGAAGAGGCCGTCGCAAAAACCGCCAGCGGCATTTATTTGCCAAATGGCGCGCAGGAAAAACCTAAAACCGCCAAAGTCGTAGCTGTTGGCGATAACGTCAGCAACATCAAAGTGGGTGAACGGGTAATTTATAAAAACGAGTACGAAGCCACCACTGTAAAAGTTGGCAAAGAAGAGTACATTTTAGTATTCAAACAAAACATAATCGCAACCGTCAAATAACGGAATGTAAATACGAAATATGAAGCACGAAATACTAAACAAATTCGAAATCAGAAATTTCAATATTCAAATGGAGGAGTTTGGTTTTTGTTTAGTATTTAGAGATTAAAATTTAGAAATTGGAAGAGACGAAAGGAACGAAATATATGGCTAAAAAAGTTTTTTATGATCAAGATGCACGAGCGCGAGTTCTGGCAGGAGCCGAGATTTTATACAACGCCGTTAAAACCACAATGGGGCCAAAAGGTCGCAACGTTATTATCGACAAAAGTTACGGCAATCCAACGGTTACCCACGATGGTGTAACAGTGGCCAAAGGCGTAGAAATCGAAGACAAAGACGACGAAACCTTAGGCCAAAAAGTCGGTGCCGAGCTTATCAAACAAGCTGCTAACAAGATGAACGACGTTGCTGGAGACGGCACAACTACTGTCACGGTTTTGACCTATCACATTTTGAACGAAGCCAACAAACTGATCGCCGCAGGACACAACCCAATGTTGTTGCGAAAAGGTTTAGAGCAGGCCGCCAGTGATGTAATCAAAAAACTTGGCAAAATGAGCGAGGACATCAAAGCCAACAAAAAACGCGTGGCCGAAGTCGCCACAATCTCGGCTGGCGACAGTGAAATTGGCGATTTAATCGCTGACGTTATCGATAAAATTGGCAAAGACGGCGTCGTAACTGTCGAAGAAGGTCAAAGTTTAGCGCTAGAAAGCGAAGTTGTAGAAGGTTTTACGTTCGACCGCGGTTTTGTCAGCCCATTTATGGTGACTGATAGCACGCGCATGGAAGCCGTGATTAGCAAACCATCGATCATCATTACTGATAAAAAAATCAGTACCATGCAAGAAATTCTACCGGTGTTGGAATCAATGGCGCAGGCCGGCAAAAAAGATTTGATTTTGATTGCTGAAGACATTGAGGGCGATGTACTCGGCACACTCATCTTGAACAAACTCAAAGGTGTACTAAATGTTGTTGCGGTAAAAGCGCCGTCATTTGGTGATAATCGCAAAGAAGTTTTGCAGGATATCGCCACGCTAACTGGCGGAAAAGTCATTAGCGACGAACAAGGCATGAACTTCGAAGACGTCGAAGCTGCCGCAATTGGCACGGCTCGAAAAGTCATTGTTACTAAAGACGAAACCACGATTATCGAAGGCGCCGGCAAAAACAGCCAAGTCAAAGGCCGGATTACGCAGATTACAGCGCAAGCCGAAGCCGCAAATTCTGATTACGACAAAGATAGTTTGAACCAACGCCGCGCAGCATTAGAAGGCAAAGTTGCCGTCATTAAAGTTGGTGGCGCAACAGAAACTGAAATCGAAGAAAAGAAATTCCGTGTTGACGACGCTGTAGCTGCAGTCAAAGCAGCATTAGACGAAGGAATCGTGCCTGGCGGCGGCGTTACGCTGGTAAATCTAAGCGATGCAATCAAGATTGACTCGGCAGATGAATTAGTCGAAGGCAAACAACTGCTTAAAACCTCGTTACTACAGCCGTTTTACGAATTGATGCGCAACTCTGGCTATAACCCAGACGAATGGTTGCCAAAAATTCGCGACGCAAAACCAGGCCAAGGAATCGACGTTAACAGCGGTAAATTGGTTGATATGAAAGCCAAAGGAATTATTGACCCAGTTCGCGTGACGCGCGAAGCGGTGCAAAGTGCGGCCTCAATCGCCGGCACCGGCATGACAATGGGCGCACTCGTGGTAGAAGTTCCAAAAGAAGAATCCGCAGCAGCCATGGGCGGCGGTGGAATGCCCGGCGGCATGATGGGCATGTAGGCGACACTTTCCCGGAGTAAGCATAAACATAATCTTGTAGACAAAACCGTATAAATTTGCTATAATATGTTCATGTCAAATGATGCATATTCTGATCCAGGCCCCGACCCAAGTGGTCATGGCGATGATTTCCAAGATTGGGAGCTCGAATAACAGGTTTTGCCACCTGGGTTGCATCAACTAATAGGTCCTTCCGGAGACATTGGTATAGATATCGTAAAAACGCTAGAGTCGCGCGGCGAGTTTCCTTCGCTGCCAACTTCGTTAATGCAAACTGGCGACCGCGTTATCCTTACGCATTACAATGATCCTAATGGTGAGCCAAAAGAAACAGTAATGGACGTTACTGGATTTGATAATGAAGGGCTGGAGTTTGGTGCAGAGGCGATTGATATTCCAAAACCACAAGTTGGTTTGAGAGGCGAGTTTTTCCCAGAAGATATGCCGGAAGAAGGGGCAAGTCTGTACGGCAGTCACTTTACGATGAATAGCAGTAGTACGATTATGGGCAGCATTAGCGTCGGTAATTGTCCTGGTTTTACGACAGAATTGGGTGAATTTCGTTTACCAAAAGTTAGCAATATGCGACTTGAACGTCAAGACGAACAAGGTGACTTTAAAGAAGTGCCATTTAACGCACTTACAAAACCTAATCCAGAAGCTGTAGCTGAGCACAAAACACGCTTGCAACCGTTCAGGAAGCTAGAAGCAATATTGGCCGGCAGCGGATTTAACTTTGGCGATATTGACGAAAAAGGTTTGCCCGCACACAAAATGGTATATTTGGATGACGGTAGTGCCTTGTACGCAACATCCAAAGGTATGAGCAGAAATCAGATATTTTTGTTCGATGAATCTGGCCAACAAATGATTGGGTTTTCGCTTGATACAAAAAGCGACACGTTGCAAATTGCCTGGCAGCCAGTCACCAAAGAAGACGTGCTGAAATCAAGATATGTCGGGAATAAAAACTCAGAGATTACTTTGATGACCCCGAGTGACTTTCACCGCACCAGGCAGCTATTCGTTACATATAACTCTAGTACAACGCAGCGATCTATTGATGACACCATCGCGTTTATTCCGTCCGTAAAAATGACGCGCGTCAGCTTGGCGCCACTCGTGAAACCTGGCACAACCAATGTCCTTGATGTCATACGACCAACTATAAATATTGACGCACAAGGAAAAGTTGCGGTTGCAGTAAACGGGTATATGTATAATTATCTGGTGCCAAATCCGATCACGTATGATCACGAGTCTGTGCGTGCTGCAGGCAAAAAGGCCGAGGAAATTGTCTTGGCCGCAACCAGCGCAGTAAAAACCGAACAAGAAGTTGTACTAACAATTGGTGGGCGCGTAACCAAAATTCCGCTTGATCCAGTTGCGCTCGTATCTTTTGCTGTTGAGCGCGCCGTTAAAAATTCGCCAAACCAAACTCGCTAATTTGCTCAAAATAATTTTGTTGTAAGCAAACGCAAGCACTACCAGTTACAGTTGTTGATAATAAAGCGAAATTGTCGTATACTTGGGATATGATCAATTGGAAGTTTTGGCAACGCACGAACACGGAGGTAGATCCTGATCTGCCGCCAGAGGTGCAAGAATACTATGAATCAACACGTCGTGGTCGCAAAAGCGTCGCGGTATTGCTTGGTATTGCCACTGTTATTATTACGCTTTTAGTCGCGGCAATCTTGTATTACGGCGGCCGATTTGTCTGGAACAAGTTTGCCGACAATGATTCTCAGCCAGAAACCACGCAAGAACAAACTCCTGTACAACAGCCAGCTTCAACTCCGACCCCTGATCCAGCTCCAACAACACTTCCCGGTAGTGAAGAATCAGACCAACAATCTCGAAGCGGAACGAGCTCAACTCGAACTGAAAACGAAACAACAACCAAAACACCACGTCGATCAACTGCTCCAGAATCAACTCCTGACACTGGTCCGGGCGAAGTTTTTGCGGTTGCCGCGGGCGTTATGTTGGCAAGTGGTTTGGCGTACGAAATTGTTCCACGCGTGAAATCTCGCCGATAGTCATCTATAATACAAGCATCAACACACTCTAATTTGGGGGAGTTTATGCTCGATGATCTAAAATTTATTCACGAAAAAGACGCGCAGGATGCACTGGGAATTGCTGGGAAGCAAGACCAACAGTTGTCATATCAGTTTGAGCTGAACTGGCAGCCAGATCATACTCAAAAAATCGAAAACATTGTGTTCGCTGGCATGGGCGGATCGGCACTGGCGGCGCATTTAAGCACAACATGGCCCGGATACGACGTGCCGTTTGAGATTGTGCGAAATTACGCTATTCCTGCCTACGTTGGCCCGAACACGTTATTTATTGCATCGAGTTACTCTGGTAATACTGAGGAAACGCTGGAAGCTTTGCAAAATGCCGAGACGGCTGGTGCGCAAATTGCCGTGATTAGTGCTGGCGGAAAGCTCGCCGACGCTGCAAAAGCCAAGAATTATCCGCTGCTACAATTGCCAGAAGGATTCCAGCCACGATTTGCGACGCTTTATAA